>CAZTQN010000003.1:0-209500 GCA_964615765.1 uncultured Phycisphaeraceae bacterium
TCCCGTCTGGGTCGGCAACGCCTCCGCCGGCTCGTGGGGCCCGGTCAACGCCCTGGGATACCTCGACGCGTTCGGCCTGTTCAACGCCGACGTCGTTATCCTCGTGCTCAACAGCGCCGACGCCGCGGACGTCCCCGGCCTCGAAGCCATCGGCCCGCAGTGGCCCATGCGCCGGCCCATCCTCGCGCTCGACGACGCGTTCTCGAACTACGGCGTGCGCCTCCTGCACCGCGTCACGGGCTCCGGCCCACGCCCCGCGCGCAGCGCGAACGCCGCGCAGGACACCGCCGCGTCCGCCGCCGCGGTCGAAGCAATCGCGGCCCGGGCCGCCGCGGCGGGTGCCCGCTTCGCGCTCGTGCTCTACCCCGTGCGGGCCGAGCTCACCGCACCCACGGCCCCGCCCGCCTTCACCGCGTTCCGCGAGCTTGCCGCCAAGAACGCCTGGCCGGTCTATGACACCGGCGCGGCGTTCTCCGCCGCGATCGCACGCTCGGAAGATCCGTTCCTTCCCGGCGACGCGGTCCACGCCAGCGCCGCCGGGCAGCGCGAACTGGCGACGGTCCTAGAGCGCGCCGTGCGCGACGCCCTCGCCGCGTCCGCCACGCCGACGCGCTGATCCCGCCCGAGAACCGCGTCAACCCAGACCGCCTGCGCCGCCCGCAGCGCCTGTCGCCGCGCGCGCCCCCTGACCTCCGCCCCGCGAACGCCCGCCGGCCCAGCCACGCCTTCCGCCGCCCGAAGAACTCTCCGGAGGCCTGACCGTGCGCCCGATCGGCGCCGCGGAAGGAGTCATAGCCCGTGACGTTCCAGCGTGCGTACGCCGCGTTCCCGACCACGGATGCGCGCATCCCCGTCATGGTCGACTGCTTCGCCTGGTACGACCAGAGCGATCTTCGCACCATCCGATCGATGGGCGAACTCCTTCGCTACAACGTCCCCGCCAACCTCGCCGAACGCCCGCCCGGCCAGCGCGTCATGCAGCTCCGCTGGCTGTTTGTTCAGGAGGCCTACGTCCGCACGCACGGGGCCGACGCCCTCTCCATCTTCGAGAACGGCGGCTGGGTCCCCACCGCCAACACCGTGCGCCTCCTGCGCCCCATGTGCAATGAGCTCAAACGCCAGAACATCATCCCCGACGGCATCTTCATCGACACCGAGGCCGACTTCGGGATTTTCGAACTGCCCCCCGAGGAACTGCAGCGCATCTACGCCAGCCCGCGCGCCCGCGCCGCCATGCCCACCCGCCTCCGGTCGCTGGACCCCGCCACCGCCTTTCACTTTCGAACCCCCGGCTACCAGAACAACATCAACCGCTTCAACGCCTGGTCCAAGAGCTTCGTCACCAAGTCCCTCCGCCAGGCCCTCATCGGCTCAGGCCTCTTCGTCTTCAACACCCCGCAGGGCAAGCGCGTCCCGCCCATGCTCCGCTACACCGGCATGTCCCCCACGTTTCCCATCTACGACCCCCACGGCTGGCCCCAGCCCAACCGCTCGATCGACGGCAAAACCTCCAACACCTTCATCTTCACCAACAACGGCGCCCGCTACGCCATGAAGGTTCACGACTGGCGCTGGAACCTCATGATCGACATGATCAACTGGTGCCGCTCGGTCATGCGTCGCCCCGGCGCCACCTACTGGCCCCTCATAATCCAGCCCCAGATCTTCCACAACAGCCACTGGTACTGCGACCAGCTCGTCGCTCACTTCGCACGCACCGGCGTCAACCTCTCCAACGGCTGCCAGTGGATCTTCTGGAACGAGCACGACGCCTATTACGTCGGCGAGCCCACCGCCTTCGCCAACATGCTCGACCGTCACAACGAGCCTTGGCCAGCGCTCCGCAACCTCGACGAGATCCCCCTCGACGCCGACTTCATCCAGACCGCCGGCTACACCACCACCTACGCCGAGTTCATCACCCGCATGGCCGAGGCCGATCGCCTCCGCGCCCTCGGTCGCCCGGCGCTGGTGTAATCGCCCGGCCCGTTGCCGAGCCGCCGCCTCTTCCTCCGGCCCCGCGGCTCTAGCATCGGCCCCCATGACCATCCGCCGCGTCCCGACGGACTTCCGCGTCGACGAAGTCCTCGCCCCCGAACTCCTCCGCGCTCTGGCCGACGCCCCCGGGCCCGCCCAGCCCGTCGCCCTCTACCGCCTCACGAAAACCAGCCTCAGCACGCCCGAGGCGACCGCGGCGTTCGCCAAGGCTTTGTCCCTCCGCCCCGGACGCGTCGAGTACGCCGGGCTCAAGGACAAGCACGCCGTCACGCTCCAGCACGTCTCCATCCTCGCCGACGGCCAGGAGCACGCCGCCGCCCTCCCCGCGACGCTCGCCGCCGACGGCCCGGCGCAGTCCTGGTCCGCGAAGCGTCTTGGCTGGATCCCCCGCACCGTCTCGGCCAAGGACATCGAGCGCAACCGCTTCGAGATCGTCGTGCGCGACCTCTCGCCGCAGGCCGCCAAGGACATCGCCCGCCGCGCCGATCTTCTCCGCGACGCGGCCGCGCCCGCCGACAACGGTGCCGCGTCGCTCCTGATCCTCAACTACTTCGGCGACCAGCGCTTCGGCTCAGCGCGTCACGGCGAGGGCTTCGCCGGCGCCGCCCTCATCAAGGGCGACTTCGAGTCCGCGCTCCGGCTCGCCGTCGGCACGCCCGCCCGCAAAGACACCAAGATCCGCCGCAACTTCACCCGTGCCCTCGCGCAAGGCTGGGGCGATTGGGCCCGTCTCGCCGCAGAACTCCCGCGCTCCGCCGACCGGCGCGCCATCGAGCACCTGGCCAAGAACCCGACCGACTTCCGCGGCGCGTTCACGCTCCTGCCCCCGCTCACGCAGCAGATGTGTGTCGAAGCCTTCCAGTCCCACCTCTGGAACGACACCGCCCGCCGCCTCGCCGTCCGCATCGCCGACGAGCACCTCGCCCGGGTCGGCCCATCGCCCGTGCTGCCGACGCCCGAGCGCCCGCGCGTCTCCGCCAAAGACGCGGCGGGCCTCACCCCCCCGCTGCTCCGCACACCCGACCCGTTCGGCGAAATGCTCTTCCCCCACGCCGCGGCGGTCGATGCCGCTTGGCGCACCGTCGACGTCCCGCTCATGGCCAAGTCCACCCAGCCCCAAGAACCGTGGGCCGCCGCCGCGGGCGAAGCCCTCGCCGAGGCCGGCGTCGCCATGACCGACCTCCGCATCCCCGGCCTGCGCCGCCCCTACTTCGGCGAAGTCCGCCGCCGCCTCTTCGTCCCCGCGACCGACGTCGCCATCTCACCCGTCGAAGACGACGACCTCACCAAGGGCCGCCACAAACGCTCCATCCGCTTCGACCTGCCCCGCGGAAGCTACGCCACCGTCGTGCTTCGGGCGCTGGGGCAATAGCACGCCAGCGCGACACTGCCCGTTTACTTCTTCTTCCCCGACCGCACCGGCTTCACCGCCGCCGTCGCCGGCAGGCCGCTCATCGCGTCCGCCGCCCCGGCCAGCGCGAAGTCCTTCTCCGTAATCCCGCCCGCGTCGTGCGTGCTGAGCGTCAGCGTGACCTTGTTCCACCGCACCAGGATGTCCGGGTGGTGCTGGTCCGCCTCCGCCCGGTCCGCGACCTTGTTCACGAACGCCATCGATTCCACGAAGTCCTTGAACTGGTACGTCCGCTGGATCTGCCCGTTGAACTCGGACCACTCCGGCAGTTTCGCCAAGTGGTCCTTCACCTGCTCGTCGGTCATTTTGTCCATACGGGCCAGACTCCTGCCAACGCTCCGCCCCCGCCCCGCCCCCCCCGCCTCAACGCCGACCACCGCTTCATTCCCCGACTCGCGCCAAGCCGCCTCGGCCGCCGCGCGATCGACAGTGTACCGTCGCCCCGGCCGTGACCACGACGCCCCCCGCCAATCCCCACCCGCCGGACCCGCCCGCCGCGTCCATCTTGGCCGAGCCGACCCCGCACGCTCTCCAAACGCCCCGCATCCCCAGCCCGCCCCGCACCCGCCTGGCCCCGTCGCCCACCGGCGCCCTGCACCTCGGCAACGCCCGCACATTCCTGATCACCCACGCCCTGGCCGTTCAAAACGACTGGGATTGCGTCCTCCGCATCGAGGATCTCGACACGCCGCGTGTGAAACCCGGCTCAACCGAGTCCATCCTTGCCGTGCTCCGGCACCTCGGGGTCGCGTGGTCGCCGAGCGTGCTGGCCTCACCCGTGCCCCCGGCCCCCGAGCCCGGCCTGCTCGTCCAAACCCACGACCTCTTGCCGTACCGCGACGCCATCCGCCGCCTCGCCGCCCGCGGCTTGGCGTATCCCTGCGACCGCTCCCGCACCGACATCGCCAGCGCCGCCGCCGCCAGCGCCCCGCAAGCCGGCGCACACGAGGCCCCCTACCCCGCCGAACTCCGCCCATCGCTCGCTGGCCAGCCGCTGGATTTCGACGACGTGCAGCGCCAATCCCTCGCCGAACGCGGACACACGCCCAACTGGCGCTTCCTGCTCCCGCAGAGCCCGACCACCATCACCGACCTGTTCGTCGGCCGGCGCACCTTCGACCTCGCCGCCACCGTCGGCGACTTCATCCTCTGGACCAAGCGCGATCAGCCCGCGTATCAGCTCGCCGTCGTCGTCGACGATCACCGCCAATCGATCACCCACGTGGTTCGCGGCGACGACCTGCTCGACTCCGCCGCACGCCAACTCCTGCTCTACCGCGCGCTCAACCTCGGCCCCGAGCCCGCGCACATCCACCTCCCCCTGGTCCTCGGGCCCGACGGCCTGCGCCTCGCCAAGCGCCACGGCGACTCCCGTCTCGACACCTATTTCGCCCTGGGCGTCCCCCCCGCCGCCGTCCTCGGCTTGCTCGCCCACTGGTGCCTCCCCGGCGCCCCGCGCCAGCCGATATCCACCCCGGAGTTCGTCGACCGCTTCCGCCTGAGTACCCTCTCCCCGGACCCCGTCACCTTCACCCCGCAGGACGACGCATGGCTTCGCTCCTTCGCCCGCTGACATTCCTCTCCGCCGCGCTCATGCTGGCCCTGCTCCCGTTCGCGGGCTCGGGCTGCCAGGACACCGGCCGCGCCGGCGCCGGCATCACGCGCGTCACCGTCAAAGGCGAGAACTTCTTCCTCGAAGTCGCCGCCGACGACACCGTCCGCGTCCCAGGCCTGGGCGGCCGCACCCACATCGACGACGACGGCGGGATGATCTTCGTCTTCCCGCGCCCGCAGATCCTCGACTTCGTCATGCGCGACTGCCTCATCCCCATCGACATCATCTACACCGACCCCGCCGGCCGCGTGCTCACGACCTACACCATGGACATCGAGCCCCCCCGCGGCCTTGGCGAAGGCAAAGCCGGCGACCTTTCGAACCTCAAGTACGAATCTCGCCTCAAGAAGTACTCCAGCCGCTACCCCGCGCAGTTCGCCGTGGAACTCAAAGCCGGCACGATCCAGCGTCTCGGCGTGAAAGAGGGCGATAAGCTCGAGTTTGACGCCGAAACCCTGAAGAAGATCGCCCGCTAGTCCGATGCCTCTACGCAGATGTGCCCGGCGCCCGGACTGCGCCGGACCTGCGTTTGAGCACGGACGCCATGCGAACGTTCACCATCGCCCTCATCGCCGGCGACACCGACCAGACCGGCTCGCGCGATCGGTGCGACCAGATCTTCCGGCACTGGCCCGCCGCCGCACACCCGCCGCGCATCCAGCCCGTCCCCGCCGAGCTCATCTTCTCGGACCCGGCCGCCGTCAAGGACTGGGACGCCGCCCTCATCGACCGCCGCCTGATCGAGTCCGACACCCTCTTCTTCCGAATCGTCGACGAGCTCCAACTGCACCTGGTCCCCATCCTCCTGCTCACCGACGGCGACCCCGAGAAGCTCGACCGCTTCCACCCCGGCTCCGTGCTCGTCCAGCCCATCGACGATGACGCGCCCCGCGCCGCCGCGATGCTCTTCGCCCTCGCCGCCCGCCAGACCGCCGTCCGCACCATCGATCAGTCCCTGCGTCTGGCCCAGTCCTTCCAGGGCGAAACCGCCGCCGAGATCGACCGCCTGCACACCGAGCTCCTCCTCGCCGCCCGCGTGCAGCGCGACTTCCTTCCGAAAAACATGCCCTCCGTCCCGGGCCTGTCCGCCGACGTCCTGTTCCGCCCGCAAGGCTTCGTCTCCGGCGACACCTACGACGTCTACCGCCTCGACGACCGCCACGTCGGCTTCTTCCTCGCCGACGCCATGGGCCACGGCGTGCCCGCGGCCCTCATGACCCTCTACATCTCCGGCTCGCTCCCCCGCAAGGAAGTCGGGGCCGCCGGCGAACGCATCGTCCAGCCCAAGGACGCGCTGACGCAGCTCAACGCCGAACTGCACGAGTCGCTCGCGGGCCCCGCCCGCTTCGCCACCGCGGTCTGCGGCATCATCGACCTGCACCAGCGCACCGTCTCGCTCGCCTGCGCCGGGCACCCGCCGCCGCTCCGCGTCTCGCGCCACGGCGTCCGCCCAGTCGAAATCTCCGGCATGCTCATGGGCGTCGTCGCCGACTACCAGTACGAGCAGGTCACCGTCCGCCTCGAAGACGACGAGATCCTGCTGCTGCACTCCGACGGCGTCGAAGCCGCCTTCAACCCCAAACTCAACGGCTCCGCCGACGCACCCTCCCTCAGCGTCCCGCCGCATTACGTCCACTTCGCCGGCATGCGCCGCGGCGCCGCGCTCGAGAGCCTCGACGCCGCCATGGCCCACCTCGCCGCCGATCTCGACGCCCAGGTCGGCTCGTTCCACCAGGACGACGACGTCACCGTGCTGGCCTTCGAGTTCATCAGCACCGCCGCCGCGGCCCGCCCGCAGCAGGACCGCCGCTCCTCACTGCTCACCTGACGCGCCGCGACCGCCCGAGCATCACGCACACGCCGTCACCCCGTCGACTGCATCGCCGCGGCGATCCCGTTGATGCTCTCAAAGATCGCCGAGCGCACCGCGTCGTCGTCGGGCAGCGCCGCCCCGCGAGCCTCCCGCTCCCGCGCGCGCGACAGCAGCTCCACCTGGGCCAGGTTCAGCACGTCCGTCCACGGGTTGCGATGCCGGATCAGCCGCTTCAGCACCGGCGAGCGGTCCAGCAAATCCGCACCTGCCTCACCGCCGATCACGCGCATGACGCCCGCCCGGGCCCGCGCAAACTCATCCTCGAGCATCGTCACCACCGCAAGCCCGTCGGCCTCCTGCCCGGCGTACCGGCGCGTGATCGCCAGCCGCGTCCGCGCCAGTTCCTGGGCCGCGTTGTCGATCACCGTCGCGACCAGCCCGCCGGAGCCTTCGCGCACACCGCCCGCACCCGCCGCATACGCCGCCCGCAGCACCGCGATCTCGCGCTCCGTCGCGCTCGCCAGCGCCGTGCCCAGCCCATACCACCCCGGCGCGAGCGCCCGCATCTGGATCCACGAGAACACCCACGGGATCGCGCGCAGTTGGTCGAAGTTCAGCGAGCCCGCGCCCGGCCCGACGCCGCGGGCCGCCGGGCGGCTCGCCATCGGCAGCCCGCCGATGTACCGCACCGGCCCGCCGCGCACGAACCACGCCCACGTCTCCGGCGCCTCGATCAGCGCCCGATACCCGCGCATCGACGCCGCGGCCAGCCGATCAAGCAACCCCGCCAACTCCGCCTCTTCCCCCGCAGCGACCGTCTGCACCGGCCGCGTCATCAGCCCGTCCGCCGCCTCCGCCGCGCTCGCCAGCATCGCCGCGTGCAGAATCTGCTCGACATGCCGGTGCGCGATCTGCGGCAGCGCATACCGGAATGAGATCACCTCGCCCTGCTCGGTAAACCGCAGGCGACCGCTCCGCGCGCCCCGCGGCGAGGCCAGAATCGCCCGCCCCGCCCGCCCGCCGCCGCGCCCCACCGTCCCGCCGCGACCGTGAAAGAACCGCAGCCGCACGCCCGTCCGCTCGCCCACGCGGGCCAGTTCCGCCTGGGCCCGATGCAGCGCCACGTTCGCCATCAGGAACCCGCCGTCCTTGTTCGAATCCGAATAGCCGAGCATGATCTCCTGCGTCGGCTCCGCGCTCCCGCTCACGCCCAGCACGTGCGAGAGATAGCAGCGCTCCTCCAGCATCGCCGTCACCAGCGTGCTCGCGTGTTCAAGATCGTGAATCGTCTCGAGCAGCGGCACGATCGCGACCGTGCCGACCAGCCGCCCGCCCGGCTCGACGCGGACCACGCCGCGCTCCTTCATCAGCAGCAGCACCGCGAGCATGTCGCTCACGCGGTGCGTCATCGACACGATGTACGAGCGGACGCACTCCGGCTCGCGGGCCGCCGCCTCGCGGATCACGTCCATCAGCGCCAGCTGCTCCGCCGCCATCGGGCTCAGCCGCGCGTGCGCCCCCGCCAGAGGCCGCGGCGTGCCAAGTTCACGCCGCAGGATCTCCAGCCGCTCCGCCTCGCTGAGCTGGCTGTAATGGTCCGTCACACCACCGACATCGAGCAGTTCCGCGACCACGCGCTCGTGCACCGCGCTGTGCTGGCGGATGTCGAGCGTCGCCAGGTGCAGCCCGAATACCCGCGCCCGCGCGACGGCGCTCGCCAATCGCCCGCGCCGCGCGACACTCGCCAGCCCCGCCGCCTCGAGCGACGCCGCCAGCCCGGCCAGGTCCTCACGCAGCGCCGCGCCGCTGTACGCGCGATCGCGCAGCACACGCCCGCGCATCTGCAAAAGCCGCAGGCGCAGCGGCTCGCGCTCCCGGTGCAGTCGCTCGGCCCCGTCGTCGATCCACTCCAGCCCGTCGCGTTCGATGCTCCGCGTCAGATCCTCGTCGATCGCGGCGCGCCGCGTCGACACGCTGACGTCCTGCGCCAGCCCGGCCAGTTCCTCCGCCCACAGGTCCCGCGCTGTCTTCTCGAGCAGCCCCAGCGTGCGCCGCGTCGCCTCCGCCGTCACGCCCGGGTTGCCGTCCCGGTCCCCGCCGATCCACGAGCGGTACCGCACGATCGGCCCCACCGCGCCCGGCGCCAGTTCCGCGTGCACGCCGTGCACCGCCGCGGCTTCGCACACGTCCCGCATCAGCCGCGGCACCACGTCCCAGATCGACCGCGACAGGAAGTACAGCCCGTTGCGCACCTCGTCATCGACCGTCAACCGTCGCGGCCGCACGTCGTCCGTGACCAGCAGCACCTCGACCAGCTGCCCGACCCGGTCCATCACGCGCTCGCGCTCCATCGCGCCGCAGCGCCCACCCTCCAGGTGCATCAGCACGTGCGCGATCTCGATCTGCTTGCTCAGCACCGTCCGCCGCCGTGCTTCCGTCGGGTGCGCCGTCAGCGTCGGCCCGACGTCCATCCCCGCCAGCACCCGCTCCAGCTCAGCCTTTCCGAACGTACCGCCGCCCGCCACCGCCAGCTCGCGCATCGCCGCCGACAGCGACTCGGCCCGCGGCGATTCCCGCGTCGCCCGGCGCTCGCGCTCCGCATTGATCGACGCGATGTGCACCTGCTCGGCGATGTTCAGCAGATGAAACCTCGCCGTCACCACGCGGATCACCGCGGTGATCTGCTCGACGCTCATCCCCCGCAGCATCGCCGCCGCCTCGTCGCGGGCCGCGTGCTCGGGCGCGTCGCCCGCGTCCACACACAACCCGTGCAGCCGCTCGGCGGCCGCCGCGTCCGCGCCGAACCGCGCGCGGGCCGCGCCGTCCAGCATCTGCTCCAGCATCTCGCCAAACGCCGTGCTCATCCGCCAGCAGTCTCCCGCTCGTGCAACCTACCGACCACCAACGCCGACCTGGAACAGCATCGTCGGCGTGCCCGCGGCACACCCTTCCAGCGCCAGGTGAATCATCCCCAGCGCCGTCCGCGCCGACCGCTCCCGCACATCGGCCCGCGAGCCCGGGATGCTGAACTTCCGCACGTCCACCCGCATCGCGCCGTCGGCCCGCCACGCATGCGCGATCCACACCGTGCCGACGGGCTTGTCCGCCGTGCCCCCGTCCGGCCCGGCCACACCCGTCACCGCAAGGCAGTGATCGACGCCGAGCCGATCAAGCCCGCCCATCGCCATCCCGCGCGCGACCGACGCGCTGACGGCCCCTTCGCGTTCGAGATCGCTGACGCTCACGCCCGCGAGCGCGACCTTGGCGTCGTTGGCATACGTCAGCAGCCCGCCGCGGAACACCGCGCTCGCGCCCGGCGCGTCGGTCACCATCGCGCCGATCATCCCGCCGGTGCACGATTCCACCACGCCGAGCGTGCGTCCGAGCGCCTTGAGGCGGCGCACCACCATCGCGCCCGGCGTCTCGTCGCCCTCGCCGTAGATGTGCACGCCCATCTGCGTGCGGATCGCGGCTTCCGTCTCGGCGATGGCTCGCTCGGCCTCGCCGCCATCGCCGGTGCCGCGATAGCGAATCCGCCAACTCACCACCGCGCCCGACGCGGTGATCCCGACCAGCGGGTTGCGCGTCCGGTCCATCAGCGCGCCGACGCGCTTGGCCGCGTCGCCCTCGCCGATGCCGATCATCTTGAGCACCTTGACGCGCACCGTCACGCCCGGCTCGGGCCGCAGCGACGGCACGATCAGCCGCTCGAACATCGGGATCAGTTCCCCCGGCGGGCCCGGCAGACAGAACACGTCCGCCTTGGTCTGGGTACTCCCACGCTCCGCGGGGTGGCATCGCGGCATCGTCACCTGCAGCCCCGGCGCCGTCCCGAACGGGTTGTCCAGGCACCGCCCGCTCATCGGCCGCATCGCCTGCAGGCGCTGCATGTCCGTCATCGCCCGCCCGCGCTTGGCGAACTTGGCTTCGAGGTCTTTGAGGGCCGCGTCGTCGATTACGAGCTGCTCGCCCAGCACATCGCACAGCGCATCGCGCGTCAGGTCGTCGGCCGTCGGCCCAAGACCGCCGGTCGAGATGATCAGCGGGGCCACGCCGCTGAGCCGGCGCAGCGTGTCGGCGTGCACGGCCCGGTCGTCGGGGATCGTCACGTGCTCGACGGGCTCGATGCCCAGGTCCATCAGCCGAGCCGACAACCACTTCGAGTTGGTATCGACGATCTGCCCGCGCACCAGCTCATCGCCGATCGACAGGATCGCCGCCCGATCATGCCACTGCTGTTCCACACGCACGCGCTCGCTCCCGGTGATTCGTCCCAACGCCTCACGCCTCGCCAACGGCCCGCACCACCAGCCCGGTTGTCGACCCGCGCACGCCGAGCGGCAGGCCCGCGACCACCACCATCCGCTCGCCGCGCTGGGCCCAGCGCCGCTCCAGCAGGTCCGCATCGACGGCCGCGTAGAACGCCTCCAGCGTGCACGGATTCGGCACCGCCATCAGCCGCGGCGTGACGGCCCGCAGAAGCGCCATCCGCCGCACCTGCGCCCAGTCATCGCTGTACGCGATGATCGGGATGTTCAGGCCCGTCTGCGACAGGTACCGGGCCGTGCCGCCCTCCTGGCTCCAGCACACCACCACGCTGGCGCCGACATCGCGTGCGACGTGGAACGCGCCGTGCGCCAGCGCCGCCGTGCGGTACCGGCTCTTGACCAGGCGCGACGACGGGCTGGCCTCGTTCCCGCGGGCGCGGAGAAACTCTTCGGTGGTCCCGACGATGCGGCGCATCGCGCCGACGGCGAGCACCGGGTGCACGCCCGCCGCCGTCTCGCCGCTGAGCATGACCGCGTCGGCCCCGTGCTCGCCGTTCCACACGGCGGTCGAGACGTCGCCCGCCTCGGCCCGCGTCGGCGCGGCGGCCGTCGTCATGCTCTCGAGCATCTGCGTCGCCACGATGCACGGCTTGCCCCACTCGTCGGCCTTCGCCAGCAGCCGGCGCTGCACCAGCGGCACCTCCGCCAGGTCCATCTCGACGCCCAGATCCCCGCGCGCGACCATGATCCCGTCGGCCGCCTCGAGAATCTCGTCGATCCGTTCCACCGCCTGCGGCTTCTCGATCTTCGCGATCACCGGGATAAACGACGCCTTCCCGCCGGACCGGGCCCGCTCGACCCCGCACATCCCCGCCAGCGCCGTCTTCAGTTCCACCACCTCCGCGCCCGAGCGCACGAACGAGAGCGCGAGCAGATCGATCCCGCGCGCGACCGACCACTCCACACACCGCCAGTCGTGCTCCGTAATCGGCGAGATCGCCAGCGCGCTGTCGGGCAGGTTGATGCCCTTCTTGCTGGTGACCAGCCCGCCGAACTCGACGCGGCAGCGGAGCAACCCCCCACCACCATCGCGCGGACCGGGCTCCATCGCTGTTAATCGCACCGCGCCGTCGTTGATGAGCACCCGCTCGCCGGGGCGGACCTGGGCCGCGAGCCCGGGCACGCCGCCAGGGATGCACGCCGCTTGAGTGGCCTCGCGTACCGCCGCGATGTCCACGCCGGGATCGACGATGACCACCTCGCGTCCGGCTTCGAGCATGATGCCCGGCCCGTCGATGACGCCGACGCGGATCTTCGGGCCCTGCAGGTCGCCCAGCACCGCGACCGGCTGGCCAGCGCGGGCGGCCTGGTCGCGCACGACCTCAAGCCGCGCCGCGTGCTGGTCGAGCGTGCCGTGCGAGAAGTTGAAGCGGAAGACGTGCACGCCCGCGGCGATGAGGTCGCGGACGATCTCCGGGCGCTCGCTGGCCGGCCCGAGCGTCGCGATGATCTTCGTCAGCGTCGACAGGTGCGGGCGCGCGTGCTCGGGGTGAGCGGAGGACGGCGAGCTCACGACCGCGGCTCCGCCGGCGTGACCGCCGCGCTCGGGTTGCGTTCCAGTTCAACCACCTTCAGATAGTTCGCCCGGAACTGCGCGGTGTAGTCGATCAGCGTCCGCCGCCCGTGCAGCGGGTCGCGCCACGAGTCCGTGTCGGCCCGGATGGCGCGGAACGTCTCGGGGCTCAGCACGGCTTGCGCGGGCGCGGCCGCGTTGCTCGGTCTTGACTTCAGCAGCGCTTCCAGCTCCGTCTTCGCTTCCGCCGCGAGCTTCGCGTCCGCGGCGATCTCCGGCATCCGCCGGGCCAGGTCGTCGAACGTAGTGATCTTGCGGCGTGTGACCTCGCCCAGCGCGGCTTTGCCCAGCGGCTTGAGCGTGCCCGGATCGGCGTACAAGGAGCCCGCTCGGAACGTGTGTGTCGGCATGGCGTAGAACAGATGCTCCATCCGCGCCAGCGTTTCTCTCGGGAAGCCGCCCGACACGCTCGCGGCCCGAGCCCGGTTCAGCGCCATCCAGGCGGGCACCAGTTCGCTACGCGTATCGATGCCGAACGCGGCCATCATCACGCCGATCGCCGACCGCCACCCGCGTCCCGGCACGTCGCTCGCCGCCGCGAACGGGTCGGCCTTGTCGATCATCACGTCCGCATACTTCTGGTACATCACGCGGCGGACGGGCATGCGGCGGAGTTCGTAGCGCTCCGGCCCCATCGCCGCGCCGTCGGCGCCTTTGGGATTGTCCGCCGAGCGCGGATCGGTCCTGGCCGGGAACTGCCACAGGGCCTGCGCTTCTTCGGTCAGGCAGAACGCGATGAAGCGTTTGGCGAGCTCTTCGTCCATCGCGCCGTTGAGCATCGAGACCGGGTCGGCGTCGATGTAGACTGCGCCGGCGGGGTCGACGTAGCCGACGCGCGAGGCCGACTCGGGCTCGCCGGGTTTGGCGAGGAACTGGGCCTGCCCGCGCCCGTAGAAGTCGATCGACAGCCCGGCGGCGGCTTCGCCCTGGCCGACGTCGATCGGCGCCTTAGTGGCGGCCGAGGCGAAGTACCGCGCGTTGGCGGCCAGTTCGCGCAGCGTTCGCCACCCGTCCCAACCTTCTTTGTTGAGGATTGACTCGTAGGTCGTCGTGACCGAGCCCGACTGGCGGCCGTCGGTCATCGCGAGATTGCCGACGTATTTTGGGTCGCACAGATCGCGGAACGAGGTCGGCTCCGGCAGGCCGAGGCGCTTGAGCACGTCGCGGTTGTAGACGATGCCGAAGCCCGAGAGGGCGACGCCGATCCAGTACTGTTCGGGGTCGTAGAGCGTCTGCGTGCCGATTTTGTTGTCGCCGAACCACTCGTCGAGCTGCGCCTGCGGGAACCCGGCCGGGCGGCCCATGCGAAACTGCGCCGGTGTCCCATTCGGCGCAGGCGCCGACTTCACCTCGCGCATCTTGGAGTGTTCGAACGACCCGCCGCCGAAGAACAGGTCGTAGCCGGCGGTGCCGGGGGGGAACGAGCCATCGGGCTTGAGCAGCCCCTTGCGCGCGGCGGCGGCGAACGAGGCCTCGAGCTGCTTGATGATGTCCGACGTCCCGCCGGGCTGGCGGTAGTCGATCACCACCGGCTGCTTGAACTCGCGCTGATGCCACCGATCAAACGCGGCGGCGAACTCCATCTGAATCTGCTCAACGTGCGGAGTGACGACGACGAGGCGCCGGGCGTCGGCGGAAGTAGCGCTCGCGGCGGTGCGGCGCGAGGACGGATCGCTGGCGAGGGCGCGGACGAGGAAGGGGGCCGCGAGGACCAACGCGAGGGCGATCAGGATCGGGATGCGGGGAGACAGTCCGGACATGGGTGGAGGGTAGAGAGGGCGGTGGGTCGCGGGGGAATGCGGGACAGGCCCGTGGATGGGACGGGGAAGGTGTGGGATGGCGAGCATGGGGTCCTCCTACCCGGGGGCGGCGCGGCGCGGGTGTGCGCGCGCTCGATGCCGGATGGAGCCGGAAAAACGGTGTGTTTGGGCGGCCGAGATGGTGTGCGAGGATTTTTTCGATGCCCGGTTGTGCGCGCGCTGGGTGTGCGCGCGCGGCCGCACGAGCTGAAAGGCGGGCGGGATGCCCGACCTATCCGGCCGACCCATCCGGCCGACCCACCCGGCCGATCCACTCGGCCGACCCATTGGCCGCCGTCGGAGGGGTTGGCGGGTGTGTGGGGTTGGTAGGATCTCGGCATGAGCGAGCGAGTGGATGCCGTGAGTGATGGGCCGGTGGCGATTGTGACGGGCGGCGGGTCGGGGATTGGGCGAGCCGTGTGTGTGCTGCTGGCCCGCGCGGGGTTGCGGCTGGTCATTTGCGGGCGGCGGGCGGAACTGCTCGAGGAGACGCGGGAGCAGCTGGGCGAGGGCGCGGTGTGCGAGGCGGTGGTGTGTGATGTTGGCGACCCGTTGCAAGCCGCGGGGCTGGTGGATGTCGCGGTCGATCGGTTCGGGCGTGTTGATGTGGTGATCAACAACGCGGCGATGGCGCCGCTGACGCCGATCGACGCGCACACGGTTGAGCTCATCGCGCAGACGTACATGACCAACGCCGTGGGGCCGGCGAGTTTGATCGCGGCGGCGTGGAAGGTGTTCCGGGCGCAGCACGGGGAGCGGCGGGCGAGCCGCTTGGGCGCGTGCGTTGTGAACGTGTCGACGATGGGGACGCGCGATCCGTTCCCGGGGTTTTTCGCGTACGCGGCCTCGAAGGCGGCGACGAACCTGATGGTGAAGTCATGCGCGAAGGAGGGGAAGGAGATCGGCGTGCGCGCGTTCGCCGTGGCGCCGGGCGCGGTGGAGACGCCGATGCTGCGCGGGCTGTTCGGGCCGGAGGTTTTGCCGACGAGCGCGTGCCTGCGGCCGGAACGGGTCGCGGAAGAGATCGTGGCGTGCGTGCTCGGCGAGCGCGATCAGCACAACGGTCGGGTGATCTTCATGAGCGCGGCGGAAGGGGTGAGTGTGGGGTGAGGGGGGGGGAGGAGGACGCGGGGATGGGGGGAAGGGGGAAGGGGGAAGGGGTGATGGGGTGAGGGGGTGAGGGGGTGACGCGGTGATGTGATGAGGTGATGGAGGTGTGGAGGTGATTGTGGTCTTGGGGTGGCGTCACCGTGTCGCCGTGTCGCCGTGTCACCGCGTCATCCGCTAACCGCGTCACCGCGTTACCGCGTCACCGCGTTACCGTGTCACCGCGTTACCGTGTCACCGCGTTACCGTGTCACCGCGTCATCGCGTCATCGCGTCATCGAGTCATCGCGTCACCGCGTCACCGCGTCCCCGCTCATACTCCCCAGGTATACTTCACACAAAAGGGTGGTGCGTACTCGTGGGGACAAGCCGTGGCGGAGTCGGTCGCGGGCGAAGTGACGGTGATTTTGCAAGCCGTGCGCGACGGGGAGTCGGGCGCGCGGGAGCGGCTTTTTGACCTGGTGTATCGAGAGCTGAAGGCGATCGCGCTGCGGCGGGCGGGCGTGATGGGGCCGCTGAATCTACAGGCGACGGAGCTGGTGAGCGAGGCGTATCTGCGCATGTTTGCGCGGGACGGGGTGAGCTTCGAGAACCGGCATCATCTGTACTGGGCCGCGGCGCGGGCGATGCGGAGCATCCTGATCGACCACGTGCGTGCGGCGAAGGCGCAGAAGCGCGGCGGGGGCTGCCGCGTGTTGCCGCTGAATGATGAGATGGCGGTCGAGGTGTCGGCGGACCGGTTCCTGGAACTCGACGAGGCGCTGGAGCGGCTGGAGCGGGAGCACGAGGGCGTGGCCCGCGTGGTCATGCTGCGGTTCTTCGCCGGGCTGACGCGGGAGCAGATCGCGGAGATCACGGGCGCGAGCGCCTCGAGCGTGTGGCGGGATTGGCAGTTTGCGCGGGCGTGGCTCCTGGACGTGCTGGGCGACGGGGCCAGATGACAAGAAATTCACGCGGTCGGCGGGCGCGGGCTTGACGAGTTACGTCTCGTTGAACGGACCATCGGATGAGCTCGTTCGACCGCAATGTACACGAGGCCTTCACGCGGGCGTTGGACCTGCCGGCTGCGGCATGGACCAAGTTTCTTGACGAGACCGTCAGCGACGAGCGGGTGCGGGCCCGCGTGCGGCGGCTGCTGGAGCTGCACGCCGGGCCGGGCGACGTGCTGGAGGACGCCACGCGGTCGGGGTCGGGCCCGGGCGGGGCGGGGCTGCGGTTCGGCGTGTTCCGGGTGATTCGGGAGATCGGTCGCGGGGGGATGGGCGTGGTCTATCTCGCCGAGGACACGGTGCTTAAGCGGTTGGTGGCGCTCAAGACGGTGAGCGCGACGAGCGACCCGGGCGGTGAAGTCGGCGAGCGGTTCCGGCGCGAGGCGCAAGCGGCGGCCCGGCTGCGGCACCCGGGCATCGTGCCGGTGTACTCGACCGGCGAGACCGACGGGACGCTGTACATCGCGATGGAGTATGTGCCGGGCGTCACGCTGCGGGAGCGGCTGGGGGGCGGTGAGGGTCGTGGGGGTCGTGGGGAGGGCGCGGAACTTGGCTGGAGCATGCCCGACCGTACGGGCGTGATGGAGGCGGCCCGGATCGCGCGGGACGTCGCGGATGCGCTGGAACATGCGCACCGCAACAAGCTGATTCACCGCGACGTGAAGCCGTCGAACATCCTCATCGGCGAGGACGGGTCGGTGCGGCTGGCGGACTTTGGGATTGCGCGGCTGGTGGATGAGCGGACGCTGACGCGTGCGGGCGATCTGGCCGGGTCGCTGGCGTATATGAGCCCGGAGCAGGTGCGGGCCCAGCACGCGAAGATTGATCATCGGACGGACATTTTCTCGCTGGGGGCGGTGCTGTACGAGATGCTGACGGGGCGGCGGCCGTTCGCGGGGGAGACGCCGGCGCAGTTGATCGCGATGATGGAGCGGGACGAGGTGGCGGACGTGTGCGGGCTGAACCCGCAGGTGCCGCGTGATCTGTCGGTGGTGTGTCACAAGGCAATCGAGCGCGAGCCGTCGCAGCGGTATCAGTCGGCGGCGATGGTGGCGGCGGAGCTGGGGCTGGTTTTGGCGGGGCAGCCCATCGCGACGCGCCCGCCGGGGGTTGGGCGGAAGGTCTGGCAGGTCGTGCGACGGCGTCGGCGGGGGTTGGCGGTCGCCGGGGTCATCGCGCTGGCGGGGGTGGGCGGATGGCTGGGGGTAGAGAAGGTACGGGCGGATGCGCGGACGCGCGGGGTGGTGAGCATTCTGGCGGCGGTTCCGGGAGAAGCCGCGCGGGCGTGGGCGGTGCCGCTCGCGGACGGGGTTGAGAAGGACGGGACCCGGGGCGCGGGGGATGAAGGGCGGGCGATCGCGCTCGGAGGGTTGCCGGTTGAGTCGCGTGCGCTGAAGGCGGGGCGGTACCGGTTTGTGGTCGAGGGGGACGGCGGGCGGTTTACGGATTTTGAGGATCGGGTGGTGGCGCAGGGGGCGTTGCGGCGGGTGGTGCGCGTGGTTGGGGACGAGGTGACGCAAGGGATGGTGCGGTTTGAGGGCGGGGCGATGCCGGCGAAGTACGTGATCCCGGGCGGCACGGAGCGGACGCCGGCGGAAGCGACGCCGAGCGTGGCGGCGTTCTGGATGGACGAGGCGGAGGTGAGCAACGAGGAGTTCCGTGCGTACGTGGACGCGGGGCTGGCGAGCGCGCCGGCGTATTGGTCGAAGTTCGACTGGGGGCAGATCCGGCAGTTGCCTGTGGTGGGCTTGTCGCGCGACGAGATGCAGGGGTACGCGGTGTGGATGGGCAAAAGGCTGCCGAGCTGGGCGGAGTGGGTTGGGGCGGCGCAGGCGCCGGACGGGCGCGTGCACCCGTGGGGGTCGGGCGAGCCGCCGACGGATGCGATCCCGCCGGCGGACGCGCGGGCGCGGACGATCACGACGAGCATCGACGTGCTTGAACGGGCCTATGCGGAGTTGACGGCGCCGGTGCGGAGCGGGGAGACGCTGAGGACGCCGTCGGGCTTGTACCACATGTTCGGGAACGTGCGCGAGATGACGGGCAGCGAAGCCGTCTCGGCGCAGGCGGTGACGGCGGTGGTGGCGGGGAGCGACTGGATCACGGACCCGCGTCGGAACGACGTGACGGCCCCGATCCTGTACCCGTGGGAAGCGCGGGGGATGGTCGGCTTTCGGTGCGCTCGCAGTGTGCGGGCGCCGGTGGTGCGGTAGTGGGCCTGAACGGGGTTGAAGGAGCGTTCTCGTGGCGGACTATTTGGTCAATCTGTGGGTGACGGCGGTGCCGGCGTACGACCGGGGGTGGGGCGATGTGCGGGCGTCGGAGTGGAGCTACGCCGTGGACCGCTGCGCGGACACGTGCGCGCAGTTGCACCCGCCGCTGAAGCTGGTGATCGCGGCGTCGAGCGGTGAGGAAGCGCTGAAGGAGGGCTTGAAGCAGTATCTGGCACAACTGAATCAGCCGACGCCGTGGGTGACGGTGAACCCGCCGAACTGGATCAACATCGGCGGGTTTCACTACATCATCACGGGGATGACCTCGCTGCAAGGCGGCGGGCTGGTGAACGACCTGGTGACGGTGAATCTGCCGTCGGGCGGCGCCAAGCTGCTGGTGTACCGGTCGATCGCGGGTCTGAGCCAGTTGAAGGCGTGAGCGGCTCGATGTACGTGTATGACGTGCCGTTCCGGGTGTCGGTCTGGAGAGGACCGGCGGCCGCGGTGGCGGTGCACACGGCGACAGCGTGCACGATCGTGGGCGTGCGGCTGGACGACGGGTGCACCGCCCAGGTGGCGTTGTCGCGCTTCGGGCGCTGGCTTGGGCTGGCGCGGGCGGACGCGGACCCGTGGACGCGGGACGTGAGCGGGGTGGTGCGGGTCATGAGCCGCTCGGCCCCGCAGTGGGACGAGCAGCGGGCGCTGGAGGTTTCGGCGCCGAGCGCGGCGGTGCACCCGATGGCGGGGTCGCTGCATGCGCTGATGATGGACTCGATCACGTGCGGCGTGATGCCGCGGGAGGAGCGCGGGGGCGCGGAGTTCTTCTACCGGCTGGATCTGTACTCGAACACGGCGCTGGCGTCGTGGACGCCGCCGGCGCAGCAGCCGCCGCGCGGCTTCACGGCGGCGCAGGTCCGGCTGCAGAATCGGATCGAGCGCCGCATCCAGGGGCTGCCGGTCACGCCTGATCCGGAGGATGCGGCGATGTTCGAGCCGGTGCTGCGGAACATGGCGGGCGGTCTGCGGGCGACGGGCGTTGGCGGGGATGACGCCTTGATCGCGGAGCGCGTGCTGCGGGCGTTTGTGCGGTTCGGGTCGGGGGCGTGGGTTGTGCTGCACGGCGAGGACAGCACGGGCAACGCCGCGGGGCCGGCGCGGTCGGCGGTCTCGAACGGCGGGCCCAACGGGTCGCTGGTGTTCTGCTTCGCGGAGCTGGCGCTGCTGGCGGCCGAGGTGGCGACGTCCGCGGCGGACCGGGCGCTGTGGGAGCGGCTGCGGGCGGCGATGGTGGCGGGGGCCGAGTGCTATCTGCTGCACTATCAGGATCTGGACGGGGACGGGCGGGTGCAGCGGGCGGGGTATGGCTCGGCGGTGCACGCGGGGTGCTCGGTGCCGCGCCGGCACCGGCCCGCACGCGAGGTGATGGCGCTGGAGGCCAGGTACCGCAGCATGAGCGCTGCGGAGGCGGAAGCGCGGCTGAACCGGATCTTGCAAACCGCGTTCACGCCGACGGGGAAGCGCGAGCTCACGCTCAACGGGGTGCGGAACGTCACCACGGCGTCGGCGGGGTTTGGGTTTGCCCGGTTTCCGATGGTGATGACCGACTCCGTCCCCGCGCAGGCGTGGGATGCGTGAGGGCCGGGTGGGCACTACGATCGCGGCCTATGGCCAGCACCACCAGCGGTTCCCACAGCTCCCCCACTCTTCGTGACCAAACGCGCGTTTCCCGGGCCGGGAAGGGCGTGATTCACCGGTGGCGGCAGACGTTGATCCCGACGACGCGCGAGGCGCCGGCGGACGCCGAGAGCCCGTCGCACATCCTGTTGTCTCGTGCGGGGTACATCCGCAAGCTGGGCGCGGGGATCTATGACTATCTGCCGCTGGCGCACCGGACGCTGCAGAAGATCGGGCGCATTGTGCGCGAGGAGATGGACGCGGCGGGCGCGACGGAGCTGACGCTGCCGGTGCTTCTGCCGGTGGAGCTGTACGCGGGCACCAAGCGCGACAAGGACTACGGGCCGCTGCTGTTCACGGTGACGGATCGGAAGGACGCGGTGTGTGCGCTGGGGCCGACGCACGAGGAGCCGGTGACGGAGCTGGTGCAGGGGTCGATCAACTCGTACAAGCAGTTGCCGCTGAACCTGTATCAGGTGCAGACGAAGTTCCGCGACGAGGCGCGGCCGCGGTCGGGGCTGCTGCGGTGTCGCGAGTTCATCATGAAGGACGCGTACTCGTTCCACATGTCGGTGGAGGGCCCGGGCGGGCTGAACGAGACGTATGACAAGATGTACACCGCGTACAGCAACATCTTCCGGCGGTGCGGGCTGTCGTTCACGGCGGTGGAGGCCGAGAGCGGGCCGATCGGCGGCTCGGCGAGCCACGAGTTCATAGTCAACGCGGACAGCGGGGAGGACACGATTCTGAAGTGTCCGGCGTCTGGGTACGCGGCGAACGTGGAGAAGTGCGAGATCGGGCCGCGGGCGGCGCCGGGCAAGGGGTACTTCGTCGGCGAGCCGACGGGGGCGCTCGACGAGGTGCACACGCCGAACCTGCCGGGCATCGACGATGTGTGCAAGTTCCTGAAGGTCAAGCCGGAGAACATGCTCAAGACGATCGTGTTCAAGGTTGAGGCGACGCCGGAGGAGGAAGCGCGGGACGGGGCCCGGTGGGTCGTGGCGTGCGTGCGCGGCGATCATGACGTGAACGAGGGCAAGGTGCGGGACCTGGCGCGGTGCAAGGTGCACCTTGCGGACCCGAAGGAGGCGGAGGCGAAGGGCTTTGCGATCGGGTTCGTGTCGCCGCGGGCGGTGGTTGGGAAGAAGGGCGTGGTGCTGCTGGTGGACCGGGACGCGGCGGTGGGCTTCGACGACGCCAAGGGCAAGTCGATGTTCTGGGTCACGGGCGGGGACCGCAAGGACTACCACGTCAAGCACTTCAACTGGCAGCGCGACTTCGGCAAGGACCCGGTGAGTTCGACGGCCCACGGGGTCGAGAGCGGGTATGCGGCGGGCGGTCTGCGCGGCGGCGACGCGGCGGTGATCGTGGGCGACGTGCGCAACGCGCTGGCGGGCGATCCGTCGCCGCGGAGCGCGGGGGCGCGGCTGGAGACCGGGCGCGGGATCGAGGTCGGGCACATCTTCAAACTGGGGACCAAGTACTCCGACGCGATGGGGCTGTCGATCCTTGATGACAAGCAGCAGAAGCGCTCGGTCATCATGGGGTGCTACGGCATCGGGGTGTCGCGCACGATGGCGTCGAGCGTGGAGCAGAATCACGACGCCGACGGGATCATCTGGCCCGCGGCGATTGCGCCGTATCACGTGCTGATCGTGATGATGAAGCCTGAGGACCAGCGGCAGGCGGACGCGGCCCAGCGTGCGGCGACGGCGCTCGCGGAGGCGGGCTTCGACGTGCTCATCGACGACCGCGACGAGCGTGCGGGCGTGAAGTTCAAGGACGCCGACCTGATCGGTTTGCCGCTGCGGATCACGCTCGGCGATAAGGCGCTGGAACAGTTCGCCGACCAGGGCGGCGGGGTCGAGTTCAAGGCGCGGTCGGACAAGGGCAAGGGGGACGTCGTGCCGCTGAGCGGGCTGGTGGAGCGGGCGCGGCAGGTGCTGGAGTAAGGTTCGCGCCGGAACGCTGAATCGAAGCCCCCACGCGGAGCGTGGGGGTACCCGGGAAATGCGTCACACGGCGGCGAACGCCGGGGCCCGGATCGCGGCGGCGGGGCCGGGGGCGGCGGCGGCGGCGCGTTCGAGTTGCTGGCGCTCGGCGGGGGGCACGCGGTCGAGGAGCGTCAGCGTCGCGTAGGTGTCGAGGATGGAGCGGGCTTCGAGGGCGCGGTACTGGGCGTCGGTGTCGATGATGCGCTTGCCCATGATGTCTTCGAGCATGGACTGGGTGTAGGTGGGTTTGACGGCGGCGGTGGACTTGGTGCCGTACTGGTTCAGGTTGCTCGCGAAGATGCCGGCCGCGGAGACGGGCAGGAAGTCCTCGTAGCGCAGGCCCTCGACGCGGACGTAGCCGCTGGCGACCAGTTTGCGGAGGTCGGTGGTGTTGAGGGTGGCGGCGGCGGCGCGGCCGGCGGGCGTCGGGGTGTAGAGGCCGTAGATCAGCCCCCGCTCCAGCAACTGCGGCATGGTCTTGGGGATCGGCTTGAAGGGCTCGGCGTAGAGGGCTTCGTAGGCGGCGAAGTCGCGCTTCGGGAGCGCGGGGTCCTTCTCGCGGGCCGCGTCGGCGATGGTGAGGCATCGGTCGTACAGGTCGCGCCCGGCGGGCGTGGTGGCGTAGAAGCGCTGCTCGATCTCGCCGAAGCGGGCGGTGTGCGAGGTCTTGGTGATCGAGCCGTCGGCGTTGACGAACTCGACGGCCTCGGTGAGCGCCTTGTACGCGTCCTGGCGCAGAAGCACGGGCGTATCGGCGCTCGGGCCTTCCGTGAAGTCCTTGAAGCCGGAGTGCGGGTACTTGGTGAGTTGAAGATCGGGTTGGCCCAGGCGGGCGGTGGTGCGCGCGACCAGTTCGTCGATGGCGGCGGGCGTCGCGGCGGAGGCGTGGTGCGGCAGGCGCTCGATCGCGTCGACGGGCATGAACTTGAAGTGCAGGTGCATCCAGTCGCGGTCGGCCGCGTGGGCGAGCGCGGAGAGGGCGCGGCGGGCGCGGAGTTCAAACGCCGGGGCCGGCATCTCGCCCAGGCAGAACTTCATCGCCGCGGTGTACAGGTCCATGCACAGCGTGTTGGGCGTGAGGTGATTGAGGTGGTGGCGCTCGAAGCAGGCGATGTCGGCGGCGATCTTGAAGCCGGCGTCGCAGAGGTGCTTGTACAGCGCGTGGTCGCGGGCGCGAGCAGTCCACTTGAAGATGCGGGTGGTGGCTTCGCGGATGAGGTCGGTGGCGTCGGCCCAGGAGAGCCCGCCGTCACGCTCGGCCTGCTCGATCAGGGCCTTTGCGCGGTCGGAGAAGACCTGGCGCTGCGCGAGCAGGGCCTCGATGCGGGCCCGGGTGTCGGGGTCGAAGTAGTCGGTCATGAGCAGCGAGGTGAAGACGCGGTGCTCGGGGGCGAGGCGGGAGCGGAAGGCGGTGGCGATGATCGGCTGGCTCTTGGAGCCGACGTTGGTCATGTCGTAGAAGTTGTGCGGCTCCATCGCGAAGCAGGCGAAGAAGCGGGCGATCCAGCGGTACTCGTCGGGGCGGCCGATGCGGATGGCGCCGTGGCGCTCGCCGGAGGTCTTGTCGAGCTGCTGGTCGGTGATCGCGAAGCCGGGGTAGAGGCGCGCGAGCAGATCGCAGACGGTGCGGTTGCAGACGGCGTTGACGAGCAGCGACTTGTCGTACAGCGGCACCTCGGCGCCGAACATCGCGGAGAGTTCGGTGAACAGCCGGTGCTGCATCTGAACCTTGTCGGCGAAGGTCGCGGCGGAGTGGCAGGCGGGGCAGGACATGGCGGGTGCTCCCAGAAGCCGTATGGATCGGCCGGCGGGCACGCGTGGGCAAGCCCGGGGAGGCCGAAGGCTCAACGCTGTAAGTGTAGGAACCGCGCACGGGACCGCCCCCCCACTACCACCCCCTTCCCCCCGGGAGAAACCACTGAAGGGCGGCGGGCGGGACGTGCTTATCGCCCCACGTCGAGCCCGGCATCCAGGGCCCACGCGAATGCTTCGACGGGGTAGGTTGTGACGGCGGGGTCCTTGGCGAGGTCGTCCCAGCGGCGGAGGCGGACCGCGTCGGCGGCGTGGGGGCTGGCGCTGAAGGCGGCCTGCTCGGCGGGGGACATCGGGCCGCCTTGGAGGGCGAGGCTGACGCGTGAGGGTTCGGAGAGGTGGGCGAGGTAGGCGGGCTCGATGGCGCAGAGGTAGCGCTTGGCGTCGACATGCAGACGGACGGGCTCGGTGACGGCGGCGGGGAAGTGGCGCTCGAGCCAGTGCTGGCCGAGGATCTCGTGGCGATCGTCCACGCCGCGGTCCGGGGCGTCGTCGGGAAGGTCGTGAAGCAGGTGACCGACGTCGTGGAGCAGCGCGGCGGCGACGAGGGCGGCGGGGGCGTGGGCCTCCTCGGCATGGGCGGCGGTTTGGAGCGCGTGCTGAAGCTGGGTGACGGCTTCGGCGCCGTACTGCGAACCGCCGCGGGTGTTGAAGAGGTCGATGATCTGGCGCGTGACGTCGTGGCGCGGCGTGGGGAAGGGGTGCGGGCGCCGGCTGGGGTTGGACGAGGTCACTTGGTGATGTCCATCTGATCGATGAGGCGGCCTTCGAGGTCGAAGACCTGGAAGATCAGGGTCTTGTCGTGGACCATGGCGAAGCAGACGTGGTGGCCGCGATAGACGCGCTGGGCGAACCAGGTGCGGTGGGGCCCGGCAGATTCGAGGCCGCCGCCGCCGCCGCCGGTGGTGATGTAGCGGACGCCGCGGGCTTGGTCGATCTTGCCCTGGAAGATGGGCCAGGAGCGTTCGTAGGAGTGGATGTGACCGTTGAAGTTGATGTCGACCTTGTACTTCTCGTAGAGGTCGGCGAGCGGGCGGATGCGCAGATCGCCGAGGACGCTGGGGCCTTTGTAGGTGTCGCCGTAGTCGTTTTCGTCGGATGAGTAGACGGGGTGGTGGTGGTAGGTGATCTTCCAGGTGGCGGTGCTCTTGGCGAGTTCGGACTCGAGCCACTTGTACTGATCCGAGCCGGGGTCGACGGGCTTGTTGGTGTCGATGGAGAAGAACTGGGTGTTGCCGAAGGTGAAGGTGTACCAGCACTGCGGGTCGGGCAGGGCGAAGTAGCGGTAGTAGTTGGAGTGGTTCTCTTCGTGGTTGCCGATGGAGGGGTAGAGGCAGACGCGGCTGAGGAGCGGGTATGACGCGGCGAGGAGTTCGTCCGTCCATTCCGCGCGGTCGGGGCCTTTGTCGACGACGTCGCCGGTGTGGATCTGCAGGCTCGGGCGGAGCGTGAGCGTGAAGTTCTGGAGCTTTTCGATGACGGGCTTGTTCTTCTGGGTATCGCCGATGATGGCGAAGGCGAAGGGGGTGTTTTTGTCGGTGACGGTCTGGAAGGTGAGGTCGTCGGAGACGATCTCCTTGCCGTCGGGCTCGATGGTTTTGACGCGGTAGTAGTAGTTGGTGCCGGGCTTGAGGTTGGTCAGGCGGACTTTGTGCAGGATGTCGGTGGTGCCTTCGAGGCGCTGGGTGTAGGGGAGCTGCGTGCCGAACTCGACGATGCCCTGGCCGGGACGGGCGGTCTCCCAGACGATCGTCATGGCGTCGGCGGTGCCGAACTGGAGCAGCGGCTTGACGACGAAGCGCTGGGTGGCCTCCATCTGCGGCTGATAGGAGGCGAGCAGGGTGCCGGGGGTGTATTCCTCGGTGATGCGCTGCTGGTTGAAGGCGCGGGAATACACGTTGGCTTCGAGGAGCGTGCCGTGCCAGAAGGCGCGGGTATCGGTGTGCTCGCGCGAGGCGACCGAGTAGACGGCGTTCGGGGCGTACACGATCGGGCCGGACTGGTCTTTGGACTCGCCCTGCTGCTCGCTGTTGACGAAGAGCTTCATGGAGCGGCCGTCGTAGGTGGCAACGAGGTGATACCAGCGGTCGGGCTGGATGCGGGTGGTGCTGACGATCCGCGTCGCGGGCTTGGGAGCGGCGGATGATGAGGCGGACTGACTGGCGGCGAGTTCGAAGAAGAACTGATCACCGGAAGCGCCGAGACGCCAGCCGCCGGGGGCGGCGGTGGCGCCGAGGCAGCCGATGATGGTGCGGTCGTCGTGCAGCGCGTGGACGGAGAGCCAGGTGGCAACGGTGAGTTCGGTGGTGGGGAGGCCGGCGCGCTGCGCGGGGGGAGCGGACTCGGCGTTCGAAAGGACGAAGGCGTCGGTGGTGCCGTTGAACTTGAGCCCGCCGGAGGGGCCGATGTTGTGGCGCATCGGGTTGCCGAGGATGCGGGCGGAGACGGTGCCGGTCTGATCAAGGATGGCGCCGGACTTGAAGCGGGCGGTGGTGATCCCCAGGCCCATGCGGAGGTCCGGGTCGAGCGGCTGCTTGTCTTTGTCCTTGGCGCGCTGGCCCGGGAGCGGGGCGGGCTGCGCGCCTTGTTGAGCGCGGGTGGTGATGGGCGCGGCGAGGAGGGCGAGAGCCGCGGCGACCGAGAGGGCGGCGTGAAGCGTGGACGTGCGCGTGAGCATGCGAGGGACTCCGGAAGTTCGGGCCGAGCGTCGGCGGTTCGTGCGTGTCAGGGCGCGGGGGTGGCGGGGTTGTTGGCGGCGGGAGCGGCGGGGGAAGCCGCGCGAGCCGCGGTGGTGATGGCGTCGGAAAGCCGGCGGAAGTTGTCGTGCATGGTGGCGAGGTAGTCGGGCTCGCCTTCGGCGCGGGTCTCGGCGGGTGAGAAGACCACGGGCTGAACCCCCCACTGCGTGCGAAGAAGCGCGGTGGTGGAGGGGAGCGGTTCGGACTCGAAGAGGACGATCGCGGGACGCGCGGCGGACGTGGTTGAGGCGGGTGGGAGCGCGGCCTGGAATGCGGCCCACTGCTCGCTGGTCGGCTCGGCGTCGGGCGGGAGGTCGATGTTGACGACGGCGAAGCCCAGGCGGCGCGCGAGGTAGTTGTACGCGGGGTGGCTGGCGAGGATGGTCACCGAGCGCAGCGCCGCCGCGTCGACGGCGAGCGTGCACGTTGACTTGACGTCGGCGGCGAGAGCGGCGAAGTTGTCGGCGAAGGCCTTCTCGTACTGGGGCCAGCGCTTCTGCATGGCGCGGAGGATGGCTTCCGACTGGCGGAGGGCGTTCACGGGGTCGAGCCAGGTGTGACCGTCGGTGCCGGCGTGTGTGTGCGCGCCCTGCGGGCCGTGGCTGTGGGTGACGGCTTTGAGGGTGATGAACTCAGACTTGAATACGCGAGCGGTGTCGATCGTTCGGGCGGCGGGGAGGGACGCCGTGGGCACCCACTCTTCGAACGTGGCCCCGTTGGTGATGATGAGCTCGCCGTCTTGCAGGCGCTTCAGGGCGTCGCGCGGCGGGGACCACGCGGCCGGGTCCACGCCCGCGGGCACGACGCAGGCGACGCGGACGAGCCCGCCGGCGATGCGCTCGGCGAAGTACGCGAGGGGGTACGTGGTGGTGAGGATCTGGTCGGGCTGACGCGGCGCGGCGTGCGTCGGCGTGGCGGGCTTGGTGTCGTGATGGTCGGCGTCGGAATGACCGGGGTGCGCCGACGCGCCGACGGTGCCAGCGGCGGCGGTGAGGGCGCACACGAGCAGCCGCAGGCTCGCACGCGGCGCACACACGCGGGAGTGGACCAGCGGGGAGCGTTGTGGGGACAGACGGCGTGCGGCGGGCGTCGGCACCATGGGGACAGGTGTATCCGATTCCTGCGGGCCGTTGGGGCGGTGGGCGAGGTCTTTACAAGAACTTCACAACATCCACCGACCAGACGCTGAGCGTGAGCAGGGCGACGGCCGCGGCGCTGAGGCCGGCGAGAACGACCAGCGCCGTTTCGCCGCCGACGATGATGGCGATGTGGGCGCGGGCGACGCCGATGCGTTGGAGGGTTTCGAGCTCGCGGGCGCGGAGTCGGAGGGAGAGCACGCCGACGAGACCGAGCAGCACGGCGGTGAAGGCGGCGACGATCGCCGAGATCGCGTTGATGAGTTGGCGCAGGCGCACGACGTGGGCGAGCAGTTCGTGGATGACGTCGAGAGGGACGATGGCCTGCAGCGATTTGCCGGCGTTGAGCCGGGCGGCGAGGATCGAGCGATCCTTCTCGGATGATGGAACGACAAGAATTGCGGAGAGCGGGAGCGTGTCCGGGTCGGCGTGGATGTGGAACGAGCGGGCGTTGTCCGGCGTGACCTCGTTGACCTCGACGAGTTCTTCCGAGATCACGGTGTTGGGCGCTTCGGGCGTCGCGCCCGGGGGCTGGAGAATCAGAGCGGCGGGGAGTTTGGCCGGCGGCGCGTGCCCGTGGGCGAGGCCTTCCAGGAGCCAGGCGGTCTTGATGTCGGTGAAGACGGCGTCGTCGTCGGGCGCGTTGGTGGGTGCGAGCAGGCCGACGATGCGGAGCTTGATGGCGGCGGGCTTGGTGAGGTCGTACAACTCGCGCTGATCGGAGAAGATGCTGTCGCCAACGCCGAGTTGGAGGTCGCGGGCGACGCGGGCGCCGAGGGCGACCTCGCCGACCATGAGCGGGAACTCCCCGCGGGCGGGGACGAGGCGGCGGAACGCGGCGTAATCCGGCGTGGTCGCGACGAGCGGGCGGGTTCGGGCGGTGAAGCGCGTGTTGATGGGGATGGCGTCGCCGAGCTGCATGTCGGCGATGGAGGTGAGGTCGCCGGTGGTGATGGTGGGCAGATCGATGCGGCGGAAATAGAGCGCGGACAGGGCCAGGTCGAAGCGGTTGCCGCGGGCGCCGATGACGAGCGGGGTAGCGGCCCCGCGGTCGAGCAGGTGGGCCTCGAAGCGGTTCATGAGCAGGTTCGATGCGGCGGGGAGGAGTGCGGCGACACACACGCACAGCGCCAGCAGGGCCGAGCGGCCCAGGTGATGCCGGGCGTGCGCGAGCGCGAGCCGAAGGGCGGCGGTCATGCGGCCGCCTCCGGTGGCCCGACGGCTGTCGACGCGGACGCGTCAGGTGCGCGCGTTGAGCGAACCGCGGAGATGTCCAGCACCCGGTCGAACGCGTCGAGCAGCGCGTGGTTGTGGGTGACGACGACCAGCGCGGCGTTCACCGCGCGGGCTTGCGAAATGATCAGTTCGATGATCTGGCGTGTTGAGGCGGGGTCCAGGTTGCCCGTCGGCTCGTCGCAGAGAATGACGCTCGGCTTCGCGACCAGCGCGCGGCAGACGGCGACGCGTTGACGCTCGCCCTGCGAGAGCTTGCGCGGCTTGCGGTGCAGGACGTGGGCGATGCCGGCGGCGGCGGCGAGACGTTCGGCTGATGCGGCGAGCTCGGCGGGAGAGGCGGCGCCGGCGAGGCGGGCGATCGCCGTGATGTTGTCGCGGGCGGAGAGGTACTCGAGCAGTTCAAACTCCTGGAACACCATGCCGACGCGCTGCAGACGCAGGCGGCGGCGCTCGGGCTCGGACAGTCGGGAGAGGTCGTGACCCAGGAGGTGCGCTCGGCCGGCGTGTGGGAGCAGGAGGCCGGTGATCAGGTGCAGCAGCGTGGTTTTGCCGGAACCGGACGGGCCGACGATCGCGAGCGACTCGCCGGCGTGGACGGCGAGGTGATCGACCGCGAGGTCGAGCGCCGGCGGAACGGCGGAGGTGAACGTCGCGGGGTTGGTGTACGTGAAGCGCAGACGATCGAGCAGAACGGGCGCGGCCGTCGGTGTGGGCTGGGCAGAGTCGCGGCGTGCGGTCATGGTGCGGGCGCCGGCGCGGGCGGGGCGGCGGCTGGTGTCGATGGCTGGGCCGGATCGGAGGAGATGGTTTCGATGCGGCGCTGTTCGAGCGGGCGTGCGGCGACGATGCGCCAGCCGCCGGGGCGGGGGGCGACGGCGTACTCAGCGGCGTATTCGTTGATGCGGGTGTGCGAATGGCCCCAGTGGTAGACGACGCCTTCGACGCGCCAGCGTGCGGAAATGTCGAAGCCGCGGGGCACGGTTGAGGTCGGGAGGACGGATGTGGAGAGCGGCGTGACCGAGCGGACGCGGGCCAGCGCGCCGCCTTCTTCCTGCATGACCAAGCCGCGGTAGACGTCGTTGTAGATGGCATCGAGCAGCGGTCCGTCGACGCTGCGGGCGAGCGCGTCGTAGATGTCCGACTCGCGGGTGTAGTCGAAGGCGCGGTAGATGTTCGCGTGCAAGGGCGTGAACGCGGCGAGCGCGTCGGCTTCGGGCACGGGGCGCGATGCGAGGGACAAGAGGAGGCGCGGGACGACGCCGATCGCCGCCGCGATAGAGCAAACGACACCGGCGACGAGGACGGCGCGGCGTCGGGGCAGCGGGGCCGCGGCCGCACCGAGCACAAGCATCGCGCCGACAGCGAGGATCGCGACGGACCACATCGGTACGGCGGACGTCGGCACCTCGGGCGGGGGCGGCACGGCGGCCAGACGCGAGCGGTCTTCCTGCGCGCGGTGCCAGATGATCTCCGGCTCGTGCTTGCGGAACGTGATGAGGTTGAGATCGCCCGCGCTGGTGAGCACGGCCTCGATGTCCGTAGGCGGGGCGATGTCGCGATCGGACGGGGTGATGTAATCGCGCGGGTACGCGCCCCAGACCATGCTGACGGTCTTGGGCGGCTGCTTGCACGGGTACTCGGCGATGACGTGGATGCGCGGGATCAGCAGGGCGGGGTTCTGGATGAAGCCGGGGCGGGTTTCGGGCTCGGGGCGGACGATGCTCATGTGCGTGATGAGCGGGGCGGCGGGGATGCCGTCGATGGAGACCATCGTGGCGCGGTCGACGACGGCGGAGGGCCTGCCGGGCTCGCGGCCGGCGCCGAAGAACTCGGCCAAAGCCGCGGTGAGGGCCGGTTCTTCGTGCTCAAGGACATCGTCGATGCGGGCCCGCGGGGCGTTGACGCATTGGTCGGCGAACAGGATGTTCATCAGCACATCGAAGCGGACACGGTCCGGCTCGACGCTGATACGCACGTCGGCGTGAGCGCCGGGCTTGGGGTGCGCAGCGGCGAGCTTGGCCGCGAGTGCGGCGAACAAGACTGCGAGGATCCGGACGAGCGTGCGGCGCGCGAACATGGGCGGGCGCGGACGTTAGCAGCCGCTTGGCGCGAAGAAGCAGGCGAGGAAGTCGAAGATGTCCTGCACGGTGTACGCCCCGTCGGCGTTCATGTCGCCCGTGCCCCCGGACGGGCCGGCGAACCACGCCCCCAGGAATGTGAAGATGTCCTGGACCGTGACGTCGGAGTCGTTGGTGTAATCGCACGGGCAGGACGCGACGGCGGTGACGGCGAGGTTGTCGATCGCCCACCACCAGTTGTTGCGGGCGTCGAGCAGGTCAAAGTCCAGCCGGAGCGTGTCGACGCCGGGCGGGTTGACGAGGGAGAGGGCGAGGGATTCGTTGGTCGCGGCGGGCTTGAAGTTCGGGCCGGCGGCGGATTCCCAGTTGAGCAGCGTGACGGGCGTGCCGCGTGAGAACGTGGCGGTCAGGCGGGCCCGCTGGAGGTCTTCTGGGCGCCAACTGGAATCGAAGGCGACGCGGATGGAGCCGGGCTTCACGCCGCGGAAGCGGAGGGTGGGCGTCTGCATCCGCGCGTTGTACGGCCCGAGCGTGGACGGCGCGGGCGAGCCGCGGTCGTCCCACTCGTCCGGGTCGGCGACGGCGATGACGTTCTGGCCCAGCACGAACTGCGAGCGGTTCTGATCGGCGGCGACGGTTGCCCACCAGGTCTTGTCGGTAAAGGCCCAGCCCTCCCACTCCTTCATGCCGGAGGCTGGGTTGTTGACGGTGGGCACGCCGGAATCATCGAGGATCCAGCCGGGCGGCGGGGTCTGCGTCCACACGGCGGCCCCGGCGGGCGTTTCGTTGAGGCTCGGGCCGAGGGTGAGGGCGTTGAAGTTCTCGCTTAGCAGCGTGACGCGGGTCTCGACCGGCTCGGCGAGGAGTTCGATGTTGTCGATGGCCCACCACCAGTTGTTGCCGGCGTCCGTCAGGGAGAAGGTGAAGCGGGCGGTGTGTGCGCCGACGGGCGGGGCGAGCGGGACGATGACGGTTTCGTTGGTCGCGTCGGCCTTGAAGTTCGGCGAGGCGGAGTTGCTCGACCACGTGAACAGCGTCACGGGGGAGCCGTTGTCGTACGTGACGGTGAGCGTCGCGGCCTGAGCGCCTTCGGGGCGCCAGGAAGAGTCGAAGACCAGACGAGCGGGCTCCGGGCGGATGTTGGCGAGAGCGATCGCGGGCGTGGAGAGACGCGTGTTGTAGAAGCCGGTGCTGCGGGGCAGGTCGTCCCACTCGTCGGGGTCGGCGATGGCGGCGGCGCCGCGGGCCTTGGTGAACTGGCTGCGGTTCTGATCGCCCGCGACCTGGGACCACCAAGCGGGAGCGGCGAACGACCAGCCGCGCCACTCGCGAACCCCGCCGGCCGGGAGCGCCGAGTTGTCGATCAACCAGCCAACAGGAGCGGTGTTGGTCCAGACGTTGGCGCCCACGGGGACTTCGTCAAGACCCGGGCCGAGGGGGAGTGCGTCGAAGTTCTCGGCGAAGATGGTGGTGAGCGTGGGGCACTGGGCGGGCGCGCAGGCGACGCCGAGGCCTTGCCAGAAGCCGCGCGCGTTCACGCAGTCGGACGCGGTGCGCTGGGTGCAGGTGGCGTCGGCAGCGCAGCACGCGCCGACGGGCGGCGGCGGGGGCTGCTGGCAGTTGAACGGGTTGCTGGTGGCGGCGGGCATGTTCAGCCCGCGGGCCTGGCCGTCCCATCCCCATGCGGGATCGATGGGGAGGCCGAGGAAGGTGAGGACGGTGGGCGGGATGTCGACCAGTTCCGGCGTGCCGGCGACCGTGGAACCTTGGAGGGTGGCGGCACCGGAGATGATGAGCGGCGTGTTGCGGTGTTCGGGGATGTTCTGACCGTGCGAGCCGTCGGGCGTGCCGCCGTGATCGCTGGTGACGATGATGAGCCAGTCCTCGCTGGCGATGAGCGTGCGGGCCTGCAGCGCGGCCCGGATCTGGCCGACGTAGCCGTCGATGGTCTGAATGGCGTTGAGGTAGTTCTGAACAGTGGGCGAGAAGCCGTTGGCGTGCCCGGCGCCGTCGACGCTGTCGAAGTGCAGAAAAATCACGTCGGCGGTGTCGGGGGCTTGGAGCAGCGTGACGCAGTTGGCGGCGACGCCGGCGTCGTTCACGCCGGTGATGATGGTGTCGGCGGCGCCGAGGAGGATGTTGGTGTTGACGGGCGACCAGTTGACGATGGAGGCGGTCTGGATGTCGCAGGCGTCCTCGAGACGCCGGAAGAAGTGCGGGTACTGGGCGTAGTTTGAGCCGGCGAAGGAGTTGCCGGTGACGCCGTGCTTGTTGCGGTGCACGCCGCAGAGAATGCTGGACCAGCAGGGGCCGGAGATGGTGATGTCCTCGGCCTGAGCGACGGGGCTGAAGGCGCCGGTGGCGATGAGGGCGTCGAAGTTCGGGCAGTTGGCCGCGAGCATGGCGTCGGGGCGCATGCCGTCGACACCGATGATGAGGACCTTGCGTTCGGCGGCGGCGGCGCTGGCCGCAGCGGCCGCGGCGGCGAGAAGGGCGGCGATGCGGAGCGAGCGTGCTGAGCGGGGCATGCGGGCGGAGTCTCCGTGTGCGGTGCGCGGGGTTCTGGAAGACAAAGCCCGGGCGTTGGCCCGGGCCTTGTGGATGCGTGCGTTCGGGTTCACGGCGTCAGGCCGCGACGCGCCGAGTGTGCCGGCTTACGGGCAGCCCGTGAAGTAGGAGGTCAGGAAGTCGAAGACGTCCTGCACCGTCAGCGAGCCGGAGTTGTTGACGTCGGCGGCGAAGTTGCTGGAGAAAAACGCGCCGAGGAAGTCGAAGATGTCCTGGACGGTGAGGTTGCCGCTGCCGTTGAAGTCACCGATGCAGGGCGACTGGCCGATGACGCCGGCGACCTGGATGTCGGTGATGGCCCACCAGCCGGAGTCCTTGTCGGTGAAGCGGATGATGGCGGAGGTGGCGTTGCCGGGGTTGTTGAGGTTGACGGTGACGATCTCGTCGGTAGCGGTCGTCTTGTTCGCGGGGTTCCAGGTGAGGCGGTTGAGCCAGGTCGTGCCGCCGTCGTAGGACACGTCGACGGTGGAGATGTGCCCGGCCTCGCTGAACCAGCCGCTGCGGAAGGTGACCTTGAGCGAGTTGGGGTTCAGGCCGGCGATGTTGTACGCGGGGCTGAGCAGGTTCGAGGTGCCGTCGCAGTTGCCGGCGGCGTAGTCGCTGATGAAGGCGGTGGGGGCGAGGAACTGGTTGCGCACGCCGCCGAGGTCGTTCCAGGCTTCAACGACCCAGGCGCCCCAGCCGTCGAACTCCGGCCCGAGGCAGTTGACGTTGCTGGCGGTCGAGGTGAACCCGCCCGGCTGAACGGCGACTTCGGAGAAGTAGCGGCAGCCGCCGATGGAGGGGCCTTCGGTCGGGGGGACGGCGGCGCCCTGAGCGCCGTCGAAGTTCTCGAAGAAGATGCTGGCGCCGTTCTGGCGAACGCGGATGTTGTCGAACGCCCACCACCAGTCGTTACGGGCGCGGGTCATGCTGAACTCGAAGCGGACGGCGGTGGCGTTGGCCGGGGCGCCGAGCGCGTCGAGATCGAGCAGCACGCTCTCGTTCTCGGCGTCGGGCTTGAAGTTGGGCAGGGTGTTGATGGACTGGTAGATGAGCACGTCCTGCGTGACCGGGCCGCCCGGCGTGGTGTAGACGGCCTTGATGGTGGCGGTCTGGTTGTTGACCGCGATCCCGCCGTCGTTGAACGTCGCGTCGTCCGCGCCTTCGGGGCGCCACGAAGAGTCCAGGGCCAGCGTCAGGTCGTTCACCGTGCCCGTCAGCGGGATCGTCGGGCTGGTCAGGAATGCGTTGAACTCGGCGTTGCCGTTGTCGAAGTCATCCCACTCGTCGGGGTCGGCGACGGCGACGCGGCCGAGACCCTTGGTGAAGAACTCGCGGTTCTGGGTGTCGACGGAGGGGCTGCCCCACCACTCGCGGAAGGGGAAGGACCAGCCGCGCCACTCGTCGCGGCCGCAGGTCGCGCCGCAGTAGGGCGCGCCCAGACCGTCACGCGGGTCGAAGAGTTCCGTCCAGCCGGCCGGGGCGTCGGGCGCCCAGGGGAGCGTGCACGCGTCGTAGTCGATGTTGAGGGCCAGCGCCATGTTGGCGGTGGTGGGCGTGGTGCTGGCGACGGGGATGTTCGCCTGGCCCTGGAAGAGCCGGACGTCATCGATCGCCCAGTAGCCTTCGTTGCCGCCTTCGTAGTTGAACGAGAGCACGACGCTGGTCGCGCCCGCGGGGACGGACACCGGCGCACCGATGATTTCGCTCTGGGCGGCGGCCTTGAAGTTGACGGCGAGCTGGTCGGACGACCAGTTGATCAGCGTGACGGTCTGGCCGCCCGGGCTAAAGGTCGCCGTCACCTGGGCCGTCTGCGAGCCGGCGGGGAACCAGGAGGAGTCGAACGTCATCGCCAGCAGGTTGGCGGTGCGGGCGGCGATGTTGATGCTGGGGGTGGAGTAGATGGTGTTCAGGCGGCCGGAGGGCGCGCCGGATTCGAAGAAGTTCTGGCCGTCGGCGACGGCGATGAGGTTGTCGCCGAGCGTGAAGGCCTTGGCCGGGGTGTTGCCGGAGACGCAGGTCCAGTAGTCCTTGCTGGTGAACGACCAGCCGCGCCAGTCGGGGGTGCCGCCGGTCGCGGGGGAGAGGAGCGAGACGCTGCCGGCGTTGGGCGCGGTGAGCGTGTAGGCGTTGGGGCCGCACACGCCCGAAGCGCAGGCGAGGACGCCTTCGTTCTCAGCCGGGCCGAGCGGGACGGCGTCGAAGGTCTCGGCGAAGAGCGTGCCGGTGTTCGCGGTGAAACCGATGTTGTCGACCGCCCACCACCAGTCGTTGCCGGCGTTGAGCAGGGCGAACTCGAAGCGGACGCTGACGGAGCCGACGGGCGCGTTGAGATCGGCCGCGTTCAGAACCACCAGCTCGTTCGGGGCGTCGTTCTTGAAGTTCGGGAGGGCGGGGTCGGACTGGTAGCGGAGAACTTCGACGCGGGTGTCGCTAGTGCCGTTGCTGTAGATGGCGGTCACGACGGCGGTCTGGTTGTTGGTGCGAGGCAGGCCGTCGTCGCCGAACTCGTCACGCCAGGACGACGCGAACTGGAGCTGCAGGCTGCTGAGGTCCGCACCGGCAAGGCTGATGCTGGGCGTGGTGACCAGGCCGTTGTAGTAGCCGCAGCGGGTGTCGGGGTCGCCCTGATCGTCCCACTCGTCGGCGTCGGCGATCATGACGTTGCCGCTGGCGAAGCCGAGGGTCCCGGCGAGCGGGTCGGTGTTGAAGAACTCGGCGCGGCGCTGGTTGCCGGCGGCGGTGGTCCAGAACGAACCGCTGGCGATGGACCAGCCTTCCCACTCGTTCACGCCGGCGTCGGGAGCGCAGTTACTGCAGTCGAAGACGTTCGGGAGCGGCGTGCAGCCGCCGGTGCGGCAGAAGAACGAGGCCACGCCGCAGTCGTTGCGAAGCCATCCCGCGGGGAAGTTCTGCGTCCACACGCCCACGGTGGGGCAGGCGGGATCGCTGGCCGTCTGATTGCGCACGGCGCTATCGAACGACTCGGTAAAAAACGTTTGCCCGTACGAGGCCTGAGCAGCGGCAAGCAGGGCCGCGGCGGTCAGACAGCCATTCCTCATCGACTTCTTCACAGATGTTCTCCCTTCGGTGCGGTTCGCAATGGTTCAACCACGAAGGGGGTAATCTACCGCACGCGATTCGGCGCTCAAGAGCATCTTCGTGAAGGTTTCACCAATACTTCAGGGGGGTATTCGCCGACACATTACGTTCGCTCTTAACACATTCCGGCGCGATTGTTCACGATGCGCAAAGATCGTGTGAAGGCGTCCGCGCATCGGACAGGCCGCTTTGCCTGAACATTGCGCAATCTTCATGATCCACAACCGGAACCCGAGATGCTCGCGGTTACACTCTCGGCCTCGCAAGGGCATGGGGCCCGCGCGTTCGACTTTGACCGCTCGTGGAGATTGACCAGTGCGCACCATCGAACGCCCCTGTGGCGGCCCGCGGTGTGTTCGTCGGCGTGGCTTTACGCTCATCGAACTGCTAGTGGTCATCGCAATTATTGCGCTGCTGATCTCGATCCTGCTGCCGAGCCTTGCGAGCGCGCGACGCTCCGCCCGGGCCGTGAAATGCGGGAGCAACATGCGACAGATCTACGTCGCAATCCTCGCGTACAGCAACGATTACAAGGCCTTCCACCATGCACGACGGCTCAACTGGCACGAGCGGTGGTACACACTGAACAACCTACCGATGGCGCCCGGTCAGAAGCCAGATCCTCTCAATACGCGGCTGGTTCGTCCCTACGACATCAACTACACCTCCGTTTCCGGAGATGGCGCCCGGGTGGATACTGCGTACTGGGGGAATCTCTTCGACACCTATCTTGCGCCAGATTTCGCGTTCAGCGATGTCTACTATAATGCGGGGGGAGTGACTGTCTTCCCCCTTCCGGGTTGGCAGACGTGGCAGTGCCCGGATGCATCGTACATGGATATTGATGAACTCCCGCCCAGCCTGAGCGGAGTCCGTCGAACCAACTTCCTGTACGATCAAGCCTACCAAACGTATAGTTTTAACGGTACGAACACGATCCAGTACGCCCCGGACGGGACGCTTGACAACTGGTTCAACGGCGAGCGTCCACGGCAGATCACCTCGCCGGCGCTCCCGGCACAGCTGGTGATGTTCCAAGACGCGATGGAACACATGCTTGACAACAACGGAGACACGCTCGCAGATCTTGACCAGTACGATAACAATCCGAACGTGCCCGACGATTGGTTCACACAGTTCTTCCGCCACAAGAATGGGACGCAAACTATCTGGGGTGACGGGCATATGGTGTCCGTGTATGCTCCAGAGAAGAAGGCGGAAACCCGGTACTCGCGCCCGAAGTTCGAACCCTTCTATACAGGCTACTTCCCACCGGGCGACCCAGCGCTGCGTCCGTAAGCCGGTGGTCGGCAATCTCACTCTCACTCGAACATGCCGAACGCCCGGCCGCTCTCTGGCAGTCCCATGTGGTCCGAGCAGCTCGATCGAACCGAAGGCGACATCAACCTGACGCCCTCCCGCGCCGTGTGGCAATCGCGTCACGACGCGGCGACACGCGATCTGCTCGCCCGCGACGCCGACGCGTTCGTGCACCAGTCGTTGTCGTCGCCGTGCCTCGATGTATTGGCGTCGGCACAGGGCTCGACGATCACGACGGTCTCCGGGCGGGCGCTGCTCGACTTCCACGGCAACTCGGCCCACCAGGTGGGGTACGGGCACCCGCGCGTTGTTGACGCGGTGCGACGTCAGCTTGAAACGCTCCCGTTCTCGCCGCGGCGCTATACCAACGCCGCGGCGGTCGATCTCGCCGAGCGGCTGGGATCGATCTCTCCCCGCGGAGCGCTCACGAAGGTTCTGCTGGCCCCGGGCGGGGCCGAGGCCATGGGGATCGCGCTCAAACTGGCGCGGATGGCGACCGGGCGGTTCAAGACGATCTCCATGTGGGACGCGTTCCACGGCGCCTCGCTCGACACCATCTCGATCGGCGGGGAAGCGCTGTTCCGCAGTGGCGCGGGTCCGCTCCTGCCGGGGTGCGAGCATGTGCCACCCGCCGTGCCCTCGCGGTGCGTGTTCGGCTGCGGCGGGTCGTGCGCGATGCGTTGTGCCGATTACATCGGCTACGTGCTCGAGCGCGAGGGAGACGTTGGCGCAGTGATCGCCGAGCCGATCCGGTGCACGACCGTCGACCTGCCGCCCCCCCACTACTGGCAGCGCGTGCGCGAACTGTGTGACAAGCACGGCGCGCTGCTGATCTTCGACGAGATTCCGATCGGGCTCGGGCGGACGGGCGCGATGTTCGCGTGCGAGCACGAGGGCGTCGTGCCGGACATGCTGGTGATCGGCAAGGGGCTGGGCGGGGGCATGATGCCGCTCGCAGCGCTGCTGGCCAGGCCGGGGCTCGATGTCGCCAAGCACGCCGCCCTTGGTCATTACACGCACGAGAAGAGCCCGCTCGCCTCGGCCGCGGCGCTCGCGACGCTCGATGTCATCCGGGACGAAGGGCTCGTGCAGCGCTCGCGCCAGCTCGGCATGGTTCTGGTGGATCGGCTGCGCGATGTGGCCCGCCGGTGCATCAGCGTAACCGACGTGCGCGGGCGCGGCCTGCTCGTCGGCGTCGAGATCGGCCCCACGCATCGCCAGCCGGACCCGACGATCACGGCGGAGCGCGTCATGTACGCGAGCATGGAGCGTGGGCTGTCATTCAAGGTGTCGGGCGGACGCGTGCTGACGCTGACGCCGCCGCTGACGATCACGGAAGCCGAGCTCGACCGCGCGATCGACATTCTCGCGGAGTCGATCGACGTCGCCGAGCGTTCGTGAACCGCGCGGCGGCGAGCGATCGATCCATCACCACGGCATGGAGAACGTCTTGACGGTGGTCATCCACCGGCAGGCCTCGGCGACACCTTCCTTCACGCCCAGGCCGGACATCTTCACGCCGCCGAACGGCGTGCGCTCGGTGCGATAGCCGGGCAGTTCGTTGATGTTGACGTTGCCGGTCTTCACGCCGCGGACAACCTGCATGGCCCAGTCGAGGCGTTGGGTGACGACGCCGGTGGAGAGGCCGTAGGCCGTGTCGTTGGCGAGCGCGATCGCGTCGGCGACGGAGTCGACGGGCATGATCTTGGCGATGGGGCCGAAGGCTTCCTCGCGGACGACGCGGCTGTGTCGCGGAACGTTGTCGAGCACGCACGGCTCGAGCAGCGCCCCGCGCCGCGACCCGCCGCGGAGGAGTTTGGCGCCGTCGGCGATCGCGGCCTGGATCAGCGATTCGAGATGGCGGGCGCTGCGTTCGTCGATGACTGTGCCGACGCGGGTAGCGGGGTCGGCGGGGTCGCCGGCGGTGTACTCGGCGGCGAGCGCGTTCACACGCTCGGCGAACGGGCGTGCGATGGAGCGGTCGACCAGCAACCGCTTGGCCGCGGTGCACCGCTGTCCGGAGTTGCGGAACGCGCCCTCGCACGCGAGACGGGCGGCCAGATCGAGGTCGGCGTCGGCAAGCACGATGAGCTCCGAGTTGCCGCCGAGTTCGAGCGCCAGACGCTTGTACCCGGCGGTGCGGGCGATCTCAAGGCCGACGGCGGTGCTGCCGGTGAACGTGAGACACTCGATCTGCTCATTCCGGACGAGCGGTTGGGCCACCTGATCGGTCGGGCCGAGCAGCACGCTGAGCATCGGGGCGGGCAGGCCCGCCTCGAAGAGCGTGCGCGCGAGCAGGAGCGCGGTGAGCGGGGTCTTCTCGGAGGGCTTAAGGACGACCGGCACGCCGACGGCGACGGCGGGGCCCAGCTTGTGAATCACGGTGTTAAGCGGGTGGTTGAAGGGCGTGATGGCGGCCACGCACCCGACCGGCTCGCGGAGCGTGAAGACACGGCGCGCCTTGCCGGCGGCGGTGACATCGCAGGCGTACGCCTCGCCGTCGTCGTGCAGCGCCTCCATCGCGGAGAACTGCAGCACGTCGAGCGCTCGCCCGACTTCGTACCGCGTCTCGCGCATGCACAGCCCGCTCTCGGCGGAGATGAGCGTGGCGAAGCGGTCTGGGTCGCGGGCGAGGGCGTCGCGTGTGCGCATCAGGATCTGCGAGCGCTCGTGGCGCGACAGCGGGCACGTGTACGCGCGAGCAGCGGCGACGGCGTGATCGACCTGCTCCCGCCCGGCGAGCGCGATCCGCCCAACAAGGCGGCCGTCGTACGGGCTCCGCACTTCCGCGACGCTGTCCGACGCGAAAGGCTGGCCGGCGAGGAACAACGGTGTGATGTCGGCGTGTGCGGTCATCGGTATAGGTCCATGGCGCGGCGTGTGGTGATCAGGCTCGCGTGCCGTTGATGGTGAGGTCGAAGACGTCGAAGTTTCGTGGGTCGCGCCGGGCGTGTCGATCCGCATCGGGATGGAGCGGCGTGCTGAACAGGAGCGGGACGAGTTCTTCGTACCGCCCGCCGTGGCTGCGGAGCGAGCCGCGCAGCGTGGACAGATCGTGGTCGGCGGGTTTGGTGCCCAGGACGGTGCGCTTGCCGGCGATGACAACGATCTCGCCGCCGCGGTGGGCCGGGAGTTCAAGCAGGCGGTGCGCGGCGGGCCCGAGCAGAACCTCCGTCACGCCGGGCAGGGCGCTGATCGCGTCCGCGACGGCGCGGGCTCGGGACGGGTCAGCGAGGTAGATCTGCGCGAACGAGCCGAGCGAGGCGTGATGGACGACGTAGGGGTCGGTGATGGGGAGGATGACGTGGGCGCCGGGATCGATGGCGCGGACCACGGGCTCGAGGAAGACGATGTCGGGCTCGCCGGCGGCGTTCACCTTGGCGTTCATGCCGTGATCGGCGGTGATGCCGACCGTCACGCCAAGATCGAGCAGCCGCGCGATGTGCCGATCGATGCGGCGGTAGAAATCGATGGCTTCCGGCTCGTGCGGAGCGTGGGCGTGCTGGATGAAGTCGGTGGTTGAGAGGTACAGCAGGTCGGCCAAGCCGCGGGCGGCCAGCTCCGCGCCGAGTTCAAGCACCCACACGCTGGCGTCGGCGCTGTAGATCTCCGGCGGGCCGTCGTTGCCGAGCAGCGCGAGTTCCGCGGGAATGCCGGCGGTCTCCGGCGTCGCTTGAGCGGACTTCTCGCTGGACAGGCTGATGCCGCGCTCCGGCCCGATGGTCATGCCTTTCGAGAGGATGGCGCGGAGCTTGTCCTTCGCGGTCAGCACGCACGGCCGCCGCCTGGCCTGCTGCGCCGCAGCGAGGATCGTCGGCACGGCCAGGAACTCCGCCGAGTTCATCATCGTCGGCTTGCCGGTGGCGCGGTCGAGGAAGTAGTTGCCGCCGATGCCGTGCGCCGCCGGGGGCACGCCCGTGATGATGCTCGAGTTGTTCGGGTTCGTGAACGAGGGCATCGCGGAGCGGGCCTGGAACCGCCCCGCGGTGCGGATCATGCGTTCGAGCGCCGGCGCGACCCCCGCGGCGAGCGCGGCGTTGATGTACTCGTCGCTCGAGCCGTCCAGGCAGATGATCGCGAAGCGGCGGTTGTCGACGGTGTACCGGCGCGCGTTGCACGTGAAGACGGCCGGCTGTGGTGATGGGCTTGGCATCGGGTGTCTCGTCGGTTTGGAAGGCGGTTCACGGGCGTAGTTCAGCCGGCCATCTTCAGCAGTCGCGAGCAGACCAGGTCGATCACCGTCACCGTGAGCAGGACGATGAGCATCATGGTGCACGCTTCGCGGTACTGGTAGCCGTTGATCTTGTCGGACATCAGGAACCCGATCCCTCCCGCGCCGACCACGCCGAGGATCGTCGCGCTGCGGACATTCGTCTCGAAGCGCAGCAGGCTGTTGGACACCAGGTACGGCATGACCTGCGGGAGCACGGCGTAGGAGATCACTTGCGACGGTCGGGCACCGCTGCTGGATACGCCCTCGATCGGGCCCGGCTCGGCCGCGTCGACGGCCTCGCTGAAGATCTTCCCCAGAATCCCCGCGCTGTGCACGAACAGCGCCAGCACGCCGGTGAACGGCCCCAGCCCGATGACGGCGACAAAGATGAGCGCAAGCACGAACTCGTTGAAGCCGCGGCACACGTCCAAGACGCGGCGGACCAGCGTGCGCGAAACCCAGCGCAGCACCCGGTGCCACCGCGTCTCCCCGCTCGCGATGATCTCCAGCCCGCGGCGCGAGCCCAGCAGCCCCAGCGGGAGCGCCGCGACCACGGCGAGCAGTGTTCCCCAGAGCGCGATCGCCAGCGTCTCCAGCAGCGCGTGCCAGTACGTCTTGAGCTTGCCGGCTTCGAGTTCGGGCGGGAAGAACCCGCCGCGGAGCTTCGCGAGATTGGCCTCGTACTCCCGCTCGACCTGCGCCGCCTTCTCCGCTTCGGGACGGGCCGCGAGCAGCGCCTCGGCCCGGGCGGCGACGAGTTTCCGCAGTTCAGGCTCGCGCGGCGGCCGCTCGCCGGAACTCTGCAGCTCCTCGCGCACCACGCGGGCCGCCTCCTGCTGCGCCATCATCTGCGGCACACGCTCGGCCTGCGCCCGGGCCTGGGCCCGCTGTTCTTCGGTAACAGGACGACCGAACACGAACTCGGCCGCCTTCTCGCGGTTGCTCCACACCAGCCCGGGATCCAACCCCGTCGCGCGATAGCTGGCGACCAGCACGCTCACGATGCCGACGAGCAGCACCAGTTGAATCAGCCTTCGCCACAGCGGCGTGCGCGGGCGCACCGCGTCGAGCCCGGAGACTGACGACGCCGAGCGATCGGGTTGGCCAGGGCCCGGCGTCACGGCTTGCCCGCCTCGGGGGCTTTGTCGGCGGCGGTGTCCTCGCTCAATCGCATCAGGTACCGCATCACGTCGTATGACGCGTCGCTGGCGTAGACATACCCGCCGTTGCCGATCGCCGCGAGCACGTCCGCGTCATCGCCGATGCTCATAAGCGCCCCGGTGATCGCGGCTTTGAGGCTTTCCGGAAGATCGCGTCGAACGGCGACCGGCGCGCCCGGGATCGGCTCGCTCTTCCACAAGATCACAAAGTCCTCGGCCGCCGCCTGACCGGACGACACGATCCGCGCCATGTCCAGGTCGTTGGTCGCGCCGGCATCGACCGACCCGTTCTTGACGGCCAGAATCGCGGCCTGGTGCGAACCGGCAAAACGGACCTCGCGGCAGTGCGCCCGCGGGTCGACCTTCAGATCACGCCGAAAGTGCATCAGCGGCACGAGGTAGCCGGAAGTCGAGTTCGGATCGACGAAGGCGATGGTCTTACCGCGAAGACCGGCGACGTCCTTCAGGCCCGAGTCCTTGCTCGCGATGATGACGCCGTGGTACCCCGGCTGACCATCGGTGGATTTCTCCATCGCGACGGCCTGCACGCCCGCGCGGTCGGCCGCCTCGACGTACGACTTCGGGCCCATGTACGCCACATCAACGTGCTTTTGCCCCATCGCCGTGATCATGCCGGCGTAGTCGCTCGCCGTACGTGTCTCGACGGGGACGCCGAGCACGCGCTGAAGATGGTCGGCGAGCGGCTTGAATCGGGCGGAGACGTCGGCGCTGCCCTCGGTCGGAACCAGCCCGAGCACGATCCGGTCCGGCCATTCGCTCGGTGCGGCGGCCCGCGCGGTCTCGCCCGATGACTCGGCGGCGCCGGACATCGCGCCGACGGCGACGAGCGCGGCCACGATTGCTCCGCAGGCAGCGGCGATGGACCAGAGTTGGGTTCGCATGGGGCTGGGCATACGGGTTCCCGGGCTACACGGCCCCGGCGGGGGCAGCCGCGCGTGCCGACATGTTGGTTTCGATGACGGGCTGGGCCAGCTGTGGCGCGCCGGTCGGCTGGCGGTACAGCCGCTCCGCCGCGTGGTCGGAGAGATCCTCACTCGGAACATCGAACGCGATGCCGCCGCCGGCCATCCCGATGATCCGTGTGCTGAACTCGCGAGCGACCTCGACCTGATGCAGATTGACCAGCACGGGGATGCCGCGGGTGCGCTGGATGGTGCGCAGCGTCTCCATCACGCCGCGGGCGCTGAGCGGATCAAGGCTGGCGATGGGTTCGTCGGCGAGGATGACCTCGGGCTCCTGCGCCAGCACGCGCGCGATGGCGACGCGCTGCTGCTGCCCGCCCGAGAGCGCGTCCGCGCGTCGATACGCAAGGTGCCCGATGCCCACACGCTCCAGACACTCGTACGCGTGCTCGAGGTCGTGCCTGGGCAGCCAGCGGCACGCCGCCAGTACGCCCGCGAAAGGTCCGCGACGGAAGCGCAATCGACCGACGGCGACGTTCTGCAGCACGCTCAGGCGGCGCACGAGATTGAACCCTTGGAAGATCATCCCGACGCGCCCGCGGACCTCGCGCAGCCGCGCGCCGCTCGCGCCGGTGATGTCCACGCCGCGGAGTTCGATGCGGCCTTCGGTGGGCCGGATGAGCAGGTTCAGGCAGCGGAGCAGCGTGCTCTTGCCCGCGCCGGACCGGCCGATGATCGCCGCGAGTTCCCCGGGGGCGACCGCGAGGTTGACGCCGCGGATCGCGTATTGCCCGGGGCTGTACGCCTTGCCAAGCTCCGTGACGCGCACGATGGGCGGGTTGTCGAGACGGGCATCGGGCATAGCCGCTTCCGCGTGGCGAGCGCTGGGACGCGGAATATAGAAACAGCATGACCGCGGCGCACGCCGAGCCTGCTGCCTTTGCGCGCTCTTTACAATGACACGCGACTTACCAGTTTGCGAACAAGTCCTCGGCGAGAGCCAAACTCAGCGTCATGCCGCCCCCTCCGAGTCCGTTCAGGACACGGACATTCGGTGCCGGCGCCGCGTTCAGCCAAGGGTGGCCATCCGTCCTCTTGGCGTACACCCCAAACCACCGCTCGCGGATGGTCGGATCAATCAGCGCGACGTGCCGATGGAGATAGTCGAGGATGAGTTGATCGATGTCCGCGCGGGTGAACGGCGACGGCTCGCCGTGCTCGTGCGAATCGCCGATGGTGATCTCGCCCATCGGCGTCTGGCTCGCCATGACGTGGATGCCCCAGCGGTCGAACTCCGGCCAGTCCGCGGAAAAGCGGGCCTTCACCCGCGCCACGCTCGGGCAGTGCGAGAACGCCGCGTACCAGCGCAGCGTTGAGCCGAACGCGAGCATCGGCCCCATCGCACGCGGGCCCGCCGCGTCCATCTGCGGCGCCGTTCGCATCATCTGGAGTTTGACCAGCTCGATGTTCGCCGCCGCGTGTACATCGGGGTACAGCGTCCGCACATCGTCACCGGAACAGACGCACACGCGCTCCGCCCGCCAGCGCACTCCGCCGGCGAGCGTGAGCCCATGCTCTTCGATGTCCGTGACGCACGCGCGGTGGTGCACGCTTACTCCGAGCGCGGCGGCCGCGTAATCGGTCAGTCGAGCGATCGCCTGCCGCGGGTCGATCTGCACCTCGGTGTGGCTGAGCATGGCGCCGAGCAAGCCCTCGCGCCGCAACCACGGCGAGCGGGCGGCCGCCTGGTCGGGCGTGAGCATGCTGACGCGATAGCCCGCCGCGGGCGCCCGGTCCGCGAACTCTTCGAGCACGCCGAGTTCGTCTTCGTGGTGAACGGCGTACAGCAGCCCGACCGGCTCAGCGACAAAGCCGGCTACGCGGGCCAGCTCCAGCCACCGCTCCCGCGAGCGGAGCGCCATCTCGAGCCTCGGCCCGGGCGGCTGGGCCCCGGGAAGCACCATGCCGAAGTTCCGCACCGACGCCCCGGCCGCCCGGGCCGAGCGTTCGAAGAGCGCAACCGACAACCCGCGACGCGCGGCGGCCATGGCACAGGCCAGCCCCGCGACCCCGCCCCCAACGACGGCGACGTCGGACGACTCCGCGCTCGCGGAACTCGGACCGTGTGTTGGTTCGATCGCAGACATGGCCGGCGACGGCTGGGCAACGCGTACGCCCGCCGGCGGCCAGTGCGGCGCGGGCGCAAGACCACCCCGGGAGGGAGTCTTGCAGGGGGAGCAATGGGCGCGGTTGGATTCGAACCAACGAAGGCGTAAGCCAACAGATTTACAGTCTGTCCCGTTTGTCCACTTCGGTACACGCCCCGGTCATAGGTCGCGATTCTACGTGCCTGCCCGGGGCCGGTCTAGCCCGTGAGGACCCGATGATTGCACGCCGCTCACTCCAGCTGGCGGGGCACGGCCGAGGCGACCAGCCGGATCGGGTCCGTGTTGTCGCCCACGTTCACCTGGATCGCGCGGTCGTCGTTCGGCTCGATCGTCAGGTCGATCGTCGCGCGGCGGAGGCGCGGGCCCGGCTCGTACTCCAGGATGAACGTCGCTTCCTGCACGTTCCGCATCAGCGGACGCTCCTGCAGCACCGTCGGCGGGTTCGCCGAGCCGTCCAGCAGCACGTACCACAGCTCGAACGGCCCCTCGGGCCCGGCGGCGTCGCGGCGTTCGATGCGCGTCAACCGGTTGTTGCCCGCCAGGCGGTCCTCGTTGGTCGTGAACTGGATCGAGTTGCTCGCCATCGGGTTGAGGTTGGCGTCGAGCACGTCCGCCGGGAAGGGGCTGAAGTTGGTGCCCGTGCGGATCATCGTCAGCAGGCGGTGCGTGACGATGCGGGACACGACGTGGGTGGACGCGGCTTCGGAAACCTGGCGGTAGCCGCGCCACGAGGTGTCGAGCGCCTGCAACGTCGCCGTGAGCAGCGTCGCGCTGATGGCCAGCGCGACGAGCAGTTCGACGAGGTTGAACGCGCGGGTCCGCGGGGTGGGGCGATGGGCGGTAGTGGGCGTCATTCGCGACCCTCCCGGTATGAGAGCAGCACCGGCTCGATGCTGATGGGCAGCAGGATCCCGTCGGGCATCGGCAGGTCGGGGTTCCAGTTCACGCGGATGCGCCCGAAGCCGTAGAACGGGACGGCGGTGGAGCCGGTGGGCTGCGTCTGGCTGGAGGGCACGTCGGCGATGCCGTCGCCGTCCGTGTCCCAGCCGACGACGCGCTGCCCGTTGATGAGCGGGAGCGTGGCGGGGTCGACGGCCTCGCCCTCGCCGTCAGCCGGGCCGAAGTAGCCCAGGGTCGCGTTGAAGTTCGCGGGGTTGCCGACGGGCTGCCCGAAGTGCTGCAGCGGGCCCTGGCCGGGGGACGGGGCGTAGGTGAGGAACATCGCACCGTCGATCAGCGCGTTGCCGCGAACGTCGAGCACGCCGGCGACGATCGTGCCCTTGAGCTGGATGTTCTGCGAGGCGGGCCCGGTCCCGTCGGCGTAGGTGTCGGTCGGCGCGTTGAACTGCCCGAGGTCGACCGAGTAGTTCGGGAGCATCATGGAGGACTTGGCGATCTCCGCCATGTCGTCCGAGTCGGGGTTGAGGTTCGGGTTGTCGGGCGCGTCGGGGTTGGTGCTGGTGAAGCGCGTCGCCCCGGTGAACTGCAGCTTGTTCCGCAGGTTGGTGAATGTCTGCGGGACGTCGCTGACAATCGACCCGACGAACAGGCAGTTGTGGAAGCGGATGTTGTTGGAGTACAGCTTCGTGTTGCGGGCGGCGCCCGTGCGCGTGACGCCGTCGATCACCGGCGGGTCGGGGAAGTCGTTGTAGTTCGCGGGCCCGTCGGCGACGCTGCCCGAGGTGTACCGCAGGAAGTCGCTCTTGTCGAGCGGGTCGGTCTTGAACACCGGCTGCGTGTGCCCGGAAGGGATGTGCATGGCGCCGTACAGCGACCAGTTCACGTGCGTGTTGCTGGTCTCGGCCCGGACGAACGTCACGCCGATGAACTTGCAGTTGATGAACAGCCCGTTGTTGCCCTCAGGGATCTGCACGTTCTTGAACGTCATGTTCATGTACCGTGGGCGGACGTAGATGTCCGACGGCGAGGGTGAGTTGAACGGCATCCGCTCCCACAAGTTCATGCCCGTCTGGGCGAGCACCGTGGCGTTGTCCAAGTCCGCCCGCCAGAACTGCGCCCGGCTCGGATCGCCCGGAGACTGCGTGTAGGTCGCCAGCTGGCCTTCGGAGATCCCCAGCTGCGCCGCGACCTGCGCGTTGAACGACGCGCCGTCGGCGGCCTGCTGCAGCGGCGTCTGCGTGCTCGAGAACGTGCTGTCGTCAACAACCGGCAGGTCCTCGTCGGGCACGCCGAAACGGGTCGCGGCGCTCCCGGTGTCCGGCACGATCGGCCCGCGGAGGAGCGGGTTGAACGACCCGCCGCGGGCGCTGGCCCAGGCGTTCCGGGTCGCGGTGAGCGACAGCGAGCCCTTGATCTTGGCGTACTGGTCCTTGTAGTCGATCACGCCGTCGCGCCAACCCAGGACGACGTCGCCGGGGTCGCGCGGGGCGCTGACGGGGCGGAGCCGGTTGTTGTCGATCGGATCCGTGAAGCCGAACACGCCGTTGCGGTTGCGATCCGGGTTGCCCGAGTCGATGAGAAACGCCAGGTCCTCGTCGGCGGAGAACTCGGGCGTGCGGCCGGAGTTGGGCGTGCCGTCGGTCAACGCGGCCGTCAGCACCACCTGCCCGTTGCGGTCGGCGTCATAGTGGTTGATGAACACATCGAACTCATCCACCTGGCGGTCGCGCGTCGAGTCGGAGAACGACGTCGCGGGCCAGTTCCGGTTGCTCAGCTCCGTCGACCCAGGCAGGCCCTGCGACTCCGTCGGGTGGCTGATCCGCAGGCGGTTGTCGCCGTTCACGTCGAACTGGTCCACGCCCTGGAAGAAGCGGGCTAGCTTGGCGTCGAGCGTCGCGTTGACGTTCGAGAAGTCACTCTTGCTCTGCACCGGGTCGCCGTTGGTGACGGCGACGTTGTTGAAGCGGGCCCCGAGGTTGCCCGTCACCGTCACGTTCTTGCCGATCATGATGCGGCTGGGCGACAGCATCGCGTGCGACGGGCGCTTGAGAATGCGGTAATCCTGCTGGATCGTGCGCGTCACCGGGCGTGCCTGCCGCTCGGCGGCGGACTGGCCCCACTGGTACGACGACCCGGCCCGACCCAGGCTGCTGAACCCGGTGACGGAGATGCGCACGTCCGTGCCGTTCGCGAGCAGCGCGTACGTGATCTGGTACGACGCGGGGAAGTTGTCCGCCGCGGAGGCGTCCTGGTCGATCCCGATCACCGGCGTGCGGACCCAGTTGTCGAGGTTGAACACCGCCGGATCGGCGTCGGCGTCGAAGATGGTGGTGCGGTCCGCGAAGCCCGGGGCGAGGACGATGTTCGTGTCAGCGCTGTGCTCGTTGACCAGCGCGTCGGAGATCCCGCGCGTCGGGACGGCGTCGAAGCGTCCGTCGCGAGCGCCACGAACCGTGACGCGCCCGTCGGCGTTCGTGTACGTGCCCGACCACAGCCGCGCGCCGAGCGCCGTGCTCACCACGCCCCGGTCGATCATGAATCGGGCCACGGCGTTCTTGAGCTTGCCCTCGGCGACCTGCATCCCCGTCTCGGCCGCCGACTGCGCCTGCACAACGTGCAGGTGCGTCGTCGCGGTCCGCACGTTGCCCTGGCTGGCCACGGCCATCGCCACGGCGAGCGACCCGAACATCACGACGAACATCATCGCCAGCACGCTGGCGACGGCGCGCGATCGGGCCGGAGCGTTGCCGCTCCGGTGCCGCCCGCGTGAACTGTTCCGACGCACGTTCATGTTCGCACGACCTTCCGCCTCGCGATGAGCTTCACCCGCCGGCTTCACGGCACCACCCACGACACCGTCGCGATCGGTTCTTCTGCATCATCAAACGGCCCGCGGAACATCACCGTCACGGTGACGCGCAGCGGGAACTGATCCACGGCGAGCCCGGTGAACCCCGTTCCCGGGTTGGCCGCGAGAATCTGGTTGTTGGGGTACGTCACCGAAGAGTTGAACGGATCGACCTTCTCCACGCGGATGACCTGGGCCCACCCGGGGATCGGGACGGGGTTGCCGTCCCGGTCGCGCACGATGGCGCCGCCGGAGTCGATCTGCGGGATGACGGTCGCGAAGGCATCCACCGGGCCGGGCAGGTCGCCGTCGGCGAAGCCGGCCGAGCCGTCGGCAGAGAGCCTCAAGCCGTCGAACGCGTCGAGATGGTTGAAGTCGCTGAGCTCGACCATCGCCGGGCTCGGACCCCAACCCACGAGTTGGTTGTTGGAGTCGATGAACAGCCCGTCGACCGGGTCGTGCTTGGGCAGGCGCCGGACGAGTTCGCGGACTTCGTTCGCGAGGTACGTCGCCGTCGCGGACTGTGTCGACCACGAGTTGGACCGCAGGAACGCGGTCTGGGCTTCGATCAGCGAGAGCACGCCGATGCCGACGATGAGCGTCGCGAGCGCGGTTTCCAGCAGCGTGAACGCACCGGCGCCGCGGCCCGCGCGGGCACGCAGCGCGGCGGGCGGACGCACGCGCCGGGTTTGCGGACTTACGCCCGCACGCCCCGCTTCCCCCCCACTCCCGCGGCTGATCGGCTGATGGCTCGCTGAGACGTTCACGGCTGACACCCCGCTGGGGCGCAGCGATGCTCGCCCCATCCGGGCGAGCCCGCCGGCCCACCTCTTACTTGACAAGTGAACTCATCTTGAAGATCGGAAGGATGATCGCCATCGCGATGAAGCCGACGACCGTCCCCATCACAATGATCATGATCGGTTCGATCAGCGACGTCACCGCCTTTATCCGGTCCTTCAGCATCTTCTGATAAAACGCCGAGATCTCGTCCAGCACCTCGCCCAGCTTGCCCGACTCCTCGCCCGCGGACACCATCTGCACCACGGCCGATGGCAGCAGCGTCGTCTTCGTCAGCGGCTGCGCGATCTTTTTCCCCTGCTTGACGCTCGAGTACACCGACCGCCACATCGCCCGGTACAGCCGGTTGCCCGCGATGTCGCCGGTGATCGCCAGCGTGTCGAGCATCGGCACGCCCGCGTTGATGAGCTGGCCCATCGTGTGCAGCGATCGGGAGATGTACAGGGCCCGGAACATCTGCTTGACGACCGGCACCGTGAGGCGCATCTTGTCAAACCAGAGCCCGCCGACCTCCGTCTTGTTGAACGCGAACGTCCCGCCGACGAGCGCGACGAGACCCGCGATCACGAAGTACCAGTTGGCGACCATGAAGTCCGAGAGTCCCATCAGGAACTTCGTGGCCCAGGGCAGCACGTCCTCCTTGCCCTGGAACACGCCGCGGAACTTCGGGAGCACGAACGTGAGCAGGAAGATGGTGACGCCGATCGCCATCGTCCCGATGATGCCGGGGTAGATCGAGGCGCCGATGACCATCTTGCGGGTCTCGATCTCCTGGGCGATGTAGCCGGCGATGCGGTCGAGCATCTTGGCGAACGAGCCGGACATTTCCGACGCGCGCACCATGTTGACGTACAGCGGCCCGAACAGCTTCGGGTGCCGCATCAGCGCCTCGGAGAACTGCTTGCCGCCCTCGACATCCGCCTTGATGGACAGAATCACCTTGCGGAAGTTGGGGTGGGCCGTCTGATCGGCGATGCCGTCGAGCGCCTGGCGCAGGTTGATCCCGGCCCGCACCATGACGGCGAGCTGCTGGGTGAACTCCAGCACGTGCTTCTGCTTGGGCTTGCCGGCGTTGAGTTCCTTCAGGCGCTCGCTCAGCCCGCTGCCCGCGGCGGCTGCGACCACCGGCGAGACGCTGAGCACCCGGTGCCCCTGGTTGCGCAGCACGTTAGCCGCCGTCGTCACGTTGTCCGCGACGACCACGCCCATCTGCACCTCGCCCGACGCCGTCTTGACCTGGTATCGATAGTTGGGCATGTGGCTCGCGACGAAGGTTCGGATGACGCGCTGCGCGGGGCCCTGGGCCCGCCCCGCCTGGCGTCAAGTGTCCGGCTTCGCCCTCCTTTGAGAGATCGGTCCGTGTGGGTCCTGCCCGTTTACGCCACCAGCATGCGCTCGAGCTTGTCGGGGAACGCCGCCTGCGCGATGGCGTCCTCGCGGCTGATGAACCCGTTGAAGTACTGCTCCGCGATCGACGTATCCAGGCTCACCATCCCCAGCGCCCGGTTCGTCTCGATCACGTTCGGGATTTCGAACGACCGGTTCTCGCGGATCAGGTTCCGCACCGCCGGGGTGCACAGCAGCACCTCGACCGCCGGCACCATCCCCGGCTTGTCGATGCGGCTGAACAGCGTCTGGCTGATCACCGCCTGCAGCGTGTTCGCCAGCATCGAGCGGATCTGGTTCTGCTGACCCGCCGGGTACATGTCGATGATGCGCTCGACCGTCTGCGAGGCGTTGACGGTGTGCAGCGTCGAGAGCACAAGGTGCCCCGTCTCGGCCGCCGAGATCGCCAGGGCCGTCGTCTCCAGGTCGCGCATTTCGCCGACCAGGATGATGTCCGGGTCCTGACGCAGCGCGTGCTTCAAGCCCGACGCGAAGCTCGGCATGTCCGCCCCGAGCTCACGCTGCTCGATCAGGCAGCGGTTCGACACGAACGCGTATTCGACCGGGTCTTCCAGCGTGATGATGTGCTTGCGATACCGCTCGTTCATCGCCTGGATCATCGCGGCAAGCGTCGTCGACTTACCCGAACCCGTATCCCCCGTCACCAGCACCAGCCCGCGCGGCAGATACGTCAACCGCGCGATCACCTCCGGCAGGTTCAGATTCGCCAAGGGCGGCACCTTGGTCTTGATCATGCGCATCGCGATCGCCGACGTCGCGCGCTGGTAGTGGGCGTTCACGCGGTAGCGGGCCTTGCCCTCCCACTGGTACGAGAAGTCCGAGTCCTTCAACTGCTCGAACTTCGTGAACGCTTCCTTGCTCGCCATCTCCTGCACGAAGGCCTTGACGGTCTCCGGCGCCAGCACGGGCATGTCCATCGGCACCATGACCTGGTGCACACGCATCATCGGCACGTGCCCGGAGACCAGGTGCACGTCGGAGGCGTCGCTCTGCATCGCGTGCTGAAGAATGTCGGTCAACTTCATCGTCATCGCGGGCCTCCGCGCATTGCGCGTGGGTACTTCCCGCGGCGGCGAGCCCGGACCACACCGGCCGCGCACCACGGGACACCGCGTCCATCGACCCGCCCGCCCACCATGTTGATCGGACGCTGCCCGCCCGGCCCTCGGCCTGTGCCGACTGCAACGATCGACGGGTTATCGCACCCGCGCCGCGTCCCGCGCCGCCACCGCCAACTGATCACACCGCTCGTTCTCCGGGTGGTCGTTATGCCCGCGAACCCAGTGGAACGTCACCGCGTGCCGGGCCACCAGCTCGTCCAACTGCACCCACAGGTCCTGGTTCTTGACCGGCTTCTTGTCCGCCGTCTTCCACCCCTTGGCTTTCCACCCGGCCATCCACTCCTTCAGCCCCTTGAGGACGTACTGGGAGTCCGACCACAGCTCGACGCGGCTCTCGGACTTCAGCGCCTCAAGCCCGCGGATAACCGCCATGAGTTCCATGCGGTTGTTGGTCGTCTGGGCCTCGCCCCCGGATTCCTCGCGCTCGGCCCCGCTTGCGGGGTGCCGCAGGATGTAGGCCCACCCGCCCGGCCCGGGGTTGCCGGAGCAGGCGCCGTCGGTGAAGAGCAGAACGTGCGGGGCGTCGGGCATCGCGGCGAGTCTACGGCCCGGCGCCCCCGGCGGGTCGAGCGGACCCGCCGGCTCGCCCGTCAGCCCACGCGCCTCAGCACCCGCCCGTCCACGCGCCGATGAACGCCAGCACGTCGTCAACGCTGAGCGCCCCCGACCGGTTGAAGTCGGCCTCCGGCAACCCAGCGAACCACGCGTTGATGAACTGCAGCACGTCCGTCACCGCCGCGACGCCGTCGTAGTTCACGTCCGCGCGGCAAGCGTTGCAGCCGGTGACGGCGAGGACACCATTACTCTGCGGAATGAACAAGACCTCGGGCCCTGAGGGGGCGAGACGACCGACACCGAGGCCGATTTGAAGAAAGCTCCGATCGTATCCGAGCGAGAGATTCAGCACTGTTGAGAATCGTCCATCTCGGAGTCTCATCAAGCTGTCCGACGTCACTGCGTAGAGCTCGCGTCCACGGCCACTCCCATCGTCGAACTGAGCAAAGCCGAACGCCACTTTGTAAATGGCTGGTGAATTCCACCGGTCATCGACGCCGTTCCAATCTGTCCCCGTCCAGCGCACGATCTGAGAATATCGAACGGAAGAAGTCGTCAACAAGTGCCCCGACACGTAGAGTTGCGAGCCCGTGCCGTCATCGAAAGCGGTCGCCGTTTTCAACCAGTCGCTTAAGCCAGGAACCACCTGCCACTCGGTTCCATCCCATCGCAGAACCCCCGAGCGACTCGCGGCATACAAAGTTGCCTGGATCGGGCCCGGACCATCGGGGTCAAGCGAGACCAGCGACTGCACGAAGGCATTCGTAGTTGTGCCCATCCGCTCCCAAGCCGACCCGTTCAATCGCCACGCCACGCCCTGAGCACCGAAGGCGCCCGAAGCGACAAGGAATGACCCCGACGCATCGGTGTGGCGCGTAATCGCGTCGATCTGACGAGGTGCGGTCGGAGAAATCGCCTCCCACCGCTGCAGCGAACTCGACCAGCGCAAGACGTGGCGCGCGGCAACCAGCAGCGAGGATTGTCCCTGCGCATCCGTATCAAGGAGAAATGCGTGCGCGTCTGCCCCGCCCGTGTTTGGGGCCTCGGTTGTCCGCCGCCACACACCATCCAACCCGCGACGGTGTACCGTGACATTGTCGCTATTTCCCGCATAGATCGCTGGGCCGCTGCCATCATCGAAGACGACGGTAGCGATGGTGTGAAAACTACTGCCGGGAATCCGCAGTTCCCGGCTGGTTAGCGCACACTGCCCCGCCGCCTGTCCGGCGGTCGCGCCCAGCAGCGCACCAACCGCCGCCATCGTCGTGATCATCCGCTCCGCCTGACCTTGCTTGATCCGCATATATCACCTCCGCGTGCGCACGCCGTCGAACCGCGACCACCGCCCCCCGCGCCAACCGTCTTTAAACGCTCGTCGAATCCCTCAGCACCCGCCCGTCCACGCGCTGATGAACGCCAGCACGTCGTCAACGCTCAGCGCGCCCGACCGGTTGAAGTCGGCCTCCGGCAAACCCGCGAACCACGCGTTGATGAACTGCAGCACGTCCGTCACCGCGGCGATTCCGTCGTAGTTGACGTCCGCGGGGCACGCGTTGCACCCCGTGATGGCCGCGACTCCGCCGACCTGCGGGATGAACAGCACTTCGAGCCCGCCCGGCGCGAAGCGACCGACGCCCAACCCGTACTGCACGTACGCGGTGGCCGCCGGGTTGGTGGCGATGGGGTGCACCAGCGAGAACTGCCCATCGCGCAGGCGGACCACGCCGTCGATCGTTTGGGCATAGAGCTCTCGCCCGCGCCCGCTGCCGTCGTCGAACTGGCCGAACCCGTACGCCGACCCGAGACTCTGCATGGTCGAGCCAGCGCGGTTGTCGACACCCTCCCAGGCGCTGCCGGTCCAGCGAGCGACGGAGGTGTTGCGCGTCAGCGCAAGGCCGCTGAAGTGACCGGAGACGTAGAGCCGCGGGCCGCCGCCATCATCGAACGCGATGCCCGTGTTGGACCAATTGCCCAGCCCCGGCAGGCCTTGCCACTCGGTCCCGTCCCACCGCGCGACCGAAGCGCCCGATGGCCCGCTGCGACCCACGGCGTAGAGCGTTGCTGCGCCGGGTCCAGCGCCGTCCTCGTCGACCGACACCAGCGCCTGCACCTGCATCGTCGTGCGCGTGCCCATGCGCTCCCAGACGCCACCGTTCAGCCGCCAGGCCACGCCCTGCGGCGAGGAGTTGATGCCGGACGCGACCAGGAATGAGCCGGTCGAGTCGGTATGCCGCGTGAGCGTTTCGATCGTTCGCGGAGCGGGCGGCGAGATCGACTCCCACTGCTGCAGGACCCCGGACCATCGCACCACCCGGCTCGACCCGGTCAGCAGCGACGTCGTTCCCTGCGGATCGGTGTCGACGAGGAACGCACGAGCGGGCCCGAACGTCGCGCCCGGCGCGACGGCGGTCGCTCGCCACACCCCGTCCAACCCGCGACGACGCACGCTCACGCCGCCCACCGGCTGAAAGGCGCCCGCGAAAATCGCCGGGCCCGTGCCGTCGTCGTACACGACGCTGGCGATGCTGGACGTCGTCAGGCCCTGCAGACGGAGCAGGCGGCTGCTCAGCGGGCACTGCCCCGCCGCCTGCCCGGCGGTCGCGCCCAGCAGCGCACCAACCGCCGCCATCGTCGTGATCATCCGCTCCGCCTGACCTTGCTTGATCCGCATATATCACCTCCGCGTGCGCACGCCGTCGAACCGCGACCACCGCCCCCCGCGCCAACCGTCTTTAAACGCTCGTCGAATCCCTCAGCACCCGCCCGTCCACGCGCTGATGAACGCCAGCACGTCGTCAACGCTCAGCGCGCCCGACCGGTTGAAGTCAGCCTCCGGCAACCCGGCGAACCAGGCGTTGATGAACTGCAGCACGTCCGTCACCGCGGCGACGCCGTCGTAGTTCACGTCCGCAGCGCAGGCGTTGCAGCCGGTGACGGCGAGGACATTGCCTCGTTGCGGAATGAGCAGAACTTCGGGTCCGGAAAGGGCCAAGCGGCCGACACCAAGGCCGTGTTGGAGGTAGCCGCCGCTCGTAGATGGGGTCATCGCGATCGCGAGAACGGTCGAGAACTGCCCGTGGCGCAGGCGCACCAAGGTGCGCGAAGTGGCCGCGTACAGCTCGCGCCCGTTCCCGCTGCCATCATCAAACAGCGCGAAGCCATAGGCCTCTTCATACTGCGTCGGTGAGCCTGGTCGGTCGTCGACACCTTCCCAGGCTGATCCCGTCCAGCGCGCGACGTGAGTGTTCCGGACCAGCGGCGAGGAGACAAGGTGCCCCGAGACGAAAAGACGCCGGCCCGTTCCATCATCGAATGCGGTCGCAGTCTTCAGCCACGTGTTCATCCCCGGCACGGCCTGCCACTCGTTTCCATCCCATCGCAGAACGCCGGGGGTGGGCGTCGTTGTGCCACCTCTCCCCACGGCATACAGGATCGCTGGGCTGGACCCGGGTCCGTCCGGATCAAGAGACACGAGTGATTGCACGTCCAGCCGAGTCGTCGTGCCCATGCGCTCCCAGACCGTCCCGTTCAATCGCCACGCCACGCCCTGAGGACCGAACGAGCCCGAGGCGACAAGGTAAGAGCCCGACGTGTCCGTGTGACGCGTGAGCGCCTCGATTAGGCGAGGTGCCGGCGGCGAAATCGCCTCCCATCGCTGCAGCGAGCCCGACCATCGCAGCAACTGGCTCGATCCGGCCAGCAGCGACTGAGCCCCTTGAGAGTCGGTATCGACCAGGAGCGTTCGAACGGGCCCAACGCTCACACCCGGTGCAACCGCCGTCCGCCGCCACACCCCATCTAGCCCGCGGCGATGCACAACGACGCCACCGTCGGACGAAGAACTGCCCGCATACATCGCCGCACCGGTGCCGTCATCGAACACGACGCTGGCCATGGTGCCCGAGTTTGACCCCACAATCCGAAGTTCCCTGCCGGTCAACGTGCACTGCCCCGCCGCCGGCGCCCCCGCCGCACCCAGCACCCCCCCGACCAGCGCCATCGCTATCATCACCCGGTTCGTCGTCGTCTGGTTCGCGGCCATGGGGGACCTCCGCAAGGTCAACGCACCGGCCGAGCCCGGCCCGATCATCGCCCGACCGCCGAGCCCATCTCGGCACGCACGGGCGGCGATCAGCCTGCGCCGGATCGTCACCTCTCAGGCTGGTACGAACCCGTTACGCCCGCCCTGCGCCGCCTGCAGAAAAAAAATCGCTCCGACCCTCCCGCGGCTTTCCGGGGCCGGGGTATTACCATCGCCCATGCCCGTTCACCGCATCGAAGTCGCCCCCCTTCCCGGCCGGTCCGACCCGGTCGCCTCCGCGCTCATCCGCGATGCCGCCGCCCTCGGCGTCCACCTCACCTCCGCCCGGTCCACCCACGTCTATCTCATCGAGCCGCCTCACGATGCGCCGCTCGACGCCGCCGGTCTGCGCAGCGTCTGCACCAAGCTCCTCGCCGACCCGGTGCTCGAAGCGGCCTTCGTCGGGGCCTCGCCCGCCGCGCCCGGACATCACATCATCGAGGTCCACCCACTCCCGGGGGTGATGGACCCGGTCGCCGAGTCCGTGCAGCGCGCCGTCGCCGACATTCTCGATCTCGAGCACCCGCCGACGATCGCCACCGGGTGGCGGTACGACCTGTCCGGGCCGGACCTGACGCCGACCTCGGCCCGCGCGTTGGCGGAGCGTCTGCTCGCCAACCCGGTCATCCAGCGCGTGGTCGATCGCCCGCTGCACCCGTCGGAGTTCCCCGTCAGCCGGGCTCATGACGCGACCGTGCGCGAGGTCCCGTTGACGACGCTCCCGGACGCCGCGCTCGAGAAGCTCTCGCGCGACGCGCACCTGTTCCTCTCGCTCGACGAGATGAAGGCGATCGCGGCCCACTACCAGGCGGCGGGCCGCGAGCCGCGTGAGATCGAGCTCGAAACCCTCGCACAAACCTGGTCCGAGCACTGCGTCCACAAGACGCTCAAGAGCACCATCCGCTATCAGAACCAGGCCCCGGCGGGAGGCCGCTGGGGCGAACGCGCCGACGACTGGGCCAACCGCCCGGGCCACGAGGTTCAGCCCGACGGCTCGATCGTCATCCACAACCTGCTCAAGTCCACCGTCGCCGCGGCGACCCGCGAGCTCATCGCCTCCGGCGTCGACTGGACGCTCTCGGTCTTCGTCGACAACTCCGGCGTGATCGCCTTCGACGACACCACCGCCGTCTGCGTCAAGGTCGAAACCCACAACCGCCCCTCCGCGATCGAGCCCTACGGCGGGGCCGCGACCGGCATCGGCGGGTGCATCCGCGACGTCATCGGCACCGGCCTCGGCGCCCGACCGATCGCCTCCACCGACGTTTTCTGTGTCGCCCCGCCGGATTTCACGCCCGTGCCGGAAGGCTGCCTCCCGCCGCGCCGCATCCTCTCGCAGGTCGTCGCCGGCGTGCGCGACTACGGCAACCGCATGGGCATCCCCACCGTCTCCGGCGCCGTCGCGTTCGACCCGCGCTACGTCGGCAACCCGCTCGTCTACTGCGGGTGCATCGGCGTCATGCCGCGCGACCGCGTCAAGGGCGAGGTCCGCCGCGGCGATCTCATCGTCGCGCTCGGCGGGCGCACCGGTCGCGACGGGATCCACGGCGCCACCTTCTCCTCCGCCGAAATCTCCCACTCCGCCGCCGACGAGTTCGCCCACGCCGTGCAGATCGGCAACGCCATCACCGAGAAGCAGCTCCTCGACGCCATCCTCCGCGCCCGCGACGAGCACGACCAGCCGCTGTACTCCGCGCTCACCGACTGCGGCGCCGGCGGCTTCTCCTCCGCCGTCGGCGAGATGGGCAAGTCGACCGGCGCCACCGTGCACCTCGACCGCGCCCCGCTCAAGTACCCCGGCCTCTCCCCCACCGAGATCTGGATCAGCGAAGCCCAGGAGCGCATGGTCCTCTCCGTCCCGCAGGATCGCCTCGAGGCGCTCCGCACCATCTGCCGCGAAGAGTCCGTCGATCTCGCCGTGCTGGGCGAGTTCTCATCACCCGGCGCACCGGCCGACGATCCGCAGCTCATCCTGAACTTCGCCGGGCGCGAGGTCGGGCGGTTGAGCATGCACCTGCTGCACGAGGGCATCCCGACGCCGCGCCGCGAGGCCGTGTGGAACCCGCCCGCCGCAACGCCGAAACCGCCGACAACGTCCGTCGCCGCCACCGCGCCCGCCGCCCCGCACCCGCTGGACGCGCTGGTCCGCCTGCTCGGGCACCCCAACATCGCGAGCAAGCACTGGATCATCCGGCAGTACGACCACGAGGTCCGCGCGTCGACCGCGATCAAGCCGCTCGTCGGCCCGCTGTCGCGCGGCCCGTCCGACGCCGCCGTCATCACGCCCGTCCCCGGCTCCGCCCGCGCCCTGGGCATCTCGTGCGGCTTGCAGACCGCCGTCGGCGACATCGCCCGCGGCGGCGACCCCTACCACACCGCCCTCAGCGCCATCGACGAGTGCGTGCGCAATCTCGTCTGCGTCGGCGTCGACCCGGACCGCATCGCCATCCTCGACAACTTCTGCTGGCCCAGCTGCAAGAAGCCGGACAACCTCGCCGCCCTCGTTCGCGCCTGCGAAGGCTGCTACGACGGCGCCCTCGCCTACCGCACGCCGTTCGTCTCCGGCAAGGACTCGCTGCACAACGAGTTCACCACGCGCGACGGCCGCACCATCGCCATCCCGCCCACGCTCCTCATCACCGGCATCGGCATCCTGCCCGACCTCGCCCGCGCCGTCACCATGGACGCCAAAGAGCCCGGCAACATCGTGCTGCTCGTCGGCCCGAGCGAAGATGCCAGCACACCCCTGGGCGCCTCGCACTATCAGGAACTCTTCGGCCTCGCCCACTTCTCCACCGCCGAGCAGGCCGCGCTCGCCCGCGTGCCGACCGTCCGTCTCGGCCCCGGCGGCGGGCCGTCGATCGCCCGCGCCATCGCCAAGGCCGTCGCCTCCGGGCTCGTGCAATCGGCCCACGACGTCTCCGACGGCGGCCCGCTCACCGCGCTCGCCGAGATGCTCATCGCCGGCTCATCCCCCGCACGCCCGATCGGCGCCACGCTCACGCACCCCGGCGCGGGCGGCCCGCCCGCCAGCCTCATTCCCCTCGCCTTCAGCGAAGCGCCGTCACGCTTCCTCCTGGAAGTCCGCCGCCAGGACGCCGACGCCGTCCGCGCGCTGCTCGGCAGCGCCGCGTGCGTCGAGTTCGCCCGCCTGGACGAACTCGGCACGCTGCACGTCGGCCAGCGCTCGACCAGTGTCGAAGCCCTCGCCGGCGCGTGGCTGGCCCCGCTGGATTTCTGACCCGCTTATCCCACGACCTGCCCGTTCCCGCGGAGCGCGAAGCGGTACACCGGCGCGAACGGGTCGTTCGACACCAGTTCGACCGTCGCGCTCCGGATCCCCGCGTCCGTCGGGCTGAACCGCACGCGGAACGTCGTCGACGCGCCGACGGCGAGCACGCCGCGCGGCTGCTGCACCACGACGAACTCGTCATCCGACTCGACCGACAACCGCACGAAGTCCGGCCCCGTCAGCCGCAGCGGCGCGATGCCCGTGTTGGTGATCGTGAACGTCCGCACCACCGACCGCCCCGCGCGGGCGAGCCCGAAGCCGGTCCCGTCGCCCGCGATCGGCGTCGTGTCATTGTTGGAAACGGGCTTGCTCTGCGGCCCGCCGGAGATCGACAGCCGCGCCGGCAGCACCGCCGTCCCGCGGATCCCGAACGTGTACGTCTGGTTCACCACGTCGTTGCTGCGGACCACGATCGTCGCGTTCCGCGTCCCAACCACCGACGGATCGAACCGCACGTTGATCCGCAGGCTCGCGCCCGGCGCCAGCGTGCGCGGCACGGCGGTCAGCAGCGCGTAATCCGCCGCCGCCACCCCGTCGATCCGCACCCGCTGCGCCTGGCTCGGCGCGAACTGCAGCGTCGAACTGCCCGAGTTGGTCAGCACGAACGTCCGCACGCGCTGCTGCCCGTCCAGCGCGACGGTGCCGAACGCCGTCAGGTCCGCCGCCGTCGGCTGGCGGTCGTTGTTGCGGATCTCGAACCCGCCGCCCGTGACCACCAGACGCGGGCCCGTGTCCTGCGTCACGCTGAGGGCGTACTGCCCCGTGTCGCCCGCGCCGCGCCCCGCGCCCGTGATCGGGTTGTACGACCGCATCGCCGAGCCGAACCCGCTGACGCCGATGTAGTACGTCTGCCCCGCGACCGCCTGGATCGTGACGGCCGAGTTGAGCTGGTTCGCTGCGACGTCGTCGTTGAACGCGATCTCGTTGCCCTGCGCGTCGAACACGCGCAGCACCGTGTCCGCCGATTCCAGGCTCTCCACCAGCGCCGTGCGGATCTGCAGGCGCCCGCTGCTCTCCGGCACCAGCCGGTACAGGTCCACGTCGTCGGCCCCCAGCAGGAAGCCGTCGTCGGACCCAAGCACCGCACTGACGGACTGCCCGACCACGATCGACCGCGGCGTGCCGGTGTTGACCGAGTCGTCCGTCAGGTCGCGCACATCCCCCGCCGTGCGCTGCTGGAACGTGAGTTGGTAGTTGCCCGTCTGCCCGCCCGTGCCCGTGCCCGGCGCGGCCCAGTTGAAGCCGGCGTTGCCCACGCCCGTGACCGACACGAAGTACGTCGTGAACGCCTCCGCCCGGATCAGCACGCGCCCGTTCGAGCCGTCGGCGCTCAGCAGCCGCACCGCCTGGTCGCCCGTCTCATCAATACCCCAGATCACCACCGACGGCGTGAACGTCGGATCGGCGCTGGTGACGTTCACCTCGATGATCCCGTTCTCCGCCAATTCCACCGCGTAGAAGTCGACGTCCTTCGTGCCGTCGAGGCCGACGGTGCCACGCCCAGGGTCGGTCCCGACCGAACCCGCCACCGTCTGCCCGACCATCAGCGGCACCGCCGAGATGAGCGTGCCGTCACTGTCGAGATTGTCGAAGCTCATCGACAGGTCGTAGAACCCGCCCGCGCCGGCGGCGCTGCGGTCGTACGGGTTCAGCGGGTTGAACGCGGCGTTCGAGTAATCGCTGATCGCGACGTACACCACCTGCCCGCGCGTCAGCGCAACCTGCACCAGCGCGTCCAGGTCGCCCGGCGTGCGGTCGTCGTTGAACGCGATGGTCTGGAAGTTCTCGTCCAGCACGCGGATGTACGAGTCAACCGCGTCGATGCCGTACTGCGACGTGTTGATGTCGATCGTCAGCGTGCCCGAGTCGGGCGCCGTCACCTGGAAGAAGTCGACGTCCTGCGAACCGACGGGCACGCCCAGGTCGGCCCCGATCCACCCGTTGAACTCCGCCGGGAGCTCGGCGACGCTGACGGCCCCGCCGACCACGCCGTTGGGGTCCGGGTTGGCAAGCCCGATGCTCAGCGCGTAATCGCCCTGCCCGCTCCCGGCCCGCGCGCCGGCGCCGGTGACAGGGTTGTACTGGTTGTTGCCCGTCGACGTCACGCCCACGAAGTACTGACCGGGCTCGAGCACGCCGGTCGTGATCGTCGGGTACGCCCCCGCCGTGCCCGGCGCCGAGGCGACCACGTTCCCCGACGCGTCGAACAGCCGCAGCAGCAGGGCCGCGTTCTGACCGCCCGCGACCTGCGCCGCGCGCACGGTGACGACACCGCGGCTGGCGGCCTCGAACGCGACCAGGTCCACGTCCGCCGCGCCGACGCTGTTGCTCCCGTCGGTCCCCACCACGCCCTGCAGGTTCAGCCCGACGACACCGTCCACCAGCCCCGCACGCACCGCGCCGGACGAGCGGCCGTCCACATCGCCGCTGGTCGGCACGCCGCCCGAGCCCGCGGCGAACAGCGAACGCACCCGCGCAACGGCGTTGAACGCGTTCACCCGCAGGAACGACAGCCCCGTCTCTTGAAGGTCCGTGACCTGGCGTGTGCGCGTGTCCAGCCGCTGCGTCTGGTCCGTCTGCGCGTCGACGATCGAGTCCGCCGTCGTCCGCACGATCGTCGTGACCTCACTCGCCGAGAGGTAGCGCCCGCCGAACGTCCGCGCGGCGTCCTGCAGCAGCGCGACCACGCCCGCCACGATCGGCGAGGCCATGCTGGTCCCCTGGAGCGTCGCGTACTGCCGCCCGCCCACGCCGTTGAACGTGCTGTAGATCGTCTGCCCCGGCGCGAACACCTGGTTCGGCAGCGTCGACCGCTGGCTGAACGCCGACACGCGGTCCGGCGCGCCCGAACGCTCGACCGACGCGTACGGCCCCGAGCCCAGCACCAGCGGGAACGTGTCCCCCTGCCCGCCGTCTTCCCACACGCTGCCGACGCTGAGCGTGCTGAACACCGCCGGCGCGCTGGCGCCCGGCGCCGCGTAGTTCGCGTACGAGTTGCCCGACGCCGACACCACCGTCACGCCCACGCGCTCCAGCGCGTCGATGGCCCGCTCCCAGTTGCTCGACCCGTTCCCCGGCACGCTGTTGTAGTTCGCCTCGATCCCCAGCGACATGTTCACCACGCGGATGTTGTACCGCTGGTGGTTCTCCAGCACCCAGTTCAGCCCGTCCACCACCGTGTCGTGCCGCGGCGTCGCCTCGTTGTCCGACGGCAGCGCGCGCACGGCGATGATCCGCGCCCGCGGCGCCACGCCGATCGCCGGGTTGCTCGACGCCGCCGTCCCCGCCACGTGCGTCCCGTGCCCTTCCGGGTCGAACGCGCTGGTGGCGGCGCTCTCGGTCCGCGTGACGGCGTCATACCACGCCACCACGTTGCTGCGCAGGTCCGGGTGCGAGCCCAGCACGCCCGTGTCGAGCACCGCGACGCCGACGCCGCTCCCGTCCACGCTCGAGTACGCATTGTCCCCGCGCAGGCGCGTCAGCCCGATCAAGTCGAACGCCGCCGACAGCAGCACGCGCCCTTCCAGCGTCTCCAGCGCGAGCGAAGCGTCCGGAGCCGAGCCCCGCCCGATCGTGCCCGACCGGCGAATCACCCGACGCACTGACTGTTGACCACCGCCCATGCGCACGTCTCCCATAACTGCATCCCGGACCGGACGCCTGTGTATATCGCCGCTACGCGCCGGCCTGCCCAACACCGACCGCCGTGAACTCGAACACATTCACCAGCGCGTCGTTCGACACGATCCGCACCGTCGCCACCGCCGGACCCGCCGTCGACGGGTCGAAGCGCACGCGGAACTTGATCCCCTGCCCCGGCACGACCACATCGCGCACCGGTTGCATCGTCACGCTGAACTGATCGGCCCCGAGCCCCTCAATCACCACCCGCGGCGTGCCGGTCAGTCGCAGCGGCGCCAGGCCCGTGCTGCGGATCACAAACTCCCGCACGCGCACGCCCCCGTCGGTGGCGATGGTGCCGAAGTCCGCCGTCGCCGACGGCGCCAGCACCGCGCCCGCCGACCGCACCGCCAGCCGCGCGCCGGCGACCACGTTGGCCCGCACCATGATCCGGTACACCGGCGTCGCCGGGTCGTTGGTGACAATCACCAGCTCCGCGGTCTTCACGCCGACGCCGTCCAGCGCCGAGCCCGTGTACGAAACGCGGATCGCCCGCGTCAGCCCGGCCCCCAGCCGCCCGAGCCCCGCCTCGACAACGCGGAACCCCGGGGCCGCGTTCTCCAGCGTCACCGAGCGCACGTTCAGGTTCGCCGAGCCCGCGCTCACGATCTCGAACGTGCGCTCACGCTGGCCGCCCGGCGCGACAATGGTCCCAAAGCCCGTCCCATCCACCACCCGCGGCGTGCGGTCGCCGTGCCCGATCGCCAGCCCGCCGCCCCGCACTTCCACCACCGGCCGCACCGCCCCGCGCCCCGAGATCGAGAACGTGACCGACTCCGCCCCGCTCGCGCTGGTCGCGAGCGTGATGTTCGCCGTCCGCACGCCCACCGCGCTCGGATCGAACCGCACCGTAAACGTCGCCAGTTGCCCCGCGGCGATCTCCGTCGGCAAGTCCTGCACGACGGTGAAGTCCGCCGCGCCCACCCCGCTGATCAGCACGCGACGCCCGCTCACGCCCCCCGGCCCGCCCGCCTGGATGCGCAGCGTCTGTGTCCCGGTGTTGGTGACGGCGAACGTCCGCTCGACCGTCTGCCCGACGACGTTCGCCCCGCCGAAGTCCGTCCCGTCCTGCACCGCCGGCGTGCTGTCGCCCGCCGCGATGGTCTGGTTGTTGCTCCCGTTGAGGCGGAACCCCGGCGCCGGCGGACGCACGCCGCGCACCGCGTCCAGCTTCACGTTGTCGCTCCGCACCACGACATCGCGGTACGTGACGGCGTTCCCGAAGCCCGCGCCGCTGAACGTCACGTTGTACGTGCCCGTCGGCAGGCTGATCTGCCACCCGCCCGCGGTCATCGACGTCGACTCCGCGACCGCCGCCCCCGTGCCGCTCGCCGTCACCTGGATCCGCACCCCGCCGAGCCCTTCGCCCTGCGAGTAGAACCCGTCGTTGTCGCCGTCGGCGTACACCACGCCCAGCAGGAACGCCTGCGACTGCGTGAACCGCCGCCCGAAGTCCTGCGTCACCACCAGCGGCCCGGTCGACTTGCCCGCCCGCAGCCCCGGGTTGAGCACGCGGATGCCCGTCTCGCGGAACTGCGGGTTGATCGCGCTGAGCCGGTGCCCCGGCGGGTCCTGGATGCCGTTCGGCCCGTTGCCCCAATCCAGCAGGAAGCCCGCGTGCGTGTGGATCGCGCTCCGCGCATACGCGTAAATGCTCTCACCCGCCGTCGCCCAGCCCGTGTAGCCCGCGTCGGTGATCCGCTCGCTCAGGTCCGGCCCGCCGGGGATCTGGTGCTCCTGCACGTCCGCCGCGATCATCGCCTGGCTGTGCACTTCCGCCGCATCGTACAGCGCCTCGTTCCACGCCAGCGGCGCCGACGGCGTCAGCGACGCCCACTGCTGCTGCAGAACGCTCCCGTTCACATTGAAAAACCGCAGCGCACTGTCCACGTCCGCATCGCTCGACCGCGCCGGCGTGCCCAGCCCGGTCGTCAGCAGGCTCAGTTCGCGCTGCGGGTCCAGGCGGAAGCGGTTGGTCAGTTCCAGCAGGTGCTGCTCGATCGGCGTCGGGTCGAACGCGAGCATCGCCCGCGCTTCCAGCGCTTCGAGCACGACGCCGCCCCGCCCAGGGCGATGCGCCCCCGAGCGAAGCCGGCTCGAGTGATGCTGGACCGTCCGCCGCCGGTGCACCAAGAACTCCTGCGCCTCCAACGTGACATCCTTTCATCGACCGCCGCCGGGGCGGGTCATCGCTGGGCGCCCCGCCGACCCGCAAGGCCCAGCCGCCCGCGTGTGCCAAGCTCTACGCGCCGAAAACTCACGCAGTTCTCCGGACCTCCCGCTCAGCCCGCGCGCCGCTGCCCGTCCAGCCACGCCTCCAACCGCTCAACGCCCATCTGAACCGTTTCCCGCTTCTTACAAAACGCGAACCGCGCCATGGAGCGCCCAAGCTCCTTGCGCTCATAGAACGCACTCGGCGGGATCGCCGCGACCCCCGCGTGCTCCGTCATATACCGGCAGAACGCCGCGTCGTCCGCGAATACCTCGCCCAGCCGGGCCCCCGCACCCGTTCCGGGGATCGCTCTCCCAGCCGGCACCTGCGTCCAGTCGGCCATCACGAAATACGCCCCGGCCGGCTTGTGCACGACAAACCCCAACCGCGCCAGCCGCTCGCTGAGCAGCGCCCGCGTCGCCCTGAGATCGTCCACCAGCGACCGCACATACACCTCGCCCGCCGGCTCGCTCAGCGCCGCCGCCGCCCCGATCTGCAGGGGCGTCGCCGTCGCGAACGTCAGAAACTGGTGGGCCGCCCGCACCGCCCGCGTCAACTCCGGCGTCCCGATCGTCCACCCGATCTTCCACCCCGTCAGGCTGTACGTCTTGCCCAGGCTCGACATCGTCAGCGTCCGCTCCGCCATCCCCGGCAGCGTCGCCAGCGACACGTGCGGCTGGTCCGCCTCGAACGTCAGCCGCTCGTACACCTCGTCCGTCAGCGCGATCACCCCGTGCTTCTGGCACAGCCCCGCGATCACGCCCAGTTCCTCCCGCGAGAACACCTTGCCCGTCGGGTTGTGCGGCGTGTTCACCAAGATCGCCCGCGTCCGCGCCGTGAACGCCGCACGCAGTTCCGCCTCTTCAAACTGGAACCCGCCCGAACCTGCCCCGCCTGAACCCGGCCGCAGCGCCACCATCCGCGGCACGCCCCCCGCCATCGCCACGCTCGCCCGGTACGAGTCGTAAAACGGCTCGAACAGGATCACCTCGTCGCCCGGGTTCACCAGCCCCAGCATCGCCGCGGCGATCGCCTCCGTGCACCCGCTCGTCACCGTCACGTGCGTGTCCGGATCCACCGTCTGCCCCGTCGCCCGCTGCCACGCCCCCGCGATCGCCCGGTTCAACACCGGCAGCCCGAACATCCGCGCATACTGGTTCTGCCCCGCGCTCATCGCCTCGTGCGCGGCTCTCTTCACAAACTCCGGCCCGTCAAAATCCGGAAACCCCTGCGCCAGATTGACCGCGCCGTGCTTCTGCGCCAGCAGCGTCATCTCCGTAAAAATCGTCGTCCCGAACGGGCGAAATCGCTCCGCAACCATGTGCCCGAGTCCGCTTTCTCCCCTCTTCCCCCTGTCCTCTGTCCCCTGGCCTCTATCCCCTGCTCACGCGTACACCTCAAGGAACACGCGCTTGGTCGGCTTGATCTGCCGGTGCAGCATCTTGCGGTCCCACGCGCCGATGTCGGCCATCGCCGCGCTGTCCGCTTCCAGATACTGCCCCAGCGCCGGGCCCAGATGCCGCGCCATGTGCTGGAAGATCCCCAGCTCCATCCCCGCGATCCCGCACACGTACACCAGCGTCCGTTCACGCTCGAGCATTGGCATCAGCACATCGCGGCTGGCCGTGATGCGGTCCTGCACGTACATCGGCCCGCCGCCGTCGGCCTGCCGCTCCCGGCTGATCGCCGTCAGATACGTGAAGTTCGGATGCTCCGCCGCCAGCTTCTGGAACTGGTCGTGATAGATCAGGTCCGTCGCGAACGGCGCCCCCATGATCAGCGCGACGCGGCTGCCCACCTTCTTCTCCAGCACATCCAGCAGCATCCCGCGGAACGGCGCGATCCCCGTCCCCGTCGCGAAGAACACGTAATCGTGCCCGCCCACGTCCGTCGGCAACAGGAACTTCTTCCCGTTGGGCCCGCTCACCCGGACCGGGTCCCCCTCCTGCAGGTCGCACAGGTAGTTGCTGCACACGCCCAGGAACAGCTTGTGCGTCTCCCAGTGCTCGTCGATCGTCCGCTTGACCGTCGTCGACAGGATCTGCCCCGCACCGTCCTCGCCACGCGTGGGCGAAGCGACCGAGTACAACCGCACCGCGTGCGGCCGCCCCTTCGCGTCGTTGCCCGGCGCCAGCACGCCGATCGATTGTCCGGGGAGCACCTGCCCGGCGAGCTGCGTCCCGCTGACATCGATCTCGATATGCCGCACGAAGCCGGCCGCCTTCTTGCCGCCCGCGCTACACACCTGGTTCTTCGTCACCCGCGCCGTCACCGGCTCGGTCGGCCGGTACAAGTGCATCTTGGCTTCGGGAAGAACCGGGCCCGGCTGGCTGGACGTGTCCGCATGAGCGGCTGATGAACTCATGCGGCAAGGGTTCGAGTGGCGACCCGACGTGTCAAGCACCCCGGACACCGCGGCGCCCCCTTCCGGAGGCACGCCGCCGGCGTAGACCATCGGGTGCAAGCCCGCAAGTCAGGGGCAAGCCCCCGCCTATCCGACCGCCTCGATCACCACCGCCGTCCCATAGCACAACACTTCCACCGCCGACCCGGCCTTCCCGACTTCGCTCGACTCATACCGCAACCCGACGACGGCGTTAGCGCCGGTAGCGACGGCGTGGTCCACCAGCAACTCATACGCCTGCTGTCGCGCCTGCTCGCACATCTGCGTGTACGACCCGATGTTGCCCCCGACGACGGTCTTCAAACCCCCAAGGATGCCCTGCGAGATCGTGGGGGCTCGCACGATGATCCCTCGCACCACGCCGCAATACTTCACGATGCGGTAACCATCAATCGAGAACGTCGTTGTTGCAATGATGGGCACGCTCTCTCTCCTCACGCGGCGGTTGAAAACAAACGACTTGCATAAACTAACCGCATGACCGCGTCCGAGCAACCTGCAAGCCGGGCCGGGCCTGCCAGCCGCTCCGGCGTGCCCCGGGGCCAGGACGCCGCCGTCCCGCCGCCGGTCTTCGCGTCTCCCGGCCAGTTGCCCCGCGAGGATCCCGCCGATCCGTCGCTGCTGGCCGAGCTGCTGCCGACGTACGCGATCGACGTCCCGTTCTGGACGCCGGGCCTGCGCCACACCGCCGCCGCGCTCGGTTGGCGCTGGCTCATCATGGGCCCGTGCCTGTTCGTCCTCGCGTTGCCGGCGGTCGCGATGCTGCACATGCCGTTCGTCGGCGCCGCACTCATCTCCTTGTGGGCGTGGCAGATCTGGGTGCTCGCGCTGGGCGTGGCGATCAGCCTCGGCGCGTGGGCTTACCGACGCGCCATCCGAGGCCGCACCGGCCCGTTCTGCATTCACTGCGGCTACGACCTCGACGGCGCGCCCCGGGAGGGTCGCTGCTCTGAGTGCGGACGGTTCTTCGTGCGCGGCATTTGGGAGGAATACCGCCGAGACCCCGCGTTCTTTCGCCGCCGCGTCGCCGCACTCCGAGAGTTGCCCGCGCTACCGGCCCTCGACATGCGCGGCCCCCAGCCGCCGCCGTCGTCATCCCCCGCGCAGCCCTGACGCACGCTGAACCGGTCGCAGCACTCCGACGACTTACGCCATCGCCGGCGTAACCGCCTGCGCCCGCGAGCGCCGCCACCGCTGCACCACCCGCACGCCCACCACCAGCACGACCGCGACCAGCACGATCGCCAGCACCGGGGCGATCACCGCCACCACCGACGCCGCGACCGCCATGATGCTCTCGCCCGTCGAGATGATCGGGTTGCCCAGCCCGCCGGTCATGACGGTCGACGCGGCCCTGGTCGCGACGCTCACCGTCTGCACCGCCGCCGCCGCCCCGCCGCCCGCGATGATCGCCAGGCCCCACTGCAGCAGCGGCCCCGCGCCGACGCCGTTGAACGTGACCTGACCAACCTGGCTCGCGGTCACGATCGTCCCCGCGATCACCGCCGCCGGCGTCGCCACCGTGTCCAGCACGTGGTCCAGCCACGGCACCTTGTACGCGACGATCTCCAGCACCGACGCCGTCGCCAGCGCGATCAGCGCCTCGGTCGACCCGAGAAACGCCAGATCGCTCGACACGCTGACGGCCCCGCTCCGCGCGGCGATCGACAGCACCAGCAGCGGGACAAACACCCGGAAGCCGCAGGCCGCCGAGAGCCCGATCCCCATCATCACCGCCAGCACCATGTCCATCGGAACCTCCACAGTCAACGCGTCAGCCGCGCCGCTCCACCGTAGTTCGGGATTCCGCCCCACCGGTTTCGCCTTCCCCTTGTGGTACGCCCCCCACTGGACTTGACATCCGCCCGGACCGATGTCAATACTTGCATGTCCATGCAAACGTCCACCCCAGCCCGACCCGCCACGCCCAAGCAGGCCGCCACCTGCTGCTCGCCGGTCGACAACCTGCTGGACCCCACCCTGTTCAAGGCGTTCTCGGACCCAACGCGGGTGCGGCTCTTGGGCTGCCTGGCCAAGTGCGGCCGGCCGTGCTCGCTGGGCGAAGTCGCGGAGTGCTGCTCGGTTGACGTCTCGGTCGTGTCGCGCCACCTCGCCCTGCTGGCCCGCAGCGGCGTGCTCGAACCCACCCGCCGCGGACGCTCCGTGCTGTACCGCGTCCGCTACGCCGAACTCTCCCGCGCCTTGCGCGCCTTGGCCGACGCACTCGACGAGTGCGCCCCCGACCCGAGCGCCGCCGACTGCCCGGCCTGCTGCCCCTCGCCCACTTCGGAGACGACCGATGCCCCCTGCTGCTGAGCGTCTGCGGATCCTGTTCCTCTGCACCGGCAACTCGTGCCGAAGTCAGATGGCCGAGGGCTTCGCCCGGGCGCTCCGCGCCGACGTGCTCGACGCCCACTCCGCCGGCACCAACCCGCACGGCATGAACCGCCTGGCGATGCGCGTCATGAGCGAAGTCGGCGTCGATCTCTCCACCCACCATTCCAAAACCGTCGACGCGCTCGCCGCCATCCCCTTCGACGTCGTCGTCACCGTCTGCGACTCGGCCCACGAGACGTGCCCCGTCTTCCCGTCGGGCGCTCGCATCGTGCACGTCCCGTTCGAAGACCCGCCGCGTCTTGCCAAGGGGGCCGCCTCGGACGAGGACGCCCTGCCGCACTACCGGCGCGTGCGCGATCAGATCCGCGCGTTCATCGAAACCCTGCCCGGCGCCCTGAAGCCCGCGCCTTGAAGGAGGCCCGCTCATGAACAGTTCCAACACCCCGTGCTGCTCCGATTCCTCGTGCTGCTCGCGCAAGGCCTCGGTCGCGCTCCCGGTCGCCGGGCCCGCGGCGGTCGCGCTCGCGCCCGCGGTTGACGAACGCTTCGCCGTGCGCGAGTCCGTCCGCCAGGGCTACGCCAAGATCGCCGACACCGGCTGCTGCGGCTCGGGCGGCGCGTGCTGCGGCCCGGCCCCCCTCGCGCCCGACGCCCTCGCCGAAGCCATCGGCTACTCCGCCGACGATCTCGCCGCCATCCCCGGCGGGGCCAACATGGGTCTCTCCTGCGGCAACCCCACGGCGATCGCCGCCCTCCGCCCGGGCGAGACCGTGCTCGACCTCGGCTCCGGCGGCGGGTTCGACTGCTTCATCGCCGGGCCCAAGGTCGGCCCCACCGGGCGCGTCATCGGCGTCGACATGACCCCCGAGATGCTCAGCAAGGCCCGCCGCAATACCGCCGCCTATCGCCAGCACTTCGGGCTCGACAACGTCGAGTTCCGTCTGGGCGAGATCGAATCCCTCCCCGTCGCCGACGCCAGCGTCGACGTGGTCCTCTCCAACTGCGTGCTCAACCTCTCCAGCGACAAGCCGCGCGTCTGGCGCGAGATCGCCCGCGTCCTCCGCCCCGGCGGGCGCGTCGCCATCTCCGACATGGCCTTGCTCCGCCCGCTTCCCGCGGCGATCCTCGCCGACCTCGAAGCCCTCATCGGCTGCATCGCCGGGGCCGTGCCCGTTGAGGAAACCCGCGCCATGGCCGCCGCCGCCGGGCTCACGAACATCGTGCTCACGCCCAAGCCCGCGTACGTCTCCACGCTCGCGGGCGCCAGCGACCCGCTGGTCGCGCGCCTGCGCGATCTCCTCCCCGGCCGGGCCGATCCCAACACCTACATCACCAGCCTCGACATCGCGGCGGTGAAGCCGTGAATCGACTCTTCGCCGAGTTCCTCGGCACCTTCTTCCTCGTCTTCGCCGGCACCGGCGCCATCGTCATCAACCACGCCTCGGGCGGCGCGATCACGCACGTCGGGATCGCACTGACCTTCGGCCTGGTCGTCATGGCCCTCATCTACACCCTGGGCGACATCTCCGGGGCTCACCTCAACCCCGCCGTCACGTCCGCCTTCGCCCTCGCCGGGCGCTTCCCGCTGCGCGACGTGCCGGGCTACCTCATCGCCCAACTCGCCGGGGCGGCGAGCGCCTCGCTCACACTCCGCGCCCTGTTCCCGGAAACGCCCACGCTTGGTCAGACGCTCCCCACCGGCCCCGTCGAGCGGGCCGTGATCTTCGAAACCCTGCTCACGTTCTTCCTGATGCTCGTGATCCTCGCCGTCTCGTCCGGCCCGAAGGAACGCGGCATCATGGCCGGGATCGCCGTGGGCGGCACAGTGGCGCTGGAAGCCCTGTTCGCGGGCCCGATCACGGGCGCGTCGATGAACCCGGCCCGCTCGCTCGCGCCCGCCGTTGTCTCCGGGCAGACGCAGCACCTGTGGGTCTACCTCGCCGCGCCAACGCTCGGGGCCGCGCTCGCCGTGCCGGCCTTTCGATTGCTCACCACGCGCCCGGCCCACCCGGCCCCGGCCAGCGCCGCTTAGAACAGAATCCGCAGCCCGACGCTGACGATCACGCTCGAACTCGGTCGCTCGTCAACGTCGCGCACCACGCCCCAGCCGACGGTCGCCTCGAGCGCGAACTCGCGGGCCTCGTACAGAATGCCCGGGCCGAGCGTGATCTCGTTGTCGCCGTTGGTCTCGTACACCCCGTTCAGTTCCGCCGTCAGGTACCACGACGCGTGCGTGTCCGCCTCGTACTGCTCGGGGGCGAGGCGGAACAGGTACGCGGTGTCGTAGAAGAGCGCGTCGGCCTCGCCGTCGCCGGCCCGGGTGGTGAACGGCTCGCCGTCGGTGTTGAACTTGTACTGCAAGGCCTGGTTGAACCCGTGCCGCCCGAGGATGGCGGTCACGACGCCGCCGACGATCGGGTCGACGCCCTTGCTGGAAAACTCGTCGTCGTACGTCGGGATCTCGACCCCGCCGATGAGCGCGACGCGCACGGAATCGACCGGTCCCAGGTCCCACTGCCACGGGCGCCACTTGGCCGACAGCGTGATGTCATTGACGCCGAAGGAGCGGTCGAGCCCACCGCCGCCCCCAGCCCCGCCCGCGGCTGCGTTCGCGCTCTCGTACGACAGCGGCACGCTCAGCGACAGCGACACATCGCGCGACAGCCCGTACGTCAGGGCCGTCGTCGTCAGTACCTTGTCGATCTCGCGCCGCTCCGGCGAGGGATCCCGCGACAGCCGCAGATACTGCACGCGCGTGCGCAGGTACCAGTTCCCCTCCGCCGGCTGCGTCGCGGCGGGCGTGTGCGTCGCCTCCTGACCGAATGCGAGCCCGCCAAGCCCGCACACGCCCAGCCCCCCCACCGCCGCCAAGATCACCCCAGCCCGACCGCCCGATCGCGTGCGTCCCGGCATGCGCTCTCCCGTCAATCACGGCACCCGGATGCTGACCAGCGTGAACCCCGAGCCGTCCACGGCCCGCTTCAGCTCCGCCGTGCTGGGCCGATCCGCGTCCGCGAGGGCCACGCTGACCTCCCCGCTGGACATATCGACCTTCACGTCGCGCACGCCGCGCACTTCCATCAACTGCTTGTCGACGTTGTTGGCGCACAGCGGGCACGACATCCCATGCACGACCAGCGTGGCGCTGGAGGCCTCGATCGGGTCGTCATTGACGACGACCGCGCTTCGGCTCGCTCCGCCGCTCCCCGCCCCGCCCCCCGCCCCGCCCGCGCACCCGCCCGCCGTCATCGCGCCAAGCACCGCCGCCAGCAGCAGCGCACTCCGTGTTCCGGTATTCATGGCGATTCTCCTGGTCACAGGAGATGCTACCAGAACCAGCCCGTCCGGTTGACCCCCGAGCGGATGAACACGCGCGCTCACAGCACCGTGCGGTTCCGCGGCTTGCCCGTCGGGATCGCGATCAGCGGTTCCACCGGCGGCTCCCGCCCAGACCCCGGCCCGCACCAGTCCGCCCCGCACTCCGGGCACGACAGGCCCGCCGGGTTCAACCCGCGCAGGTCATACCCGCACCGCTGGCACTCATGCTCCCGCGCCCGTCGCGGCAGGCACGCGATGTAAAACCCTACCACCCCCACCAGCACCACGTACGGCCAATACAGGATGAGAATGTGCTTGTACTGCGGCGACAGCTTCTCGCCCCAGGCCATATACACCCGGTACATCCCCGCCAGCACGATCAACCCGCCCGTCACGACCGCGAACGCCGGCCACCGCCGACGCCACCGCATCGCCAGCGCCCACACCAGCACGGAATAGATCACCGGCAGGATCACGCGACGTCACATCCTCGCAGCACGCCCGAGCGCCCGATCGCAACGACACCGCGGCCGGTCGTCCAGGCCGCGCCCCGCACGCCCCGTGCCAACTGTACGGTTTTCGCCCCGCCCCGCCCGTCGGGTTCAGCGGATACGCCGGTCATCTTCACCGATTCACCCGGGGCCCGCCCAAGCCGCGCTGCATCGCCCGGCCCACTTCACCGACCGGCTTTGAAGAACGTCTTGAGCGCGTCGAAGATGTCGTCGCGCCCGTTCACGCGGCAGGTGACGACCTTGACCGCCTCCGGCTCGCCCGCGCCGAACGCGTCGCGCAGCACGCCGATGAACGACCCCGAGCCGTACGGGCTGGAAACCTGGCAGTAGCCGAACATGTTGCACGCGCCCAGCAGCTTCTGCTTCAGCAGCTGCACGCACAGGCGGTTGTCCGCCTCGGACGAGTTGTCCCCGTCGCTGAAGTGGAACAGGTAGATGTTCCAGTCGGCCGGGTCATAGTGGGCGGCGAGCAGTTCGTCGCACTTGGTCAGCGCGGAACTGATCCGCGTCCCGCCGTCCTCGCGCACGCTGAAGAACGTCTTGCGGTCGACCTCTTGCGCGGCGACGTCGTGCACGATGAAGCGGCTCTCGACGCCCTCGTAGTTCCGCCGCAGCCACGCGTCGATCCAGAACGCCGTGAGCCGCACCAGTTCCTTCTGCTCGTCACCCATCGAGCCCGACACGTCCATCATGTACACGATCAGCGCGTTGCTCTGCGGCTTCTTGACCTCAACCCACGAGCGGTACCGCATGTCCCGCTTGATCGGGATGATGACCGGGTCCTCCGGGTTGTACGTGCCCAGCGAGAGCTGCCGCTTGAGCGCTTCCTTGTACGACCGCTTGAAGTGGCGCAGCCCCGCCGGCCCGACGGGGCGGATGCCGGAGTACTTGTCGCGCGTGGTCGTGATCTGGTGCTGACCCTTGGGCTGGATGCGCGGGAGCTGCAGTTCTTCGCCCAGGATGTCCGCGAGTTCTTCCAGCGAGACGTCGACCTCAAGCACGTGCTTGCCCGGCTGGTCGCCGCCCCCCTGCTTGCCGGAGCCGACGGAGTCCCCCTCGTCCCCCTCGCCCATGCCCACGCCGCCGGAGTTGTCGCCGTAGCGGAACGTGGGGATGTCGATGTCGTGCACGGGCACGGCGACGAAGCGATCGCCCTCGCGCCCGATGAAGTCGCCGCGCGAGATGAACCGCCGAAGATCGCGCCGGATCTTGCCCCGGACGATCTGGCGGAACCGCTGGTGATCTTGTTCGATCTTGTTGACCATCGCGTCCGTGCCCAGCCTCTCCGTCGTGTTCGAGCCCGAGTCAAGCGTGCGATTCACCCGGCGTCCGCAGCGGGCGCCCGGGGAGATACATCGGCCCCGCCGCCCCCCCCGCCCGCCCGCAATGCTCAGGTTCCCCCACTGCCCGGTACGCCCCGCGTTCCGCCCGGTTCTGACGCTCCGTTATCGGCCGGCGCCCCTCGGCTTGGCGCGGCTCGCGACGCCGATCCGCCTTCACCCGCCCGTTTCACCCGCTTCATCACCCACAGCATGGCCGCAATTCCCAGCGGGAGCCCCAGCGCGATCTCCAGCCCCCGGTTCAGCCCGTCGGCGATCAGCCCGCTCGTCAGCGCGTCGCGTCCGCCAGCCCACGCCGAGGTCAGCCCGACAACCCACTCGCGCAGCCCGATCTGCACGGGCGAGAGCATCGCCGCCTCGCTCGCCGCGGCGACCGTCGCGCTCGTCCACGCGTCGATGGGCTTCCCGATGATCCCGAACACCAGCGCGTACCGCCCCGCCCACGCGAGAATATCGACATACCGGAGCCCGGCGCAGGCCCCCCACCGCCACGCGCCGTTCGGGCGTCGAGCCCGCAGCGCCAACGTGACGCCCGCGAGGATCAGCGCCGGGGCCGCGATGGCGCCCGCCGCCGCCCACCCGCCGCTCCCGCGCGACACCCACAGCGCCCCCAGCAGCATCGCCACCGCCACCCCCGCGCACGCCAGCACCGAGGCCAGCACCTTCACGCTGTCGCCGATCGCGATCCCGTTGACGGCTTTGTGATACGCCACGCGCCCCGCCAGCCCCGGACGCAGCGGCAGGTTGTTCAGCAGCCACCCGCTGGTGATGAGCGCCAGCATCTCGAAGTACCCAACGCGCCCGTACCGGGCCGTCATCACCCAGAACGCGCCCGCGACGCTCGCCAGGTTCACCAGCGTCAGGCCGACGAGTGCGAGGACCATCCACGCCGGGCTGTCCGTCGCGGTGTTGAGGGCCGCTCGGGCCGCCGGTCCGTCGTTGAACACCACCACGCCCGCCGCCGCAAGGAGCGCCAAGCCCAGCACGAACACGACCGCCGCACGCACGCGTCCGGCCCGGCGGCGCTCGGCGCGATCAGCCACGGCCCGCGCCATCGGGCGCGCGACGCCGCCGCCCGATGCTTCAGGGCGATTGCTGCTCATCCTGCACTTCGGGCACGGGCGGACCGACGGCCGGCGCCAAGGGGGCCCGCGCGTCGCTCGCCGTGTTCGCCAGCGTGATCCGCCCCGCCTCCAGCCGCGCCCGTAGCGCCGACGCCAACGTCGAGAGCGACTCCGACTCCCGCACCTGCGCCAGCCCGAAGGCCGGGCTGGTCGGCTCCGGCGAGCGCAGCGCCAGCGCCATCGCCAGCACGTCCGGGTTGGTCTCGCCCAACCACTGCTCATCGATGCGCCGCGACGCCGGCATCACCACCGGCGAGGGCAGCACGGCGAGCATCAGCGTCCGCAGCGGCGCGTCCGCGACCGCGAACCGCTGCGCCGCCGACTCCATCAGCATGTCGATCGCTTCCGGCGAGAACACCGGCCGCTCGACCGCGCGGGCCTGCCGCCCGCGGATCGCCAGGATCGCCTCCGCAACCTCGCGGGCCCCGCCCTGCTCGATCGTCTCCCGCAGCGCCGTCGGCTCCATCAGGAACCGCGGGTTGGGCCGGCGCGTCACCATCGAGGTATCGATGACCACGCTGTGCGGGCCCTGCTCGTACACGCCCGAGGGCGCAAACCGGAAGCCCTGCAGCACCCGCCACCGTACCCGCGACGGCGTGCTCGACGACAGATCCAGCAACAGCCCCAGCGAGCCCGCGTCGCCCCACACCGTCGCCTCCACCGACTCTCTCGGCAGCAGCCGCAGCCGGCGATCCAGCGAGACCACCTCGATCAACTCGCCCCCCGCCATCGGGCGTCCCTGCACGTCCGCCGTCGGCACCAGCATCAGGCGGCTGGAGAGCGGGCGATCCGGCCCGAGGCCCATCGGGATCGCCGTCAGGTTGGTGATGGTCACGCGGAGCTGCGTCCGCTCCATCGTGCGCACGTCCGTCCGCACCGGCTGCACATCGAGCGCCACCACGCGCCCCGGCGTCGAGACGATCGTCTCCAGCCAGTCGGGCACGGCGGCCCCGATCGCTTCCAGTTCCGACGCCGCCGCCGAACGCTGCACGTCGGTCCCGGTGATCTTCTGCACGCGCGTGCGGGCCAGCGCGCCCAGCGACTCGCCCGCGAACCGCACCGCCAGGTCCATGTACCGCGCCGCCGCGGCACGCCGCTCGTTGCTGCGCTCCAGCAGCATCGCCACGCCCAGCGCCGCGAGCGGGTCGGTATCCGCGAGCGGCGCGAGCAGTTCCGCCGCCCGCTGCGTCTGCCCTTCGCGCAGCGCCAGCCACCCGTCCAGCCGCGCGATCATGCCCGCGTCGGCCGCCGGGTCCTTGCGGATGACCTCGAGCCCGGTCGCCGCCTCCTCGATCTGCTGACCCGACAACAGCCGCAGCCACACGACCTCGGCGAGCACGCCCTGCACCTGGGTCCGCGCGTCGGCCTCGCTCATCCCCTCCGGACGTCGCGCCGGGTCCAGCAAACCTTCCGCCACGCGCCGCGCCGACGCGGCCAGTTCCGACATCGACTCCCGCGCCGTGTCGTTGTCGCCCAGCGCCGTCGCGGCCAGCAGCCGCGTGCGCTCGCTCGAGATCGGCAGCCGCACCGACGACCGGGCCGCACCGTCACCCGCCGCGGCGCCCTTCTCGCCGCCCTCCGGCTGGCTGAGCGCCTGCTTGCGCAGTTCGTCGAGTTCATCCGTCAGGCTGCGGACGATGCTCGCCGCCCCCATCCGGTTCCACGCGACCACCTCGCGAAAACTCACCTCGTCCACGTCCGGCCCGCCGCCCTGAGCGACGTACAACCGATCGAGCAGGTTCAGGAACCGGTCCGCCGCGTTGAACGCGCCCTGCTCGGCGAGATGCCGCGCCACCGCGCGGTACACCTGCGTGTCGAACGGGTCGGCGTACAGCAGATCGAGCATCAAGTCGATCCGCCCGACGGGATCATCACGCCGCTCGCTATAGAACGCCAGCGCCAGCGTGACGGCGTCCTTGTTCGTCGGGTCGAGCTCGACCGCCAGCGACAGCCGCTCCGCGAAGCGGGCCAGGTCGCCGCGCTCGCGCTCTAGCAGCGCCGCGTCGAGCGCCAGGCGGCTGCGGATCGAGGCGTCCAGCTTCTCGCCGTCCAGCCCCAGGAAGCGGTTGTACAGCGCCAAGCGTCCGTCGGAATCCTGCTGCGCCGTGATGCGCCCGGTGATCAGCCGGAGCTGCGCCACCGTGTCGCCCGGGTCGGCGGCGACGAGCGTGCGCGTCAGTTCCATCACCCGCTCGCCCGAGCCGGCCGCCGTCTCCGCCTCGATCAGCAGCCGGAGAATCTCCGACTCCTTGGGCGACAGCCGGTGCGCGATCTCCAGGAGCGACCGCGCCACGCGGTAGTCCACATCCTGCGGCGAGCCGGCGAGTTTCAGATCCAGCAGCGCCGCCCGCGCCACCGCCCGCCCCGCCAGGTCCTCGATCTGATCCGGAGAGTCCTGCCCGCGCGCAAGCCCCGCGCAGAGCACCACCCCCGCCACCGCCCCCGCAAAGCCCATCCTCCAGGCCCGCCGCGTCCGTGCCACTGGCCTCATGCGATCACTCCAGCATCGTCCCCAGCACCCACAGTATCAGCAGGATCCACGGCATGACTTCAAACACAACCGTCACCCGCGGGCTGGCCCGGGGAAACACCCGCCCCGCCGCCGCCGCAAACACGAACGCCCCGCACGCCAACAGCACCATCCCGACCGCCGCCCCGGCCCGGCCCCACCCCGTCAGCCGCTGCGGCCAATCCAGCACGGCGATCGCGCCAAGATACATCATCACCAGCGACCACGCCCCCGCCGCCGCCAGCAGCCGCATCCGCCCGCTCCGATCAACATACGCCACACGACGCAGCACGCGCTCGCGACCTCCCTGCTCGCCGCCCGGCTTCGGACGGTGTCACCCCGCCTCCCCTGCGGATGTCACCCGGGCAGAGGATATCGCACGCCCCCCGCTGGCGACGGGCCGGCGACGCGGCGGGCAACACCCACAGCGCGTGCGATCACCACGCCCGACCACCCATCACCCCACCCCGCCGCGAATAGCCCGGGCCGGTCGGCACGGGCCGGCGGGCTGTTTTCAGCCCATCGCCATCGTCATCAGGAACTCGGCGTTGGTCTTGACCTTGCCCAGGCGGCCCTTGAGCAGTTCCATCGCCTCGACCACGTTCATGTCCGCCAGCACCTTGCGCAGGCGGTACACCAGTTCCAGTTCCTTCTTGTCCAAGAGCAGCTCCTCGCGCCGCGTGCCGGAGGCGGCCACGTCGATGCACGGGTAGATGCGCTTGTCCATCAGCTTGCGGTCCAGGTGCAGTTCGCTGTTGCCGGTGCCCTTGAACTCTTCGAAGATGACCTGGTCCATCTTGGAGCCGGTATCGACCAGCGCGGTGCCGATGATCGTCAGCGAGCCGCCGTTCTCGATGGCGCGGGCGGCCCCGAAGAACTTCTTGGGCCGCTGCAGCGCCGCCGCGTCGATCCCGCCGGACATGATCTTGCCGGAGTTCCCGCTCTCGTTGTTGTACGCGCGAGCCAGACGCGTGATCGAGTCGAGCAGGATGACCACGTCATCCCCGAACTCCACCATGCGTTTGGCCTTCTCCGCGACCATCTCCGCGACCTGGATGTGCCGCGCCGGGTTCTCGTCGAACGTGCTGGCCACCACTTCCACGCTCGGGTCCGTGTTGCGACGGAAGTCCGTCACTTCTTCCGGACGCTCGTCCACCAGCAGCACGATGATCTTCGCGTCCGGGTAGTTCTTGCTGATCGCCCGCGTCATCTTCTGCAGGAGCACCGTCTTGCCGGTACGCGGCGGGGCCACGATCAGCGCTCGCTGCCCCTTGCCCAGCGGCGCCACCAGGTCCACCACGCGCATCTCGATCTGGTCCGGAGACGTCTCCAGCACGAACCGCTCCTGCGGGTGCAGCGGCGTCAGATCCTCGAAGTTCGAGATGTCGTGCACCTTCCGCGGCGCCTGACCGCACACCTCGTCCACGCGCAGAAGCGCGAAGTACTTCTCGTTCTCCTTCGGCGGGCGGATCGCCCCGCGCACCGTCATCCCCTTCTTCAGCCCATACCGCCGGATCTGCGTCGGCGACACGTAAATGTCGTCCGGGCCCGACAGGTACGAGTTCTCCGGGCTCCGCAGGAACCCGAACTTGTCCGGCATGACCTCCAGCGTCCCCTCGCCGATCATCAAGCCCTGCTTGGCCGCGCGGGCCTTGAGGATCTTGAAGATCAGTTCCTGCTTGGGAATCTGGTAGAAGTCCTCCATCCCGGACTCTGTCGCCACCTTGTGCAGGCGGTCGATGTCCATCCGCTGGAGCTGCGAAATGCTGAGCTGGCTTTCCGCGGCGTCCGGATCAACGCGGGCCGCGATCTTCTCCAGTTCCGCCGCTTCCCGCTCCAGCTCTTCATCGCTGGGCAGGACAAAGTCCATCGGGCGCGACCACCCGCCCCCGCCAGACCCGCCGCCCATCGGCTCGAACCCGCCGCCGCGACGCTTCTTGCGCTTGCGCCGACGGCTCAGGAAACTCTCGCCCGGGCCGTAGCCATCGCCACCGCCCATCGGCCCCGGCCCGCCGGAACCGCCCGGCCCGCCCGGTCCACCCATCCCGCCGCCCGGCCCGCCGGAATCGCGATACGGGCGCGGCCCATACCCAGCGCCCGGCGGCGGGCCGTAGCCCGGCCCCCGATCACCGCGGTCGCCGCGATCACCGCGATCGCCCCGGTCACCCCGATCGCCGCGCTCGCCGCGATCACCCCGGTCGCCGCGGTCGCCCCGGTCAACGCGCTCGCCGCGTTCGCCGTACCCGCCCGAGCCATACCCCGGCCCCGGGCCATAGCCCGAGCCCGGACCACCACCCGCGCCCGGCCCGCCCGTCTGCACGCCCGGCCCGCCGGACCCGGGCCCGCCCGGGCCCATGTTCGCGTTCGCGTTCGACATCCCCGGCCCACCCGGCCCGCCCGAACCACCGCCCGGTCCGGCGCTGGGCCCGTTGTACCCACGCGGCGGGCCCGGCGGTCGACCGCCGTCCATCCCGCGATCCGATCCCCGATACTCGCGCGGCTCGGCGTACCCGCCCGACATCGGGCCCGGGCCGCCGCGCTGTTCGCGCGGCTCGCGCATCATCGGGCTGGGCGGCTGGCCGTACCCGCCGCGATCCGCCGGGCGATCCGCCACCGGACGCTCCGCGCCGTAGCCGCCGCGGTCGTACCCGCGGTCGTACCCACGATCTTGTCCCCGCTCAGGCCCCCGCTCCGACCCCCGCTCAGACCCACGTTCCCCGCCGTCGTACCCGCCGGCTTCGCGGCGTGCACCGCCCGACGGGCCCGATCCACCCGCCGACGGCCCCGCCGGCGGAGCGCTCTGCGCACTCACGGGCGCGGGGCTTGCCGGCGCCGGCTGCGGCGCCGCGGGCGCGCTCGCCGCGCTGCTCGCGCTGGCGGTCGACGTCGCCGTCTTCCGCGTCGTCTTCCGAACAGTCTTGCCCTCACCCTTGTCCCGGGTGTCCTTTTCCGAACCGCTTGACTTGGCCATGATTGTGTCAACCCGCGGCTGACCGCCGCCTTACCCCCAGCCCCGGCCCCGGCTTGCCGGGTCAAATACCCGCCGGGTCACTTCTGCTGGGTTTCGTTCTGTAGATGCGATCTGGAGCGCTCACGCTCCGAACTGGTCTGTGTGCTGTGCTCCGGTGATACCGGTTGTGCCCGGTCATCACTGAACTTCGCGGCCTTTGGGCCGCCCCCTCGCCCTTTCGCCCTCTTCCATCACCCACCGCTCTATCGGGTGGAGCAGGCGTCCCGCCTGCCTTGTTCATGCAACACGCACGCGCCGCGCACCCGCTCGGATGCCGCCGCGCTCACGCCCGCTCGTGTGTCCTGAAAGCCGGCTCGATCAAGCCGACCGAGAGACCGATCGGACAGCGGGAGAATCCCGCTCTTCGACCACTTCGGCTACAGGGTACGACGATCAGAGGCTCGCCGTCGTCGTCGGATGTCGACCGCGACGTGAACCACTCCCCGGGCCCAGTATACCCCTTTCCCTTCGCCGGTACAGAGTCGCACGCGTGTTCACGCCGAACCCGCACACGCCCCGGTGTCCCCCCGTGCGCCGTCCTCACCCTTCCCGCCCCGCGCCGCCGCGCACCATCGCCCGCACCGCCTCCAGCACCTCGCGCGCCTGCTCGCGCACGGGCCGAGCGGTCGTGCCCGCGGCACTGTTGTCGATGACAAAGCGGCACCGCGCCCGCTTGTCGTCCAGGTTCATCTGGGCCGCCTCGCGACGCGCCAGTTCCTCGTCCGTCCACCCGCGCGACGACCGCACGCGCTCAACACGCTCCGCCCGCGGCGTATCCACGAACACCACGCAGTCGCACTCCGCGTCCACGCCCGCTTCGAACAGCAGCGGCGCGTCCACGATCGCCGCCTTCGCCCACGTCCGGGCCGCCTCGTCGATCATCGCGGCCCGATCCTGGCGGACCAGCGGGTGCACCAGTTGTTCCAGCCGCGCCCGCTCCGCCGGCGCGCCGAAGATGATCGACGCCACCTTGGCCCGGTCCACGCGCCCCGCACCGTCGAGCACCTCCGCCCCCCACCACTCCACCAGCCGCTCGCGCACGTCCGCCCGGTCCAGCGCCGCGCGGACGCGCTGGTCCGAGTCGATGACATAACACCCCAGCGACCGGAACGCCGCGGCGACCGTGCTCTTGCCCGCACCAATCCCCCCAGCGAGCCCGATGATTGGCATCGACGCCGCCCCGTCCGTGTCCGGCTGGCTGTAGCTCGCGGGCATGACTGGGCGCGCCTTTCCGTCCTGCCCCGCCCACCGCGCTCCGCCCACCCGTCCGCCGGAGCGTTCCGGCCCGAGCCGGGCCCCAGCGTACTCCGCCGCCGCCTCGCGCACCCGCTCCGCCACGCGCACCGGCTCGGCGATCCACCGCCACACCACGGGCGGCCCGCCTTCCGCGCCAGACCGCACCCGCACCGTGCCCACGCCGACCACCCGCTCCATCAGCCCCTGCGCCACGGAGATCTGATGCACCCGGTCCAGCGGACACTCCACCGTGTACCGCCCGAGCACGCCGCCCGACCACACCGCGCGCCGGTCCGTCAGCAGATACTCCGCCGCACGCCGCTCGATCGCGCTCCACGCCAGCCGCAGCAGCACCACCAGCACCGCGCCCCCGGCGATCCTCGCCGCCAGCCCGACCCACCCGGCCAGCGCCGCCGCGTACGCCGCCCCGCCCCCGACGATCACCGCCATCACGATGAACCCGACGTTGCTCAGCAGCACCCCGGCCGGCGCCGAGCGCGTCTTGAACAGCACGGCTTCACCCGCGCGCACCGTCGACGGCGCGTCCGCGGGGCGATTCGCCCCCGCCGCGGACTCCACTGCTCCGTCCTGCCGGCTCATCACGCACACACCGATCCTGTCGCCCGCTTGACCCGCCTATCCCCCCTACCCGCGCAGCACCGCGATGTCCGGCAGGTTGCGGAAATACCCGTCGTAATCCAGCCCGTACCCGACGACAAACTCATCGTCGATCTCGAACCCGAAATACTCGGCGTTCACCGGCTCGGCCCGCCCGCCCGGCTTGCGCTTGTTCAGCAGCACCGCCAGGCGCACGCTCCGCGGGTTCTGCGCCTGCAGCACGCGCTTGATCAGCCCCAGCGTGCGCCCCGAGTCCAGGATGTCATCCACGATCAGCACGTCCGTGCCCGTCAGGTCCGTCGGCAGCGTGCCCGTGATCTCCGCCCCCTGCGACGCCGTCGCCTTCCCCGGATAGCTCGAGATCGTCACCGGCCGAATGCTCATCTTCAGCGGGATGTTGCGGATGAGGTCGGCGACGAAGACCAATGAGCCGGTGAGGATCGGCACCAGCACGACGCGCTGCGCGTCGGCGGCCCGCAAGTCGGCCGTGATCTGCGTTCCCAGTTCAATCACCCGCCGCGCGATCCGCTGGCGGTCGATCAGCACCCGGTCGATGTCCATCGCGGAGGGTAACCGCGTGCCGCAGGGCCCGCACGCGTGCGCGACGCCTCAGGCGGGCGTCTTGGCGACGTCCAACTCCGCGGCGGCCGCCGCCGCCTGAGCCTGACGCTCCGCCGCCGACCGGCGCCGCCGCAGCTCGAACTCGGCCACGTCCGCCACGCTCGTCGACCGCAGGAACGCGTAGATCCGCTCCCGCTCACGCGTCCAGAACGCATGCGCCGGGCACCCGCGCTCGTCCGAACAGGTGGCACACCCCAGCATGCACGTGGGCTGCACCGCCGGGTCGTCGAGCGCCACGCACAGGTCGTACAGCGTGATCTCCCGCGGCTCCCGCGCCAGCGACACGCCGCCCCCCACGCCCCGCTGGGTGTACACAAACCCCCGCTTCGACAGGGCGTTCACGATCTTGGCCAGGTAGGGCGCGGGAATGTCCCCGCAGTGCGCGATCTCTTTGACCAACACCGGTCGTCCGTCGCCCGCCGCGATGCACCCGAGCGCTGAAATGGCATATCCGACGCCTTGACTCAGCATGGGCTGTCTCCTGCTGAATAATCGGATCAACGGATCGATTTGTCAAGAAACATCTCCAAAGATGATACGGTAAAAACCCGGGATCTTCCTTTTCTGGATTGACATATCCCCTATTGACCGACAATATTCTGGACAAGAGTATCTCCTACTCCGGATTCCGCTCCGGGTCCGGCTGATGCCCGCGTAGCACCCTCAGGAACCCCACCCGATGAGCCACGCCATTCCAGTTTCCATGCTCAAGGGCCCGGCGGGCAGTGACGCGGCGACCGCCGTGTCCGCCGTCCGACCTGTCGACCGCACCCAGCCCGCTCCGAGCGGCGCCCTGGAGACGTTCGTCTACGACGACGCCATCGTCCGCAAGTTCGCCTTCGCGACCATGCTGTGGGGCTTTGTCGGAATGCTCGTAGGGCTGATCATCGCCCTGCAGATGGCCCTGCCGTGGTCGGCGTCGCTCGAGATCGCGGGCGTCAAGCCGCTCGCGTGGACCAAGTTCCTGTACTCGACGGAGTTCCTCAGCTTCGGGCGTCTGCGTCCGCTGCACACCAACGCCGTCATCTTCGCCTTCGCCGGCAACGCGATCTTCGCCGCGATCTACTACAGCACGCAGCGCCTGTGCAAGGCCCGCATGTGGTCGGACCTGCTCAGCAAGCTGCACTTCTGGGGCTGGCAGCTCATCATCGTCTCGGCCGCCCTCACCCTCCCGCTCGGCATCACGCAGGGCAAGGAGTACGCCGAACTCGAGTGGCCCATCGACCTGGCGATCGCCGTGGTGTGGCTGGGCTTCTTCGGGACCAACTTCTTCATGACGCTGCTGCGTCGGCGTGAGCGGCACCTGTACGTGGCGCTGTGGTTCTACATCGCGACCATCGTGACGGTCACGATGCTGCACGTGTTCAACAACCTGTGGGTGCCGCTCGCCGCGGTCGAACTGCTCAGCGGGCGCGTCCCGCAGGGCGCCGACTGGTTCAAGTCCTGGTCCGTGTACGCGGGCGTGCAGGACGCGTTCATGCAGTGGTGGTACGGGCACAACGCGGTGGCGTTCTTCCTGACCACGCCGTTCCTCGGGCTGATGTACTACTTCGTCCCCAAGGCCGCGGACAAGCCGGTCTATTCCTACCGCCTCTCGATCGTGCACTTTTGGAGCCTGGTGTTCATCTACATCTGGGCCGGCCCGCACCACCTGCACTACACCGCCCTCCCGCAGTGGGCCAGCACGCTGGGCATGCTCTTCTCCGTCATGCTGTGGATGCCCTCGTGGGGCGGCGGGATCAACGGCCTGCTCACCCTGCGCGGCGCCTGGCACAAGGTCGCCGAGGACCCCATCCTCAAGTTCTTCGTCGTCGGCATCACCTTCTACATGATGTCGACCTTTGAGGGCCCGATGCTCTCGATCAAGAGCGTCAACGCCCTGTCCCACTACACCGACTGGACCATCGCCCACGTGCACTCCGGCGCGCTGGGCTGGAACGGCTTTCTCACCTTCGGCATGCTGTACTGGCTCATGCCCCGCCTGTTCCAGACGCCGCTCTACTCCCGCAAGATGATGTCCGCTCACTTCTGGATCGCCACCGTCGGGATGGTGCTGTACATCCTGCCGATCTACACCGCCGGCATCACCCAGGGCCTGATGTGGCGCGCCTTCGACGAGACCGGCCGCCTGCAGTACCCCAACTTCCTCGAGACCGTCACGCAGCTCGTCCCCTTCTACTGGATCCGCGCGTTGGGCGGGACGCTCTACCTCACGGGCGTCGTGCTCATGATCATCAACGGCCTGCGCACCTGGGCCCGCCGCCCCGCCAAGTACGACGAGCCCGTGCACACCGCGCCGGCGCTGACCGCGACGTACGCCGACCCGGCCCCGCTGCCCAGCACGCTGACGGCGAACACCGAGTTCGCCAAGACCGTCGACTCCTACGTCGTCCAGGGCTGGTTCCACCGCGTGTGGGAGCGCCAGGCCGGCAAGTTCACGCTCTTCACGATCACCGCGGTGGTCGTCGCCTCGCTCTTCGAGATCGTGCCGACGTTCCTGATCCGCTCCAACGTGCCGAGCATCGCGAGCGTGCAGCCATACACCCCGCTCGAGCTCTACGGGCGCGACATCTACATCGCCGAGGGCTGTTACAACTGCCACTCGCAGATGATCCGCCCGCTGTGGGCCGAGACCAAGCGCTACGGCGAGTACTCCAAGCCGGGCGAGTTCGTCTACGACCATCCCTTCCAGTGGGGCAGCCGCCGCATCGGTCCGGACCTGCACCGCGAGGGCGGGCGGCAGAGCCATGACTGGCAGGTCCGCCACTTGCAAGACCCGCAGGTGCTCAGCGAGGGCTCGATCATGCCCGCGTACCCGCACCTGCTGACGCAGGCCGCCAACTTCGAGGGCATCCAGGGCCGCGTCGACGCGATGGCGATCCTCGGCGTGCCCTACGGCCCGGCCGTCAAGAACGGCGCCGCCGTCACGATGGCCAAGCAGCAAGCCGCCCGGATCGCGGGCGAGCTCGAGCAGCAATCCGGCGGCGCGTTCAAGGCCGCCGAGATGCAGGACAAGAAGGTCATCGCGCTGCTGGCCTACCTCCAGCGCCTGGGCACGGACATTTCCAAGCCGGCCCCCGCGACTGATCCGACCGCGACCCCCGCCACCCCCGCGAAGGAGGCCACCCCGTGACCGCGCTCATCAGTTCGCTCAAACTCGCGCTGTTCCCGATCATCGCGCTGGTGCTCTTCGGGCTGGCGTTCACGGTGGTGCTCCTGCAGGTGTATCGGCGCGGAGCCCGCACCGCGGCCGACCGGCACGCCGCCATCCCCCTCGCCGACGAGCCCGTGGAACCACGCCTCCCGCGCATCCCCGCCCACACGCCCGCACCCAAAGCCTGAAGGCGCTCACCATGCCCAGAGACCACCTCTCCGATCATGAGTACGACGGCATCCGCGAGTACGACAATCCCACGCCCGGCTGGTGGCACCTGATCTTCATCGCCACCGTGCTGTTCTCGCTGCTGTACTTCGTCTACTACCACACCAACCCCGCGGCGCCCACGCCGCAGTCGCGCTGGGCCGCCGACCAGGTCCGCGAGAACAAGAAGATCTTCGGCGCCTTGGGCGAACTGAAGAACGACGAGGCCACGATCGTCAAACTGATGGGCGACGAGCGCCTGATGTCCGTCGCCGAGGGCATGTTCCTGGGCAACTGCGCCCAATGCCACGGCGCGGACGGCTCGGGCAAGAACGGCGTCAACCTGACCGACGACCACTACAAGAACGTCCGCGCCCTGACCGACTTCTTCTCCGTCATCACCAACGGCGCCAACAACGGCGCGATGCCGAGCTGGAAAGCGCAGTACTCCAGCAACGAGCGCATCCTCCTGTCCGCGTTCGCGGCGAGCATGCGCAGCCGCAAACTCTCCGGCCGCGCGCCCGAGGGCGACGTGCTCCCGCCATGGCCAACCGCCGCCGCCGCGTCCACACCCGCGCCCGCCGCCCCGTGACCGTGTGCGGATCGTCGCTCCGTCAGCCTGCCTTGGAGTGTGCACCCATGACGACGGCCCCCAACACCCGCACGCTCATCAGCCTCCCCACCATCAACGCGATGATCACGCCCGCCCGCGGCTCGTGCCCCGGGCACGTTCGCCCGCCCGGCGCCGAGCGACCGGCCTGCGCTGGAAGCGCGGCGTGCTCCGGCAAGTGCAACATCCAGACGCCGCTCGCCGAGCCCACCGCCGCGGACCGCGCCGCCAGCGCCGACGACGCCGCCGCCCGCAGCGTGCTGTCCACGCTCAACCCCGATGGCACGCGTCGCTGGCTGTGCCCGAAGCCGAGCCACGGCAAGTTCTGGAACCGCCGCCGCGCACTGGCCTACGTCCTCATCGCGCTCTACGCCGCGCTCCCGTGGATCCCAATCAACGGGCACCCCGCCGTGCTACTCGACCTCGCGACGCGCCGCTTCCACATCTTCGGGGCGACCTTCCTGCCGACCGACACGCTGCTGCTGGCGCTCCTGCTCGTCGGCATCTTCGTCTCGGTCTTCCTCTTCACGGCGGTCCTCGGCCGCGTCTGGTGCGGGTGGGCCTGCCCGCAGACGGTGTACATGGAGTTCCTGTACCGCCCCATCGAACGCTTCTTCGAGGGCACGCCCGGCCGGGCCAAGAAGGGCATCCTGCAGACCACCGCCCTGGGCAGCATCCTCAAGTACGCCGCGTTCCTGGTCATCAGCGCGCACCTCGCGAACACCTTCCTCGCCTACTTCGTCGGCGTCGAAAACATGATGCACTGGACGCTGCAGTCGCCGCTGCAGCACGTCACGCCGTTCCTCGTGTTCGCCGTCGTCACCGCGCTGATGATGTTCGACTTCGCGTTCTTTCGCGAGCAGACGTGCATCGTCGCCTGCCCGTACGGGCGCATGCAGTCCGCCCTGCTCGACAAAGGCTCGCTCATCGTCTCGTACGACCGTGCCCGCGGCGAGCCGCGCGGCCGCAAGAGCAAGGCCGCCCACTCCACGCCATCCGAAACCGTCGGCGAACTTGCCGCCAAGCCCGGCGACTGCGTCGACTGCGGCCTCTGCGTCGCCACCTGCCCGACGGGCATCGACATCCGCAACGGCCTGCAGATGGAGTGCATCCACTGCACGCAGTGCATCGACGCCTGCGACGCCGTCATGACCAAGCTGAGCCGCCCCACCGGGCTCATCCGCTACGCCTCGCAGAACACGCTCCGCGGCGAGCAGCGCTCCTTCTGGCGCCCGCGCGTGGTCATCTACCCCGCCATCCTCGCGATCGTCGCGACCGCCTTCATTGTCGTGCTTGTCAACAAAGCGCCCGTCGAGTTCCGCCTGCTCCGCGCCCGCGGCACCTCGTTCGTCGCGCTCGACGACGGCCGCATCGCCAACAACCTCTCGTTCAAGTTCACCAACCGGTGCGACACGGACGCCACCTACCGCGTTGAGCCCGTCGCACCCGCGGGCCTCGCCGTCATCGCCGACGAGAACCCCGTCGCGCTCCAGCCGGGCCAGATGAAGACCGTGCTCGGCCAACTCGCGCTGCCGCTCGAGGCCCTCCGCGCCGGGCCGGGCGCGATCGACGCCACCGTGCGCATCGTCGGCGACGGCTACCAGCGCGAGGTGCACTTCAAGATGTTCGGCCCCGCCACGACCGGAGCTCGCCCATGATCCCCATCGTCACGATGCTCGACGGTCGCGAGCGCGTCCGCCCGCCCGCGCCGCACGTGGACGGTCGCCCCGGCCTGCTGACCCGCCTGCGTCGCCTCCCGAAAACCGGCGGCTTCTGGATCGGCGTTGTCTTCGCGTTCATCGGGCTGAACTTCGTCATCGTCACCATCACCATCACCGCGTCGCAAATGAGCCGCACACCTGTCGAGCCCGACTACTACCGCCGCGCCCTGAAGTGGGACCAGTCGGCACAGCAAACGGCGATGAACCGCTCGCTGGGCTGGGTGCTCACGCCCGAAGTCGTGCCACCGCTCGCCGCGACAGAGAACGCGCCGCCCGCAGCGCCCCGCCTGCGCATCCGCCTGGTCGACTCCGCCAAGAACCCCATCCGCACGGCGACGGTCGTGTGCGAACTCTTCCACGAGTCGGACCCGACATCGGCGCGTGAAGTCACGCTCCAGGGCGGCGAGGGCGGCGTGTACATCGCCGACACGTCGATCGATCGCCCCGGCCTCTGGCGTGCCAACTTCACCTGCCGCGCGTCTGCGATGACGTTCACCACCTCCGAGCAGCTCGAACTGGCCCCGAGCCAGGTCGGTCCATCCGGAGCCCGCCAATGATCGCGCTGCTCACCGGCGTGTTCACCGCCAGCCTCTTGGGCAGCGTGCACTGCGCCGGCATGTGCGGCCCCTTGGCGGTGGTCGCGGCCTCGCCGGTGCAACTCACGGCGGGCGGGCGCCCGATCCCGCCGCGCGAGCGCACGCCGCACACGACTCGCTGGTGGCGCTCCCTCGCCGCCGAGGGCTCGCTGCGACTGTCGGGCATCTACCACCTTGCGCGTTTGTCGACCTACGCGGCGCTCGGCGCCATCGCCGGCGCCGTCGGTCACGCGGTGAATCTCAGCGGTTCCGCCGTCGGGCTCGAGCGAGCCGCCGTCGTTCTCGCCGCGTCCACGCTGCTCATCATGGGCCTGGTCATGCTCGCGCGGGAACTGGGCCTGCGGCTGCCCGCCAGCGCGCTGCCGGCACGCCTGACCGCGCCGCTGAAAACGCTGCACGCCCGCGCTGCCCGCACCGGGCCCGCCGCCCGGGCCGCGATCATCGGTCTGGCGACGGCGCTGCTGCCCTGCGGCTGGCTATATGCGTTCATCATCTCCGCCGCCGGCACCGCCCACCCGATCTCCGGCGCACTCGTCATGCTCGCGTTCTGGGCCGGCACGGTGCCGATTCTCACGCTCGTCGGCGTTGGTGCTCACCGCGCGCTGCGTCCGCTCCGCCGGCACATCCCGGCCCTCACCGCCACGCTGCTGATTCTCTCCGGCAGCGCCGCGCTGGTCTGGCGGGCCTCGCCCGTGCTCGCCACGCCGACCGCCACCAGCGCCGGCGCTCCGCCCGCCTGCCCGCTGTGCGAGATGCACCAGGCCAAGAAGACCGCCCCGTGACGACCTCCGCCCCGCCCATCCTCGCGCCCACGACCGACGCAGTCGGCGCGCTCACGCCGGCTCCGCACGGGCCGCGTCGCTCGCACGAGCCCCAGTGCACACACTGCGGCTTGCCCGTCCCGCGCGGACTCATCCTTGGCAACGCCGCCGAGCAGTTCTGCTGCACCGGCTGCCAGACGGCGTACGCGATCATCCATTCCTGCGGGCTCGACCGCTACTACGCACTTCGCGAACCCGCGCTCGACCAGCCCGACCGCCCGCGCGCCACCGACCGCTCCTACGCCGAGTTCGATCAGGACGCGTTCCGCGAGCTCTACGTCCGCGGGCATCGCGGCGAACAGTGCTCGACGGACCTCCTGCTGCAAGGTGTGCACTGCGGCGCGTGCGTGTGGCTTGTCGAGCGCTTGCCGCAACTGCTCCCCGGCGTCGCCGAGGCCCGCCTGAACTTCCGGCGCAGCACGCTCACCGTCACGTGGAACGACGGGGCCGTTTCGCTGGCGCAGATCGCGCGATTGCTGGACTCGATCGGCTACCCGCCGGCCCCCGCGCGCGACGCCCGCGCCCGCCGCGCCGCGCAGAACGAAGACCGCCGCCAGCTCATCCGCATCGGCGTCGCCGGCGCGTGCGCCGGGAACGTGATGCTGCTGGCGATCTGTCTCTACGCGGGCCTGTTCGACGGGATCGACCACGCCCACGAGCAGTTCTTCCGGTGGCTGAGCCTGGGCATCACCGCCGTCAGCCTCGCGTGGCCCGGTCGCGTCTTCTTCCGCTCGTCGCTGGCCGCGATCCGCACGCGCACGCCGCACCTGGATGTCCCGATCACGCTCGCCCTGCTCGTCGGCGCGGTATGGAGCGTGTACACCACGATCCGCGGCTCGGGCGAGATCTACTTCGACTCGCTCAGCGTGCTGGTCTTCGTCCTGCTCTGCGGACGCTTCGTGCAGCACCGCCAGCAGCGTTCCGCCGCCGACGCGCTCGAACTGCTCTTCTCGCTCACGCCCACCTCCGCCCGGCGCGTCGACGCGGGCGTCGTCACAGAAGTCCCCATCGAGTCGCTCGCGCCCGGCGACTTGGTCGAGGTCCGCGCGGGCGACGCCCTTCCCGCCGACGGCGTCGTCGAACACGGTGAAAGCCGCGTCGACCAGGCCCTGCTCACCGGCGAATCGCGCCCGGTGCACGCCGGCGTCGGCTCCACCGTCTGCGCCGGGGCCGTCAACGTCTCCAGCACGCTGCGCGTCCGTGTTCACGCCGCCGGCGAGCGCTCGCGCATCGGCCGCCTCATGGCCCTCGTCGAGCAAGCCGCACAGCGCAAAGCCCCGATCGTCCAGCTCGCCGACACGCTCTCGGCGTGGTTCATCGTGGGGATGATCTCGCTCGCCGTCATCGCCGGCGCGGCGTGGATGTTCATCGACCCGGCCCGTGCCGTCGATCAGGCCGTCGCGCTCCTCGTCGTCACCTGCCCGTGCGCCCTGGGCCTGGCGACGCCGCTCTCGCTTACCGTCGCGCTGGGCCGCGCGGCCCGCGCCGGCATGCTCGTCAAAGGCGCCGATTCGGTGCAGCGCCTCGCCGGGGCCCGCACGATCATCCTCGACAAGACCGGCACGCTGACGACCGGGCGCATGTCCGCCGCGTTCGTCGACGCCGACCCCGACGCGCTCCGCCTCGCCGCCGCGCTCGAGGCCCACTCAACGCACCCGATCGCCCGCGCCCTGGTCGCGGATCTCACGCCGCCCGACGACACCGCGCCCGCCCCGACAGTCGACGCCGTCCGCCCGATCGCCGGCGCCGGCATCGCCGGACGCGTCGACGATCATGCGGTCATCGTCGGCTCACCCGCGCTTATCACACGCGAACTCGGCGTGCCGCTCACTGTTCCCGCCGCGATCGCCGCCGGCCATCTCACGCCCGTCGTCATCGCGATCGACGGCGTGATCCGCGGCTACCTCGGCTTCGGCGACCGCCTCCGCCCCGACGCCGCCGACGCCGTTGCCACCTTGCGCAATCTCGGGCTGAACGTCCGCATCCTCTCCGGCGACGACCCCGCCGTCGTCGCGCGTGTGGCCGCGTCGCTGAACGTCACCGACTATCGCGGCGGGGCCACGCCCGAAGACAAGCTCGCCGCCGTCGAAACCCTGCAAAGCGCCGGGCACGACTGCATTTTCGTGGGCGACGGCGTGAACGACGCCGCCGCCCTCGCCGCCGCCGCCGTGGGCGTCGCGGTCCACGGCGGGGCCGAAGCCAGCCTCACCGTCGCCGACGCCTACATCACCCGCCCCGGACTGAGCGGCATCGTCGAACTCGTCGAGGGCAGCCGGCGCACGATGTCCATCATCCGGCGCACGCTCGTCGCCAGCTTCATGTACAATCTGCTCGCCGTCGCCGGCACGCTCGCGGGCTTCGTCACGCCGCTGCTGGCCGCTCTCATCATGCCGCTGAGCTCGATCACCGTCCTCAGCGCGGCCCTCGCGATGCGCAGCTTCGACCTGCCCGGCCGCCCCCGCTCATCACCTTCACGCCGCACACCGAACGCCGCACTCGCCCCCGCCGCACCTCTCACCAGCGAGGTCATCCCGTGAGCGTCATGTACCTGGTCATCCCGCTCGCCCTTCTGCTCGCTGGCCTCGCTGTGTGGGGATTCATCCGCGCCGCCCGCGCTGGCCAGTTCGACGATCTCGACACGCCCGCCCTCCGCGCCCTGCACGACGATTGACCCGCGACAATCCGCCCGGACCATTGCTCACCCGTTGCTCGCACCGGCCGGCGCCCGTTCATCCCGCTCGCCCTCATTCGCCCGCTACCCTCAGCCCACGATGACCGGGTGGCTCTGGATCACGTTCGCCGCGCTCGTCTCCGGCCTGGTCGTCCTCGACCTGTTCCTCCTCACCCGGCGGCCGCGCGCTGTCTCGCCCAGCGAAGCCCGCGCCTCGCTGGCCCTCTGGGTGCTGTCCGCGCTCGGCTTCAGCATCCTCCTTTCCCACGTTTACCAGACCAACTGGCAGAGCCTGGGCGAGATCCTCAGCGACCCGATCCTCGGCGCCAAGCCCGACGGCGAGAGCGCCTGGCTCCAGTTCGTCACCTGCTACATCCTCGAGATCGCCCTCAGCCTCGACAATATCGCCGTCCTGGTCATCCTCTACACCTTCTACAAAGTCCCCAGGGCCATGCTCGCCCGCGTGCTGTTCTGGAACGTCGTCGCCTCGCTGGTCGCGCGATTCGCCATGATCCACGGGGCCGCGACGGTCCTACGCCTGTCCGAGTGGTTCCACTGGGTCCTGGGCGGCGTGCTCCTGCTCGCCGTGCTCCGCGTGCTCGTCCTGCCCGACGAACAAACCGACTTCGACCGCCGCTGGTACGTGCGTCTCCTCCGCCGCGTCGTGCCCGTCGTCCAGGGCGCCGAGCCCAACCATCTGATCACCCACGTCAACGGGCGCCTCGCGATCACGCCGCTGATGCTCGTTGTCCTCACCGCGGCCTTGCTCGATGTCGCATTCGCGATCGACTCGGTCCCCGCGCTGCTCTCGGTCACCAAGGAGCCGTTCATCGCCTTCAGCGCCAGCGCCTTCGCCGTGCTCGCGCTCCGTTCGCTCTATCTCGCGCTGGCCGGCTCGGTGGGACGTTTCCGATACCTGAAGATCTCGATCGCCGCGGTCCTGCTCATCGTCACCGTGAAGATGTTCCTGGCCCGCACGCACGACGAGTTCCGTGACCTGCCGACGCTCATCACGCTCGCCGGCGTGTCCGGGATCATGATGATCGGCGTGGGCGCTTCGGTGTGGCGCAACCGCGTGCTGCAGGAGCGTTCCGGCGACCTGCTCGTCGCCCCGCGCCCGGCCCCGATCGAGGACATCACCGAAGCCGTCGACGCCACCCGCCGCAACCTCCGCAAGGTCGCGATCCTCATCGCTGGCACCGTCGTCATCATCGTCGGCGTGATGATCACGCCGCTCCCCGGGCCGGGCCCGATGGTCCTCATCCCCCTCGGGCTGGGCATCCTCGCGACCGAGTTCGTGTGGGCCCGCTCGCTGCTGCAGCGCCTCAAGACCGGCGCCTTCAACCTCAGCGATCAGGCCGACCGGCTCGTCGACCGCACCACCATCTGGTTCATCCCGCTCGTGCTCATCGGGTGGTGGCTGGTCGCCTCGGCCGCCTGGTGGCTGATCACCACCCGCCAGCTCGACGAGCGCCTCATCGGCCGCCAGATTCCCTGGTACCTCTACCTCGTCATCTTCGGCAGCCCGTTCGTCCCCGTTTTGACGTGGGCGTTCAACTATCTGCGCAAGCGCTACCGCCGCGGCGGGCCGCCCCCCCCACCGCCTCCGCCAACGTCCTCCGGCTCATCCGATCAGCGGTAACCCCGCCGCGCGGAACAACCCGCTCGCCGCGGCCGCGCTCGCGGCGCACAACGCTACCAACCGCGCTCGCCGCAGCTGCTCAACCTCCGCCCACACCGCTCCGAGCATTGACGCGGGTTACTTGCTGTCGCCGGTGATGGCGCGCTTGGTGCCGTCGCTGGCTTCCTGCAGGTCGCGCCCCGCGCCGCTGACGGTGTTGCACGCCGCCGCCGCCAGCGCCCACGCCGCCAGCACCGCCGCGATCGCCATCTTCACCGAACGCTCGCTCTTGATCATCTCGCGCATGGACCGTGCTCCGTGATCGAGGAATCTGCTCCTCGGCCCGAGCATACTCAACCGTCTCCACCGGCTCCACCGGGTCACGGGCTGCACCGGCTGCACCGGCTGAAACTCGGGAAAGAAAACAGCCGGTGACACACGGTCACCGGCTGGTCACAATCACTCCGTCGCGGCGTCGCAACCGACTCCGCGCGATCGCCATCTCACGCCGACTCGCGCTTCTTCATGCGCAGGTCGGTCAGCCGCTTGGGCTTGAGCACGTCCGATTCGTCGATGATGTACTCGCACCCGGTGTTGTCGTGCTCGGGCAGTTCGTACATCAGCCCGATCATGATCTCTTCGAGGACCGAGCGGAGCCCGCGGGCCCCGGTCTCGCGCTTCATCGCCCGCCGCGCGATCGCCGACAGCGCCTTGGGCGTGAATGTCAGCTTGGCGTTCTCCAGGCTGAACATGTGCTGGTACTGACGCACCAGCGCGTTCTTCGGCTCGGTCAGCACGCTGACCATCGCGTCCTCGGTCATCGGCATCAGCGGGGCCAGAATCGGCAGGCGACCCACGAACTCCGGGATCATGCCGTACTCGATCAGGTCGTCCTGCGTCACCTGGGCCAGGATCGCGGCCTTCTCCTGATCCTGCGAGCCCGGCGCCACTTCGCCCTCGGTGTGGAAGCCGATGCGCCGCTTGCCCAGCCGGCGGCGGATGATCTCGTCGAGCCCGACGAACGTCCCGCCGCAGATGAACAGGATGTGCGTGGTGTCGATCTGGATGTACTGCTGCTCGGGGTGCTTGCGCCCGCCCTGCGGCGGCACGTTGGCGAGCGTGCCTTCCAGCATCTTCAGCAGGCTCTGCTGCACGCCCTCGCCCGAAACATCGCGCGTGATCGAGACGTTGTGCGACGTCTTGCCGATCTTGTCGATCTCGTCGATGTAGATGATCCCGCGCTGGGCCGCTTCGACGTCGTAGTCCGCGTTCTGCAGCAGCTTGAGCAGCAGGTTCTCGACGTCCTCGCCGACGTAGCCGGCCTCGGTCAGCGTCGTCGCGTCGCCGATGGCGAACGGCACGTTCAGCACGCGGGCCAGCGTCTTGGCGAGCAGCGTCTTGCCGCTCCCGGTCGGGCCGACGAGCAGGATGTTGCTCTTGTCGAGTTCAACGTCCACGCCGTCCTTCTCGCTGTGCAGCAGGCGCTTGTAATGCGCGTGCACCGCGACCGACAGGCTCTTCTTGGCCTGGTCCTGCCCGATCACGTACTGATCGAGATAGTCCTTCATCTTGCGCGGCGCGGGGATCTCCGTGAACAGCGCCGAAGCCGAGGAGACCTTGCGGCGCTCCTGCTTGAAGATGTTCTGGCACAGGTCCGTGCAGTTGGAGCAGATGTAGACGTCGGACGGGCCTTCGACCATCGGCCCGACGTCGCGGCTGTTCTTCCCGCAGAACGAGCACGTCGTCACGCGGCGGCCGCGGAACCCGTTGCCTCCGTCCCCGCCGGATCGACCCGAACTCCCCCCGCCGCCCCCACCTCCGCCGGCCCCGCCGCCCCCACCACTCGCACCACCGCCGGAACCTCCGCTCCCAGACGCCTGCGACTGGCCGCCGAAGTCCGACCCTTCCTTCGTGTTCTTCGCCATGAACGCCTCTCGCGGTGGTTCCGTGTCCGGACAATCAAGGGGCTGAGCGCCGACAGTAGGCGGCCGGTCGCTCCACGCCTGTCAAACAACAACGGGCGATCATCCGTCTATCGACCGTCACCCGCGTCGGCTGCACCCGCAGAACCCCCGATCCGGCGGGTCCGCGCCTGGTCAGCCGTCGCTCGCCGTCATCCTACGCAAACCTCCCCCACTCTCCGAGTCATTCGACCGTTTTTTCGCGCTGTTCACCGGCGTCGCCCCGCTCAGGCGGCAAGCGCCGTCCAAGCAGATCAAACCCCGGCGCCGCGCGCCGTTCGCCCGTGTCCACCGGCTTATCGGCCCGCGACCCGGTCCCGCTCGCAGGCGGTCTGCCCGCTCGCGCGACCGGCGGTGCTTCATCCTTCTTCCGCCCGCCGCCCGACGACTTTCCGGTCGTTGCCCCGCCCGCCCGCCCGCCACGCCCATCGCCCAGACGCCCATCGCCCAAACGCCCATCGCCCAGCACATCGGCGAGCATCCCCAGCCCCGACAGATCCCGCGCCGCCTTGCTCTCCTCCGCGGCGGCCCGCTTCAGGTCCATCCGCCGCGCCGCGGCGTGCGCCATCGTCCGGCGGATCGCCTCGAACTCCGCGCCGCTGATCTCCCCGCGCGCCGCCATCGCGCGGATCTGTTCCATCGTCCCGGCTTCATCCGCCCGCCCTCCCTCGATCGCCTTCCGCCGCAGCCGCACCGCCACCGCGCCGCCGATCAGCGCGATCACCAGCCCCACGCCCACCAGCGGGAGAATCTCCCCCACCGCCCCGTTCGACCGCGTTCCTTGCGCAAGCACTTCGAAGACGCTCACGCACACACTCTATTCCCGCACCGCCCCTCGCCCCACCTCACCCGCCGGCCACGATCGCGTCGCGGATCGGCGTCAAGAGCCGCGGCGCCACGCACGTCGCCGTCAGATGCTCCGCCGCCTCCGACAACTCCTTCAGCACGCCCGGCAACTCCCGCACATCACCGAACGGCCCGTACTTCCGCACGATCAGATACAGGCTGATCGGCTCGTCGCCGTACTGCCCCGTCCGCACCTGCCGCGCGCTCGTCCGCGTCTTCACCTCCACGTGCGCCTGCAGGTCGAGCCCCTCGCTCAGCCCCAGCCCGATCAGCGGCTGGAAGTCCAGCGGCACCGCCGGCGACCGCCACCCATCCTTGACCGCCTGCTCGCTGATCAGGCTCGCGAGCGGCGAATCGCCCAAGAGCGCGTTGAACACGATCGCGTCATGATTGCCCGACGCCGGCAGATCGAAGCCGAACAGCAGTTCCACGTGATCGACATCCAGCGCACTGATGTCCAGGAAGCACGGCGCCGTCTCCAGAACCAGCCGGTGCAGCGCGTACCCTTCCGTATCGTCGTTGGGATTCACCGTCCCCGAGCGGACGCTGGTCCGGCGCACGGCGAGCCAGTTCTGGCACGGGCTGCCCGACCCCGTCAGGGCCGGCGCCACGGCGCTCGCCCCCGCACTCGCCGACTCCCCCCGCGTCTCCAGCGCCAGCTCGTGGTCATACCGCCGCAGACGATCCATGCCGGGCATCTGCTTGCGAACACGATCGAACAGCGACAGCACCGTGTCCCGTTTCAGCGGCAGGTCCATTTTCAGGTTGACCCGCTGATTGATGTAGAAGTCCGAGGCGTACGCCGGGAATCCGTTCATCATGGCTTCACTCCGTCCCTGCCCGTCTTCACCCGCCGCCCAACCCTGCAACCACGGCCTCGCGGCCCCATATCTCGTGCTGGTGCACACAGACTACCACAGCCCTCGTGCTTCGCCGCACGCTTCGCGACAACCGACAGGTTTTTCCTCCTCCTCGGGCGTTCCTCATGTGCATTTCACCCGGGGGCGGTACGCCCGCAACGTCCGCATCGGCGCGTGCACGCTCGCAGCGCTCAGCGGGCTGATTGCCGGCTGCCATCGGGCGCACAACCACTCCGCCGCCGCAGCAGTCGAAGCGCCCGTCACCACCGCCGCGGAGCCCGTGGCTGGGCCATCTGCACCATCGTCCGAACCGCCCGCCGCGCTGCTCGCCGGGCCGAGCGTTGACGAGTTCGCCCACCTGCGCCGCGTGCGCGTGCGCAACGCGCGGTGCCCGATCGACGCGAAGCCCGTCGGCGGGTCCAACCACGCGCTCGAGCCGCTCACCCGCCGCCACAAAGACACCACCGTCGGCTTCTGCTGCAACTGGTGCGCATCGATCTGGGACGCGATGACCGACAGCACCCGCGCCGCCGCCTTCGCCGCGGCGACCGCCCCGCCGCCCAAACCCGCGCCCACCAAACCCGCATCCAAACCCGCGCCCACACCCACGCCCAAGCCCGCGCCAAAGCCGGCATCGCAGCCGGCTCCGCGCCCCTGACCCTTCTTCACCGCTTCTTCGGCGCCGCGCTCGACCCGGCCAGGATCCCGCCGTCAAGCGTGAGTTCCGCCCCCGTCATGTACGTCGACTCATCGCTGGCCAGGAACAGGGCCGCGTACGCCACGTCCATCGGCACCCCCACGCGCCCCAGCGGCACCTCGCTCTCCAACTCCGCGATCGCGTGCGCCCGCGCCTCGCCCTCGCCAAGCCAGACGTCCCAGAGCGGCGTGATCACCGTCGCCGGCAGGATGACATTGCACCGAATCCCGTAATCCCGCTGACCACACCACAGCGCCACCGACTTGGTGTGGTTCCTCACCGCCGCCTTGCTCGACGCGTACGCCGCCGCCGTCGGAATCCCCACCACGCCCGAGCGTGACGACACGTTGACGATCGACCCGCCGCGCCCGCTCCACCCGCCGGGCTTCATCGCCTCGATCGCCGCGGCACACCCGAGCACAACACCCTCAACATTTGTCGCGTGCACGTCGCGCCAGTCCTCCAGCCCGACATGCTCGACATCCTGCGGCCGCGAGAAGTCGCCGATGATCCCGGCGTTGTTCACCACCACGTGCAGCCCGCGCCCCGCCGCGCGGACGCGCTCCATCACCGCCGCCCACGCCTCCTTGGAGCGCACGTCCAGCCGGGCCGCGTGGGCCCGCCCCTGCCCGTCCGCGTTCAGGCGTGCCGCCTCGTCCGACGCATCGTCGATATCCGTCAGCCACACCTCGGCCCCGTGCGTGTGGAACAGCCGCGCGCACGCCGCGCCGATCCCGCGGGCCGCGCCGGTAATCACGCACACCTTCCCGCGCAGTCGCGGCCCGGGCTGCTGCGGGGGATCCATCGGCGCCACCGGCGCATTCGGACTCGGCATGTTCGTCCTCCGTCTATCGCAGCGCGGCTTACTTCCCCAGCCGCCTCAGTTCCTTCTCCGCCATCGCCCGCGTCTCGTCGTATTCAAGCGCCTTGCCGAACGCGGCCCTTGCGCCATCAACGTCGCCTGTCCGCCGCAGCCCATCACCGAGCGCCATGTACGCCCCCGGGTGCAGCACGCGCCGCCCGCCCTTCTCCACGTCCGCCACCGCCGCCCGCAAACTCGTGATCGCCTCCGCCTCCCGCCCGCGCTGCCCCAGCAGCAAATACCCAAGGTTCACGTGCGCCATGTACGCCTGCGGCATGGTCTCGCCCGCACGCCGAAACGCCGTCTCCGCCTTGGCGATCTGCCCGACATCGCGGTAATGCTCCGCGAGCAGAAACCACGCCCGCCCCTCGCCCGGCGCGTCGGCGACCAGCGCCTCCAGCACCGCCACCGACTCCTCCTTGCGATCGACGTTGTACAACTCCTGCCCATAGTTCAGCCGCACCAGCGGCGTCGGGCTTACGCGGTACGCCTGCTCCCACAGCGTCAGCCCGTTCTGCCACGTCGTGCTCTGCGCAAACGTCAAGAGCCCCAGCACCACAACCACCACCCCGCCGACCACGCCCAGCAGCCCGGCCGAAACCTCCGCCTTCCGCCGCCACAGTTCCACCGCGCCCCACGCAAGCACCATCCCCATCGGGATGCACGCCAGATACGAGTACCTGTCGGCGACAAACTGCTCGCCGCTCTGCAGGATGCCCAGCACCGGCGCGAGCATCACGCCGTACACCGCCGCCGCCGCCACCAGCCCGGCCCACCGGCGCCATAGCGCAATCACCACCGCCGCGCTGATCGCCACACCCAAATACGCCCACACAAACCGCGGCTGCCCGGGCTCAAGCGGGATCGGCAACTCGTACATCACGCACAAGTCCGTCGGCGCCACCGTCTTGAACGTGTAAAACCACAGCCCGTACACCACCTGCACCGCCCGCTCCATCACGCCCCACTCGTCCAGCGTCTTGGTCGCCAGCGCCGACCGCTGCGCCCACGCCGCCAGCGCAGCCGCCCCAACCCCCAGCACCACCAGCGGCGTCTTCTGCACCACCACCCGCAGCACATCCCTCGACCACCACCCCATCACCGACCGCGGCAGGCGCCCCAGCGGGTACCAATCCAGAATCAGCGCGATCACAAAGAAACTCATCCCCCACGCCTTGGCCATGAGCGAGAGCGCGAGCAGCCCGCACGTCGCCGCCGTCCACGCCCACGACGCCACCGCGACTTGCCCTGCCCGCACCGACCGCCCGTATGCCAGCACCGCCCCGAGCAAAAACACCGCGCTCAGCACATCGCGCCGCTCCGTCACCCACGCGACCGACTCGACGCGCAGCGGATGCACCGCAAACAGCGCTGCGGCGAAGAACGCCGCCACCTCCAACCCAACCGCGCTCAGCCCCCGCCCAGAAGCAGCGAGTTGGTGATGATTCGCTCCGCTCTGAAGCCCCCTCCCTGAGGGAGGGGGTTGGGGGTGGGTTGCTGCCTCCGTCTCAAGCCCCCTCCCATGCAGCCCCGAAAACTCCGCTCGCTCCTCATCCAGCGCCCCACCGCCCGACCGCACCCACGCCATCCACAGCACCCACCGCGCGATCGCGAACACCAGCACCGCGTTGATCGCGTGCAGCCCGACGTTCGTCACATGAAACACCAGCGGCTTGAGCCCGCCCGCAATCCGATAGTCGATCGCCCACGACAGCCACGTCAGCGGGTGCCAGTGCCCGCCCGAGTTCTCCGTCAGCATCCACCACAGGTTGTCGCCCGACAGCGCGCGGATCCGCGCGTTCTCCGTCACGAACTTCGGGTCATCGAACGACACGAAGTCCGCCACCAGCGCCGGGAAAAACGCACCCACCACCAGCGCCGCCAGCATCACCGCCAGCCCGGTCGACCGCCACGACCAGCCCGGCCGCCCGTTCATCAGCCCGTCCTCGCGCAGCACGCTGCCCGTCTCCATACGCCCAGCGTATCGCGATTCTCGCGCCCGACCCCCCACCCCCCTCCCCCGCCCCGTCCGCGCTCACTCCACGTTCAGCGTCCGCAGGAACTCGTTGAACTCGGCGGCCAGTTGGTCCTTCTTCGCCTGAGCCGCGTCGCGCGCCGAACGCAGCTCCTTCAACTGCCCCTCCTGCTGCGCCAGTTCGCTCATGTAGTCTGCGTACAGCTTCGAGGCCCGGTCGATCGTGCCCATGTTCTGCCGAATGCGGGCCTGCTCCCGGTCGATCTCGCTCATCCGCGCCACGGCACGGTCCACATCGCGCTGGGCCTCGTTGATCGCCGCCTGCTTCGCCGCCACCGCCTTGAACGCCTCCAGCACCGCGGCTGACATCTTCCCGTTCTTGTGATACGCGATGGCCGTCGTCAGATCGAACCCCACCACCTGCAAGCTGTCGAACCGCACCTGCTCCATCGTGACGGTGAACGTCCCCGTCTTGCCCGGCGTCAGCGGCACCGTGAACCGGTACAGGTCCGGCGTCTGCTCGCCCGGCTTGTCCGTGTCCACAAGTTCGAACCCCGGGATCTTCGCGTGCTCGAGCACCACCGTCCGCCCGCGCGTCTTGTCACGGTTGGACACTTCGTACGCCGACGTCCGCCGATCCTTCACCTGCTGACGCACGAACCCGTCGACGATCGTCAGCCGCATCACGCTCGCGGACTGATCTTCCTTCACGTTCACCGGCACGTCCAGGTCAAGCGCGTACGCGAGGAACCGCTTGTCACCCTTGGGGATCTGCCCGATCTGCGCGTCGCCCGCGTACGCCGATCCGTCGAACACGCTGATCGGCCCGGGCAGAAGCTGCGACGCCGAGTCGTTGACGATCTCCACGCCGCGCATCGGGTACCCCGACCCATCACTCTTGTTGAAGATGCTGACGCGCCGCCCGGGCACGCTCGCCGTCAGGATCGGGATCATCGCCGACCGCTGCCGCTCGATGCTCACCGGCGCGTCGACCTGGAACTGGAACACCTCGCCCACGCTTCCCGCGGTCGCCGCGGCTTGCGCCGAGTACCGCGCGAAGTCGTCGGCCGTCAGTGTCCTCTTGGTCTGGAACCCGCCGTACGCCATGCCTTCTGCCAGCGCGGCATCAGCGCGAGCGGCGGCCGCCGGCGGTGGCGCCGCGGTGCTCCCCCTGATCCGCTGCGACTGCATGCTGTTCGACAAAATCCCCTCCTCCGACCGCCCCGCCGCCAGCCGCTCCGCCAACTCCTCCGTATCGATCCCCAGCCCAAAAATCCGCGGCGCCACACCGGGAATCGTCGGCACCGGCACCATGGGCCGCGACGAGTACAGCGGCTCGTACAAGTCCATCTGGAAACTCACCGGCCGCCCGCTCACCAGCCCCAGCCGCACGTTGTTCCAGTCCTGGTCCGTCGTGTTCTCCACGATCGCCCAGCCCTGCAGCATCATCATGCCCTTGGGCTGGTCCGCGCCGCCGGTCCCCTCCTCCGCGTCCACCTCCGGCAACACCAGCCGGTACGACGTCTTCCACACCGGCATCTCGTGCACGTACCCGACCATCACCTCCCGCCGCCCCGTTCCCGTGAACCGCAGGTCCACCGTCTTGGTCCGGTCGGCCCGATACTCCGCCAGCGCCGACAGCGCCTTGTTCAGCTCTTCCGCCAGCGCCCCGTCCAGGATCTCGAACCCCGACACCGTCGTCAGGTTCACCGAGCGCACGCCCTTCTCCGTCACCACGTTGATCCACGGCAGGTTCGTCACCGTCGCCGGCGTGCTCCCGCTCCCCGGGATCACCGTCGCGCGCTGCTCCACATTCATGATCGTGCCCGCCACCGGCCCGTCCGGCGTCGTCAGCGACACCGCCGTCCCACGCAGGCGCTGCAGAATCTCGCCCGCCGACGGGTTGTCCGAGATGTCAATCCCGAACGACGCCAGCCGCTTGCTCAAGGGCTCCTTGGACCCGTACGACACCGACTCGATCCGTCCGCCGCCCAGGTCCAGCAGCACCATCGACTTGAGAATGTCGTTGATCTGCTCCGTGCTGTAGCGCAGTTGCAGTTCGCCCGAGCCGTCGATCGCGCCGCGCCGCTCGAAGTAGCCAACGCCCGAGCGGTACAGCGTGATCCGCCGAATCGGCACATCGCCCGGGTCCACGCGCGGCGCCCCGCCCCGCGCCGCCGCCGGCTCGCCCGCCCCGCTTGCCACCGTTTCCTGGCCCAGCGCCGCCCGCGCCCCGCCCAGCACGCCGATCGCGAGCCCCGCGCACAGCACCAGCACCGCCGCACCCCGTTCCATCCCGCCACACGTCCGCGCGCTGATCCGCTTCATCCGCCGCCCTTTCCTCAAAACCACCCAGGCACCCAGCCCCCGTCCGCTGCGCATCCCCACCGGCCGACGTACACCATCGACCCGCGCCGGTCCGCGCGGCCACACATCGCCCATTCCACCATCCCATGGCCGCCCCCGCCCGCCCGTCCCACGTCCCAACACAGTTCTTCTCCGTTTTTCCCCGCCGCCGGATCCTCCGCCGGTGAACCCACCGCCCCACCCCGGCCGAACATCCCACTACCATCGCTCACCGACCTTCCCCCATGCTGCAACTCACCGTCCTCAACAACGTCCACACCGCCCCGCCCTCGACCGTTCCGCCCGGCGACGCCGCGCTCGAGCAGTCGCTGCGCGATCTCCTCCCGCCGCCGAACCAGGTCCGCTTCTCCCGCCATGACCGCCTGCTGTACGCGACCGACGCGTCGCTCTATCAGGTCGAGCCGCTCGGCGTCGTCGTCCCCTCTTCTACCGACGACGCCGCCCGCCTGGTCGCCTTCGCCGGGCGACGCAAGATCCCGCTCCTTCCCCGCGGCGGGGGCACCAGCCTCGCCGGTCAATGCACCAACCGCGCCGTCGTGCTCGACCTCACCGGCGCCTGCCGCGCCGTCCGCGACATCAACGCCGACGCCCGCACCGTCTACGCCGAGGCCGGCGTCGGCATCGACGAACTCAACGACCACCTGACCAAGCACCCGCTGGGCCGCGGCCTGTTCTTCGCGCCCGACCCCGCGACCACCCGCCAGTGCGCCATCGGCGGGGCCATCGGCAACAACGCCGCCGGGGCCCGCTCCGTCATGTACGGGCGCACCAGCGAGAACCTCGTCTCCATCGACGCCGCCCTCGTCACCGGCGAGCGCCTCACCTTCGCGCCCGGCGCCGGCGCCACCAACCCCACCGCCCGCCGCCTCGCCCAGGGCGTCATCGACATCGTCACCGCCCACCGAGCGCTCATCCGCCAGCGCTTCCCGCGCACCATCCGCCGCAACGCCGGCTATGCGCTCGACATGATCCTCGATCAGATCGACGCCGGCGCCACCGCCGACACGCTCGATCTCTCCAAACTCCTGTGCGGCTCGGAAGGCACGCTCGCCGTCACCCTCGGCGCCACGCTCGCGCTCAGGCCCACGCCCAAGGCCAAGGGCCTCGCCGTAGTCGCGTTCGACTCCGTCGAAGACGCCATCAACGCCGTCCCCGCCATCCTCGAAACCAACCCTTCCGCCGTCGAACTGCTCGACGACGTCGTCCTCGAAGCGGCCCGCGGCAACGCCGAGTGCCGCCGCTACCTCGAACTCTGCCCCAAGGTCGCCGGCGTTGATCCCAACGCGTTGCACTACGTCGAGTACTTCGCCTTCTCCGGCCAGCAGGAACTCGACGACCGCTTCGCCGCCCTCCGCCGCGCCGTCGGCGCCGCCCCCGCCGTCGCCTACACCGACGCGCCCTCGATGAACAAGCTCTGGCTCCTCCGCAAAGCCGGCGAGCCGCTGCTCCACGGTCTTGGCGGCAACCGCAAGCCCATCACCTTCGTCGAAGACAACGCCGTCCCCGTCGAACGCCTGGGCGAGTTCGTCCGCCGCTTCAAGGAGATCGTCGCCCGCCACGGCACGAAGGCCGCCTACTGGGCCCACGCCTCCGTCGGCGTCCTCCACGTCCGCCCGATGATCGACCTCCACGACCCGGACGACCGCGAGCGCATGAAGGCCATCGCCGTCGAAGTCGCCGACCTCGCCCGCGACTGCGGCGGCATCATGTCCGGCGAGCACGGCGACGGCCGCGTCCGCGGGCCCCTGCTCGAGCGCTTCTTCGGCCCCGAACTCATCGCCGCCTTCCGCCAGGTCAAAGCCCTCTTCGACCCGCACCACCTCCTCAACCCCGGCAACATCGTCGCCGCCGGCCCCATCGACTCCATCGCCCAGTCTCTCCGCATCGACTACCAGAACGGACCAAACACCGCCGACCTCACGCACGACCAGCCACCAACACCCTCGCCCGCCGCGCCGCCCCCCGCCCCCGCGCCCGATCTCTCGCCCCTCACCTACTTCAACTACGCCGACGCCCACGGTTTCGGGCACGCCGTCGAGCAGTGCAACGGCGCCGGCGTCTGCCGCAAACGCTCCGGCACCATGTGCCCGTCCTATCACGCCACGCTCGACGAGCGTCACTCCACCCGCGGCCGGGGCAACGCCCTGCGCCTCGCCATCACCGGGCAGTTCAACCCCGCCGCCGGCTTCAACGCCGCTCAGCCCAACTGGGCCGACCCCGGCACCATCGAAACGCTCGACCTCTGCCTCTCCTGCAAGGCCTGCAAGTCCGAGTGCCCCTCGAACGTCGACATCGCCCGCCTCAAGGCCGAGTACACCGCGCAGCGCTACCGCACCACCCGCATCCCGCTCCACGCGCTCGCCACCGGCTACGTCCGCGTGCTCAACCGCGCCGGCGCTATCGCCCCGGACCTGGCCAACTGGTTCAACAGCACCCGCCCCGCCCGCGCCCTCATCAACCGCGCGATGCACATCCACCCGCGCCGCTCACTCCCACGCTTCACCAAGCCCCTCTTCCGCCGCAAAAACGAATGGACGTCCGCCGCCTCGCCGGCCTCCCCCACCTCCCCTTCGAGCCCTTCGAGCCTTCGCGTTCAATCTCCGCCCCGCGTCCTCCTCTTCGCCGACTGCTTCACCACCTACAACGAGTCCGACATCGGCGTCTCCGCCGCGCGCCTGCTCGCGCGTCTCGGCTACCACATCGACCTGCCCGACGCCGGCTGCTGCGCCCGCTCGATGATCTCCGTCGGCATGCTCGCCCAGGCCATCGACACCATCGACGCCACCGTCGAGCGTCTCGCCCCGGCAATCACCGACCCGTCCGTCAAAGCCATCCTCGTCGTCGAGCCCTCGTGCCTCAGCGCCATCACCGACGACTGGCTGAACCTCAAGTGCCGCTCGCCGCTCCCACTCCGCCAGGCGCTCGCCGCCAAGGCCATGCTGGTCGAAGATTTCGTCGACCGCTTCTGGGATCAGCACCCGACCCCGCCGCGCCTGACGCCCGACCTGCCGGCGCAGGTCCTCCTGCACGCGCACTGTCATCAGAAAGCCCTCTGGGGCGCCGAGACCTCCGCGCGTCTGCTCCGCCGCCTGCTGGGCGATCGCCTCAAGGTGCTCGACACCGGCTGCTGCGGCATGGCCGGCTCGTTCGGCTACGCCGAGCACCGCTTCGACGTCTCCAACAAAATCGCCGAACTGGCGCTGCTCCCCGCCGTCCGCGCCGCGCAGGCCGCCAAGCCCGACACCATCGTCACCGCCCCCGGCACGTCCTGCCGCCACCAACTGCACGACGCCGCCCACGTCCGCGCCCTGCACCCGATCGAACTCGCCGAGCGGCTGATCACCGCGTGAATCGCAAGCCGCTTAGTGCGCCGCCGCCCCATCCCGCCTCACCTCCACCACCCGCTTCCGCTCATCGTCATACACGTACACCGCGCCCGCCTCCGGCTCGCTCGCGACGCACCCCTTGTGCGCCCCGTCGCAGAACGGAAAGTTCTGGCTCAGCCCGCACGCGCACACCCACACCGGCTTGTCCGTCGGCTCGATCTTGATCGGCCCCGTCTTCGTCAACTTCACCAGCCGCGCCATCACCGCCTCCTTCTCCTCCCCCTCGCCTCTAGCCCCTCACCTCTCGCCCCTGCTCCCCTCACACCGGCGCTTTGAGCATCCTCTTCACACTCACCAAGATCCCCTGCGCCGAGTTCGGCGGGTACTCCTCCCCGCCCCCGCCCAGCCCGCCCGGACGGCTCGCCACCATCCGCATCGACCGCGGCACCACCCGGTGCGCACACACCGGCAAGATGTTGTCCATCACATCCTCCGGCACCACATAGTCCCGCCCGTTCAATATCGCCGTCGCCCGCGCCGCCTGCGCCAGCGCCAGCGCGCCACGCGGCGACAGCCCCACCCGCAGCTCCCCGTGCTGCCGCGTCGCCCCCGCGAACGCCACGATGTAGTCCACCAGCGCCTTGTCCAGGTGCACGTCGTCCGCACGCTTCTGCAGTTCCAGCACGTCCGACGACCGCAGCACCGGCTTGAGCTGCGCCAGCGCCCCCTCGCTCGGCCGCGTCGCCAACACGCGCGACTCGTCCGCCGCCGACGGATACCCCAGGTGGATCCGCATCAGGAACCGGTCCAGCTGGTTCTCCGGCAAGGGGTACGTCCCCTCAAAGTCGTACGGATTCTGCGTCGCGATCAGTGTGAACGGCTGCTCCAGCGGGTACGTCCGCCCGTCCACCGTCACCGTCGCTTCGCTCATCGCCTCCAGCAGCGCCGTCTGCGTCCGCGGCGGCGTCCGGTTGATCTCGTCCGCCAGCACGATGTTCGCAAAGATCGGCCCACGCTTGAACTCAAACCCCGACCCAAACCCCGACCCAAACCCCGATCCAACCCCCCCACCCGCGCCCCCGTGCCCGTTGCTCCCGTTCTCCCCATGCCGGATCAGCACGCTGATCCCCAAAATGTCGCTCGGCAAAAGGTCCGGCGTCAACTGCACCCGGCTGAACGTGCAGTCCAAAGACCGCGCCAGCGCCGTCGCCAGCACCGTCTTCCCCACCCCCGGCACATCCTCGATCAGCACATGCCCACGCGCCAGCACGCAGCAGATCACCTGATCCACCGCCCGCGGGTTGCCCAGATACACCCCGGAAATGTTCGCCCGCAGCCGGTCGATCAGTGACGTCATGTGCGATTCGCTTGAGCCCCGCCGCCCATCCCGCTCACTATACGGACCGCACCGAGGCCGACCCGCACCCGGTCCGCTATTCAGGCGAATCGCGCCCGGCCTCGGCGCGCCCGCCCGCCGCGCCGCCCGGGCCCGCACCTCTTACAATCCCCCTCACCAGGAGGTTCCGAGGCCGCCCGCATCGTCGCGCCGCCCTCGGCTGTCGCATGTCCGATCCGCGCGCACCACGCTCACATTCCCCCGCCGATCCCCCCCAGCACGCCGCCCCCGTCGCGCACCCCACCGCCTCCGGCAAGCTCTCCCTCAACCCCCTCGAGCGCGAACTCGGCGGCGACCTCCCCTGCATCGTCTGCGCGTACAACCTCCGCGGGCTCTCCATCCGCGCCATGTGCCCCGAGTGCGGCACCAACGTTCGCGCCACCATCCTCGCCGTCATCGACCCCCGCGCCAGCGAGCTCCAGCCCATCCGCTTCCCGCGCCTCGTCGCCCTCGGCGTCGTCGCCTGGAACGCCGGCGCCGCCGGCGCCGCACTCCTCGCGTGGCTCCCGCAGGTCACCGACCTCGCCTCACTTCTCGGCATCCGCGTCCAGCCGCGACCCAACGTCACGCTGGGCCTCATCATCGGGCTCATCATCTCCGCGCTCGGCGGGCTCGCCCTCGTCCGCCCGCACGCCCGCATCAAGCCCTGGATGTCCGCCGCCGCCGCCGGCGCCGTCCTTCTCTACATCCCGCTCATCTGGTCTGTCTGGGAAGCCCAGCGCTACGCCACGCCCCGCGGCCCCTTGCACGCCCCCGCCGGCGGGCTCGAACTCGCCGCCTTCTCCGCGCTGCTCATCGGCGCCATCATCTTCGCCCAGCGCCCCATGGCCCGCCTGCTCGTCGCCCGCAGCCTCGTCCTCCGCACCGGCAAGGTCGATCGGCAAACCCTCTACGCCGTCGCCGGCGCCAGCATGGTCGCCGCGCTCGGCGCCATCATCCTCCGCCTCGCGCCCGACTCTCCCGCCGTCCTCGCCGAAGCCGCCCGCGGCATCGGCGTCATGCTCCTCGCCATCGGCGCACTCCTCGTCACCATCGGCCTGCTCGGCTCCATGCTCGACTCGGCCCGCATCGCCCAGGCCATCCTCGCGCCGCGCCCGACCCTCCGCCAGGTCCTCACGCACGGCGCCCCGCGCCCACGCTCCCGCATCGAGCGCATCCTCGACGCCCCGTCCGCCGAACTCTCCACGCTCCGCCCAACCCCGCCCGCGCAGCCGCCCACCACCGCCGCGACGGAGCCCAAGGCGTGAACCCCGACCCGCCCGTTCCGCCCGACTCCTCAACCCCCGCCGACGAGCACGACGACGGCCCGGCCCCGATCCCGCCGACGCTCACCCGCGCCCAGCGGGCCCGCTTCGATCAACTCCTCGAAGACGTCCTCGACACGCTCCCCGAGCGCATCCGCGATCTCATCGAAGAAGTCCCCGTCATCGTTCTCGACGAGCCCACGCCCGACATGATCCGCTCGCTCAAAGCCGACGGCGTCATCGCCCCCGACGAGCATGGCCTGGACCTCTGCGGCCTCCACACCGGCATCGGCCTCACCGACCGCTCCATCGAAGACCCCGCCGGCTGGGGCTCCCTCGCCGGGCAAGGCAGCCCCGAGCAGATCCACCTCTTCCGCCGCGGCATCGCGGACCTCGCCGGCGGCTTCGACGACCCCAACGCCGACGACCACCTCTACGAAGAGATCCGCATCACCCTCCTCCACGAACTCGGCCACCACTTCGGCCTCGACGAAGATGATCTCGACAATCTTGGGTATGCGTGAATGGTGAGCCGGAAGTGGCGGAGTGGCGGAGTGGCAAAGTGACAGAGTGACGGCGGAGCACACCGCCGCTTCCCGCTTCCCGCTTCCCGCTTCCCGCCCCCCCGCACCCCTCACGTCCTCGCCAGCCCACCAAACAACCGCTGCGCATCCAGCAGGCTCTGCGGGTCCACGACTCCCAGCGCCGCGCGCCACTGCTCGCACGCCCCGCACCCGCCGCACGGCGTGCCCCTCCCCTCCCCTTCACCCTCGCCCTCGCGCTCGCACCACCACGCCGCCCCCAGCGGCACATCCAGATCCAGCGCCAGATCCAGCAACTCCGCATCGCTGAAATCCGCGTACGGCGTCTCCACGCGCACCATCCCCACCGATCCACTACCCGCGCCACCGCGCCCGTCCCGCCGCACCCGCGCCACGTCCACCGACGCGAGCTGCCCCGCCAGCAGGGCCCGGTCGGTCATCTCGCTCATCCACTCCAGGTCGATCTCAGCGCTCTCGATCGGCCCGCCCGCGCCGACGCCGCCCTGATGCAGCGGCCAGATGACCCGCCCGATGCCGAGCGTCATCGCCTGCGCGCACGCCGACAGCAGCATCGCGCTCACGCTCGCCCCCGCCGCGACGCGCACCGCCTCGCCTCGGTCCTCGCCGACCAAGAGCGCCGGGTCCATCCCCATCGCGCTGGCGAGGATCAGCCCGCTCATCCCGCACATCTGCGCCTGCCGCTGGGCCGCCTTTTCGCGCATCGCGCGGGCCGGCCGCTCGTCCTGCGGCATCCAGCACACCGACGCCGCGGGTCCGCCCGGACTATTCGCACTCCCCCCGCTCACCACGCCCGCCGCCCACGCCGCGGCCAGTCCCGCCAAGCCCCCATCGACGATCACCAGCACCGGGTCGTTGCGTTCGCCCATGCGCGGATTGTCGCAGGTTCGCCCCCGGCCCGCAACTCGTCCAAACCCCTCACACCAGCGGCTTGCACAGGTCCTCTTCGCCCAGCAGCCGGAACTCCTTCCGCCGCAGAATCTGCCCCGCCAGCGTCACGTCATCGACCGCGACCGCGATCGTCGGCGTGTGCGTCGGACACTCCATCAAGGGGTACGCGAACCGGATGTTGAGCTCGGCCCCGAGCAGGTACAAACACATCCGCTCCATCGAATGCTGCCGCCCCAGTTCGACCACCAGCAACTGCACCTCGCTGAAGGGCATCTGGTGGCGCTGCAGCACCTGCCGCGTCTCGTGCGCGTTGTTGGTCACCAGCCGCACCACCGCGTGGTCGCTGGCGTCGTGCACGCTGATGGCGCACAGATGGACCGCCGAATGCTCGAACACGCGCAGCAGTTCGTGCAGCTTCCCGACGCGATTGTCCAGGAACACCGAGAACTGCGTCACGCTCGGCGGCGCATAGCCCTGCGTGGTTCCAAGGGGCATCGACGCCTGAGACATGCCGTCCTCCTCGTCCGTACGCGCCGGCACCGCCCGGCGCACGTCCCAGAACCCCACGTTCTGACGACCCCGCAGTCTACGCCGACGACCGATAAACGCCGCCAACGTGGACCGCCCAATCACCCGCCCTGCCAACCCCCGACCTGGGGGGCGGGAGGCGAGGCAAAGCCGGGGGTGCGAGCCGCGTTCATCGGTCCCCGCCCGCGCCCGCTTGTGGCCCGCGCTCGTGGCGCCTGCCAGCGCGATCGCCCGCCGACCCTACGGTCGGCGGGCTCGTCACGCTCTGCATGAACCACGTCCCCCGCGCCCCGGCCACGCCGCACGCCATCCCCCCGATACGGGATGATCGCGGACGGCGCCGGCGAGCCGCGATCAGGCCGAGAAGCTCGACCCGCACCCGCACGTGCTGGTCGCGTTCGGGTTGTTGAACACGAACCCGCGCCCCATGATCTCGTCCTTGAAGTCGATCGTCGTCCCGCTGAGATACAGCAGGCTCTTGGGATCGATGATGACCTTGATCCCGTGCTGCTCGAACACCTCGTCGGTGTCCTTCTGCGCCTCGGTCAGGTCCAGCAGGTACGAGAAGCCCGAGCACCCGCCGCCCTTCACGCCCACCCGCAGACGGATCTTGTCCCCGTCCAGTTCCTGCTGCTGAATGATCGACCGGATCTCGCGGGCCGCGGTCTCACTCAGAACGATCGTCGGCTGCGTAGCAATCGCTTCCGCCATGGGTTCAACTCCTTGCGTGCACGCCCGGCTCCCCGGCTCGTGCGGCGTCCGTGCGGACAAGCCAATGGTATTACGCCCACACCCCGGTTTCTGATCGGTCCGCCACCCGCCCCGCCTGATCCGCCCCCAGACCCACCCCGCATTCCGCATCGTCCTATCCGCTGATTCCGACCGCCGAATCCCCGTTTCAGTGGAAGTCCCGCGACACCGAAGCGATCGCCGGGACCTGGTCGTCCAGTCGCTCCAGGCTCTTGGCGTGCACGTGGATCACCTCCCCCTGCCGCTCCACCGTCCCGTGCACCAGCAGCACGGTGCTTAGCCGCACCGCCGAGCGGTACTGCTCGTAGGTATCGCGCCACACGATCAGGTTGGCGATCCCGGTTTCATCTTCCACGGTGACGAACGTGACGCCCGAGGCGGTGCCCGGGCGCTGGCGGCACAGCACCAGCCCCGCCACCGACACCCGCCGCCCGGACGGGCACCGGCGCTGGTCGCGCAGTTCCGCCGTGGTGATCACCTTCCGCTCCGTCAGGTGCTCGCGCAAGAACGCGATCGGATGCGCCTTGAGCGACAACCCGACCGACCCGTAATCGTTCAGCACGGTACTGAACGCATCCGGCGTCGGCAGGCGATCCAGCCCCGCCTCCTCCACCGCTTCCACCTTCTCGAACAGCGGCAGCTCCTCATCGCGCAGCGGCTTGATCTGCCACAGCGCCTGCTGACGCTCCAGCCCCATCGAGCCGAACGCGTCCCCCTGGGCCAGCCGGCGAAGCCCCCCCACGCTCGCGCCGCTGGCCCGCCACAGCGCTTCCACGCTGGCAAACCGCCCGCGCTCGCGCACGCACGCCGCGATCCGCCGTGCGTCGCGTTCCGGCATCCCGCTCACCAGCCGCATCCCGAGCCGCAGCGCGGGCCCCGTGCCGGCGGACGCGCCCGATGCCCCGCTCTCGAGCGTGCAGTCCCAATCACTGTGATTGACGTCGACCGCGCGCACCTCGACCCCGTGCTCCGTAGCGTCCCGCACGATCTGCGCCGGCTGATAGAACCCCATCGGCTGGCTGTTGATCAGCGCCGCCGCGAACGCCGCCGGGTGGTGCTTCTTCAGCCACGCCGACACATACACCAAAATCGCGAAGCTCGCCGCGTGGCTCTCCGGGAAGCCGTAATCGCTGAACCCCTTGATCTGCTCGAAGCACCGCTCGGCGAACGCGCGCTCGTACCCGTTCTTGAGCATCCCCTCGATCAGCCGCTGCCCGTACCGGTAGATCTCGTTGCCCTTGCGCTTCCACGCCGCCATCGACCGGCGCAGCCCGTCGGCCTGATCCGGCGTGAAGCCCGCCGCCACGATCGCGAGCTGCATCGCCTGCTCCTGGAACAGCGGCACGCCCAGCGTCCTTTCCAGCACCGCGCGCACCTCCGGCTTGGGATACTCCACCGCCTCCAGCCCCTGCCGTCGCCGCAGGTACGGGTGCACCATCCCGCCCTGGATCGGCCCGGGCCGCACGATCGCGACCTCGATCACCAGGTCGTAAAAACACGCCGGCCTCAGCCGGGGCAGCATCGACATCTGGGCCCGGCTCTCGATCTGGAACACGCCCACCGTGTCGGCCTTCGAGATCATCTCGTACACCGACGCGTCCGACGCCCCCCCACTTCCTCTCTTCCCGTCCGCCCCGCCCGCGTTCACCACATCCGCGATCGTCATCGCCCTGCCCGCCGAACCCGTCACGCCCGTCTGCTCCAAGAGCGCCAGCGCCTTGCGGATGCACGTGAGCATGCCCAGCCCCAGGCAATCGACCTTGAGCATGCCCATCGCGTCGATGTCGTCCTTGTCCCACTCGATCACGGTGCGATCGTCCATCGCCGCGTTCTCGATGGGGACCAGTTCGCACAAGGGCCCGCGCGTCATCACCATCCCGCCCACGTGCTGCGACAGATGCCGCGGGAACCCGGCCAGTTCGCGCGTCAGATCGATCACACGCCGCACGGTCGGGTCGTCCGGGCTGAGCCCGATCTCGCGCACGCGCCGCTCGTCCGCGTCGTCGCCCCAGCGGTCCAGGTTCTTCGCGAGCGCGTCGATCGTGTCCTCGGAAAGGCCCATCGCCTTGCCCACGTCGCGCACGGCACTCCGCCCGCGATAACTGATCACCTCCGCCGTCATCGCCGCCCGCTCGCGCCCGTACTTGCCGTAGATGTACTGCAGCACCTCCTCGCGCCGCTCGTGCTCGAAGTCGATGTCGATGTCCGGCGGCTCGTTGCGTTCGCGGCTGATGAACCGCTCGAACAGCAGGCTGTGCGTCGCCGGGTCGACCTCGGTAATGCCCAGGCAGAAGCACACGGCGGAGTTGGCCGCCCCGCCCCGCCCCTGGCACAGAATCCCGCGCGAGCGCGCAAACCGCACGATGTCGTAGCACGTCAGGAAATACGCCTCGTACCGCAGCTCGTTGATCAGCGCCAGCTCGTGCTCGATCGACGCCGCCGTCTTCCCCGGGATCCCGCCCGGGTACCGCGCCGCCGCGCCCGCCAGCACGCACGCGCGCAGATACTCCGCGGGCGTCTGCCCGGGCGGACAGGTCTCGTCGGGATACTCGTAGCGGAGCTGATCCAGCCCGAACGCCCCGGCCCGCTGAGCGATCGTCACCGTCCGCTCCACCGCGCCCGGGCACGCCCGCATCAGCCGCGCCATCTCGCACCCGCTCTTGAGATGCCGCTCCGCGTTGACGTTGAGCCGGAACCCGGCCTGCTCGATCGTGCACCCGTGCCGCACGCACGTCAGCACGTCCTGCAGCGCCCGCCGCTCCGGCCCGTGGTACAGCACGTTGTTGCACGCGACCAGCGGCACGCGCGTGTGCGCCGACAGCGCCCGCAGTTGCTCCAGCCGCACCCCGTCCTCCCCGCGATACCCGCACGCGCACGCCACCGACAGCCGATCGTCGTCGAACGCCCGCGCTAGCCCCTCGATGGTCTCCACACACCGCTCGTCCAAGACCCGCGGCGGGTCGATCACCGCCAGCATCCCGCCGCCCTTCCCGCCGCCATGCTCCACCACGTCGTGCAGCGTCAGATGGCACTCCCCCTTGGGCGCGCGGCGTTTGCCCACCGTCAGCATCCGGCACAGCCGCCCGTACGCCGCCCGGTCCGTCGGGTACACCAGCACCGCCGGTCCATCACTCACGACCACGCGGCAGCCGACCACCAGCGCCAGCCCCGCCTGCTTCGCCGCCACGTGCGCCCGCACCACCCCCGCCAGCGTGTTGGTGTCCGTGATCGCCGCGGCCCGGTGCCCCAGTTCCGCCGCCCGCTGCACCAGTTCCTCCGGATGACTCGCCCCCGTCAGAAATGTGAAGTTGCTCGTCACCGACAACTCCACATACCCCACGCCGCCCGACTCGCTCCCCATCACCTCGTGCGAAGCGCCAGCCCCCGCGCCGCCGGCGCGGGCGGCCTTGGCCGGGTGCGGTCGAACCTTGACAAAGTCGTTCTCCGGCATCGCGCTTAACTCCACACCCCGTGCACGAACCACCGCGCCCCGCCCGCACGACGCACCAGCCACACCCACACGCCCGTCTCATCCAGGCAGACCGCGTAGTACTCCCGGTCCGCGTCGCTCCGCGCCTCGCCCCACGCCGCGTCCACGCGCCACCACTCCCCGCCGATCCGCTCCGGCCCGACACACGCCGACACGCCGTGCTCCACCCCGCGCCAGCGCACGCGGTGCACCGGCCCGTCCGGCGTCAGCGCGATGACCTCGGCCGGCTCCGGCTGCTCCAGCAGCACCGTCGGGCGATCCGCCTCCGTCACGCCCGCCGCCACCGCGTCCTCATCACCCACACCCGTCCACGCCCACGCCCGCTCCGGCACGTGCGACTCGCGCAAACACGCCCGCCGCACACGCTCCACGCCCAGCCGGTTCACCAGCGTGTCGACCAGTTCCTCGCCCGCGCGCCGAACCTCCCGCTCGCGCACGCCCGCGCCCGTCGCCACGTGCTCGGCCTGCTCATGCCGCAGTCGCCCCACCGCCGACGCACGCACACGCACCGCCTCAACCCCGAACCCGCCGAATCCCAGGTTCGCCTTCTCCAGCTTCGGGCGCGCCAGCGTCCACAACTTCTTAAAATCGCGGCTGGGCCGCCCGAGCACGATCTCAAACCGCTCCGGCTCCAAGTGCGACCGCACCAGTTCGATCTCCACCCGCCGCGCCCCGCACTCCCGCACACCCAGCCGCGCACACACCACGCCCAAGAGCCCACGCAGCGCACACTCGACCGCCTCAAACCGATCCGTCGGCCCGTCGAAGACGCGCTCCACCGCCGGCGGGGGCGACGGACGCACCGGCGCGATCGCCTCCATCGCTTGCCCCAGCGCCTGATCCAGCCGAAGCAGCACCTGATCCCCAAACCGCGCCGGCAACGCCGACCGCGGCATGTCCAGCACCTGCCCAACCCGCTCGATCCCCACCTCGCGCAGTTGCCCCGCCGCCGCCGCATCAATCCGCAGCGCCTCCAGCGGCAGCCCGCTCATCGCGCTCGCCACCTCACCACGACCGCTCTCGACCACCGCGCACGCCGCTTCGCTAAACCGGGCCACGCCCCACGCGCACCCGAACGTCGGCGCAATCGCGGCCCGCGCGACAAACCCCAGCCGCGCCAGCCCGTCCACCACCCGCTCCACCAGCCCCCGCTCGCCCCCGAACAGGTGCGCACACCCGCTGACATCCAGCAAGAGCCCGTCCGGCTCATCGCTCGCCGTATCGACCGCGACCATCGGCGCAAACCGCTGCGCCCACACCGCCAGTCGCACCAGCCCGCCCCGATCCGCCGCGGCGTCAAACGCCTCCACCCGAGGCGGGCTTCCTCCAAACAGCGCCCGCGCCTGCGTCAGCGCTATGCCGGGCCGAACACCAACCTCCGCCGCCCGCGCACAGCACCGCGCCACCACCCGGCGCTGCCGCTCGGCTCGAACCAGCAGCAGCGGCGCCCCGCCAACGCCATCCCGCTCACGCCGTTCGCGTCGCAGCAGCCGATCGGTCGACCACGACGGCAGCCACACCGCCATCGCCCGCCGCCCGCCCGTGGCTGCGCCCATCAACATCCCAGACCCCGAGCGTTCCGGTGTCATACCGCCGCCTCACAACCCAGCGGCGTGCGCCGCGGGTGGTCATCTCAGGCCGCAGTCCCTTGCAGCGCAGCAGTTCGACCGCCCATCCCTGGCGCTCGCCGCTCGTGTCATGCCCACTCATCCCACTCGTCCCGTCCGCCCGCGGCAGGGCCCGCACTCCGAGCGCCCGCACCTGCCAGCGCGTGCGGGCCGCGGAAATCTCCCCGCGTTCCCACGACGGGCGAGCCAGCAGCACCGCCGTCCCCCCCGCCCCCCCCGTCCCGCCCGCCCCTGCCGACGCCGCGAGTTGCAGCCGGCGCGACTCGGCGATGCTCAGCCCGCGCCCGTCGCCGATGACCAGCGCCACGCCGGCACACCGGGCCGCCTGCTCGATCGCCCACACCCCCTCGCCGCGGGTCCGCACGTCGACGAACACCGACTGATCCAGCAGCGCCCGATCCAGCCCCCCATCACCCGCGCCGGCACGCCGCACCAGCGACGGCGGATACGCCCAGCACCGCCGCCCCACCCACACCACACGCCCGCCCACACGCGCGCCCGCACGCCCCTCCACGCGCCCTACTGCCGCCCACGCCAGATCGATCAGCACCGCCATCGGCGGGAGCCACACCTCCCCGCCGCCCTCCTCCCCGAACCACTCATGCACGCCCGGCTCGAGCGCCACCGCACGCGGCTCGACCGCGTCCATGCCCGCGCCCGCAGGGCCAACGCGCCCGACACAATCAGCCGGGGCCACATGCTCGGCAAACCCGGCCCAGTGCGCTCCGCCCCCCGCCAGCCCTTCCAGGGCCCGAGCCGCTGCCAGCCGCCGGTTGTGCGCGTCCACCATCGCCGATACTCCATTGATCGGACTTTGATAGGGTAGAACACGAACCGTACAGCGTCAAGGCAACGGGCACGTGGAAAGGGCGGGCCGAAGGGGGCACTACAGTGCAACAGCCGACGGGCCCGAGGCCGCGATCGCGAGGACATCCATGATCACCACGCTGACCAAGCACGGAGACCGGTACGCGATCGTCATCGATCAGCCGCTGCTGGATCAGTTGAAGATCAACCCCGACACCCCGCTGGAAGTCTCCAGCGACGGCCACGTGCTGACGATCGTGCCGGCGACGCAAGCCCATCACGCCGAACGCGTCCGGGCGGCAATCAACCAAGTCAACGCCCAGCACGCCGGGGCGCTGCGCCGGCTCGCCACCGCGTAACCACCTCACACGTTGAAGTACTTCGCCTCCGGGTGGTGCACGATGATCGCTGACGTGCTCTGCTCCGGGTCGATTTGCCAGTTCTCCGTCAGCACGCACCCGATCCGCGTCGGGTCGATCAGCTTCCACAGCCGGTCCTGGTCGCTCATGTCCGGGCACGCCGGGTACCCGAACGAGTACCGCGACCCGCGGTAGTGCTGCGTGAACAGCTCCTTCACCCGCGGCGAGTCGTCCCCCGCGATCCCCAGCTCCTGCCGCATCCGCTTGTGCCAGAACTCCGCCAGCGCTTCCGCCGTCTCCACGCCCAGCCCGTGCAGATACAGATAGTTCGTGTAGTCATTGGCCGCGAACAGCTTCTGCGCTTCCTCGCTGGCCCGCTTGCCCATCGTCACGCAGTGCAGCCCCAGCACATCCACCCGCCCGGTCTCCACCGGCGCGAAGTAGTCCGCGATGCACAGCCGCTTGCCGCTCGGCTGCCGCGGGAAGCGGAACCGCTCGATCTCACGCCGCTGACCCGGCGCCCTGGGCGTCCCGCCCGTGCCCGCGCCGATCCCCACCGACTCCGGCTCCCACACCACCACATCGTCCCCGTCGCTGTTGACCGGGAAGTACCCGTACACCACCGACGGCTGCAGGATCCGCTTCTCGCGGCACTCGGCCTTCAGCCGCTCAAAGATCGGCGTGATCGTGTCTTCCAGCAGCGCCTCGTACGCCGCGTCGCTCAGCGCGCCCTTCTTCACCTGCCACTGCCCGCGGAACAGCGCCACCGGGTTGATGAACGGGTAGATCTGCCCGAGGTCGATGTCCGTCACGACGCGCGAGCCCCAGAACGGCGGCGTCGGGATCCGCGACGGCTCCAGCACCTCCACCGCCGACCGCACCCGCTCCGCCACCGCCACCCCGCCACCGGCTTCCTTCTCCGATTCAAACGCGCTCTGCCGCTTGCCCTGCTCCGCACGCGACCGCGCGATCGCCTCTTCGGCGCTCGTCCGTTTGCCCAGCCGCTCTTCGATCGCGGTCACCAGCGCGCCCGTCGTCCCGCCGACGATGTGGTCCATCGTCGACAGCCCCTCGAACGCGTCCTTCCCGTAGAACACCTCGCCCGCGTACTGCTTGCGCAGGTGCCCCTCGCAGTAGTGCCGCGTCAGCGCCGCCCCGCCCAGGAGCACCGGCACCGTCAACCCCATCGCCCGCATCTCGTGCAGGTTCTCTTCCATCACGTTGACGGACTTGACCAGGAGCCCCGACATCCCGATCGCGTCGGCCTTGGTCTCTTTCCACTTCTCCACGATCGACGAGATCGGCTGCTTGATCCCGATGTTGTACACCGTGTACCCGTTGTTCGACAGGATGATGTCCACCAGGTTCTTGCCGATGTCGTGCACGTCCCCCTTCACCGTCGCCAGGACGATCTTCCCCTTGGTCTGCCCCTCCACCTTCTCCATGTACTTCTCAAGATGGGCCACCGCCATCTTCATCACCTCGGCGCTCTGCAGCACGAACGGCAGCTGCATCTGCCCCGAGCCGAACAGCTCGCCCACCGTCTTCATCCCGTCCAGCAGGTGGTCGTTGATGATCGCCAGCGGCGCGTACTTCTCCCGCGCGGCTTCCAGCGTCTCCACCAGCCCCTGCTTGTCCCCATCAATGATGTGCCCGCGCAGCCGCTCCTCCAGCGTCTGCTGCTTCTTCTCCTTCACCGTCGCCGCACCCGCCGTCGCATCCTTAAACAACTCCACAAACGCCTGCAGCGGATCGAACGACTGCGCCCCCCCTGCTGGCACAGGCGTCCCGCCTGCGATGCGCGCCGGCAGCCCCGTCCCCCCCGCGCTCACGTCCCGCCGGTCATAGATCACATCCAGCGCCGCGTCCCACTGCTCCTGCGGGATCTTGTTCTTCGGCAGGATCTTCGAGAAGTGCAGGATCGCCCCCGTCAGCCCGGCCTCACGCAGCTCGTGCAGGAACGCGCTGTTCAGCACGACGCGCGCCATCGGCTTGAGCCCGAAGCTCACGTTGCTCAGCCCGCACGTCGTCTGGCACTCCGGCATCGCCGCCGCGATCAGCCGCACGCCCTCGATCGTCTCCATCGCGCTCCGCCGATCGGTCTCCATCCCCGTCGACACTGGCAGCACCAAGGGGTCGAAGATGAGATCCTCGGCCTTCAGCCCGTGCACGCTGGTCGCGCGCTCGTACCCCCGCCGCGCGATCGCGAGCTTCCGCTCGCGCGTCCGCGCCATCGACGCTTCCTTGTCCTCGTCGATCGACCCGATCACCAGCCCCGCCCCGTACGTCTTCGCCAGCCGGCAGATCTCGTCGAACTTGTGCTCCCCGTCCTCGAAGTTCGCCGAGTTGATGATGCACTTGCCCGGCGCGTGCTTCAGCCCCGCCTCCAGCGTCTTGAGCTGCGTCGAGTCCAGCATCAGCGGCGCGTCCACCTGCCGCACCACCCGTTTGACGATCTCCGCCATGTCCTTCGCGTTGTCGCGGCCGGCGTAGTCGACGTTCAGGTCCAGCACGTTGGCCCCGTCGTGCCGCATCTGGTCGCGCGCCAGCGCGATGATCCCGTCCCAGTCCTCCGCCTCCAGAAGCTGCTTGAACTTCTTGCTCCCCGAGGCGTTCATCCGCTCGCCCACGTTCAGGAAGCTGTTCTCCTGCCGATACTCCGTCGGCTGGTACAAACTCGACACGCCCGGCGTCGGCGACGGCTTGGGCGCGATCCGCGTCCGGTCCTTCGCCACCGGCAGCGTCTCCACCGCCTTCGCGAGCAGCCGGATGTGCTCCGGCGTGGTCCCGCAGCACCCGCCCACGATGTCCACGTGCGACTCGTCGATGAACTTCACCATCGCATCGACAAACGGCTCGGGCTTGAGGGGGTACTCCGTCCGCCCCTCGACCAGCACCGGCAGCCCCGCGTTGGGCAGCACGCTGATCCGCCGACCAGCCTTGCCCCCGCCGAAGTGCTTGCTCAGCCAGTGCACATGCTCGCTCATCTCCGTCGGGCCCGTGGCGCAGTTGAGCCCGATGGAGAGAATCGGGAACTGCGACAGCGCGGCCGCCGCGCCCTCGATCGACGTCCCCAGCAGCATCGTCCCCGTCGTCTCGATCGTGACCGACACCATGATCGGGACGTCGTCCGTGCTCAAGCCGCGCTCCGTGAGCGCCGCCAGGCACGCGTTGATCGCGCACTTGACCTGCAGAATGTCCTGGCTGGTCTCGATGATGAACACATCGACGCCCGCCTTGCCCAGCCCCGGCTCGCCCGCCAACAGCCCGCGCGCCTGCTCCCGGTACGAGTCGAACATCTCGTCCCAGTGCGTGTTGCCCAGCGTGATCAAGCGCGTCCCCGGCCCCATCGACCCGGCCACAAACCGCGGCTTGTCCTTCGTCGAGTGCTTCTTGCACGCCGCCCGCGCCACGTCCACCGCCATCTTGTTCAGCGCGAACGTCTCCGGCGTCAGATCAAACTCCGCCAGGACCAGCTTGTTGGCCCCGAACGAATCCGTCTCCACCACGTCCGCGCCCGCCGCCAGGTACTTCTCGTGAATGTCCTGGATCACGTCCGGCCGGGTCTTGACCAGGATGTCCGTGCAGTTCTCGCACCCGCAGTAGTCGTGCTCCACCGACAAGTTGCGCGAGTAGATCTGCGTCCCCATCCCGCCGTCAAACACCAGCACCCGCTCCGCCAGGTGCTTGGCAAACGGGCTGGACGACTCGCTGCTCCCCGAACGCGATGAGTGACCCGACATGGTGGCTCCGGACATCGACGCAGCACGGCGCCGTGTGAAAGACCGATCCGGGAAGCGTATTTCATCCGTTCATCCGGATCAATGGATGAAAACCCACCGGAACATCCTATCTTCACCACCCGCTCCGGTGGCCCTTCACCACGCCCACACCCGCCGCCCTCCCATCCGCGGCGGAATCCGAGCACTTCCCAAACACGACCTCAATCCTGTTGTACATTCTCCGGACCCGGAGGGCTCTGCCATGACCGCCGCCACCGCCGACGCCACCATCACCGACGTCCGACCCGCCGCGCCGCTCGCGCTCCGCGTGCTCCGCCTTGTGCTCGCCGCGCTGATCGCGCTCGCGCCTTCCACTCTCATCGCCGCGGGCCCCGTCCCCATCAATCCCAAGACCGCCGTCACTGCGCCGATCGTCGCCCGCCCCCCCATCGCCCGCGGCGTGAACTTCGGCAACATGCTCGAAGCCCCGCGCGAGGGCGACTGGGGCCTCACCGTGCAATCCTCCTTCTTCGACCGCGTCCGCGACGCCGGCTTTGACCACATCCGCCTGCCCGTCAGTTGGACGCACCACGCCGCGCTTACCCCGCCGTACACCATCGACCCCGCCTTCCTCGCCCGCGTCGATTGGTGCGTTGACCAGGCCCTTTCCCGCGGCCTGAAGATCATCGTCAACGTCCACCACTACGACGCGCTCAACGCCAACCCCGCCGCCGAGACGCCCCGCGCCCTGGCCATCTGGAACCAGATCGCCACGCGCCTGGCCGCACGGCCCGACACGGTGCTCTTCGAAGTCCTCAACGAGCCGCACGGCGTGTTCAACACCGACCCCGCGCAGTGGGACCAATACCTCCGTCAAGCCCTGCAAACCATCCGCCAGACCAACCCGACGCGCTGGGTGCTGGCCGGGCCGGTGAGTTGGAACGCCATCGGCGCGCTGGAGACCTTCAACCCGCCGCGCGATCACCGCCTGTGCGTGACGGTGCACCACTACGAACCGTTCGCCTTCACGCACCAGGGCGCGACATGGGTAAGCCCCGTGCCGCCCGTCGGCGTCACGTGGGACCCGGGCCTGACGACGCTCGCCTCGCCGTGGCAGAACTGGTCATGGCAGACGGCGGTCCAGCCCGCGTCGGGCAGCCTGCGCATCGAGCACCAGGCCGGGTGGGCCGGCGCGTCGTTCCATCGCCCGGCCGCGTTGAACGCCGCGCGGGCGATCGAGTTCCGCACAGACCGCGCGGTGTCGATCCGCGTCGTCGCGGAGCGGGCCGGCGCGTCGCGCTCGATCGCCGTGCAAACGGCGCCGGGGCAGGTCGTCCGCTTCGATCTTCCGGCCGACTTCCCTTCGGTCGACCGTGTGTCGATCCAGAACAACACGCCGAGCCCGGTTGCGGCGTACACGGTGACGGGCCTGCGCGTGCTGACGGCGACCGGGCAGGAAGACCTCATCCGGACGCAGGCCGACGACATCGACGCCGCCATGGCCCGGGCCGCCCGCTGGGCCGCGGACCGCGGCGTGCCGATCCACCTGGGCGAGTTCGGCGCCTACTCCCCCGCGCCCATGCCCAGCCGCCAGGCCTGGACCCGCGCCGTCCGCACCGCCGCCGAACGCCACGGGTTGCCCTGGAGCTACTGGGAGTTCGGCGCCGGCTTCGGCGTGTTTGACCCCGCCACCAACACCTTCCGCGGCCCGCTGGTGCATGCGCTGACGGCGGATTGACGGCTACGCCGCGGCTCGCGTGCCCAGTCGCTCCAGTTCCTTCTCAACCAGTTGCCAGGGTCCGTCGGCCTGCGCACGCGACACTCGAGCGGCGAGGTGATAGGCCGCGACGTACACAACGCCGGTCGCGAACACCGGTGTTCGTTTGTCCCGGTAATGCTGCCATTCGCCCGAGAAACCGGCGGCCTGACGGCTCACCTCCCACGCTTCATCGCCCATGCACACGACGATCTGGAGCCGCGGCATGTGATCGAGCACAAACCGAAGCACCCTGGCGCCGAACGCCATCGCCTGCTCGCGATTCGGGAGCGTGCCGCTGCGCTCCCCATCGTTGCGCAGCAAAGAAGCGAGGGCGGAGCCGTAGAGCACGCCGCAGGTTTCTGGTGACGTCTCCGTTGTGAGCCGCTGGACTCGTTTCACAAGCTGGATGTTTGTGCGAAAACTCGGATCATGGCTGTAGGGTCGCTCTTCCGTCATCCTGCCGCAGAGGTACGAGGAAGGCGCGAAGTCCTTGGCCAGCAGCAGCACGCGACCGTTCCAGTCGCCGAAGAGACTCTCGGTCCCGTACAGCCGCGACTCGTCACACAGGACCGCGAGCGCGTTGGTGTAGCCGGGCACCCGTTCTTTGCGGATCCAGTCCGGGAGAGGAGGTGTCATGACACTTCGATCGTGCCAGAGGTCGTTTGGCCGCATCCGCCCCGCGGGTCCGCCTTCCGTTACACTGCCGCCCGCGTCCTCCGAAACCTCCCGACCGTTGTCCACCGCACCGCGTGATGCTCGCCTCCACCATCTCCCTCCGCGGCGTCGACTGGCTCGTGCTGGCCGCGTATTTGCTCGTCATCCTCGTCACCGGCGTGCTCTTCAGCCTGCGCGAGCAGAAGTCGACTCGTGACTACTTCCTCGCCAGCCGGCGCATGCCCGCATGGGCCGTCGCGTGCTCGATCCTCGCCAGTTCGCTCTCCGTCGCGACGTTCCTCGGCGCGCCGGAGTTCAGTTACAAGGCCGACCTGTCCTACCTCCTTGGCATCGTCGGCCTGCTCATCGGCGTGATCATCGTCGCCGTGTTCTTCATCCCCGCGTTCTACCGGCTGAACGCGACCACCGTCTACGAACTGCTCGAGCACCGTTTCGGCCCGCGGGCCAAGCACGCCGCCTCCGCCGCGTTCATGATCGGGCGCGTCTTCGCCTCCGGCACGCGCGTCTACATCGGGGCCATCCCGCTCGCCGCCATCGCCTTCGGCGTCGACCGCGCCGAGGAACCCTGGGCCCTCATCGCGGCGATCGGCGCGCTCACGGTGGTCGCGGTCCTGTACACGCTCGTCGGCGGGATCGCCAGCGTCATCTGGACCGACGTCGTCCAGACCTGCGTCATGATCGTCGCCATCCTCGCCGCGATCGTGCTCCTGCTGCACCGCATCCCCGCGCCCGTCGGCGAGATCGTTGAGGCCCTGCAAACCGCCGGCCCTGGCGGCGCGAGCAAGACCGCCGTCGTCGTCTCCGGGCTCGACCCGCGCGGGCCGCTCGGCATCGACTTCGCGCTCGCCTTCACCGTGCTCACGGCCCTCATCGGGCTCCCGCTGCTCAACGCCGCCGCACTCGGGTGCGATCACGACCTCACCCAGCGCATGCTCACCTGCAAGTCGGCCCTGCAGGGCAGCCGCTCGGTGCTGATGTCCGCGGCGATCACGCTGCCGGTGGTGCTGATGTTCCTCACCATCGGCCTGTTGCTGTTCGTCTTCTACCGCATGCCCGGGCTGATGGGCGCCGCCGCGCCGACGTACGAACCCGGCTCGGACCGCCAGGTCTTCGTCACCTTCATCATCCGCGAGATGCCACCGGGGCTCTCGGGCCTTATGATCGCCGGCCTGTTCGCGGTCGGCATCGGCAGCCTGACCAGCGCCATCAACGCGATGGCGGCGACCGCCGTCAAGGACTTCTACCAGCACTTTCGCCCGGGCCGCGCGGAGACGCACTACCTCGCGATGGGCCGCCGGGCGACGGTCGCGTGGGGCCTGGTGCTCTTCGGCTTCGCGGTGCTGTGCGTGTTCTGGCAGCAGCGGGCCCCGAACCGGACGCTGCTGGATTTCGCGCTGGGCGTCATGGCCTTTGCCTACTCCGGCCTGCTCGCGGTGTTTCTGACGGCCCTGTTCACGCGACGCGGCACGAGCGGGTCGGTGGTCGCCGCGCTGGTGGTCGGCTTTGTCATCACCGCTCTGCTGCAGCCCGCGCTGTGGAACACGTGGACGACGGCGCTCGGCTTCGGCACGGTGCAAACAGACGGCCGGGTGCTCCCGCCGCCGGCGCTGGCGTGGTCATGGCACATGGCGATCGCCACGCCGCTGGCGATGGCGGTCTGCTGTGTACCTAGGGGCTCTCGATAAACTGGGCAAAGACGCGCGGACGAATTTGCCGAATTTGCGGACTGCAAGGATCCCGCGAATTTTGAAGTTTGTACCGGTGATGCGGGGCTTTCACTTGAAACACCCGCACGGCGCGGCATGATAGGCCCCGTATCGTGGGGGTTGGGTCCTCGTGGCGCGCCGAAAGGTGCGCGGAGACAGTGTCTATGAAGATTCGTTCCGTCCTCGCGCTTGCGAGCGCGCTCGTTCTCCCCGCCGTCGCTGCTCAGGCCAGCCTGATCTATCAGTGGAACTACGGCGGCACCTCGTCGTCCGAAAACACGGCCGGCGGCAATATCTCCAACATCGTCGCCACGTACACCCCGAGCTCCGAAGTGTTCTCGTGGGACGTCACGTTCTCTGACGGCGTCACCAAGGACACCGACGGCTACTGGCTCGTCGTGGGCCCGGGCCCGAACCCGAACGGTTCCGCCGGCCAGTACGCGATCGTGTACTTCGACGCGACCAACCTCGCCGCCCCGACGGTCTCGATCTTCCGGTACAACGGGCAGAACAACGGGCAGTCGTTCTCCAGCCCGGGCGACCTGCTGCTGACCAACCGCAACAACGCGTCCTCCGGCATCACCGCCTCGGGCAGCCAGAGCGGGACGCAGCGCCGCTTCCAGCTCTCGTTCGACGCCACCGGCGTCAACAGCCGCTACGGCCCGTCCTCCAGCCCGGCGTTCCCGGATTGGATCGGGATCGAGTTCGGCGATCAGATCGGCGTCTGGTTCCACGCGGTGGGCGGTCTGCAGACCGGCTACAACAGCAACAACAAGCTGAACCGCTGGGACAAGCATCGCGAAGGCTGGTTCGACGCGGAAAATCTCACAACGACGCGGATCCCGGCTCCGGGTGTCGCGTCCGTGCTGGCGCTCGGCGGGCTGATCGCGGCCCGTCGCCGTCGGGCTTGAGTCAACAACGCTCTCTCTCCCCGCCGCGGATCAGCCGCGGCGGGACATCGTGGGGGACGACCGCCCCCGTCAGTTCGCTCAGCGGTCACCGGGCGCCGTGCGCCCGCGGAACTTAGAAACGCGCACACGAACACGCATAGGAGTTGTCCGATGAAGACCGTCGCCGCTCTCGCCGTTCTCGCTCTGGCGGGCGCCGCCCAGGCCGGGATTACGTGGCAGTACAACAGCAACAACCCGGCCGCTGACGCCAACGACGGGGTCAACACCGTCGCCGGCACCGCCTCGAACATCACCTCCTCGTTCAACACCAACACGCAGGTGTTCACGTGGAACGTGACGTTCTCCGACGGCGTCTCCAAGGACACCGACGGGTACTGGCTGGTCGTCAGCCCGGGCCCGATCCCGCGCGGGACGGCGGACGAACTGGCGATCATCTACTTCGACGCCAGCAACCTCGCCTCCCCGACGGTCTCCATCTACCGCTACAACGGCGAGAACAACGCCACCAGCTTCCAGAACCCAGGCGATCTCCTGGCCACCACCCGCCAGGCTGGCCAGACCACCATCGTCAGCTCCGCCCTGCAGGCCGCCGGGCAGCGCACGTTCAACCTCTCGGTGAACGCCTCGGCGATCAACGCCCTGTTCCCGGGTCAGAACCCCGCGTGGACGGGCCTGCAGTACGGCCAGGAAATCGGCATCTGGTTCCACCCGATCGCCGGTCTCTCGACCTCGTACAGCGGGAACAACCTGACGTCCTTCGGCGGTCAGGCCGGCTGGTACGACGGCCGCAACGTCCGCACCGTCCCCACCCCGGGCGCTCTGGCGCTCGCGGGCGTGGCCGGCCTGATGGCGACCCGTCGCCGCCGCTGAGCCCGGCGGAACCGGTCTCTCCATTCCTGTCATGAACCCTGCCGGGGACGGTCCGCCGTCCCCGGTGGTGTTTTTGAACCAGATGGCTCGACTCGCGTGTCGCCCGGATATCTGCGCTCGCCGCCCGCGGTCGACGCGTTGTATGCTGTCAGCGGGGTGTGGGGGTCTGGGCGGGGGCCACCGGGCAGAACCACCATGTTGCAGTTGTTGTCGTCGGCACGGATACGGGCGGGTGCCGGGGTGATGGCGATCGGGGCGCTCGTCGGCCCCGCCGTCGCGGGGACAACGTTCTTCCAATACGCCCGCACCGACCCGGGCCAGAACGACGCCGGCGGGCGCGTCGGCGCCATCAACGCGACGTACAACCCGACATCGAACGTCTTCGTGTGGTCGGCGACGATCTCCAACGGCGCGACCGTCGATACCGACGGCTTCCGTCTGGTCGTCAGCCCCGGGCCGAACCCGCGCACGCGGGCCGACGAGTACGCGATGGTGTACTTCGACGCGACCACGCTCGCCGCGCCGCGTGTGAGCGTGTACCGCTACAACGGGCTCGACCGCCCGCCCGTCGGCGGGGCCCACCCCAACGAGAGCTTCGTCGACCCGAACGATCTGCTTGCGACCAATAACCAGCCGAGCAGCGGCATCGTCGCCACCGCGAGCGAGAACGGAGCGACGCGCACCTTCACCGTCACCATCGACGCGACGGCGATCAACGCCCGCTACGGCGCGTTCAACGGCTGGCCCGAGTGGCGCGGCCTGCAGTTCGGCCAGCGGCTTGGGTACTGGTTCCACCCCTTCCGCAACGGGCGCACCACCTATATGGGCCCCATGCTCACCAGCCTTGACTGGGACGGCCTGGGCTTTGTCGACGCCAGCAACGAGATGACCGTCGAGATTCCCGCGCCGGGTGCGGGCGGGCTGGTGCTGATCGCGGGGATCGCCGGGCTTCGGCGCCGGCGATGTGCCGCGGCGACGCGGTAAGGTCCGCGATGATGTGAAGATGGGCGGCCCGGGTGAGGCGTGATGCCCGCCGCCCGCACGCGGGGGGCGCGATGCGTTTCGGGCGCGTGCATCGGTGCGGAGACGTGGTCTATTGACGGTGCCGCGGCGGATCGCGGGCGGTCAACAGCGGCTGGCGCGGGTGTGGGTTGTCCCCTCCCCCTCCCGGCCACCGGCACACTCTCTCACCGGAAAGGTCACAGATGAAGATCGGCATGATTCTCGGGGGCGCTATCGCCGCGCTCTCTCTGGCTTCGGCGTCGCACGCGGGTTCCACGTTCTTTCAGTGGGACTACAACGGGACGCCCGCGCAGAACACCACGGCGGGAACCGTCTCGGCGCTGACCACGACGTACAACCCGACCAGCGAGGTGTTCACGTGGGACGTGACGTTCTCCAACGGCGTCACCAAGGACACCGACGGGTACTGGCTGGTCGTGAGCGACGGGCCGAACCCCAAGGGGATCAACTCGCAGCTGGCGATCATCTACTTTGACGCGACCAACCTCGCCTCGCCGCGGGTGAGCGTGTACCGGTACAACGGGGCCAACAGCGCCAGCAGCTTCTCGTCGCCGGGCGATCTGCTCGCGTCGACGTCCGGGGTTGGGGCGTCGGACATCAGCGCGAGCGCGTCGCAGAGCGGCGGGGCCCGCCGGTTCCAGCTCTCGCTCGACGCCAGCGCCATCAACGCCCGCTACGCCCCCGGCGCGCCGACGGTGTTCGCCGACTGGGAAGGCATCCGCTTCGGCGATCAGCTCGGCGTGTGGTTCCACCCGCTGGCCGGGGCGCAGTTCGGGTATAACGGCGCGGCCCTCACGAGTCTGTCGGGCAAGCAGGGCTGGATCGACGGCGAGCACATCCATACGACGCGGATCCCCGCGCCGGGCGCCGGGGCGCTGGCGCTCGCGGGCGTCGTCCTCGCGGTGCGCCGCCGCCGGTAACGCCCACACGGTTTCACGAGAAGGCGGACGGCCGCCAGAGTCTCCACGCGCAGGAACCGGCCGCTGGTCAGCGGCCGGTTCCTTTTTTGCAGGGCGAGTCCGGTACACTGCGGCCATGAGATGGATCGCGGTCGTGAGCGTGGCCCTGCTCTTGGGCTCGTGCGGGCGGACGAGCGTGACGCTGACCTTCGGCGGCGACCCCAGCCGCCTGGACGAGTCGGCGGTCATCAACCGCGAACGCTCGTCGAGCGTGAAGGTCGCGCTCATCGACGTGCGCGGCGTGCTGCTGGACGGCCCGCGACCGGCCCTGTTCCAGAGCGGGACCAACCCCGTCGATGACTTGGTCGCCCGGCTGGACAAGGCGGCGAGCGACCCGCGCGTCAAGGCGGTGGTGCTCCGCATCAACTCACCCGGCGGGGCCGTGACCGCGACCGACACCATGTACCGCGAACTGCGCCGCTTCCGCGAACAATCGGGCAAGCCCGTGGTCGCGTCGGTCGGCGAGATCGCCGCCAGCGGCGGGTACTACCTCGCCCTGGGCGCCGATCGCATCGTCGCACAGCCCACGAGCATCACCGGGTCGGTCGGGGTGATCATCCCGACGGTGAACGTGTCGGCGGGGCTGAACCGGATCGGGATCGTGTCGCGCTCGATCACCAGCGGGGCCAACAAGGACCTGGCCAACCCGCTCGAGCCGATGCGCGAGGGGCAGTACGCCGTGCTGCGCGAGATGGTCGACGCGATGTACGCGCGGTTCCGCGGGCTGGTGCTGGAGCGGCGCACGTCGAAGGACGCGGCGGCCCCGATGGACCCCGCGCGGGCCGACGAACTGCTCGACGGACGCGTCATGGTCGGCGAAGCCGCGATGCGGGCCGGGCTGGTGGATCAACTGGGGGACGTGCACGACGCGGTGGCGGCGGCGGAACAGCTCGCGGGCGTGACGCGGGCCCGCGTGGTGATGTACCACGCCGAGGGCGAGCGCCCGCGGACGGTGTACGGCGCGATGGCGGCGAGTGCGGCGGGCACGGCGAGCTCAGCGGCGCGCGGCGCGAGCGCGGACGACACCGAGATCAACCTGATGCAGGTGAACGTGAGCGGGGCCGGGCTTGGGGGCGGCGGGCTGGGCCCGCTGTCGGCGGGCGTGGCGTACTACGTCTGGACGCCGTGAGCCAAAAAGAAGCACGCCCCCGTCGTTTCCGACGGGGGCGAACGTTCGATCTCTCTCTCCGGTATTCACGAAGCCAAATCGAGACGCGTCGGGGCTGATGATCGAGAACCAGGGCCCGACGAAGATCGGAGCGGTCGGCGTGCCTGGGTTCAGGCGCGACGACGGCGACCGGCGATCAGGCCGCCCAGGCCCAGCAGGGCGACAGCGCCCGGAGCGGGGACGAGGACGTACTGGTTGCCGGCGAAGTTGTTGAGATTGACGCCGCGGGGGCCGGGGCCTTCGCCGAAGAACGCGCCCGTGCCGTCGGAGCCGAGGTTGCCCTGGCCGGTGGGGAGGCTGCCGGCGAACTGGTTGGAGAGGTAGTTGTTGTCGCCGTTGGTGACGTGGGCGGAGAGGAGGAAGGTCTGCCCGGCGGAGAGGCCGAGGGCGGAGAGCGGGACGCGGAACTCGATGCCGCCGGTGGACAGGAGGGCCTGGCCCGGGGCGACGGCGGAGCCGGAAGCGCCGCCGATGGAGGAAGCGGAGCTGGTGTACCCGATCACGGACGTGAAGGGCGTGATGCCGGGGATGACGGAGTTCAGGAGAGCGCCGTTGGGGGTCTGCGAGAAGACGTTGCCCATGCGGCCGCCGTTGGTGGTGCCGATTTCGGCGAAGTCCACGTCGAAGCGGTCGGCGAGGTCGGCGTTGCCGCGACGGAAGGTGAAGAGGTAGTCGGCGTTGAAGCCGGTATCGAAAGTGAAGCCAGTGTACTTGCTGGCCCAGCCGTCGTTGGACGGGTTGGTGCCGCCGATGGTGTTCTGGCCGCCGGACTTCGAGTCAACGAAGACCTGGAGCTTGTTGAAGTTGCCTTCGAGGGAGCCGGCGAAGAAGAGCGTGAGGTGGGTGGCGTCGCTCTTGCAGTAAATGGCGGCGAGTTCGCTGCCGTTCGGGGCCGGGCCGAAGCCGGTCTGGATCCCCTGGGTGAAGACGGGCGCGCCGTAATCGTCGCCCGGCGTCAGAATGCCGTCGATCGCTTGGGCGTGAGCCGCGCCGGCGAGCGCGAGCACAGCCATCACAGAAACAGTCGTACGCATTTCTCTCTCTCCTCAGTTATGAGTTCGCGTGACGATTGCTCGCCACTTGGGGTGACGGCATCGACGCCTAGAAAATACCCGAAAAAGGCGGGAAGGGCAAGAAGGAAAAGGACTTGCCGCGCAATGTAAGCGCGAACACCCAGCCGGGATTCGGTCAATCCGGTCGGTAGGTCGGCTCGAGATCTGAGGAATTTCCCTGGCCACCGCCCGCACGGGCGGCCGCGCGGGCTTTGGCCTTCTCCGCCGCCTCGCCCGGGGCGAAGGTCGGCGGGACGGCGAGGTAGGCCAGGGACCGCTCGAGGATGCGGCGGACGACGGGGCCGGCGACGACCGAGCCGTAGTGCTCCTTCTTGGCGATGCGCTCGGGACCCGGATCGTCGATGACGACCAAGACGACCAGGCGGGGCTCATCGACGGGGGCGCCGGCGATGAAGGACGAGTTGTACTGGCCGCGGAAGTAGCCGTCGGAGCCCTTGGGGCGGCGCTGGCCCTTGGGCGGGTCGCCGAGCGGGATCTCGGCGGTGCCCGACTTGCCGAAGGCCTGGTAGCGGACGTCGAAGTGATTTTCTTTCTTGCCCAGCAGGCGGGAGTCGAGGTTTTCAGTGACGCCGACCATGGTCTGGCGGGTGAGTTCGGCGGCGGAGCGGGAGACGGCGCGGACGCCGGGGACGCCCGCGGCGGAGACTTCGGGGTCGAGCGCGAAGGTGGCGATGGGCGGGACGGTGCCGGCGAGGTCGCCGGTGCGGGCGAAGGCGGAGAAGGCGCGGACCATCTGGATGGGCGTGACGGCGACGGAGTGGCCCATGGCGACGGAGGTCTGGTCGTACTTGGTCCAAGCCTTAGCGGAGATGACGATGCCTGCGGATTCGCCGGGGCCGCCGATGCCGGTACGGGAGCCGAAGCCGAAACGGCGGACCAGGGCGTGCAGGTCGGCGAAGGACATGCGGGCGGCGCCCTGGGCCATCCCGATGTTGGAGGAGTTGATGAGGACGTCGGTCCAGGGCTGAGGGCCGCGGCGGGTGACGTCACGGATCTCGCGGCCGTAGGGCGTGCGCCAGATCCCGCCGTGGGTCTCGATGATCTCGGCGGGTCGGACGAGGCCAGCCTCGGTGATGCCGGCCCAGACGAAGGTCTTGAAGGTGGAGCCGGGCTCGTAGACGTCTTCGAGGCAGCGGTTGCGGGCGGCTTCGGGGACCTTGGCCCGCATAGGGTCGGCGCGGAGCGTGCGGAAGCGGACGCCGGGGATGCCGGTCTTGGGGATGACGGTTTTCCAGTCGTAGTCGACCAGCCCTTCGACGGGGCGGATGAGGTCGGCCATGGCGAGCAGTTCGCCCGAGCGCGGGTCGAGGACGACGCAGCGACCGCCGACGGCGCCGGCGGCGTGGATGCCGTCGTTGAGTTCTTCGGTGACGATCTGCTGGATGTTGAGATCGACGGCGAGGCGGACGTCCTGGCCGCGGCTTGGGCGGACGTAGGCGTCGGCGGTGGCCCACAGGGGCTTGCCGGCGGCGTCGCGCACGTAGGTGTAGCGGCCCGCGGTGGGTTTGACGACGGCCTGGGCGGCGAGTTCGGCGCCGAGGCGGCCTTCGTGATCGACACCGACCATGCCGACGATGGGGGCGACGGTGGCGCCCCCGACGAGCTCGCGCACGGGTCGGGCTTCGAGGTGGACGCCGGGGATCTTGAGCGCGCGGACGGACTCTTCGCGCCAGTCCTCGATGGGGTTGCCGAGGCTGACGTAGCGGATGGGCTTGCCGTCGGGCTCGGTGGCGGGGTCGTTGTCGGTCTCGGCGGCGACGCGCTGCGCGGTGACATCGACCTTGGCGGCGAGGCGCTGGGCGATGAAGGCGGGCGTCACGCCCATGGCCTCAGCGAGGCGCGGGATGGCGTCGGGAGGGGCGGCGAGGAACTCGACGGGGTCGATGAAGACGCGGCGGGCGAAGTGGGTGGCGGCGAGGGAGAGGCCGCGGCGGTCCTGGATGTCGCCGTGCACGCCCGCGAGGCGCACGGTGGTGGTTCGGTCAGAAAGGAAGGGCTTGAGACCTTCGGAGGGGGCGAGTTGGAGCTGGGCGACGCGGCCGAGCATCACGAGCACGGCGAGTACGAGCCCGGCGAGGACGAAGGTGGCGATGCGGTCGATGCCGCGGCGTTGGTCGGCGCGGGGAGGCGTGATGGGCGCGGCGGGCGCTGGGGCGGCTTCGATCTGGGACATGGGACCTCTCAGCGGCGCGGGCGGGCCGCGGCGTTACGGGCCGGCGGGCGGAGCGTCGAGCCCGGTGAGGCTGGCTTCACTGCTGGCGGCGGCCTGACGGGCGAGCATCTGCTCGACGCGTTCGGTGCGGAGGGGTTCCATCGGGCCGAGGCGTGCGACGGCGAGGCGGACCTGGTCGGGGGTGACGCCGGCGGCGATGGTGCTGCGGAGGCGCCAGAGCGCGCGGTCGTGCTCGATGAGGCGGCGCTGCGCGGCGGCCATCTCGTGGGCGGCGCGGATGCGCTGCTGACGGTTGGCGAGGACCGCCGACCCCAGCAGGCCCATGGCGAGGACGAGCACCACGAGTTTCCGGAACATCGAGTGGCCTCTACAGCGAGCGGTGCGGACGGTCGGCGGCGCGGGGAAGGTAAAGACGGGCGCGATCAGCGGGCGGGCAGGCGGATCTGGTCGCCCACGGACAGGCTGTCGGGATCATCGGCCAAAGCGCGGTTGAGCGCGATGATTTCCTGCACGCGGCCCGCCGAACCGAGGCGGCGACGCGCGATGCTGGCGAGTGTGTCGCCTTCGCGGACGGTGTAGGTGGTGGTCTTTGTGTCCTTCGCCGCCTGCGCGGGTTGTGCGGGCGTCTGGGTGTTGGACGCGTTGGTGCGGGTGTCGGCGCGGCCCGAGTCGCGGGTGGAATCGCGGGTCGAGCTCGGCGTGGCGGCCTGCGTCGGGCGGGCGTCGGCGGGGACGGCCTTGCCCAGCAGCACGTCGCGCGGCGGGATGTGCAGCATCACGCCCTGGCGGACTTCGCCCTTGGGCCCGATCTTGCCGGCGTTGCCGGGGTACTCGCGGAGTTTGGTCCAGAGCGAGCCGTCGCCGTAGTAACGGCTGGCGATCGCGTAGACGGACTCGTTCTCACGCAGGTCGTGCCGGCGGACGGGCTCGGAAGAGACGGGGAGGTTGCCCGGGTTGGGGACGGGCTGGGGCGCGGTGTCGGCGGCGCCGGGATTGGTCGGAGGGAGCACCTCGGCGCGGACGTTCGCGAGCGCGTCGGTCGGCGGGCGGAGCGTGCTGGGGCTGAGGACTTCCAGCGGGCGGTTGTTCGAGGCGACGGTGGTCGGCGTGCGCGGCCCGGCGAGCGGGTCGGTCGGCGAGGGCGGGATCGTGCCGGCCGGGGCCCGCTGCGGCGGCTGGTTCTGAACCGTCTGCGGCTGAACCGGCGGAGGCTGTGCGACGGCGAGCGCAGGGTTGGTGTCGGCGAGGGGGTTCTCGCCGCCGAAGTCTTGCGGGGTGCCGGCCTGGACGGTCGCCAGGGGCGGGCGGAGGTTCTGGTTACGTGTGGAGAGGTGGTCGCTCAGCAGCACGCCCAGGACCAGGACGAGCGAGAAGCCGACGATGAGGGCGAGTTTATGTTCGCGAGTCACGGTCGAGTGCATCCCTGCGGCAGGCCGCGGACAGAAACGAGAGAACGCCCGAACCCCACTCCGTCGGGGCGCGGGAAAGGGTACGGCTGACGACGGCGGACGTCATCTGGGCGGCGGGGCCGCCGGCGCGATCGGGCCCGTCGCGGGCCCCGCGGGAAGGCGGAGCACGCGGAACTTGGCAGAGCGGGAGCGCGGGTTTGCCGCGACTTCGGGGTCCGAGGGCGTCACGGGTTTACGGGTGACGTGCTCGGCGAGGCCCGACTCGACCAGGGACGCGAACGCGAGTTTCACCCGTCGATCCTCGAGCGAGTGGAACGTGATGACGCCGACCCGCGCGCCCGGAGCGAGCCAGCCGGCGTGAGCCGGACCGGTCGCGAGAGCGGCGCCCCGACGGACTGCTTCCAGCAGCCGATCGAGGTTGCCCAGTTCGTCGTTGACGGCGATGCGGAGGGCCTGGAAGGTCTTGGTCGCCGGATCGATGGAGACGCCCGGTCGGCGGGGCACGACCGACCGGACAATGGAAGCAAGGTCCGCCGTCGTGGATATCGGCGCGCCGGCGCGGTGGCGGACAATCTTTTGCGCGATGCTGCGGGCCGCGGGCTCTTCGCCGAAATCGCGGAGCAGTTCGGCGAGTTCGCGCTCCGGCAGGGTGGCGACGAGTTCGGCGGCGGTGATCGGGGCGGCGGGGTTGAGCCGCATGTCCAGCGGGCCTTCGCGCATGAAGCTCAGCCCGCGGGACGGGTCGTCCATCTGCGGGGAGGCGAAGCCGAGATCGGCGAGGACGACGTCGGCGGAAAGGCCGGCCGCGGTGAGCAGTCGCGGCGCGTCGGCGAACGAGGCGTGGTGCGCGATGACGCGCGGGGCGGCGGGGCCGATGGCACGGACACGCTCGGCGGCGTGCGCGAGGTTGCCGGGGTCAAGGTCGAAGAGGATCAGCGTGCCGGTGGGGCCAAGGTGCTGAGCCAGGGCGCTGGCGTGCCCGCCCAGGCCGGCGGTGGCGTCGAGGACCGTTTGGCCCGTGCGCGGGGCGAGCAGGTCGACGGTTTCGGTGAGCAGGACGGGGATGTGGGGGGAGAAGGGCACGGGGGAAAATGGCCAAAGGGCAAAGGGCCAAATGGCAAATGAGCAAAGGGCCAAATAGCAAAGGGCCAAAGGGCCAAATTAGTGGGATGTTGGGCGGAGGAGGTCGAGGGGGGGTTGGGGGGTGATGAGGGCGTGGGTTTGGGCGCGGCGGAGGAGTTCCTCGATGGCTTGCTGGCCGCGGTCGCCGCAGTCGAGGGTGAGCGGGCTGACGTACATGTTGAGATAGCGGTCGGTGGCGGCGCGATCGAGTTCGGGGGCGAAGCGGCGGGCGTAGTCGAGGGAGCGGTCGCGGTCGTGGTGCGCGTGGCGGAGGGAGGCGTCGAGGAGGTTGACGACGCGCGTGGTGGCGCCTGGGCCGCAGCGGTGGTCGAGATCACGCCGGACGGCGTTGCCGCCGAGGGGGAGGGGGAGGCCGGTGATGTCGAGCCAGTGGGCGCCGAGGTCGAGGATGAGTTCGAGGCCGAGTTGCGAGAAGACGAGTTGGGACTGGTGGATGAGCAGGCCGTGGGTCACGCCGCGTTCGCCGGATTGCACGGCGGAGAGGATGTGATCGAAGGGCATCTCGACGAAGCGGAACATGCCGGGGCCGAGCAGGAGGCTGAGCAGGAGGAAGGCGGAGGTTTCGACGCCGGGGACGGCGATGACGATGTGATCGCCGATGGGAAGGCGGTGCGGGCGGTCGTCGATGGGGATTTTCGGGGCGTCGGGGCGGGCGACGATGCGCGGGCCGTAGCCCTCGCCGAAGGAGCCGGCGAAGGCGGTAAGGCGGTAGCGGTCGGAGACTTTGGCGTACGCGAAGACGGAGAGCGCGGTGATGTCGAGATCGGCGCGGGCGATGGCGCGGCGGTTGAGCGCGGCGATGTCGGCGGCGACGGGCTCGAAGACGAACGGCGCGGTGTCGATGATCGGCGGGGTGATGACGCGCGAGGGCACGATCGCCTGCGGGTCCTGCGGCGGGTCGATCATGCCGGTGATCGGCCACCACATGAAGACGTCGTCGGGGTCGGGGGAGTGGGCGAGGGTGAGTCGCACGGGGTTGTGGCGCACGGCGTTCAGGCGCGGGAGTGGGTGCGCGGTTACTTGCCGCGGGTGGGGTTGTAGAACGGGAGTTTGGTGATGACGGCGTCGAGGCTCGCGCCCTTGCCCGTGTCGATCTGGACGGGGGCGTTGTCGGCCTGGGCGGCGCGGTCGAGGAAGGCCATGGCGATCGGGTAGCCGAGCGTGGGCGAGAGGCAGGCGCTGGTGACGACGCCGACGGGTTTGCCGGCGGCGAGGACGGACATGCCCTGGCGGGCGGAGCGCTTGCCGTCGATCTTGAGGCCGACGAGGGTGCGGGCGGGGCCGCCTTCGGCGATGGTTTTGCGGAGGGCGTCCTGGCCGACGAAGGGCTCGCCGCGTTCGTCCTTGTCCTTGTCGATGGAGATGGCGAAGTCGACGCCACAGGAGAGGGCGTTGATGTCTTCGCCGAGTTCGTGCCCGTAGAGGGGCATGCCGGCTTCGGTGCGGAGGGTGTCGCGGGCGGCGAGGCCGGCGGGGCGGACGACGGACGTCGGCACGTCCGCGGGCGAGTCCTTCAGCAGGAGCTTGAGGGCCATGCCGACGGCGGCGTTGGGGAGGATGACCTCGACGCCGTCTTCGCCGGTGTAGCCGGTGCGGCTGACGATGAGCTTCACGACGACGAGGTTCTTGACGGCGAAGCGGTAGCGCTTGAGCGTGGGGATCTCACGCGAGACGCCGGAGACCAGGTCCATGACCTTGGGGCCTTGCAGGGCGACCATGGCGGTGGACTGGGTCTGGTCGTCGATCTTGCAGGTCAGGTCGCCCTGAGCGCGGACGCTCTCGAAATGGGCGAGCATCTTGGCGCGGTTGGAGGCGTTGACGACGACGAGGAAGTCGGCGTCGTCGATGCGGTAGACGATGATGTCGTCGTGCACGCCGCCGGCGGGGTTGCAGGCCAGCGAGTATCGGCACTGCCCGGGCTGCATGTCGCTGATGCGGCGTGTGCAGACGCGTTCGAGGAGGCGGCGAGCGTGGCGCCCGGTGATCTTGACGCGGCCCATGTGGGAGACGTCGAACATGGCCCCGCTGGTGCGGCACTGGTGGTGCTCGGCGAGGACGCCGCCCGAGCCGTCGGCGGCCTTGTAGGCCAGGGGCATCTGCCAGCCGGCGAAGTCAACGATGTTGGCGCCGTGGGAGACGTGGAAGTCGTAGAGCGGGGTGCGGAGCACTCGGGGCCTTTCGAGATTTTCAGGGAGCCAGTGCGCGGGGGTTGAGGGCGAGCGGCATGATACCAGCCGCCGGCGGGCGATCCCCGAATGCGCCACCGCCCCGCGAAAAGGAGGATCGCGGGGCGGCGGGTGATGGTTCCTGAAGATGTCGAAGGGCGGTCGTGATCAGTGGCGCGCGGCGGCCGCGGGAGCGCGGCGGGCTTCGTCGCTGACGCGGAAGCGGCCCACCAGTTCGCGGAGCTGCTCGGCCTTGCTCGAGAGCTGGCCGGCGGCGGCGGCGGACTGCGTCGAGCCCGCGCCGGCTTCCTCGGCGGCGGCGGAGATCGACTGGATCATGCCGGCGACTTCCTTGGCCTGGTGCACGATCTTGTCGAGGCTCTCGCCGGCGATGCTGGCGCGCTCGACGCCGGCCTTGACCTGCTCGGTCCCGCGGTTCATGCGCTGGACGGCGTTGGTGGTTTCGCTCTGGATGCTGGTGATGGAGCCGGAGATTTCCTCGGTGGCCTTGGTGGTGCGTTCGGCGAGCTTGCGGACTTCGTCGGCGACGACGGCGAAGCCGCGCCCGTGCTCGCCCGCGCGGGCCGCTTCGATGGCGGCGTTGAGGGCGAGGAGGTTGGTCTGATCGGCGATGTCGTTGATGACGGCGATGACGGCGCCGATCTGCTCGCCGCGCTGGCCCAGGGCCTGGACGCTCGCCGCGCTCTCGCTGACGGCCTGGTTGATGCCCTGCATGCCCTCGACGGTTTCCTGCACGACTTGGCCGCCCTGGGTGGCGATCTTGCCGGACTGGTCGGCGCTGTCGGCCGCCTTGGCGCACTGGCGTGCGACCTCGCTGACGGAGGCGCTCATCTGCTCGCTGGAGGCGGCGATCTCGGTGGCGGCGGCGGCGACGTCGCCCGTCGCGCCGGCGACCTGCTTGATGATGTTCTGCATGTTGTCCATGAACTTGTCGAACCAGTGGCAGAGCTGGCCGACTTCGTCGGCGCGGTTCATGTTCATGCGCTTGGTGAGGTCGCCCTCGCCCTCGGCGACGTCGCGCATCATGGCGATGACGCGGTGGCAGGGCTTGGCGAGGACCTGGCGGAGCACGAGCACGAACAGCACGCACGCGCCCACGAGCACGGGGACGCTCCACATCAGGCCCGTCTGCAGGAAGCCGGCGACCTGGTCATCGAGGCGTTTGAGCGGGAGGATGATCTCGTAGGCGCCGTGCGTATCGCCGACGGCCCAACCTTCCATGGCGAAGCCGAGCGGGTCCTTGCCGGTGACCTTGCCGTTCTCGTCCTTCTTGCCGTACTGCGCGGGGTCGCCGTGGCAGGTCATGCAGGTCTGGTCGAGCTTGATGGAGCGCATGTAGCGGAGTGCGTGGGCGCCGGGGTCGACGCGGGCGAGGCTGTAGGTGCCTTGCTTGTTGAGGGCTTCGAGGTCGCGGAGCATCTGCTCGCGGAAGGAGCCGGCCTCGGGCTCGTTCTCCTTGTTGCGGGCGTTGAAGGAGATGACCTTGAAGTCCATCCCTTCCTTCTTCGCGGCTTCGCGGGCCGTCGTCCAGCCGACAACGACGGGGATGGCCTGGAAGAAGCGGGTGTCGCGGTAGGACTTGCCGGTGGCCATATCGGCCTGGGCCTCGGCGACGAGGGTCTTGGCGTCGACGGCGCCGGTGGAGAGGAGTTTGGAGGCGTGGACCTTGGCCTCGTCGGCGACGGCGGTGAAGGCGGCGGCCTGGTTCTTGAACGCGTCGAGCGTGTCCTCGCGGTAGCCGCGGAGGAAGACGACGTAGTTCACGGCGACGACCGCGATCACGATCACGATGACCGTGCACAGAATCTTGGTGGACAATCCAAGCGCGTTCCAGAGCTTCATCATCGCGAGGCCTCCCGCACGTCCAATGGACATGCCGGGCTGTTTTTCGTCGCGGCTTGGGGGTGCCTTGATGGCGCGAAGGCGCGGTTGACCGCTTTTCCCAAGGGATTCGGGTTGGTGATCGCCCCCCGCGTGAACGGATTGATCGTTTCTCAGCGTTCCCGGAGCACGGCCGGCGACAATGCACGATCCAGCACGCGGATCGGGCCGGCGTCGAGCAGCGTGCGGGCGAGGCGGTCCATCGCGGCCCGTTCGCGCACGGCGCGGATCTCATCGCGGAGTGCGGCGGTGCTGTTCTCCAAGGTCGGCGCGGCCGCGTCGGGCGCGATGGTCTGCTCGAAGCGCAACAAGACGTAACCCGATCGGGTGGCGCCGGAAGCGTCGGGCCAGGTCACGGCGACGGGCTCGCTCACCACTCCGGGTGAGAGCTCGGCGAGGCGGCGGCGGATGGCGACGGGATAGGCCGGATCATCGACGCTGATGGGGCCGAAGAGGCCGCCTTGCGACGCGGTGGGATCGATCGACTCAGCGGCGGCGACGGCTTCGAAGGGCTGGGTGAGCAGGCGCTCCTGGGCGCGGGCGGCGTCGACGGCGGTGGGGACCATGATGAGCCGGGCCAGGACGCGCGGGCCGTGCTTGATCGCGTGCGCGGTGCGGAGGTCGTCGTCTGATGGTTCGAGGTCGGGCGGGGCGTCGGCGCGGACGAGGGCGCGGAGCATGGCGCTGCGCTCGAGGAGGGCGGCGAAGCGGACGGGGCCCAAGCCGCGGCGGGCGCGGACCTGATCGAGCAGGAGCGCGGCGCGGTCGTCAGCGCTTGGGGTGTCGGCGGGAAAGATGGCGCGGGCGAAGGCGCGCTGCTCGGCGTCGATGAGGTCGGGGGTGATGAGGATGCCGCGGGCGGCGATCTCGCGGCGGAGCAGACGCGTGAGCGCGGCTTCTTCGAGCGCGAGCGGGCCGGCGAGTTCGAGCAGGGCGGGGCGGAGATCGTCGAGGGAGAGGGGCTCGCCGTCGATGAGAGCGACGGGCTCGTCCGGAGCGCGGGGGGTTGAGACGGGCGCGGGGGCGAGGCGTGCGACGGGGTCGAAACCGGGGTCGCGCTTCGGGGTACATGAGGCAAGAAGGATCGCCGCGGCCGCGAGCGATAGACCGAGCGTGGGCGAGATGGGGCGCGGGCGGCTAGCGTGACCGGGCGGGAAGCGTGGTTGCCGACGGGCCAGGCGTGGAGCGTGGACGAGCGGCTGGAAGAGCATGATGCACGATACACCGCCGCCTCTGCCAGATATGCCCACGCACGACGTGCCCCCCCCACTGCCCGGGACACGGAAGCGTGGGCCGTCGGACGTGTGCCCGTACTGCGGGGCGGTGATCGGCACGGCGGCGGAGTGCGGGACGTGCGGCGGGTTGACCGAGCCGCTGTCGAAGCAGGCGAGCCAGAACGCGATGGGCCCGTGGTTCGTGCGGAGCGCGGAGCAGCCGTTCTTGCCCGGATGCAGCCTGCGGACGCTGCGGCGGATGGCGGAGCGCGGGCGAGTGACGCGGGAGACGGTGGTGCGCGGGCCGAGCACGCGGCAGTTCTGGATGCGGGCCGAGCGCACGCCGGGGCTGGCGAATGTGCTCGGCGTGTGTCACGCGTGCGGGTCGGGCGCGAGCGCGGCGGACGCGGCGTGCGGCGCGTGCGGGGCGTCGTTCACGGTGGATGATGATCGCGATCGGCTGGGGCTGTCGCCGGTGCGGTGGGTGCCGGGGATGGGCGGGCCGGCGCCGGCGCCGACGGCTGGGCCGCCTTCGAGCCCGGAAGCCAATGTGCCGCTAAGCGTCGATCCTGTCGCGGACGGGTCGATGCGCGGGCGCGCGATCGAGGTGCCGGTGCAGAGTGATGCGGGACCTGTGCCGCTGGCGGAGGAGGCGCTGGAGGAGCCGGCCGAGATCGCGCGGGCGCGGGCGGAGGCAAAGGCGCGGCGGCTGCTTGAGGCGGAGATGGAGGCGCGGCAGGCGCTGTTGGAACGGCGCGAGCGTGAGCGCGGGCGGCAGAAGGTGATCGTCGCCGGGGTTGTCGTGCTGGTGGTGTGCGCGATCGCGCTGGCGCTGGCGATGATTCCCAGCGGCGGGGGAGCGGGGGGCGTGGGTGGTGCGGGGGCCGCGGGTGCTGGCGGTGCGGCGGGGACCGGAGCCGGGGCAGGCACGGGGACGGGACCGAACCCTGCGCTGGGCCCGAATCCTGTGAATCCCTAGAATAATGGGATCCGCGGCGGGCGCGAGGGCTTTTCGCCGCGGGGTGAAGGACAAAGCATGAGCACCGCTGCGCGACCGACCGTGACGCCGAGTTCGAACGCTGAGGCCGCCGTGGCGGGGGCGATGGGGATGCGCTCGCCGCGGCTGGGGATGCCGTCTGGGCGTCGGTACAACTACTCGGCGGGGCCGGGGTGCATGCCGGAGGAGGTTCTGCAGCAGATCCAGGCGGACGTCTGGGACTGCCGCAACTCGGGCGTGGGGATTCTGGAGCACAGCCACCGGGCGAAGGTGTATGACGGGGTGCTGGCGGAAGCGCTGCAAGACTGCCGCGATGTCGGGCAGATCCCGTCGGACTATGAGGTGATGTTCGTCACGGGCGGGTCGACGCAGCAGAACTGGCAGGTGCCGATGAACTTCATGCCCGGCGACAAGTCGGGCACGGCGGACTACTTCAACACGGGGTACTGGGCGGCGCGGTCGATCGAGGACGCGCGGCCGTTCGGCACGATTCACGAGGCGGCGGGGAGCAAGGCGGAGGGGTACACGTACATCCCCTCGCGCGGGCAGACGCGGTACTCGGCCAAGCCGGCGTACGTGCATTACACGAGCAACAACACGATCTACGGGACGCAGCACCACGGGGACAACGTGCCGACGCCGCCCAGCGGTGTGCCGCTGGTGAGCGACATGTGCAGCGACATTTTCTCGCGCCCGTTTGACGTGCGGAAGCACGCGCTGGTGTACGCGAGCGCGCAGAAGAACCTCGGGCCGGCCGGCGTGACGGTGGTGATCGCGAGCAAGGCGTTCATCGCGAGCGGGCGGACGGACATTCCGCGGATGCTGCAGTACCGGACGTTCGCGGCGGAGGAATCGCGCCCGAACACGCCGCCGGTGTTCCCGATCTACTGCGTCGGGCTGATGATGAAGTGGATCAAGGGCAAGGGGGGCACGGTGTACTTCGAGCGGTACAACGCGGAGAAGGCGAAGGTTGTGTACGACGTGCTGGACCAGTCGAAGTTCTACACGGGGCACGCGCGGGCGGACAGCCGCTCGCTGATGAACGTGACGTTCCGGTGCCCGACGCCGGCGCTGGATGATCTCTTCTGCAAGGAAGCGGACGAGGCGGGGCTGGACGCGCTGAAGGGGCACCGCGCGACGGGCGGGATGCGTGCGAGCCTGTACAACGCGATGCCGATTGAGGGCGCGCGGGTGCTGGCGCAGTTCATGCGGGAGTTTGAGCGGACGCGAGGGTGATGGAGCGGGCGCAGGACGCCGCGGTCAGCTCGTCTGCGTCGTGCTGACGAGTTCACCCAGTACGACGGCGTACTTGAGGTTGCCGGCGGCCGCGTCGACGGTCGGGAGCAGTTCTTCGTCGAGGCTGGCGAGCAGGTCGGGGATCTGTTCCTCGCTCCAGCCGGCGGCCTTGTCGAGGACGATGGTGGCGTCGATCCCGCCGGAGCGGAGATAGTGCAGGTCGGCGCGGGCGACTTCGCGGCCGTCGCGGACGGCGAGGAAGCGTTCGGACGTGGTAGTTCGGACCGTTCTCTTCCAGCGCAGCACCGGGGCACCTCCGGCGGCACTGTATCAGAATCGGGGCGGGCGGGTCGAGTTTTTCCGGCTTAGCCGCGGCAGCGGAGGACGACCAGCGTGCGATCGTCGCCTGGGGGCGCCCCGGCGGTGAAGTCGTGGACGGCGTCGTTGACGGCGCGGACGATGTCGTCGACGGGGCGGTCGGCCGCGGCGATGAGGCAGGCGTCGAGACGGTCGGTGCCGAAGAGTTCGCGGCGGCCGGCCTGGGTTGGGGGGGCCATGGCTTCGGTGATGCCGTCGGTGTAGAGGACCAAGACGTCGCCCGGGAGGAGGCGGAGGGTGTCGTCGGAGAAGGCCCCGTCGGGGAGAACGCCGAGCGGGGGCCCGCCCCGGCCGTCGACGGAGAGCACGCGCCCGTCGCGGACCAGCCTCGGTGGGTTGTGGCCGGCGACGGCGTAGGTGAAGGTGCAGGTGGCGGGGTCGAGCTCGGCGTAGAAGGCGGTGACGAACGCGCCCGAGCCGGTGTAGGAGCGGCCCAGGTGGTGGTTCAGGTGGGCCAGGATCTCGCGCGGGGGCTTCGGGTCGCCGGGACGGGTGTGCGCGATGGCGTGCGTGACGGCCATGAGGACCGCGGCGGGGGTGCCGTGGCCCGAGACGTCCGCGATGAGCACGCCCCAGGCGCCGTCGGTGAAGGGGAAGAAGTCGTAGTAGTCGCCCCCGGCCTGGGCGCTGGTCTGGTAGTGCGTCGCGATCTCGAACCCGCGGATCTTGGGCGGGGCGGGGGGAAGGAGGGAGCGCTGGATATCGCCGACGATCTTGAGTTCGCGCTCGAGGCGGCTCATGGCGTCTGTGAGTTGGTTTTTGAGGACGAGGTTCTGTGTGCCGCGGCCGAAGAGGCTGGCCTGCCAGTGCATCATCGGCACCCACTCGGGGTGGAAGTCGTCGAGAGAGTCGTAGAGGGTGATGCCGACGTTCAGGCCGGCGCCCTGGTCGTAGTTGGGGAGGGCGACGAGGGCGGCGAAGCCCTCGAGGTAGAAGTAGGCGGGATCGTCCTTGGCGAGGCGCTGGGGGAGGTTGTCGATGACGACGGGGGCGTCGGCGTAGGCGATCTCGCCGAGCAGCCCGCCGCGGAGGCGCGGGAGGCGGTCGCGCTCGAGCCAGGGGTTGGGATGTTCGGTGAAGCGGGAGGAGCGGGTGATGAGGAAATCGGGAGCGGTGACGCCGCGGCGGGAAAGGGCGAGCCAGTTCTTGATCGGGAGCAGTTCTTTAATGCCGGCCCAGTAGGCGCTGACCATGTCCTCAGGGTCGGAGATGTCGGAGACGGACCGCATGACGCGGTCGATGACGGCGAGTTCGTCGGTCCAGTGGCGTTTGCCGAGAGGCATGACGGACGGTAGGTCGACCGTGCGTCATGCTTGAACGGTGGTGTGAACGAACTGAATGGTTACCGCAAGCGGTCTGTCTGAGTGATGACGGCGGCGGAACCGCACCGGGCGCACCCGCCCGGCGCCCGGCTCGGCGTGAGCGCTCGAACAAGAAAAAGGGCCGCGTGTGCGGCCCTCGGTGCTGATGGGGTTGTGATGGACGAAGCCTGAGAGGCGGGCGGGTTACTTGACGCCGTCCTTCTCGGCCATGAGCTTGAACATGTCGACGCAGCGGGCGGCGTAGCCGGCTTCGTTGTCGTACCAGGAGACGATCTTGAAGAAGCGATCGTTGAGCTGGATGCCGGCCTTGGCGTCGAAGATGGACGAGCGGCGGTCGCCGATGAAGTCGCTGGAGACGACTTCCTCGTCGGTGTAGCCGAGCACGCCCTTCATGGGGCCTTCGCTCCACTTCTTCATGGCCTGGCAGATAGCTTCGTAGGAGGTGGGCTTGGCGGTGCGGAAGGTGAGGTCGACGCTGGAGACGTCGGCGGTGGGGACGCGGAAGGCCATGCCGGTGAGCTTGCCCTTGAGGGCGGGGATGGCGAGGGCGACGGCCTTGGCGGCGCCGGTGCTGGACGGGATGATGTTCATGTAGGCGTTGCGCCCGCCGCGCCAGTCTTTCTTGGACGGGCCGTCCTGCGTGGGCTGCGTCGCGGTGACGGCGTGGATGGTGGTCATGAGGCCTTCTTCGAGGCCGAACTCGTCGTTGATGACCTTGGAGATGGGGGCGAGGCAGTTGGTGGTGCAGGAGGCGTTGGAGATGACGGTGTGCTTGGCGGGGTCGTAGCCGTTGCAGTTGACCTTGTGGACGAAGGTCGGGACCTGGGCGGGCTCGCTCTTAGTGGGGGCGGAGATCATGACGCGCTTGGCGCCGCCGCCGTTGATGTGGAGGCTGGCCTTTTCGAAGTCGGTGAACAGGCCGGTGGATTCGAGGACGTAGTGAGCGCCGAGGTCCTTCCAGGGGAGCTTGGCGGGGTCCTTCTCGGCGAGGGTCTTGGTGGTCTTGCCGTTGACGGTGAAGGAGGTCTCGGTGCTTTCGACGTGGGCCGGTTCGCCGCGGAGCATGAACTGGCGGTGCATCGAGTCATATTTGAGGAGGTAGGCGAGGTTGTCGGCGGGGACGAGGTCGTTGATGGCGACGATCTCGATGCCCTGTTCGGAACACATGCGATAGACCAGGCGACCGATGCGACCGAAGCCGTTGATGCCGATGCGGAGGGGCATGTGCGCGTCCTTCTCTGAGCCCGGAAAAGCCCGTGGAACACGGGCGGCCCGGGGGGGTGCGTGTGTATGTCCCACTCTATGGCGAATGGAATACAAACCGCGCGTTCTCGATACCGAACTCAGAGAGCGCGGAGGGGTGGGAGGAACTCGGAGGGAACCGGACACGGAGCGGGTGCGGGGTTTTTGCTGACCGCTGCGCGGCGGATGGACGCGGCGGCAGCACACCTCAGCCCCCCACTTTCACACACCCGGTCGTCGGCGTTACGCCTTGGCGGCGCGGTCGCGGGAGTCGAGGATGAGCGTGACGGGGCCGTCGTTGGTCAGGTCGACGTGCATGTGGGCCCGGAAGACGCCGGTGGTGACGGCGGGATAGATGGCCCGGGTGAGTTCGACCAGCCGGGTGAAGGCGGGTTCGCTGAGGTCGGGCTTCATGGCGCGGTCGAAGCTGGGGCGGCGGCCGCGGGCGGCGTCGCCGGCGAGCGTGAAGTTCGGCACCAGCAGCATCGTGCCCGCGATATCGATCAGGCTGCGGTTCATCTTGCCCTGGTCGTCGGGGAAGATGCGCAGGTTGGGGAGTTTGTCGGCGGTCCAGGCGAGGTCGGCGTCGGTGTCGGTAGCTTCGATGCCGACGAGCACGACCAGGCCGGGGCCGGGCACCTCGGCGCGGAGGACGCCGTCGACTTCGAGGCGGGCCCGGGCGACGCGCTGCACGACGGACTTCACGCGGGAAATCTCCTGCCCGCGGCGCGGGGAGGACGATGCTACCGCGCGCGGCGAGAGGCGTCGCCGCGATGGAGAACGCGCCCGTGCCCGTGAGCCCGACGCTGGATATCACAACGCTGAAGGACGTGGCCCGGACGCTGCGCACGGTGCGTGAAGAGGCGTACGCGACGGGCTCGCTGCCGGACGATCGCGGCGGCCTGCGCCCCCTGTGGCCCGTCGGGCTGACGAAGGACCGGGGCGAGGCGCTCGGGGCGATGGCGCGGCGTGCGGGGGCGAAGCGGGTGCTGGAGATCGGGCTGGGGCTCGGGCTGTCGACGTCGTTCCTGCTGGAAGCCGCGGCGCTGAATGTGGCGGAGTCCGGCGGCGAGGACGCGGACGGCGTGCTGGTCACCAGCATCGACCCGGGCGCGGAGACGATCAGCGGGAACGCGGGGCTGCGGCTGATCGAGCGGAGCGGGGCCGGGCGTGTGCACCGGCTGATTAACGAGGCGAGCCAGATCGCCATGCCGCGGCTCGTCAGCGCGGAGGCACGGTTTGACCTGGTGTTCGTCGACGGCGATCACCGCTTCGACGGGACGTTCGTGGACGTGTATTACGCGCTGCGGCTGGCGCCGGGCGGGCTGGTGGTGCTGGACGACGCGTGGATGCCCGCCGTCACCAAGGCGAGCCGGTTCTTTGTCGACAACGGGCTGTGCGAACGGGAAGCGGTGTTCGAATCGGGCGGGAAGCACCGGCTGCACGCGCTGCGCGTGCGCGCGGGGCACGGCGAGCGGGCGTGGGATCACTTCGTCGACTTCTGAATCCGCCGATGTCGGACGGTTTTTTATCAAAACGACCCGTGGGTGGGAGCGCGTGTCCGGAGGCGGCGGGGTACTGTTCCGCATGATGGCCTCATCGAGCGAACTGGTCGATGACGCCATCGACACCGGCACCAATCCTGTGATGCACAGAACGGACGCGGGCGCGCCCGCGGGGGCCGGCCGGTCGCGGCTGGCGCTGCCCAGCGGCGTGGTCGCCCCGCCGCCGGCGAGCCAGAAGCCGCGGATCCGGTGGGCGTACACGATCAGCATCATCGCGGTGCATCTGCTGGCGCTGCTGGCGCTGGTGCCGGAGTTTTTCTCGTGGACGGCGGTGGTTGTGTGCCTGCTCGGGCTGTATGTGTTCGGGACGCTGGGCGTGAACATCGGGTTCCATCGCCTGCTGACGCACCGGAGCTTCGCGTGTCCGAAGTGGGTTGAGCGGGTGCTGGCGATCCTCGGGGTGTGCTGTCTGCAGGAAGGGCCGGGGCGGTGGGTGGCCATCCACCGGGCCCACCATCAGCACTCGGACGAGCAGCCGGACCCGCACTCGCCGCTGGTGGCGTTCTTCTGGGGGCATGTCGGCTGGCTGCTGGTGAGCAACGCGTCGACGGACTCGATCGAGGTGTATCAGCGGTACGCGCGGGACATTCTGTCGCAGCGGTTCTATTTGCGGCTGGAGCGCCGGCTGAACTGGCTGTGGGTGTATGTGCTGCACGGGGCGGCGATCGCGGCGGTGGCGCTGATCGGGCACTGGGCGATCGGCGGGGATTGGCGCGCGGCGGCGTGGTTCGCGGGGGGCGTGGTTGTGTGGGGCGTGCTGGTGCGGACGGTGCTGGTGTGGCACATCACGTGGAGCGTGAACTCGCTGTCGCACCTGTTCGGGTATCAGTCGCACGACACGGGCGAGAACAGCCGCAACAACTGGCTGGTGGCCCTGATTTCCAACGGTGAAGGGTGGCACAACAACCACCACGCGGACCAGCGGTGCGCGGCCCACGGGCGGAAGTGGTACGAGGTGGACGTGTCGTACCTGACGATCCTGGCGATGGAGGCGGTGGGGCTGGCCAGCCGCGTGATGAAGCCCGGGCGCCGGTGAGCGTTATTCGCGGGGCGTGGCGCGGCGTTCGGACAGGCGCGCGGTGATCTGCTGCAGCTCGGCGGCGATCTCGCGCAGTCGGCGGTCGTCGTCCTCGGGCGTGGGCTTGCGCGACGGGTGCTCGATCTCCTGCACCTGCTGATAGTTGTTGACGATGGCGCCGACGATCAGGTTGGTGAGCACGAAGGTGGCGACGATGATCCAGGTGACGAAGTACACCGTCGCCAGACCCGGGTTGGGTCCGGCGAGGGCGTCGTAGCGGAGCACCGTCCAGTCGTCGCCCGTCAGCACGCGGAAGAGCGTGAAGCAGGCCTCGTGAACGGAGGGGAACGAGTCGGCGAGCGGGTGCCCGGGCGTGCCGAAGAGTTTCACGCCGATGACGGCGTAGACGTAGAAACAGATCAGGGCGAGCGCGGCGATGTACTGCATGCTCAGCACGCTGCGCGTGAGGACGGAGGCGATCAGGCGGAGTTGCGGGACGGTCTTGATCAGACGCAGCACGCGCAGAACGCGGAGGATGCGCAGGATGGGGGCGAGCCCCTCACCCGCCGGGACGAACGCCGCGGCGATGACGATGATGTCGAAGATGGTCCAAGGGTCGAGGAGGAAGGCCCGCTTGCTGGGCGCGGCGATAAAGCGGAGGGCGAGTTCGATGATGAACAGCCCGACGCAGATCCACTCCACGGTGAGGATCCACGGGGCCGGGTGGTAGGTGTGCAGCCCGATGAGGCCCGCGTTCAGGATGATGACAGCGATGACCAGCAGGTTGAACGAGCGGGATTCCACCAGCAAGTGCAGGCGGTTGGTGAAACCCTGGGCTGACCCTTGCGAAGGGGATGCGGTCGGCATTGGGCCGTGTTGTAGGCCTCCCAAAAATCGGTGAAAGATGTCGCTTCTTTGCGGGGGAATCGCTAGGCTGTCGCCGGATGCCCGAGAGCTTTGATGTGATCGTCGTTGGCGCGGGCTTGGCGGGGCTGACGTGCGCCCGCACGCTGAGCCGAGCGGGGCGGCGGGTGCGGGTTCTGGAAGCGGCGGACGGCGTGGGCGGGCGCGTGCGGACGGACGTCGTCGCCGGGCCGGGCGGGATGTACGCGCTCGACCGCGGGTATCAGGTGCTGCTGACGGCGTACCCGGAAGCACGGGCGCAGCTCGACTACGGAGCGCTCGCGCTGGGGGAGTATTTCGCCGGCGCGCGGGTGCGCCTGGAGGACAAGTTTCATCTGGTGGCCGACCCGCGCCGGCACCCGCTCGAGGCGATCGCGGGGTTCATGTCGCCGATCGCGACGCTGCGCGACAAGGCGCGCCTGGCGGAACTGTTGGCGCGCAACCGCCTGGGCGGGCTGGACGAGATCTGGGCACGCCCGGAGCGCCCGACGATCGAGGTGCTGCGCGAGGCGGGCTTCGCCGAGTCGACCATCGAGCGGTTCTTCAAGGCGTTCTTCGGCGGGGTGTTCTTTGATCGCGAGCTGGTGACGTCCAGCCGCATGTTCGACTTTGTGTTCACGATGTTCGCGAGCGGTCCGGCGGCGCTGCCGGCGGGCGGGATGGAGGCGATCCCGCGGCAACTGGCGGCGGGCCTGCCGACGGACGCGGTGAGCGTGCGAACGCCGGCGCGGGAGGTGGTGTGGGAGAACGGGCGAGTGGCGGGCGTGGTGGTTGGGGAGCGGACGCGTGTGAGCGCGCCGCACGTGGTGCTGGCGGTCGATAGCGACGCGGCGGTGCGTGTCGGCGGGCTGGCCGCGATGACACGGACGCGCGGGTGGGTTGGCACGACGACGCTGTACTTCGCCTGCGCCGGCGCGGCCCCGATCGAGCGATCTCACATCCTGCATCTGGCGGGTGAGACGCCGAACGCGGCGACGACGCCGATCAATCACCTGTCGGTGCCGAGCGCGGTGGCGAAGGGGTACGCGCCGGAGGGGCACGGGCTGATCGCGGCGAACGTGATCGGCGTGCCGGAGATGGACGACGCGGCGCTGGAAGGGGCCGTGCGCGGGCAACTGGCGGAGTGGTTCGGGCCGGAGACGCGCGGGTGGACGCTGCTGCGGATCTATCGGATCCCGCGGGCGCTGCCGGATCAGCGGGTGCGGGCGGGCGATCCGGCGCTCGAGCCGGCGCGGCGGCCGATGGTCCTCGGGCCCGGGCTGTGGTGCTGCGGGGATTATCTCACCAACGCGTCGATCGACGGGGCGATGCTGAGCGGGCGGCTGGTCGCCGAGCGGGTGCTGAGCGCGGGGTGAATCGGGCGGCGGGGCGGCCCGGACGGCGAAGGTGGGCGGATTGGTGCATCGGCCGACCGGCGGCGGGCGAAATCGGCAGGTATGACCATCTCTCGAATCGTGACGGGCGTGCTCGGGCTGGCGTTGACCGCGGGGCTGGCGGTCGGGCTCACGGCCAGGACCGCGGCGGGTGATCCCGGGGCGGGGGAGAAGGGCGCGACGCCGGAGGGGACCGGGCAGGCGGCGGCTCCGGCGACTCCATCGGCGAGTTCGGACGGCAGCGCGGCGCGGGCGACGGCGGTGGTCCCGGAACCGGGCACGGCGCGGCGGGTGAGCGGGGACATGCAGGTCGAAGTCGAGAAGCTTCCGGGCGGGTTCTATCGGTGCGGGCTGGCGCGGATCACGACCGAGCTGCCGCAGGGCTATCCGGACCCGACGCCGCCGGGCGCGGTGGAGATCAAGACGTACCCCTCGGTGCGGCGGGCGGAAGTGAGCGGGACGATGGGGTCGGACCTGGGGATGAACTTCGCGTTCTTCCCGCTGTTCAACCACATCAAGCAGCGCGAGATCGCGATGACCTCGCCGGTGGAGATGGACTACAAGAACGTGAACTTCAACCCGCCGGAGGGCGGTGATGTGAAGGCCGAGTCGTGGACGATGTCGTTCCTGTATCGGACGCCGGAACTCGGCCCGACGGGGGCGGACGAGCGGAACGACAAGGTGCGCGTGGTGGACACGCCGCCGGTGACGGTGGTGGCGATCGGGCGCAAAGGGCCGTACCGCTTCAGCGCGGCGCAGAAGTTGATGCGGAAGATCGACGCGTGGCTCGCCGCCAACCCGGAATGGGAGAAGGCGGGCGACCCGCGGGCGCTGTACTACAACGGGCCGGACGTGCGCGACGCGGACAAGTGGTCGGAGGTGCAGTGGCCGATCCGCCCGCGTGCGACGGGCGCACCGGTTGAACAGAAGCCCGCGGGTTCGGCGATCGGCGGGGCGCGCTGACGCTACACTCGCGCATGTCTGAAGGTGACAACTCGGGATCGGTCGGTAGTGGGACAAGCGGAGCCTTCGGCGCGGCGAACGCCGGGCCGATCAACGTGCTGCTGGTTGGCGGGGGCGGGCGCGAGCACGCGCTGGCGTGGAAGATCCGGTCCTCGCCGCGGTGCGGGGAGCTGTTCATCACCGACGCGGGCAACCCCGGGCTGGCGGCGCTCGGAACGCCGGTGGATGTGCCCGTGGAGATGCGGCAGATCTACCGCCTGCAGAGTTTCTGCGAGAAGCGGAACGTCGGGCTGGTGGTGATCGGTCCGGAAGAGCCGCTGGCGGCGGGGATGGTCGACGCGCTGCTGGCGCCCGGGCGCGTGGTGTTCGGGCCGACGGCCGACGCGGCCCGGCTGGAGGCGGACAAGGCGTGGTGCAAGACGCTCCTGCGTGGGGCGTCGATCCCGACGGGCGATGGGCGGATCTTTACCGATCCGGAGCACGCGCGGGCGTATGTCGAAAGCCGCGTGACCGACGAGCCGGCGCTGAGCACGCTGCGCGACGAGGCGGTGCAGTACCGCGACCCGTCGGAGCGGCGGCGGTTCATCGCGCAGCGCGTGCGGACTGATCGTGCGCTGCAGGCGATCTACACCAAGCGGCATGAAGACCTGCCCGTCATCAAGGCGGCGGGGCTGGCGAAGGGCAAGGGCGTGATTCTGCCGGCGACGCTCGCCGAGGCGATCGACGCGATCGACCGCATCATGGTCAAGCTCGAGTTCGGCGAGGCGGGGCGAACGTGCCTGGTGGAAGAGCGGCTGGAAGGGCGCGAGGTGTCGGTGCTGGCGCTGGTGGACGGCAAGAGCATCTACCTGCTCGAGCCGTGCCAGGATCACAAGCGTCTTGGCGATCACGACGCCGGGCCCAACACGGGCGGCATGGGCGTCGTGTGTCCGGGCGGGCTGCGGTCGTTTGACTCTGGCGACGAGGGGGACGCGGAACTGGTGCGGCAGATCGAGGCCGAGATCCTGGTGCCGACGCTCGACGCGCTGCGCCGGGAAGGGATCGACTATCGCGGCGTGCTGTACGCGGGGCTGATGCTGACGCCCGGCGGGCCCAAGGTGCTTGAGTACAACTGCCGCTTCGGCGACCCGGAGTGTCAGGCGCTGATGATGCGGCTGGATTCGGACATCATCGAGCTGATGCTCGCCGTGGGGCATCGGCGGCTGGACGAGGCGCTGATCCGATGGTCACCGGCGGCGAGCTGCTGCGTGGTGCTGGCGGCGAAGGGGTATCCGGACAAGCCGGTGCGCGGGACGCCGATCACGGGGCTGGACGAGGCGGCGAAACTGCCGGGCGTGCAAATCTTCCACGCGGGGACGCGCCGCGAGGCCGACGGAACGATCGTGACCGCGGGCGGGCGCGTGCTGAGCGTGTGCGCGGCGGGCGATTCGCCGGCGCAGGCGCGGCAGCGCGCGTACGACGCCGTCAAGAAAATCCGCTTCGACGGGATGCAGGTGCGCCAGGACATCGGCGCGGCGTCGCTCGCGTCGGCCGGCCGATGAACGGGCGCGGCGGACGCGTTACGGGTTCAGGCGTGTGGCCCGCCAGGGCGAGAAGCGCGGCGCGGCGTCCGTCGGGCCGGCGGCCGGGTCGTAGCCGTCGATGAGATCGCGGCGCCACTCGGCGCGGTCGTGCAGGCGGCCGCCGACGCCTTCCCAGAGTTCCACGCGTGTGGCCCACAGGTTGAACCCGCCCCAGTTGGGCGGGCGCGGGATCGACACGCTCGCGGGCGGCTTGGCGAGATCGAGCAGCGAGATGTTGAAGCGGGCCATGATCTCGCGGACACGCTCGACCAGTTCGCTGCGCGCGGCGAGCGGCTCGCTCTGGCGGCTGGCCCACGCGCCGAGGCGCGACAGGGCGGCGCGGCTGGCGAAGTAGCGGTCGCTCTCTTCCGGCGAGCATTTGACGACGACGCCCTCGACGCGGACCTGGCGGTGCGTGGCGTCGAAGTTGATGGCCGCCGCGGCCCGCGGGTTGAGCGCGAGTTGGCGGCCCTTGAAGCCGTCGTAGTTGGTGTAGAAGCGGACGGCGCCGCGCTGCGCGTCGACGCCCTTGCAGAGGACGATGCGGCAACTGGGCACGCCGTCGGGCGTGGAGGTGGCCAGGGCCATCGCGTCGGGGTCGTTGACCTTGCGAGCGGCGAGGGCCTCGTCGTACCACTTCTTGAAGATGGGCATCGGGTCGTCGGGGAGAGTTGCGGGGAGCGAGCCGATGAGCCCGAGGACCTGGTCGATCGTGGACATGCGGGGTTTTAGGCGCGTGCGCCGGGCGCGCTCACTATCCTCGCCCCGTGCCGTCCAAACCGGATGAATCTGGCAAGCCGATGGACCCGTTGAGCGGGGTGCGCACGGCGGACCGCGCGGCGCTGGCGCGGCGGCTGGCGGAGCTGGACGCAGCGGTCGTGCCGGCGGGAGACGCACGCCGCGCGGAGTGGGCCCAGCGGGTGGCGCGCTCGGCGGCGGAGGTGCGCACGCGGCGGGCGGCGCTGCCGGTGCCGAAGTTCGATCAGCGCTTGCCGATTCTCGAGCGGCGCGCGGAGATCGCCGGGCTGATCGAGCGGCACCAGGTCGTCGTCATCTGCGGCGAGACAGGCTCGGGCAAAACGACGCAGCTGGCGCAGATCTGCCTCGCCCTCGGGCGTGGGGCGGCGGGGATGATCGCGCACACGCAGCCCCGGCGGATCGCGGCCCGTTCGGTCGCGGCCCGGATCGCGTCGGAACTGGGCGTGAGGCTGGGCGACGCCGTCGGCGTGAAGGTGCGCTTCAGCGACCAGACCAGCGAACGCACTGCGCTGAAGTTGATGACCGACGGCATGCTGCTGGCGGAGACCGCGGGTGACCGCGAACTCAGCGCGTACGACACGATCATCATCGACGAAGCCCACGAACGCTCGCTGAACATCGATTTTCTGCTGGGGTATCTGAAGCGCCTGCTGCCGCGACGGCCGGATCTGAAACTGATCATCACCTCGGCGACGATCGACCCGGGGCGGTTCAGCGATCACTTCGGCGGGCGGAGCGTGGCCCCGGTGGTCGAGGTCTCCGGGCGGACGTACCCGGTCGAAGTGCGCTATCGCCCGGTCAGCCCGCGCGATCACGAGTTCGACGAGCCGCAAGGCGTCGACGCGAGCGCGGTGGCGGACGCGGTGCTGGATGTGATGATCCCCGGCGGCACGGGCGATGCGCTGGTGTTCCTGCCCGGAGAACGCGAGATCCGCGAGTGCGAAGCCGCGCTGCGGCGTGAGCGGATCGACGCGGAGGTCCTGCCGCTATACGCGCGGCTGTCGTCGCAGGAGCAGGACCGCGTGTTCTCGCCGGGCGATCGGCGGCGGGTGCTGCTGGCGACCAACGTCGCCGAGACGTCGTTGACGGTGCCGAACATCCGGTTCGTCGTCGACACGGGGCAGGCGCGGATCAACCGGTACGATGCGCGGGCGGGCGTGCAGCGGTTGCCGGTGGAGTGGGTGTCCCGCGCGAGCGCGGCGCAGCGCGCGGGGCGGTGCGGGCGCGTGTCGGCGGGCGTGTGCGTGCGGCTGTACAGCGAGCGGCTGTTCGCGGAGCGGCCGGCGTTCACCGAGCCGGAGATCCAGCGCAGCGGGCTGGCGAGCGTGATCCTGCAGATGAAGGCGCTGGATCTTGGCCCGATCGATCAGTTCGAGTTTCTCGATGCGCCGGACGCGCGGGCCGTGCAGACCGGGTGCGACACGCTGTTCGAACTGGGCGCGATCGACGAGGCCACGCCGGCGGCGCGGATCACGACCCTCGGGCGACGGCTGGCCCGCGTGCCGCTCGATCCGCACATCGCGCGGATGCTGCTCGCAGGGCACGACGAGGGAGCCCTGCGCGAAGTGACGGTTCTGGCGGCGGGGCTGTCGATACAGGACCCGCGCGAGCGCCCTGCGGAGCGGCGCGAGGCGGCCGACGCGGCTCATCGCACGTTCGCGCACCCGGAGTCGGACTTTCTGTCGCTGCTGACCATCTGGGAGCACTTCCGCGAGGCGGGGCAACGGATGGGGAGCGGCGAGCTCCGCGACTGGTGCCGGGCGAACTTTCTCAATCACGCGCGCATGCGCGAATGGGTCGAGACGGCGGCGCAGCTACGCGATGTCTGCGAGGACCTGGAACTGGAAGCGTCGCGCGGGGCGGCGTCCGCCGACGCGGTGCACCGGGCCCTGCTCACGGGGCTCATCGGGCACCTGTGCTGCAAGGAGGACGGGTCGTCGCACGAATATCGCGGCGCGCGCGGGACGAGCGTGAGCATTCACCCGGGCTCGACGCTGTTCAAGAAAGGGCCGCGCTGGTTCATGGCGGCGGAACTGGTGGAGACGACGCGCCTGTACGCGCGGACGTGCGCGAAGATCGAGCCGGAGTGGATCGAGGAACTCGCAGGGCACGTGCTGACGCGGAGCGTCGGCGATGCGCACTTTGACATGGACGCGGGGCGCGCGAGCGCGTGGGAGCGGGCGACCTTGCGCGGGCTGGTGGTGGTGCCCCGGCGGCGGGTGCCGCTGGCGCCGGCGGACGCGCCGCGGGCTCGCGCGATGTTCATCGAGCGGTGGCTGTGCGCTCCGGACGAGGTCAACGCGGCGGCGCTTGCGGATGGGCCGCTCGCGCGATTGGTCGCCGCGAACGACGCGGTGTTTCGTGCGGCCCGCGGGCTCGAAGCGCGGCTGCGCCGGCGCGATGTGCTGCGCCCGGCGACGGAACTCTCGGCATGGTTCCAGCGGCGCTTGCCCCCCACTGTTGTCGATCGCGACACGCTGAGCGCTTGGCTGGAAACGGCGGGCGCGTCGGCGGTGGAGGCGCTCACGCTGCGTGTGCCGGATGTGCTGGCGGCGGACGCCGTGCCGACGGGGATGGACGTCGCGGAGGCATTCCCGGATGCGATTACGGTGTCGACGCCGGGCGGGCCCGTGCGGTGCGCGGTGCAGTACGCGTTCGAGCCCGGGAAAGACGGCGACGGCGTAACGATCGATGCGCCGCTGCTGGCGCTCGCGGCGCTGACGGCGGAGCGGCTGGAATGGACCGTGCCCGGCATGCTCGCCGACAAGGTGCTAGCGCTGCTGAAGCAGACGCCCAAGGCCCACCGCGCAGCACTGGAGACGTACGCGGGCGGACTTTCGGCGCTCGCGCGGGACGCGAGCGACCTAATGGCGTTCGGCGTGGGGGCGCTGCCGGCGGCGCTGTCGGAGACGGTGGACGGGCTGGTGACGCCGTCGCCGAATGTTCCGATGGCGGCGTGGCCCTTGGCGGCGGTGCCGGAGGCGCTGCGCGTGCGTGTCCGCGTATTGGACGAGCAGGGGAAGGAACTGGGCAAGTCGCGGTCGCTCGAGGATCTGCGCAGCCGCTTCGCGAGCCGGATCGCGCAGGCGCAGGCCGCGGCGGCGCGGGCGATGTTCGATCGCGGCGGGATCGTCACGTGGGACTTTGCGGAGTTGCCCGCGCTGACTCCTGACAGCGGCGACAGTGCTGATGGGCCGCGGTTCGCCGCGCTGGTGGATCGCGGGGACAGCGCGGCGTTCACGCTGCTGCATGATCGGGCCCGAGCGGCGGCGCACACGCGGCGGGGCGTGCGCCGGCTGCTAGCGCTCGCCGTGCGCGAGGAGGCGGAGCCGCTGATCGACGCGCTGCCGGATCTCGACGCGATGGGGAAGTGGTACACAGGGCTGGGCGGGAAAGAGGACGTGCGCGACGCGGTGCTGTGCCTGACGGTCGAGCGGGTGTTCATGGCGTCGCAGGCGCCGGTGACGACGCGGGCGATGTTCGAAGAGCGGCTGGCGACGCAGCGCGGACGCTTGGCGCCGGTGCTGTTTGATACGGGGCAGGCGATCGCGCGGACGCTGGAGAGCCGGGCGAAGATTGCGCACCGGCTGGGCGCGGGCACGCCGCGCTTGTGGGCGGCGAGTATCGGGGACATCCGCGAGCAAGCCGCGTATCTCATGCCGGAGGGCTTCCTCGGGCTCATCGAGTGGGAGCAGTTCCAGCACTATCCGCGGTACGTGTCGGCGATCCAGGAGCGGCTGGCGCGGCTGCGCGAGGACGGCTCGGGGGTGGAGACGGACGCGCTCGCGGCGATCACGCCCGTGTGGAAGAAGTTCACGGGCTGGGTGGCTCGCGCGATGGCCAGCGCCGCGGACGTGGACGCATCAGCGAGCGCGGACAAAGCCGGCGGGGCCAAGGGTCGGAGCAAGGCGGCGCTCCCGTCGAACCGGCGTACGGTGGCGACGGTCAACGTCGACGCCGGCGTGTGGGCGCTGCAGCCGGGTGCGCTCCCGGAGCCGGTGGCCCGCCTGAGATGGGGGGTTGAGCAGGCGCGAGTGCGGGTGTTCTCGGCGGCGGGCGTTCACACCGGTCACCCGGAGGTGAGCGGCCTGTCGCAACTGGCGGCGGCGGCGGGGCTGTAGACGCAGACTCGGTTTACGAGCGCGAGAGCGGACCGCTGTCGCGGCGCGCCGCTGGTCCTTTGCGATTTCTTTACACACACAATCCTGTATGTTTGTTGAGATTGTGTAAACACGCGAATTCTTAATGTCTCCCCGCTTCGCCTTCCGCCCCGCCGGACACTATTTTGTCGGCCAGCATCGGTGGTGTGTGTGCGGCCGATCGCGACATGGAGAAATGCATGGATATGACGCTTGCGGCAGCACGGCCGGCTCCTGGTCCCGCCCGGTCGGCGTTCACGCTCATCGAACTTCTGGTGGTGATCGCCATCATTGCACTGCTGATCGGGATCCTGCTGCCCTCCTTGGGCAAGGCCCGCGATTCGGCTCGGGCGCTCGTCGCCGGCAACAACGCGCGGCAGGTGGCGGTCGGGGTCAACACGTACACAACGGACAACAAGGACCTGGTTCCGCTCTCGTACGTCTACCCGGTTTCGGTCGACAGCTCCGAGTGGCGCGTGGAAGACCAGCAGGAAACGCCGCCCAACGGCGGCGCTGCGGGGTACATCCACTGGTCGTACTCGCTGTTCGAGGATGGCGGGCGGGTTCCGGAAGAAGCGTTCACGTCGGCGGCGATGAGCAACAAGGGCCTGCCGCGCTCGAACCCGGGCGGGAACGACCGTGACTGGGAGCCGGGGCAGGTGGCCCGGAACTCGGCGAGCCAGCGCGGCAACGCCGGTTCGCTGAAGGATCGCCAGGTGGCGCGGATCGCGTTCGCCGGCAACGGCGCGCTGTTTCCTCGCAACAAGATGAACGTCTTCTCGCCGCGGAAGATCCGTCAGGCCAACATCGCGAGCGTCGAGAATCCGTCGCAGACGATCCTCGTCGCGGAGATGATGGACGCCAAGAACGGGTACCGGGCGTGGAAGGACGCGCCGGGCAGCTACATCGCCAGCCACCGCCCGATCGTGCCGTTCACCGGCATCTCGGCGACGGCGTACGAGCAGACGCCCGTCAATTCATTCAGCCTGCAGTACTTCCCCGCCGACAGCTCGTTCATCCGCGACGTGACGAACGTGGCGGAAGGCTCGAGCAACGACGAGCGGCCCGGCGCCAACCCGTTCAACATGGTGGCCCGGCACCACGGCGGCAAGGGCGAGTACGGCAGCGCGAACTTCGCCTTTGTCGACGGTCACGTTGATCGCATGAGCGTGGTCGAGTCGGTTCAGAAGAACCTGTGGGGTGACCGGTTCTACTCCCTGACGGGCAACAACCGCGTGGTGCGCGTCCGCAAGCCCGCGTCCGGCAACGCTCTGTGGGAGAACGACAACCGCGAGTTCGGCTTGCCCTGATTGACTCTTCGCCAGCACGACTCGCTGACCCGGGTCGTGCTGATTTTCCTTCGCCCGCCTGTGACTGCAACGTTGACGTCGAGCGGCTTGCCCCGTGTTCGGGAGCGGGCTCGGACGTGTGACGCCCGCGGTCATGCCGCGCTCGGCGCGAGGGAACCGTCGTTGTTGTCCGTGTTCGGTGTCGGATTCCCGTCCAGAGAAAGAGGAGCACACATGAACGTGCAGAAGAAGATGCTGCTGGCGGCCAGCGGCGCGGTGCTTGGGCTGTCGGCGCTCGCCGCCGCCCAGCCGGCGGTCGTGACCTTGTCGGGCGCGACGCTGCTCGAGAACCTTGTCAGCCAGCGTGCGTCGTCGATCGACTTCATCGACGCCGACGGCGACGGGATCGCGCGCGGTTACCCGCAGCAGGCCAACGCGCCGTTCGTTGACCAGCTGGCTCCGTTCGAACTGCCCACGGCCTCCGGCGCCGCCGCGACCTGGAGCGCCAACGCGTGGTGGGCGCTGTCGTATCACGCCATCGGTTCGACCAACGGGTACCAGGAACTGATCAACATCGGCCGCACGTACACGACGACCGACTCGCTGCCGACGTCGGTGGTCCCGCTCAACATCGCCCCGCAGCGCACCGACGACATGGTGCTGCAGCGCCGCTCGATCGCGTACTACAACCGCTACATCTACTTCCGCGGCGGCTCGGCGTTCGATGACATCTCCCCCGAGTTCCCCCCGACCGTCACGTTCATTGTCAACCAGGCCAACCCGGCCGGTCTGCCCGTTCGCGCGTGGCAGCGCTTCGTGCTGACCGCGGAACTCTCCGGCGCCCAGGAAGTTCCGGCGAACGCGAGCTCCGCGACCGGCAGCGCCACGCTGGTGATCCAGTTGCTCCCCGGTCCGGACGGCGTGGCCAACACCGCCGACGACACCAACACCTGGACGCTCAACGTCTCCTACGCCGGTCTCTCGGCGCCGGTGTCGGTCGCCCACATCCACCAGGCCCCGAACGGCACCAACGGGCCCGTGATCGTCGGGCTTGACGGCATGGGCGGCGCGTGGAACCTCATCACCCCGGGCCTCACCTCGCAGAGCACCGGCACGCAGACCGCTCCGGCTCCGTTCCCCGCGGCCCAGGTCAACAACCTCCTGGCCGGCCTGACCTACGTCAACATCCACTCCTCGGCGTTCCCGGGCGGCGAAATCCGCGGGCAGCTGCGGACCGCGACTCCGGCGGGCAACAAGGGCGTCACCGCTCTCTACACCTCGACCGGCGGTTTCAACGCCGCCGCCGAGCGTGACGGCAACCCCGGTCCGTCGGTCCCCGCGGGCGTCGCCTCGACGTCCCCGAACGACGGTCTGACGCTGTTCGGCGGCGCGACCAACGACGCGGCCCCGATCGACGTGCCCGCGACCTACGCGACGCGCGTCAGCGGCTCGGCCTCTCCCAACGCCAACCCGAACACGGCGGGCTATGGCAACAACCCGCGCCTCGCCAAGAACCCCGACGGGACGGACACGACCCGCAACAACACGCTGGCCTCGCTGGCCCCCTCGGGCACGCCGACGGTGCCGGCGGCCAACCTGAACCGCCTGTCTCCCGACGCCAACACCATCTACGACACCTCGATCGTGTTCGCCCCGGTCGCCCCGGTCGTCAACTTCGGCACCGGCCTGACGACCATCACGATGACGGACCTGCAGTACCTCGGCGTCGCCGGCCGCCGCATCAACGGCGAGAACCTGGTCGCCGTCACGCGTGACTCGGGCTCCGGCACCCGCAACGCGTTCGACAACTCCCGCGGGATCGACCCCTCGTGGGGCGTCGGCGACAACGTCGGCACCGGCAACGCCAACAGCATCAACGACGCCCTCGGCGCCACGTTCCTCCCCTCCAACAAGGGCGGCAACAACCGCGTCGAACTGACCACCGCCAACCACCGCCTGGCCCTCGGCTATGTCGGTCCGGAGCGCGGCATCCCGATCTCGGGCGACTCGGCCTCCGGCTGGCTCACCCGCGGCGAACTGGCCATCCCCTCGGTCATCAACGACATCTACGGCGGGACGCTCCCCAGCCGCCCGACCATCGCGCAGCTGCTCACCAACCGTCCGACGGTCATCGTTGAGAACATCAACGGCGTGAATCACTCGGGCTGGGTCATCGGCGGCCCCGGCGTGCTCGCGACCTTCGGCGACCCGCGCTCGGCCCCGCCGGAAAAGGGCGGCTTCGGCTGGCTCGAACCGCAGGACTCCACCGGCTTCTTCGACATCAACGGCAACAGCGTGCGTGACGCCGTCGAGCCGCGCCCCGCGATCCTGAACCCCGGGATGCGCAACGTCGAGGCGGCCGCGTTCGTCAACAACATCACCCGCTCGATCGAAGCCTACACGGATATCCAGCCGCCCCCGCCCGAGACCAACTTCACCCCGGGCGAACTGGCCGCGCGTCGCTTCATCCTGACGGCGTCGCAGGACCTGGTGCAGGACCCGACCGACCCGGTCAACCTGATCCCGAACCCGGTTTTCAACGCCAGCCTGAAGGCGTTCGTGAACGCGGATCCGACGGTCGTGTACTCGCTCCCGCAGCTGCGGACGTTCGACGCGGGCGTCGCCCCGAGCAACTCGTCCAACAGCCGCGCCGGCAAGGTTCCGCTCCGCCGCATCGCCGCCAACACCTACTCTGACCAGGCCCTGGTCCCGGCGGGCGACAGCTACATCACGCAGAACGGCACGCTGCTGGGCTACCCGGTGATCCCGGTCGCCTCGGGCCCGCAGACGTCGAGCGTCAACCTCCCGATCCGCAACCTGATCGCCGGCGACTTCAACGGCGACGGCCTCCGCAACATCAACGACGCCGGCGAGATGATCGCCGCGTGGCGTCAGCGCAACGGCGGGCCGGTCTGGTCGGCCCCGAACGCGAGCGGCGCTCTGCTCACGACGGCGACGAACGCCGGGCAGGTCGCTGACTCGGCCGGCGGGTTCGCCAGCATCGAAATCCTCGGCGACTTCAACGGCGACGGCTCGTTCACCCGCGCCGACGTCCGCTACTGGGCCGACGGTCTGGCCATCAGCCCGATGACCGGCAACCTCAACCGCAACGCCGGCTTCACCGCCGTTGACAACGCCTTCGGCGGCAACTTCTTCGGCACGACCATCGCCACCGGCAAGGCTTATCAGCCGGGCGACAGCCGCGGCGACGTCATCAACGGCAGCAACCTGAGCCTCGTGACCCGCGGCGGCCCGCCGATCGCTGGCGGCAACGCCGGCGTCATCGACGCCAACGACGTCGCCTACGTCTACGCCCAGTTCCGCCAGGCCGGCATCACCGGCGGGGCCGACTGGAGCAACGTCGCCGAAGCCGCCCTCTTCGACCTCTCGGCCGACATCACCGGCGACCTGGTCGTGAACCAGGCCGACGTGGATGACCTGGTCAAGAACATCCTGGGCACCTGCTACGGCGACCTCAACTTCGACGGGGCCGTCACGATCACCGAGCGTCAGACCGTCATCGCGAACGCCGGCACCCTCCCGGCGACCTGGGCCAACGGCGACCTGAACGGCGACGGCGTCATCAACGCCGCCGACGCCAGCCTCGCTTGCCCGCAGGACGTCAACTGCGACGGCAACGTCACCGTCCAGGACATCTTCGACTTCCTGGGCTTCTACTTCGCCAACAACCCCAAGGCCAACATCAACGGGGCTGGCGGCCTGACCGTCCAGGACATCTTCGACTTCCTGTCCGCGTACTTCGCCGGTCCGTGCTGATTTCCCGCACCGATCGACACAACTCGACTTTGTGATCTGTTGGCCGGGCCCCGTTCACGCGGGGCCCGGCTTTTTTTCGCACTCGGCGCGAGTGCCGACCGACGCACTACGCTCATCCGTGCCGCCCGCCGCCGCCTCCGATACCGCCACCGTCGAGCTGCTGACCAATCAGCTGCTGCTGCTGGCGACGATCGTCGGCGCGATCGCGGCGCTGCCCGCCCTGATCCAGTTCATCCTCGACCGCGCCAAGCGGCGGGAGCGGCTGGACCTGGCCATCGAGGATGCGCCCACACCCGACCCGCGCCGCGAGCCGGTGCGGCTTGTCGGCCTGGAAACCTTGCAGGCCGACATCGCCGACTTGGTCGACCGCGTCGCCCACCCGGAGCGATACGCCAACCTGCGGCTGGGCAACGAGATCCTCATCATCGGGCCCGAACAATCCGGGCGGCGCACGCTGGCCCGGTGGATCGCGCAGCAGGGCGGCGTTCGGCGCATCGTCACCGTGCACAACCCGCGCTTCAGCGAGGCGCTGGCGCGGGCCAAGCGTCTTGTTCGGCGCAGCGGCGACGAGAAGATCCTGCTGCTGATCCCGAACATCGACGACATCTTCGACGAACCGGAGAAGGACGAGGACGAGGAGATCCAGGCCGAGCTTGACGCGCTGGTGGAAGCGATCGCGAACAAGTCGAACATCCTGGTCGTCGGCACGGCCCGGTCGCTCGCCGAGGGCGACGACCTGGACAATCTGTTCGGTTTCAAGGTGCTTCTGCCCGGCGCGCCGGCGGTGAAGGCTCGACCCGCGTCGCAGCGCCCGTCACGCGGGTCGGAGCACGACCGCCTGCTCCGGGCCGTCGCTCGCGACGCGCTCGAGCGGGCGGGGCGCGAGGGCTTCCCGCTCGATGGGCTGAGCATCGACGACGCGCTGACGCGGCTCTTGGCCCGCGTCGCCAACCCGGCGGAGATCGAGGACACGCTGGAGGCGGCGCGGACGACGTCGATCTATCTGCACGCCGCCGGAACCGCCGCGGCGACGACGATCACGCCCGACGTCCTCGACAAGGCCATCCGTCGCGTGATGGGTCCGGGCGCCGCGCCGTCGCCCGACCCGCACCGCGAGGTCACAGCAGGAACACCTTGACCAGCACGTCGCCGATGCCGATGAGCGCAGCCCCCGCAACGATGCCGGCGCAGATCGGCTCGTGACACTCGACCCACAGGCGCCGACCGACGGAGACGCCCGGATCGCGCTTGCCGAACCGGGCGTGGGCCCACGCGAAGAACGCGGCCCCGAGGAACATCATCAGCGTCGAGTCCGGCGGGATGACCACGCCCAGCCCAATCGCCAGCGGCGAGAGCGGGAACCGGTTGCGCGTCGCGATCCGGGCGATCTCCATCGCGAGCGAAACGAACGCCGCGACGATCATCGAGATGATGATCGAGCGGGTCAGCAGCGTGCCGCTCCCGTCGCCGAAGATCGACGTGACCAGGTCGCTCACGCCCTTCCACTGGAGCGCGGAAGGGAACGAGAACTGATCGCTGACCATGCGCTCCTGGATGGTCGCGTTCTCCTTGCTGCGGTCGGAGAGGAAAAGGATGTAGAACAGCGGCGTGCTCGCGAGAGCGCCGGCGATGATGCCGATGACGTGACCGATGGCCTGATGCCGCGGCTTGCCGCCCAGCATATAGCCGGGCTTGATGTCCATCAGCAGGTTGCTGGCGTTGCTGGCGACCTCGACGCACATCACGCCCGTCATCAGGTTCGTCGGCGGGTGCTTCGGGTCCAGCGAGCCGAAGAGGAACTGCGGGATCTTGCTCAGGCTGCCGGTGGGCGTGATGCCCGTCATGCCGGTGGCGCTGGCGGCGATGAGCGTGAGGATGATGATGAGCGGGATCGCCGTGGCGCCGAAGAGCCAAGAGACGCCGAACCAGTCGTGGGCCATCCAGACACTGATGGCCCCGACGATCGGGATGCCGACCCAGGAGATCCACAGCGGGACCTCGACATGGCGGAGGACATCGCCCTCGCCCGTCTTCTTGCGCTTGCCGAGCAGGGCGCCGAAGGCTTCGACGAAGACCTTGGGCTTGACGAACAGCGCGACCATGGACGCGACGACCATCATCACGATGCCCCACCACAGGGCCCAGGTGTTGAGGATGTGGGCGCGCCCGAACACCGCCATGCCGTCGGCGGTGGTCAGCACGGCGCCGGCCGCGTCAACGCGCGGCTTGATCTCGCCGATCGAGATCATCCACGGGACGACGATCACGAAGTTGATGATCATGCCCAGCAGCATGCTCACGGCGGACCGGAACCCCATCAGCCCGCCGGCGCCGATCATCGCGAGGTCGAGCGCGGGGGAGAGCCCGATCTGCCGGATGTCGGCCCCGCCGAGCGTCGGGATGGGCACGTAGCCCTTCTTCACGAGCCAGTAGTACCAGCCGTCGAGGTTGTGCGGGAGCGCGAAGGCCGCGTCCAGGCCCATCCACTTGACCTGGATGAGCTTCATGTAGGCTTCGCCGGAGAAGAACTGGATGAGCCCGGCGGCGGCCGCGGCGAGCGCAAGGGCCTTGGCCTTGAACATCCCCGTCACGCCCGCGCCGGCGCCGCCGGTGGTATAAAGCGTGTCGAGCACGACGCCGCAGGCGCGGCCTTCCGGGAACGGCTGCTGCTCGTCGTTGATGAAGCGGCGCTTCATGGGGAAGGCGACGAGGACGCCGAGGATCGATAAGACCACGTTGAACAGCAGCATCTGCCACCACGGCATGAGCGCGTTCTGCACCCACATGTACGCCGCCATGCCGGAGATCAGCGGGCCGGTCATGTAGCCGGCGGCGGTGGCGACGCTTTGCGAGGCGTTGTTCTCCAGGATGGTCATGTCGCGTGCGCCGAGCTGCGACATGAGCCGGAACGCCGCGAACGCGAGGATGACGCTCGTCAGACCAACCCCGAGCGTCCATCCCGTCTTGGCGCCGACGTACAGGTTGGTCGCGCTCAGCAGCCCGCCGAGGAGGAAGCCGGTCGCGGCGGAGCGCAGCGTGAGCTGCGGCATCGAGCCGCGGTACACGTTCTCCAGCCACCAGCGGTCCTTCTGCTCACGCGTCCACGTGCGGATCTGCTCGTCGGTCAGGGTCTTGATGGCCATGAGGGCGCGGTCTCTCAATAAGGAGCGTGAGCGGTGATGACGTGGTGCGACTCTGACGAGGATGCGAGATCAGGCCCCGAGCAGGCCCAGCGCCGTCGCCGACATCGCAACGATGGCCTTCATCAGGCTCTCGCCCGCGATGAGGCCCGACGCGACGCCGACGGCGTACTTGTCGCTGCTCTTGCGGTCGATCAGTTCCCAGATCCACACGATCAGCGCGCCGACGAGGAACCCCAGCGCGTTGCTGAACGGGATGACCCAACTGAGCCCGAGGCCCATCGCGCTGGGCAGATAGCCGCGCTTCTCACGCGGCACCAGCCGCTCGATCAGCGGGAGCCCGACGCCGATCAGCGCGCCGATCAGGATCGCCACCTTGGCGGTGTCCGGCAGGCGGTCGATCCCTTCGGTCAGCACGCGGGCGACGGCGGCCCACTGCTGCGTCGCGGGCAGGGCGTACTTCTCGAGCGCGGCCTTGTTCGGGATCATCAGGAACCACGCGGGCACGATCGCCAGCGTCCCGAAGAAGATCCCGATGAACTGGGCCACGAACTGCCGACGCGGGTTGGCGCCGAGCAGATAGCCGGACTTGAGGTCCAGCAGCAAGTCGGCGCTCGCCGCCGCCGCGTTGGCCGCAACGCCCGCCGAGGCCAGGTTCGGGATGATCTGCTTGGGCTTGAGCACGGCGAAGGTCAGCTGCATCACCTTGCCCATGGCGCCGATGGGGTTGGTGTCGGTCTCGCCGGTCGAGCGGCAGGCGACCATAGAGAGCACGAAACTCATCGCGATCGCGATCAGCCCGGCCCACCATGAGATGTTGAACGCGATGTACTGGATGATGACCAGCGCGATGGTGATCGGGATGAGCCCGATGACCATCCAGCGCGTCGGGACTTCGATCGCGGCGAGCTGATCGTCCTTGGCGGCCTCGCGCTTGCCGAAGAGCCCCGAGAACGCGCGGGCGACGACGCGCCACTGCAGCGCGAGCGTCGTGAGCGAGGCGAACACCATGACCGCCGTGCCGCCCCAGAGGGCCCAGCGCGTGAAGTGCAGCACGGTTCCACCGCCGACGACATCGATGCTGACCACCGCGTTCGTGGCCTTCTGAGCCGCGTCGTACGCGAACCCGCCGGGCGCGGTCGAGTCGGCGACCCAGCCGCTGCCGGGCTTTTGCTGATCCAGCCGCATCATCCACGGCCCGACGACAAAGTAGAGCAGGCACGAGCCCAGGAACATGCTGAGGCTGACGCGCATGCGCGTGATGATGCCGGCGGCAACCAGCAGCAGGCTCACGTCAAACCCGTACGACACGCCGACCTTGCCGCTCCACAACTGCGCCTTCACCCACTCCGTGCCCGGGAGATCGACCGACTCGGGCAGTCGCAGCGGGACCGCGGCGAAGAAGCGGTCCAGCAGTTTCAACGCCCCTTCCGCCGTGTTCAGCAGGCCCAGCAAGAGCCCGATGCCGAGCCCGAGCAGCAGCGCGTACGCCTTCTGCACCGCCTCGGCGCTCTCGCTGTACAGGCTGCGCAGTGTCTCCGCCGCGGCGACCCCCGACGGGAATCGGAGCTGCTCGTGGTTGATCATCTGCCGCTTCATGGGCACGGCGAGAAACACGCCGAGCGCCGCCGTGAAGAGCGTGAAGCTCGCCACCACCCACCACGGGCTGATGCTCCAACTGGCGACATCGGCGCCGGTCTTGCCTTCGGGAACTTCCGCGAGAAGCAGGATGGCGCCGAACATGACGCCAATGGTGGCGCCGGTGCTCGACCCGGCGGCCGCCGCCGTCGACGCCATGCAGTTGTTCTCAAGGATCGACATCTTGGACAGCTTGCCGCCGCTGACGGCGCGGAAGCCGTTCCAGATGACATAGCTCATGACGCACGCGGTGATCGCGACCCCGAAGCCCCAGCCGATCGCGAGCGTGGTGTAGAGGTTGGAGACGGACATCAGCATGCCCAGCACGCCGCCCATCAGCACCGCACGCAGCGTGAGCTGCGGCATTCTGTCGCCCTGGTACACGTTCTCGTACCACCAGCGGTCTTTCTGCTCCGGCGTCATCGCGGCCAGCTCGGCCTCGCTGGGCCACTGCACGTTCCCCGGTCGGGCCGGAGGAGATGACGAAGGGTCGGAAGACGGTTGAGCGCCGGTGATGGCCATGCGCGCGTGCTCCTGAACGAAGCGGTGTCACCGCGCGGCGGCTTGCACGCCCACGGCCGAGCGGCCGCGTTGCCCGCGCGGTATTGCGAGGCAAGTGTCCAGTTTACAACGTCTTCCGACACTTTGCACGCACCGGCACGCGCCCACGCGCAACACCGATCACCCACCAACCATCCCCGGGCTCACGCTGGCGCGATCACCGGTCTCACGACCCACACCCGCACGGCTGCGCCCCCGCCAGCGCCCGGGCCGGCAGGCGATCGGCGCACCGCTCGAGTTCGCAGTGCAGCACGCGCCGGTAGTGGGCCATGCGGATCTTCGCGTCGTCCAGCGGGCCGCCGAACGTCCGGTTCGGGTCGTTGTAGATCAGCTTCACCGGGATTTCCGCGATCCGCAGCCGCGCGGCGACCGCCTGCACCCAGAACTGCATCGGGAACGCGTACCCGTCCTCGCTCAGCGTCATCCCGCGCAGCGCCTCCACGCGGTACGCCTTGAACCCGCAGAACGCGTCCGTCAGCCCCAGCGACAAACGCTGGTTCAACTCCGCCGTGATCTGCTGGTTGATCGAGCGCCGCTCCGGCGGCGGGCTGCCGATCTGCTCCGCCTCGGGCGCGAGATAGCGCGACCCGCTGACGATATCGACGCGCCGACCGGCGACGCCCTTGCGAGCCGCCTCGATAAACCGCGGGATCGCGGCGGGCTCGTGCTGCTCGTCGCAGTCCATCGTGATGACCCAGTCGAAGTCGTGCACGATGGCCCAGCCGAAAGCGTCGCGGATAGACCGGCCGTACCCGCGGTTCTCGCCGTGACGGATCACGTCGACGGGGAAACTGTTCAAGAGCGCCGGCGTGTTGTCGGACGAGCCGTCGTCGATGACGACCACGTCGCTGGCGTGCTTGAGCACCGCGGCGAGCACACGCGGCACGTACCGCTCCTCGTTGAATACCGGGATCGCGACGAGCGTTCGCATGAGCCGCCTTTCTGGCACCGCCGAGGGCTGCGAGAACGGGAACGTGGAGGGCAACGCCCGGGCTGTTCGCTCCCGAGGGGTTGCCGGATGCCTTGGCCCCGGACTGGTCTGGTATGCCGCCGGATGCGGGTCCGTTGCAGTTACCTGCCCGTGCCCGCTGGGCACAAACCCGGAAAGCATGCTCGTGGCGTTATTCAGAAGGCTCGGGCGAGGGCGGAGATTTGGGCGGTTCGGGCGTTTTCGGCAACGCCGCGAACGCCGCCAGCCCGAACGGCGTCCCCTTGCCGTCCGTGTTTTTGTCGCCGTCTGAACCCGATCCGTTCTCATCCTCCGGCTGCGCCGCCCGCTGCAACCGCTCGATCAGTTCGGGCGTGAGCCCGTGAATCGCTCGGATTTCCTGCACGGGAAGCGTGAACACCTCGCCGCTGGGCGTCTGAATACGGAACACCGTCGACTGCACCGTGACGGACGTGGCCCGCTCCCGCCCGGGGACGGAGCAGGCAAACAGCGGGAAGACCTGCGCGATCGGGATGCGCTCCCCGCCACGGGTGAGCACGGCGAACCGCCCGTCGAACAACTGCGGCTGGTTCTGGCTGAGCATCATGAACCCGTTGAGCATGTCGCGCGCAACATTTCCCCAGAACAGATCCCGCAGCGCCAGCGCCTGGGCCGGGTCCATCACCATCGCGCCTTCGGCGACCTTGACCGTGCTCGCGCCCTGCGACGGCGCGCGGCGTTTGAGCGCGCTCCCCCGCACGCCGCGCACCCCGTTGCCCGTTCCACGCTTGCTCGGTTTGCCGCTCGGTCGCTTCATGGTGGATTGTTGTCACTTCCCGGCCAGACCACGGGCCCGACCGAGAAGAAACTCCAGGTCGTTGCGCCGCGTTTGAAAGGCGGTCCGCCACGCCGCCTGCAGCGTGCCGGGTGTCTGGCCGACGCTGGTCACGCCCGGGGGCGGTTCGCGCTGCAGTTCCGGATACTCGGTCACAAGGCGTTCGAGGTCTTCGAGCATCGCCGCGGCGTGTTCGAGGATGGGCGTCTGGGCCCGGCCGACCTTGCGCTGCCGCGGCAGGCCGTCGGGCGGGCGGAGCGTGTACACGCCGTCAATCTCGACGCGGGCCTGCTGACGGGCGCGGTCGATGGCGCGAAGATCATCATCCAGGCGTCGCGCAACGCTGGCGACGCCCGCCTCGACCGACCGCCGCGTCAGCGTGCGGGCGCCGATGCGCTCGATGCTGAGCACCCGCGGCAGGCCGTCGGCGACGCCGTCGATCAGCCCGATGCGTTCGGCGATATCGGGCGCGATCCGCGTCGGCGCGCCCGGCACGGGCGTCGGCGCACTCGGATCCGCCTTCACCGCGCTCACCACCGCGATCCCGCTCCCCACCGGCGGATCGCTCACCAGGCGCCAGCGTCCGTCGCGCTCGACGACCCACAGGTTGCCCGTCGGGCGCGGCGCGATGGCGCCGAGGAGCACGTCCCGCTCGCGCTCCTGCAGGCGCGTCCACACCACGCCGCGAAAGGCCTGCTCCGCCGCGCCCGGGTCGACGCCCTCGACGGGCACCGGCGAACGCTCATCACCCGGCGCAAAGACGATCGCCACGCCAGGCTCGAGATAGCACGCGTCAGCCACCAACCCGAGCGCGGCGTGCCCGGTGCCGACCACACGCTCGGCCCGCTCCCCCCGCCCACCCCGCGGCCCGCCCTCGACGCGCTCCCCGCTCAGCAGACACACGAGCCGGTACGTTCGCCCCGCGGGCGCGAGCACCTCGGCCAGCCCGTGCAGCACGTCGGCGCGCCAGCCGCGACCGGCTAGTTCGATGACGACCAGGTGCGCACCGTCGACGCGAGCTTGCTCCATGTGCTCGCGCACCTCGCGCACGGTGCGCTGCGCGTCCAGGTCGCCGGTGATCGTGAGGTGCAGCACGCGTGTGGCGGTCTTCGCGGCCCGTGGCGCGGGGGCGGACTCCGGCCCGCGCTCGGCCCCGCCCGGCGCGGGCGCGGCGCCGCCGAGCATCGCGCCGAGCACAACCACCACAGCACATCGCACGAACCGCCCCACGCGGGATCTCCGGGCCAATGGGGAACCTGACCCGCGTGTCGGCCGAGCGGCCGCACGCGCTGAACCGCGCGTCCGTGCAGCCAGACGGTACGCCGATCACCCGCCCGGGGGTGCGTCGAACAAGCCCGGCGAGCCCTCGGCACCGCCCGGGCGACGCGGCTTCCGCGACGCAGCAGCGCGGCCGGGGCGTGCGCGGGCCAGCGCGTCCGCGGGCGCGGGCTTGGGCACATCGCGCCGTCCCGCAGGGGCCGCGGCGATCGGGCCCGCATCCGCGTCGTCGCCCGCTTCGCTCGACCGCACCGTCGACGCGAACACGCCGTCGATCAGTCGTGTCCGCACCACTTGCCCCGCCGGCGGCACATCTTCCAACCGGCGCACGGCGCGCCCGTCGGCGTCGAGCGTCACGGAATAGCCGCGTTTGAGCACGCCGGGCGGACCGACTAGGTCGAGATTGCGAGCCGCGGCTTCGACGGCGAGGCGTCGATCATGCACCGCCCGCGCGACGACCTGCGCCAGCCGACCCGCCGTGTCGTCCACACGGTCCGGGTCCAGCCGCGCTCGCATCGCCTCCTCAAGACGAGCCCGCGCGAGTTGCAGGCGCGTGGTCCGCTCGGCGTACACGGCGGATGGACGATGACGCTCCAGCCGGGCCGCCAGGCGCTCCGTCCGATGAGCGCGACGGCGGACCAGGTCCATCGCGACCACGCGCGCGTGCCGCACAAGCGACGCCAGACGCTGCTCGTCCGCGCGGACGCGCCGCGTCAGCCCGCCGGCCAGCCGACGACTCGCCGAGCGGATCTGCTCGCGCAGCGCCGCCGCGTCGGGCACGGCCCGCATGGCGGCCTGCGTCGGCGTCGCGGCCCGGGCGTCGGCGACGAGCTCGGCGAGCGTCACGTCCGTCTCGTGCCCGATCGCCGCGACCACCGGCACGGGCGACTCCACGATCGCGCGGGCCAGTTCGCGATCGTTGAAGCACCACAGGTCTTCCTTCGAACCACCGCCGCGCGTGACGATGATGGTGTCGATCCCGAGTTCCGCGTGCATCGCGCCCAGCCGGCGCACGGCCCGCGTCACTTCGCCCGCCGCCCCCGGCCCCTGCACGCGCACGTCGACCAAACAGAGCTGCACCGACGGACATCGGCGCGCAACGGTGTCGCGCACGTCCTGCAAGGCCGCGCCGCTGGCGCTGGTCACAACGGCGACGCGTCGCGGCAGCATCGGGAGCGCACGCTTGCGGGCTTCGTCCAGCCACCCGAGCGCCCGCACTTCTTCGACGAGTTTCTTGAGCGCCAAGTCCAGCGCACCGTCGCCCGCCGGCTCGATCCGGTCGACAATGAACTGCGTTCGCCCCTGCGGCGGGTAGAACTCGACGCGCCCGCTCACCACCACCTGCTGCCCCGGCGAAGGCGTGAAGCCCGCCTTCCGCGCGGCGGACTGCCACATGACGCATGCGATCACTGCGTCGGCGTCTTTCAGGTCAAAGTACCAGTGCGTGCGGGCACGGAACTGCCCGATCTCGCCCGCGACGCGCAGCCCCGCGGGCACGTGATCGCGCAGCGCGTGGTCGATGATCGCCGACAGCTGCGAGACCGACAGCGGCCTGGCCTCGCCGGACTCGGGCGTGGCCCGCTTGGCGCCGGGCGCGCGCTGCGGATCAAACGGCAGCCGCGACATCGCGCACACTCCGGCTCACATCTTCACCCCGACCTGGGCCGCCGCGACCATCGCGTTGTACGCCGTCATGACCGCCGCCACGTGCGCACTGGCCGAGCGCTCGCACCGCACGTACTCGCGGGCCGAGCGGCGCAGCGCCCCGCCGGTGTCGTCGAGGACGCGCGTGATCCCCTCGCGCCAGGCGTCGACGGTCGGCGTCGCGATCTGCCGGCACGTCTGCCCGTCGATCAGGCTCTCGACCAGTTCGTCCTTGGCGGCGACGATGGCCATGCCGGCGGCCATCGCGTCGAGCAGCAGCGTGCGTTGCCGCCCCGTCGCCTCGGGCACGAGCAGCATGTCGAGCTGCAGGATCGGCTCCCGCCTCGCTTCCAGGTCGGGCACGAGGCTGACCTGTTCGAGAATGCCCAGCGAGCGCGCGACCGACCACAGCGCCCCGCCCGCGTTGCCGCCGCGAGAGCCCGTCGACCGGGCCGCGTCGCTGGTGCCGGCGAAGATCACGAGCTCACGCCGCCCGCGTGCGGCTTCGACAAGCCCCTCCAGCGCGGCTCGCAAGGCCGCCTGGTCGCGCCCTTCCGACAGCACGGCGACCGAGAGCACGCCGTCGAGCGACGACCGCGCCGTCGGCGCCGGCGGCGTGTGCACGCCCCACGGGGCCACGTGCACCAGCGCCGAGTGCTCGCGCTTGCGCAGCGCCCGGCGCAGCACGGGCTCGGGCACGCTGAACTCGACCGGGCGCACGCCGACACGCTTGGTCGCCAGCGCCCCCGCGATCGGCAGGTCGCCCGCGCCGCTGAGTTCCAGCAGCAGCCCGGCCGAGGCGAGGCGCGCGAGTTCAATCCCGACCGTCCACGCGGCCGGCCCGAACGCGTGCACGATGTCGATGCGGCGTTCTTCAAGGTCGAGCGCCCGCTGGATGGCGTCCAGCGCGCGGGCCGCCCGCAGCCGCCGCGTCAGACCAAGCCCGCGCGACTCATACCCGACGACCGACGAGTACAGCCCCCCACTCCCGCCCGGATCATCGGCCAGCACCTCGTGCGGCACGGCGTGGGCGACGCGCACGCCCTCGTCCGCCAGGCCGACCTCCAGCCGCGAGAGCATCTCACGCTCCCGCCGCGCCGTCGGCCGGTCGATGATCAGCGCGGCGATCACGTTGGCACCGCGGCCCCGGCGGGCTCGGCGCCGGGCGTCCCGGCCGACCGGGCCGCGTCGTCGGCGATGCGGTACGCCAGTTCGGGCGGGCGCGACTCGTGATCGCGCACCGCCGCCGTGCGCCACACGCCGACCCAGTGATCCGGCAGCACTTCCTGCAGGTAGTAATCCCCCGCGGGCCCCTCGCGCGGCGCGATGTCCGCCGGTGGCTTATGCCACGGCCACCACGGCCGCACGCCCGCCGACGCGCCGGGCAGCATGCGGAAGTTGTCCTCGCGGTCGATCACGTCGGCGATGGTGATCAGCCGCTCGCGCGCCTCGGCGACGCGCGGGATGCTCGCGAACAAGCCGCGCGTGTACGGGTGCATCGGGTTGTTGAACAGCTCGAACACCGTCGCGTATTCGACGACGCGCCCGGCGTACATCACGCACACCACGTCCGCGTTCTCCGCGACGACGCCCAGGTCGTGCGTGATCAGCATCATCGCCATCTGCCGCGTCTTCTGAAGGTCCCGCAGCAGCTCCAGGATCTGGGCCTGGATCGTCACGTCGAGCGCCGTCGTGGGCTCGTCGGCGAGCAGCAGCTTGGGCTGGCACGCCAGCGCCATCGCGATCATCACGCGCTGGCGCATCCCGCCGGAGAACTGGTGCGGGTACGCCTTGATGCGCCGCTCGACCTCGGGAATGCCGACCGAGCGCATCGCCTCGAGCGCGATGTCCTGCGCCTTGGCGACGGAGACCTGCTGGTGCAGCAGGATGGCCTCGATGATCTGGTCCCCCACGGTGTACACCGGGTTCAGCGAGGTCATCGGCTCCTGGAAGATCATCGCGATCTCGTTGCCGCGGATGCGCCGGATCGCTTTGTCGTCGAGCGTCAGCAGGTCCTTCAGCCCGTCGTCGGACTCGAACATCGCCTGCCCGCGGTCGAACCGCCCGGGCGGACGCGGCACCAGGTGCATCATCGACATCGCCGTCACACTCTTGCCGCACCCGGATTCGCCGACGACGGCGAGCGTCTGCCGCGGGTAGATCGCCATCCGCACGCCGTCGACCGCCTGGATGCGCGGGCCCGTCCCGTTGTTGAAACTCACCGCCAGATCGCTGACGCGCAGCAGCGGCTTGCGCTCGTCCAGCACGCGGTGCAGGCGGGCGTTCGAGGCGGCGGGCGCGGGGTTGGGAGGGGGGGTGGTCGCGGTCGGCATGAACGGGCTGCTCTATGGTCAGTTCGAACGTGCCGGCGGGAGGGCACACGCGCGGTCCGCCGGGATCAACTACACGCGGGCCTTCTTCAGCTTCGGATCGATCGCGTCGCGCAGCGCCTCGCCGATCAGGTTGTAGCTCAACACCGACAGGAAGATCGCCAGCCCCGGGTAGATGGCCAGCCACGACTTGAACTCACCCTCCGCCGACACCGCACTCGCGAGCAGACGCCCCCACGACGGCTGGTCGATCGGGCCCAGGTTCAGATAGCTCAGCACCGCCTCGACCGTAATCGCCGACGCGATCGCGAAGCTCGCGTCCACCAGCACCGGCGCCACGCCGTTGGGCAGCATGTGCTTGAACAGCACCGCCCGCAGCGGCAGGCCCACCGCCCGGGCCGACTGCACGAAGTCCTGGTTGCGCAGTTTCAGGAACTCGGCCCGCGTGAACCGCGCGATGCCCGTCCACGTGAAGCACCCGATGATGGCCATCATCACGTACGTCGTACGCAGTTCCGGCGGGAGCACGGCGGCCGCCACGATCAGCAAGAACAGCACCGGCACCGCCATGAAGATCTCGACCACCCGGTACAGCACCAGGTCGACCTTGCCGCCGAAATACCCCATCAACGCCCCGAGCGTGATCCCGATCGTCAGCGCGATGCCCGTCGACACCAGGCCGATCGAGATCGACAGCCGGCTGGCGTGCATCAACTGCGTGAGCACGTCGGCGCCGAACGCGTCTGTCCCAAGCATGAACGTCCGCCCGGCACCCGGCTGCTCGGGCGTCATGTTCAGCCGCTCGCCCAGCGTCGTGCCCGGCGGGATGCGTGAGAGTTCGCTGAAGCGCTGCTGCGGCGAGAAGGGGATGAGCGTGTACGTCGCCGAGACCTGCCCCGCCGCCTCGCGCCGCTGATAGTCAAACCGCTCGAGCGCCGGGCGGTCCCACGCGCCCCAGACGCACAGCACGCCCAGCAGCGCGCCCAAGCCGACGCCCAGCCACCGCCCCGCCGCGCTCCGCCCGGGTCGAGCGATGGCCGCGATGGCCCCCAGCAGCCCCACGCCGATCGCGGCGGCGGCGAGCGGCCCGATCGCCGCGTCTTCAAGGTTCGAGAGCCACTCCGGGGCGGTGCGCAGGCGCATGACCCCGCGCGCCATTGACGATGCGATGACGACCAGCAGCGCCCCCGCACTGATCCCAAGGGCCCACTTCACGCGGGCCGCCCGCCGCCCGATCGGCAGCACCAGCGACGCCAGCGTCATCGTCCCCGCGGCGATGAGCACGACATCCAGCGGCGTGAGAAACCGGACCAGCGGCGACCACGTCCGCGTGACTTCGCCCGCCGCCCCGAGTTCCCGCAGAATGAGCGGGTGCCCGCTCGCCAGCAGCGGGGCGAAGATCGCAAAGAACGCCAGCACGCCGACCCAGCACAGCCCCGCGACCGCGCCCGGACGCTTGAGCACGTGCGACCACGCGTCGGCCCAGAAGCCCTTCGCGGGCGCGTGCCCGATGCCCTGCATGAGCTGCACGCCCGTCACGGCCCGCAGCGGCGCGCCGCTTGGCGTGCCCGGGCCCGTCGGTGTGCTCGCGGTTGTCGCTGGCGTTTGGCTCATGCTCGTGGCCCGCTGCTCCCGAATCTCATCCTGCCCCTCGGCCCTCGGCCCCAACCCCTCGGCCCTTTCCCGCCCCCCGGTCAGTCGTACGCCACGCGCGGGTCCGCCACGGCGTACAGAATGTCCGCCGCCAGGAGGGCCAGCAGGTTCACGACCGCGATCATCACCGTGTTGGCAAGAATCAGTTCCAGGTCGCGGTTGTACGCCGCCTGCAGCAGCAGGCTGCCCATCCCCGGGATCGAGAAGATCTTCTCAACCACGACCGACCCGGCCAGCATCGCCGGGAACACCGTCACGAAGATCGTGATCAGCGGGATCAGGCTGTTGCGGAACACGTGCCGGAAGACCACCGCCTGCCCCGGCACGCCCTTAGCCTTCGCCGTGCGCACGTAGTCGGCGGAGAAGTTTTCCAGCATCGCCGCCCGCGTCTGCTTGCTCAGCACCGCGAAGCCCGTGTACACCAGGCACATCACCGGCAGGCAGATGTGCCACAGCCGGTCCAGCAGCCACCCACGTTCGAAGCCCGTCTCCGTCCACGCCGGCAGGAAGCGGTACGCGCTCGCCTCCTGGCTGCTGATGTTCGCCACCGGGAACCAGCCCAGAAAGTCCCGGTTGGCCAGGAACCCGACGCACAGCACCCCGGCGAGCACCACCGGGAACGAGTACAACATGATGTAGAACGAGCCCAGCCCGAAATCGAACCACGAGCCCTTCCGGACCGCCGCGAGAATGCCCGACGGCACCGCGACCAGGTAGATGATCGGGACCGCCACCACGTTCAGCATGATCGTCACGGGCAGCGCCTCGGCGATCTGCTCGATCACCGGGCGCGAGTTGCTGAACGCCACGCCGAAGTCCGGCCAGCCGATGCCGACCGTGCCCGGGATGATCGGCACGCCGAAGTTGCGGAACGGGCGGGCGTCGAAGAAGGCTTTGAACGCGCCGTGCGCCACGCGGGCCTTCGCCGAGGCTTCGACAGCGGCCCGGCCGAGTTCTTCGACGCGGGCCCATTCGCGGTCGTCCTTCTTGGGGCCGGCGCGCTCGAGCATGTCGAGCCGCGGGCGCAGCCGGGTGTCGACCGCTTCGGGCATCCCGCTCGAGCGGGCGTACGCGACGAGTTGCCCGTTGAGCATCGTCGTCGCCGCGACCGCGCCGAAGCGGGCCTCGATGTACGCGCGTTCGAGGGCCCGGAACCGCTTGAGCCGCTCGGCTTCCGATTCCGACGCGTCGATCCGCACCGGCTCGGGCTGCGGCACCGTCGGCAGCGCATCGACAAACCACCGCCACAGCGGCGGCTCGGGAATCGCCTTGGGCTCGCGGAAGACCTCGCCGCTGGGCAGCACCTGCTCCAGCCCGCCGAACTTGATCGGGCTGATCCGCCCCAGCCAGCGGAGATACTGCAAGACCTTCGGGTCCTGCAGGCCGTAGCGGTCTTCGAGGTACGCCGCCTGCACGGCGACACCGGAGCTGGCCTGGAAGTTGCCCCCGCCGCCCGCCTGCGCCTGGATCGCCGCCCCGATCCCGCCCGGCGCGAGCGAGACCAGCATGAACACCAGGAACGTGATCCCGATCAGCGTCGGGATCATGAACAGCAGGCGTCGGAGGATGTAGGTCGTCATGGGCGGGTCATCACTCCGCCGGGCGGCACGCCCGGCTCACCACGTGCCAGCGCGGCCTGCTCAGTTGCCCGACATCATCACCGATCCGCTCCCGCGGAACCACTGCCACACCTCGTACCCCTTGGGCAGCGGGCCCGCGTTGCCGATGTCCGGCTTCACCACGCGGACTTCCGGCTGCAGACGCACCCAGGTGTACGGCTGCTCCTCGTGCATCACCCGGTCGAACTCCCGCCAGTGCTCCATCCGCTTGTTGAAGTCCACCTCGCGGCGGAGCGCGTCGATCGCGGCGTCTGCGGCGGGGCTGTTCCACTGCGCGAAGTTGTCGCCCTGGTCCTTGATCGACTCAGAGTGGAAGATCTGCTTCGGGTCACTCTCGGGCGCGCTCGCGCCCCAGCCCATCGTCATCGCGTCGTAGTCGCGCTGCTTGCGGATCGGGTCGCCGACGGACCAGTCCACCCCGCGCAGCGTCACCCGGATCCCGTGCGATTCGTACGTGTCCTTCACGAACGTCGCGATCCGCTGGGCGATCTCGCCGCCAGAGAAGAACGTGAACTCGAACACGAACTCCTCGCCCGCGGCGTTCTCGAGCACGCCGTTGTTGTTGCGGTCTTCCCAGCCCGCTTCCTTCAGCAGCGCCTTGGCCCGGTCGACATCCACCGGCCAGGACTTGATGTCCGGGTCCGAGCCGGGGAAGTTCGGGTTCATGAACCCCTTGGCGACCTGCCCGATCCCCGCCCAGATGTCGCGGATCATCTTCTCGCGGTCCAGCAGCATCGTCATCGCCTGGCGAACGCGCTTGTCGTGGAAAGGCGTGAGCTTGCGCGTCGAGCCGCGCTCCCCGCAGTTCCAGATCACCGCGCTCCGCCCCGATCGCATCGTCACCGACGCGAACATCTGGTTGTTCTTGACGAACTCCTCGTCCTTTCGGAGCGAGGCGAACTGCGGGGCGGCGGGCGTGATCATGTCCGCCTCGCCGTTGCGGTACGCCGTCAATCGCGCCAGCTCGTCCGTGATGTCACGGAACCGCAGCTCCTCGATCGGCGACCGCGGGCCGTAGTAGAACTCGTTCCGCACCAGCTCGATCGTCTGCCCCGGCGTCCACTGGTCGTTGATGTCCAGACGCTTGAGCTTGTACGGGCCCGATCCCTTCACCAGCCCCGTGCTCTTGTTGATCTGGCTCGGCGTCAGCGTGCCGTAGAAGTGCTTGGGCAGCACGTAGATGCCCGTCACCGCAGCGTCGAGGTTGTTGAACCGCGGCTCGCGGAAGGTGAACTCGATCACCTTCTCGCTGAGCGCCGCGACCTTGTCGATCTGGTCCGACAGCGTCGAGCGGGCCCGCTGCGCCTCGATCTGCGGGTTCATGATGTACTCGTGGAACGTCCAGCGCACGTCCTCCGCCGTCACGGGCTTGCCGTCGCTGAACCGCGCGTCGGCGCGGATGCGCACCCGCAGCCACATCCCGTCCGGGGCCATCTGCCACGCGTCGGCCAGCGTGCCGCGCACCATCAGCGTCTTCGGGTCGTACGCGCCCAGCGTGTCGCAGATCAGGTCCAGCGGGCGACGCCCGTACACGTCCGTCTGAATGTGCGGCGTCAGCTTCGCGGGGCGGGCTTCGAACACCTCGGTGAACGTCCCGCCTTCTTTGAAGCCCGGCTGCGCCGTCGGATCGTTGGTGAACGTCCACGGCTCCTGCCACGCGATCGCGACGTCCGGCCGCGCCCACGACGTGTCCCGGTTCCCCACGCTCGACGCCGACGGCGTGCCCGTCGCGGACCCGCCGCTCGCGCTGCCACCCGCGCTGTCGCCCGCAGCCGCCCCCTGCGCCGGCCGCAGCGCGGCTTGATCAATCCGCTTCGCCAGTTCGTTCAAGCGCGACACCAGTTCCGTGTGCCGCTCGCGCTCCGGGCGGTCCGCCCCCGCGATGAGCCCCTCGAGCGCGGCGACCTTCGCCTGCACCTCGCGCAGCTTGTCCCACTCCCGGTTGGTCTTCACCATGTTCAGAAACACGGCCAGCCCCACGCCGGCCACCAGCAGGAACAGGCAGAAATCTTTGAAGCCGAATCGGTTCTGCATGGAGACTCGCCCTCGCGCCCGAGCGCCGCCGCGCCCCGGACGATGAAACCGGAATGGTAGCGGCTCGCTGCAATGACTGCCGCGTGCGCCCCGCGTCTTTTCCGCCTATTCCCGACGCGCCGATCCGGTTCGACCGCGCCGCATCGCCCGGTGCATCTACCGGCGCGACCGCTTCGGGTCGAGCGCCTCGCGCAACCCCTCGCCCACAAAGTTCAGCGCCAAGAGCGTCACCCCGAGCATCAGGCACGGGAACAGCAGCAGCCACCAGTGGCTCCGGTACGGGTTCAACTCCGACAGCCCGTCCGCCGCCAGGTTCCCCCAACTCGGCAGCGGCGACTTGACCCCGATCCCCAGGAACGACAGGAAGCTCTCCTGCAGGATCGCTTGCGGCACCGTCAGCGTCGCGTACACCACGATCGGCCCGACCAGGTTTGGCAGGAGGTGTCGCACGAACTGTCCGCGCACCCCGACGCCCATCGCCCGGGCCGCCTCCATGAACGGCTGGTTCTTCAGGCTCAGCACCTGCCCGCGCACCACTCGCGCCATCGTCAGCCAACTCACCCCGCCGATCGCCACCAGCAGCGTCACCACGCCCAGCGTCTGCTTCTTCCACGCGGCGACCTCGCCCGAGCCGACGGCGACCAGCGCCCGCGTGCGGGCCGCCTCCTCCGCCGCGCCCCGCTCCGCCTCGGTCCCGGTAAACCCTGCCATCTCCGCCGCGACCAGCGCCGCCCGACGCTGCGTCGCCTCCGCCGAAACGCCCACCTGCCACGAATCGATGACCGCGTCGATCGCGACGGCGACCAGCACCACCAGCAAGATGTACGGCAGCCCGTACAGCACATCGACCACGCGCATCATCACCGCGTCCGTCCGCCCGCCGACATACCCCGCGATCGCCCCGTACAGCGTCCCGATCCCGATCGCGATCACCGCCGCGGCGATCCCGATCATCAGCGACAGCCCGCCCCCCGCGAGCGTCCGGATCAGCACGCTCCGCCCGAGCAAGTCCGTCCCCAGCCAATACCTTGGCCACGCCGCCTGAACCTGCGCGGGCGTCACTTCGACCGGCGCATCCGCCGCCAGCCCGCGCGCTTCCCGCTCCCGCGACTGCGCGATCACACGGGCCGTCGCCTCGGCCCGGGCCCGCGGGCCTTCGCCGCCCGAGTCTTCCGGCCACGGCGCCCAGAACGGCGGCAACTGCCGCGCCGTCCGCGTCTGCTCGTCATACCGCGGCGAGCCGGACGCGCCCTCCCCAAACGTCCACGGCACCGTCAGCAGGCACGCCGCCAGCATCGTCACCAGCACGCCCAGCCCGATCACCCCGCCCCAGCTCCGCACGAACGGGTTGTCGCGCCACGTCCGCGCCGGCGCCGGCGGCGCCATGATCGCGGGGATGGAAGCGGGTTCACCGGCGCGTTCGGTGTGCACAGCCCGCCAGCGTAGCCCGAGGGTCCGTCCGTTATCGGCCCGGTTGCCCGAGACAGTCGTGCCGCCCCTCGACCAGCAATCTCGACGCCGCCTGCGCCCGCACGCGCCGTCTGCCCGGCTTGCGCCGCCTGCGCACCCGCGCCACCGATCAACAAGGACCCAGCGCCCGCCGATACCTCACGCGCGGACCCCGCATCACCGGCGGCCGCTCTGGAGACGCCCGGCCATGGACAAGGCCAGCCTCATCGGCTCGATCATCATGTTCGGCGCCGTCGCCATCGTCTGCTTCATGGCGACGCACGGCGACCTCTCCGCCCTCTGGTCGGAGAAGGGCTTCATCATGGTGTTCGTCGCCACCATCGGCGCTGTGTTCATGGCGATGCCGATGGAGCGCATCACCGCCGTCCCCGGCTACATCAAGAAGTTCCTCTTCAACAAGACGCAGTCCCCGATCGAAGTCATCAAGCTCATGCAGGCCCTCGGCGAGAAGGCCCGCCGCGACGGCATCCTCGCCCTCGAAGGCGACATCGCCAAGATCAAGGACCCCTTCCTCGCCGCCGGTTTGAAGATGACCATCGACGGCACCGACCCCGACACCATCGAGGCCACCCTCCGCCTCGAGGTCATGGCCATGCAGGATCGCCACAAATCCGGCAAGAAGTTCTTCGACGTCATCAAGACCTACGCCCCCGCCCTCGGCCTGGTCGCCACGCTCATCGGGCAGATCGGTATGTTCAAGAGCCTCGGCGGTTCCATCGAGGTCATGGGCTACATGCTCGCCGTCGCCGTCGTCGCCACAATGTACGGCACCGTGCTCGCCAACTGCCTCGCCGGGCCCATCGGCGACAAGCTCGCCCTCCGCTCGGCGCAGGAAATCCTCAACCGCGAGATGGCCCTCCAGGGCATCCTCTCCATCCAGGCCGGCGACAACCCCCGCACTACCCTCGACAAGATGGCCGCCTTCATCACCGCCCCCGAGCGTGCCAAGCTCAAGGCCGCCTGATCCCGCACGATTTCTGAGGAACCTCCATCGTGTCCGACCACGGCGACAAGCACGGCGGCGACAACAAGGGCGCCGACGCCCACGGCGGCGGCGGCCATGGTGGTCACAAGAAGAAGCACCACCACCACAAGCACGAGGAGCACGAGCACGAAGAAGGCTGGATCGTTTCCTTCGCCGACAACGTCCTCCTGCAGATGGGCTTCTTCGTCATCCTTCTCGCCATGAACATGGGCCCCAAAGGCGCCAGCGCCGCCGCCAGCAGCGACGGCGACACCCCCTCCGACCGCATGCTCGACCTGGCCATCGCCGTGCGCGAGGCCTTCCACAACCCCGTCCGCGTGGATTCCACCGACCCCAACGACGCCCCGCTCATCCGCCGCCTCCGCGACCGCCAGACCCAGGGCGACACCTCCAACCCCGGCGCCGACGGCGAGCAGCGCAAGGTCGAGACCGTCCGCCCCTCCGATTGGGTCGGCAAGGACGGCTTCGTCGAGTTCTCCGACGCCTCCAGCGAGATCTCCGACAAGGCCCGCACCACCATCAAGCAGATCTCCGAACAGATCGTCGGCACCAAGTGGATGGTCGAGATCCGCGGGCACGTCAGCAAGCTCGAAGGCTTCCGCGATGTCGCCAAGTCCCGCGAGCTCAGCTACCAGCGCGCCTTCGCCGTCGCGCAGGAACTCGTCGGCGTCGGCGTCAAGTGGGAACAGATCGCCATCGTCGCCATGGGCGACGCGGCCCCCGTCCAGCCGCGCGCCCGCAGCACCAACGATCACGCCGCCAACCAGCGCGTCGAGATGATCATCACCCCGCAGACCATGCCGCCCGATCCCTATAGCGAAGAGCCCGAGAAGTAACACCCCTCTCGAGACGCTTCCACACGCCGCGCCCGCGTTCGTACAATGGCCCGTGGGCAGCACGTCGTACCAGGTCATCGTCATCGGAGGCGGGCACGCCGGCGTCGAAGCCGCTTGGGCCGCCGCCAACGTCCTCGCGGGGAACGCGCCGTCCGCCCCCGGCGCCGTCGCCCTGGTCACGCTCGACCCCGCCAAGATCGGCGTGATGTCCTGCAACCCCGCCATCGGCGGGCTCGCCAAGGGACAGATCGTCCGCGAGATCGACGCCCTCAACGGGCTCATGGGCCTCGCGGCCGACGCCACCGGCATCCAGTTCAAGGTCCTCAACACCAGCAAGGGCGCCGCGGTCCACGGCCCGCGGGCCCAGTGCGACAAGCACGCCTACGCCGACGCCGTCCAGGCCATGCTCCGCGCCCGCCCGGAGATCCGCGTCATCGCCGGCAGCGTCGAGCGCCTGATCGTCGAGTCCGGCGTCTGCCTGGGCGTGGTGGTGCACCTCGCCGCGCCCTTTCTCGATCAGCCCGCCGGCACGCTGCTCGAACTCCGCGCCCCCGCCGTCGTGCTCACCACCGGCACGTTCATGCGCGGGCTGATGCACACCGGCGAGACGCGCACGCCCGGCGGGCGTTTCGGCGAAGCCCCCGCCGTCGGCATCTCCGGCGCGCTCCGCGACCTGGGCTTCGAACTCGGTCGCCTCAAGACCGGCACGCCCCCGCGCCTCAGCCGCGCCTCGATCCGCTGGAACGACCTGCCCGACGCCCCCGGCGACGAGCACCCCACCCCCTTCAGCGACCTGGCCCGCACCGCTTCGAACGAAGACCCCGCCAGCCCGCTCATCGCCGCCGTCCCCGCGCTGGCCCGCTTCCCCGTGCTTGAGCAGGTCAACTGCAAGAGCACCACCACCACCGCCGACGTCCACGCCGTCATCCGCGCCAACCTGCACCGCGCCCCGATGTACAGCGGGCAGATCGAGTCCGTCGGCCCGCGCTACTGCCCAAGCATCGAGGACAAGGTCGTGCGTTTCGGCGACCGCGACCAGCACACCGTCTTCCTCGAGCCCGAATCACTCCGACCCGCCCACGACGACTGGGTCTACTGCAACGGCATCTCCACCTCCCTCCCCGCCGACGTGCAGGACCTGCTCGTCCACGCCATGCCCGGGTGCGAGAACGCCGTCATCCTCCGCTACGGCTACGCGGTCGAGTACGACATGGTCAAGCCGCACCAGATCCACGCCACCGGCGAGACCAAGCTCGTCCGCAACCTGTTCCTCGCCGGGCAGATCAACGGCACCTCCGGCTACGAAGAAGCCGCGGGGCAGGGCCTGGTCGCCGGGCTCAACGCCGCCCGCCGCTCGCTGCACCAGCCCGACGTCACCTTCGCCCGCGACCAGGCGTACCTCGGCGTGCTCATGGACGATCTGTGCACCAAGACGCCCACCGAGCCCTACCGCATGTTCACCAGCCGCGCCGAGCACCGCCTCCTGCTCCGCAGCGACAACGCCGCAGACCGGCTCACGCCCCGGGCGGCGGACCTTGGCCTGCTCGCCGGCCCGCTGGGCGAGCGCCGCCGCGCCGTCTTCGCCGAACGCCAGCGCCAAATCTCCGAAATCGGCCGCCTGCTCGACACCGTCCGCCTGAACACCGTGTACCTGCGCGACCTGGTCCGCCGCCCGGAGTTCGACGCCGCCTGCCTCGACCGCGAACTCCGCGCTCTCGGGCACACGTTCGACTTTCCCGCCGTCTTCACCGCGCACACGGAGCGCTTCTACGCGGCGTACATCGAGCGTCAGCACGCCGAAGTCCGCCGCACGGCCGACCTCGAACGCCGCCCCATCCCCCCCACCGTCGATTACCACGTGCTCCCCAGCCTCCGCGCCGAAGCCCGCCAGGCGCTCGACCGCTTCCGCCCCGCCACGCTCGGCCAGGCCTCGCGCCTCGAGGGCGTCACCCCCGCCGACGTCACGCTCCTCGCCGTCCTGATCCGCAAGCACAACCAGGACCGCCCCACCCCGAGCGTCCGCCCGTAACCGCGCCGCGCACCGGTCAACACTCTTTGCTCGCGGCGCTTCACCGCCCCCCGCGTCTTTCTACACTCGCCGCGTGCCCGACCTGTTGATCACCATGCTCGCCGCGAGCGAAGGCTCGTCCGACTTCGTCGGCGATCTGCTGGTCATCCTCGGCGCCGCCGCCGCCGTCTCCGTCCTGCTCCCGCGCCTGCGACTGGCCTCGATCCCCGGCTACCTCGTCGTCGGCGCGCTCATCGGCTCCCTGGGCCTGGTCTCGCACGACGCCAGCGGCAAGCCCGGCGCCGTCCAGGAAATCTCCAACCTCTCCATCGTCCTGCTGATGTTCACCATCGGCATGCACCTCGACCTCGACGCCCTCCGCAGCGGCATGGTCCGCATGCTCGGCGTCGGGCTGGGCAGCACGCTCGGGGTCATCCTCCTGGGCTGGCCCATCGCCATGCTCTTCGGGCTCTCCGCGCCCGCCGCCCTGCTGGTCAGCATGGGCATCTCCATGTCCTCGACCGCCGTCATACTCGGGATCCTCGGCAAACAGCGCGAACTGCACACGATCCACGGCCGCCTCTGCCTGGGCATCGCCCTCGTCCAGGACCTCATGGCCGTCGCCATCCTCGCGCTCATGCCCTTGCTCGCCGTCTGGGCCAACGGCACCGCCGCCGGCGAAGTCCCGCAGGCCGTGCACAACTCCACCATGCCCGCGTGGGCACGCCTGCTCGCCAACGGCCTCCTCGCCGTCGGCGGCATCGGCGTCATGATCGCCTTCGGGCGCTACGTCCTGCCGCGTCTGCTCCGCGAATCCGGCCGCGGCGGCAACACCGAGGCCATGCTCGTCGTCTCCGCCGCCGCCGCCCTCGCCTGCGCCGCCGTCACCTCCCTGCTCGGCTTCGGTCCCGCCCTCGGCGCGTTCCTCGCCGGCTTCCTCCTCAGCGCCACGCCCTTCCGCCATCAGCTCGCCGGGCAACTCGCCCCGATGCGCGACCTGTTCATGGCCATCTTCTTCACCGCCGTCGGCGCCAAGATGGACATCTCCGCCGTCATGCAGAACTGGTGGATCATCGCCCTGGGCGTCGGCGCCACCCTCTCCATCAAGGCCCTGCTCAACAACTTCGCCGCCTGGGCCGGCGGGGCGACGGCCCCCGTCGCCGCCCTCACCGCCGCGTTCCTCTGCCAAGCCGGCGAGTTCAGCCTCGTCGTCTTCGAAGCCGGCGCCGCCCAGAACATCCTCTCGCAGGGTCACCTCTCCGTCGCCATCGCCGTCGTCGTGCTCACGCTCATGCTCGCCGGCCCGATTGTCGACCTCGCCCGCCCGCGCGTGGGCCGACTGGCCCAGTTCCCCCTCGCCCCCTGGTTCGCACACTCCGCCTTCCGCGCCCAGACCGCGGCCCACACCTCCCACGCCCACGCCTCACCCGCGCACGTTGCCGCCGACCTCAACGGCGCCGCCCACGCATCTACTTCTACAGACGAGCACACCCCCGCCGACGCCTCTACCCCCCCACCGCCCGCCGAGACTCCCGCGCCGGCCCGCCTCCGCGTCATCATCGCGGGCTTCGGCGTCGTCGGGCGCAATCTCGCCGAGCACTTCGCCGCCCACGGCATCGACTTCATCATCGTCGAGACCAACGCGCAGACTGTCTCCCGCCAGATTGCGCTCGGGCGTGAAGCGATCTTTGGGGACGTTTCCAACCGCGACGTGCTGGAATCCGCCGGTATCCACACCGCCGACGCGGTCATGCTCACCATCCCGGACGACGACGCCACGCTCCGCGCCTGCCGCGCCATTCGCGAGCTGCGGCCTGACATTTTTGTGGCCGCCCGCACCGCATACCTCAGTCGTGCCATCGCCGCCACCGAACTCGGGGTGGATCACGTCACGATCGAAGAGGTGGTGACCGCGCAAGACATGGCCGTCAAGGTCATTCAGCAGCTCGGCAAGCGTGTTTTTGCGCCGAAACTGCCGCATCTGTAGCCTGTGCGGGCACGATTCTTGGTTATCGGGTCTTGACTTCCGAACCACGCGCAGAACCTGCGCGTCGTCCGAGATTCTTCTCAGGACCCCGCAAACTCCTCTTCAAACAGGCCCTCGGCTCGATACCTCTCCTGTCGATCGCCCACGCGGCGAGCGGGCCGCACAGTCCCGCACGCCGCCCCGGCGATCGTGGGGTTCGCGCATGAGGCGCGGCCTGTCTTTCTCACCACCGTCTGGCGCGTCGGAGCACGCACCCGGCCATCTCGGGACACCTCACCCCTCACCGTCCCGCTCAGCATGGAGGCCTCGCGTCATGCGTCTCGAAACCCTGCAGGAACGCTTCTTCGAAACCCTCATCACCGGCGACCGCCCCGCCACCCGCGCGCTCGTCGAGCAGGCCGAGAAGCTCCTGGGCACGCCCCAGCGCGTCCTTACCGATCTCTACTGGCCCACCCACCAGTCCATCGAAAAGCTCTACCGCGCTGACCACCTCTCCCGTCTCAGCCACCACATGGCCGTCCGCCTCCTCCGCGTCTGCATCGATCAGACCTCCTCACGCCTCGAACGCCCCGAAGCCAACGGTCGCACCGTGCTGGCCTTCTGCGGCGGCGGGGAGAACGAAGAACTCGGCGCCCAGATGGCCGTCGACCTCCTCGAATCGCACGGCTTCTCCGTCCGCTTCGCCGGCGCCGGCGTGTGCGCCGACGAGATCCTGGCCCGCGTGCAGGAAGCCCAGCCCGACGTGCTGCTGATGTTCTGCTCCGCCGCGTCGGACCTCCCGGAAATCCGCAGCCTCATCGACCAGCTCCGCACCATCGGCGCCAGCCGCAACACCCAGGTCGCCGTCGGCGGCGGGGTCTTCAACCGGGCCGACGGCCTGGCGGAAGAGATCGGGGCCGACCTGTGGGCCCGCAACCCGCTCGAGATGGTGGACACGCTCATCGAACAGCCGCTGCGTCGCGCCGACGCCGGCCAGCGCACCGTCGGCAAGTCCCGCCGCAAGCCGGTCGAGGTCGAAACCCCCACGCTCAAGTTCAAGGCCGCCTGATCCGCGGTCTGGCCCTCGGTCGTTATCAGACTTTCTCCTCTCTCGCCACCACGCCGGGCTTCCCGCTCGGCGTGGTGTGTTTTTGGGCTCTGCGGCCCCCGCGCGCCCGCGTCGCGTGCTGGCGGGAGGCTTCTGCCATGCCACGCGGCACCTTGCGACCCAAACAATCCCCAAGCACGACGGATTTCCCGGAAGAATCCGTCTGGACGGAGGAACCGATTTCCTCGGACTCCGGTAGCATGCCCGTTGGGGCGGCGGGGCTTGGGTTCGGTCCCTGGGGAACGGCGATGACGCGCAGCGAAGAGCGGCGGCTGATCGAACGGGCCTTGTCCGGCGACCGGACCGCCGCGGCCGATCTCATCAAGACCCATCAGCCCTCGCTGTACGCCTACATGCTGCGCATGTCCGGGCGCCCCGAGATCGCCGAGGACATCGTTCAGGACGCCTTCGTCCGCGCCCTCACCAACCTCACCCGCTTCGACTTCAAGTTCCGCTTCTCCACCTGGCTGTTCACGATCGCCAAACGGCTGTACGTGAACGCCATGCAGAAACACAAGCCGGCGTACGACTCCGACACCGTGGGCGGGTGCGAGTTCATCGGCCCGAACGACCCGGCCTCGCCGACGATCGACCGAGAACTGCAGGTCAACGCGAAAGCCGCGCTCGACGTGGCGCTGGGCAGTTTGAGCCAGGAGCAGCGCGAGATCGTCGTGCTTTTTCACCAGCTCGATTGGCCGATCGCCCAGATCGCGGAATATATGGATATGCCCGAGGGCACGATCAAGAGCCATCTGCACCGCGGGCGGCAGAAGATGAAGGCGGTGCTGAGCGAGCACGCCCAGTTCCGCCAGTTCGTGGACGAAGCGCTGGCCGAGGTGTGAGCCCCTCACCGGACCCCAAGGCCCCGCGTTTCCGGGAGTGTGTGTTTCGTGGACCCGCGTGATCGGATCAAGCGATTGCAGGATCTCCGCAGCGTCGCGGCGGAACTGCGTGCGTCCGCGCCGGCCCCGGACCAGATCCCCGACATGTCGGCCTCGATCCTCTCGCAGGTCGACGCGGCCCGCCCGTTCCTGAACGCCCACACCCGCCGCAGCCTCTGGGTCGCGCGGGCCATGTGCGCCGGATCCGTCGCGCTCATCGGCGCCGGGGTGTTCGCGGCGTTCCGCTTCGCACCGGACTTCATGCCCGCGCGGGAGCCGGCCCCGCTCTCGACGGTCGTGCAGCGCGTGCAGCGCACCGCCGACACGAGCGTGACGGAAGTTCGCGCCTCATTGACCGCCTCGATCTCCACCGTCGCCAGCGAGGTGCAGCGTCCGATCACGGCGATGCTGGGCGAGCCGTCCAAGACCGAGTGCGCCAGCCTCGCCGGTCCCGGCCCGCGGTGCCAGGCCGCCGAACTCAACTGCCTCCCTGCCGACGCCGGGGCCGCGCCGTTCGTCCGGCTTGGCGACTCGGTGCTGGTGCGTCTGCGCGTGTGCGGCGGGCGCGGCGACTGCTCCGACCGCCTCATGCTCCTCGGGCCCAACTGGCGGACCGAACTCGCCGCCCCCGTCGAGCCCTGCGCTAAGCGATAACTCCGCGGTTCCTGCCGTCTTCAACCTGCGACCACGAGCTCGGCGGTGCCCTCTCCGGGTCATCCCCTTGCATCCCCGCGCCCGCCCGGCGCATCCCCGTGGCGTGCGCTCCACCGCGGGCGTGTGGTCCCAATTTCCGCGCGTGATCGCGTAGTCTGTGCGATTCTGAGACCGCGCTTGCACCGGCCGGGGTGCCGATCGGTTCAAGCGGATGAACGCCGCGTGTCGGCGGTGTGGAGGGCTGTCACGGTTGCGGGGCCAGCGGATACGACCATCACTGCCGGAAGAGCGCGGGCGGACGCGCCGCGCGGGGTTGCTGCTTACGGCCGCCGCGGCCCTGGGCGTGGCGGCCCTCGCCGGTCTTGGCGCGGGCATCGCGGCGACGCGGCAGGCGCCGAGCGCCGCCGCACCGGCCGCCGCGCCCGATCTGCTCGGGCTCGCCGCCCGGTTGCCGGCGTCGGTGGACGTCCTCATCAGCGTGCGCAGCGCGGCGGAGGTGCGTGCCTCGCCCGGCGGGGCGCTGATCGAGCGCTCGCTGCGCGAGAGCGGGCTGCTCACCGATCTTCGCCCCGCATGGGACTCGGTCGCGCGGCGCCTCGAGATGGACCGGGCCGCCGCGTTCGACGCGCTCATGGGGCAGGAGGTCATCGTCGTCGGGCGCGGCGTGCCGCCCGCGCCGGGAGCTTCCGGCGAGCCGGGGCGGAGCGTGCGCCGCGAGTGGTCGCTGCTCAGCCGCGTGCCAGCGGCGGTCGAGCAGCGCGTGCGGGCCGCGATGTTCACCGCGCCGCTGACCATCGAGCAGGGCGTGCAGATCTTCTCGCTGGAAGACGGACGGTACACCGCCGCATCAGTACCGGACCCGCAGGTCGCCGGGCAGGCGATCCTCATCCTCGGCCCGACGGACGATCGCGGGCTGTTCCGCGACGCGCTCGCCGCCCTGCGCCAGCAGCACGCCGGCCCGCTGCTGAAGTCGACCACGATCGCGACGGCGAGCATGGACGGCGGCGGCCCGCGCGTGCTCGTCGCGGCGAGTCTGAACGACCAGCCGCCCGCGCTCGACGCTGCAGATGACGCGCAGAAGGCCGTCGGCCCCACGCCGTGGGATCGCTTCGTCCTCCTCGCCGGCGCGCCGCTGGCCGATCGACCGCTCGGCTGGCGCACGCGGTTGATCGTCCGCCGCGGGCCGGACGACGCGGGCGAACTGCCCGAGCCCACCAGCGACGCCCTGTTCACGCGCCTCCGCCCCGGCACGCTGCTGTGCATGGTCGAGTCGCCCGGTCTGGGCCGGCTGGTCAAGCAGCTCGGCGCGCCGACGATCGACGCCTTGGCGATCCTGCAGATTCCCGAGGACGCTCGCGGCCTGCTGAACGGGCGGAGCGTCGCGTGGATGCGCGAGGTTGGGCCTGAGCGACTGACCGGCGGGCTGGCGATGGCGACCTCCGACACCGCCGCGCTCGCGCCCGCGATGGACGCCGCGATGGCCCGCTTCGTGCAGCGGCTTGAGCGACAACTCGGCGGGACCGGGAGCGACCCGGTGGACTTCGGCGGGCGCCTGCCCGAAGTCGTCCGCGTGCTCCCGATCCGGCGCGGCGAGGACGCGCCGGCAGCAGTCACGAACAACCCGGCACCGGCGCCCTCACGCCCCGCGGCCGCCGAGCCCGCGTCGTTCATCGCGGCGTGGACGTACGTCGTCAACCGAGCCGCGGGCATCCCGGCGGGTGCCGGGCCACGCTCAGGGCCGGGCTGGTGGGCGGTGCAGATCGGGCGCGTGGGCGGAGCGGGCGGGGGAGTGGCGGGCGGCGATCAGAATCCTGCTGCCGGCGCCGCGCGCGACAACGCCGCCAATGGCGCCGTCGGCGGCGGTGAGCAGGACCTCAGCAACGCGCTGCTCGACCACGCCGAGATGCTCGCTAGCGACGGCGCCGACGCCCCCCCCAACGCCGCGCCCCCGGCCCCAATCACCGCCCGCTGGCTCGTGCTCGCCTCGGCCCGCCCGGCGGAACTCGAGAAGCACCTCCCCTCGATCGTGCCCGACGTCCGCGGCGTGCGGTCCGCGATGCGCCGTATCGACGAGCTCACCGTCCGCGTCCGCGCCGACGCGCCCGGCGAGATCATCGGCGACATCGAGTGGACCCTCACCCCCCCGCCGCCCGCCACCCCGCTCACCCCGCCCACGCCCCAAACCTCTTCAGCCGCGGAACCCCGATCCGCCCCCGGCGAGACCGCGCCCAACGCGGTGCCATCGCCGGCCGGCACGCCGCGGTAAGCCCGGCGATGTGAAGTTGGTGTCAAGTCGGCTGTTCGGGTGTTCGCACTGCGTTCGCATTGCTACCCTTGGGGCCGGAGTGTGATGCGTCGGACGCCGCTCCGCGCTCACCATTCTGAACTGTTCCTCCTCCCCCCGAACCGACGGAAGATCATGCCCGCCGCCCCCTCCACCGCCCCCGCCACCGCCGATTACGTCCGCCAGCTCCGCAACGTCGCGATCATCGCGCACGTCGACCATGGGAAGACGACGCTCGTCGACCAGTTGCTCAAGCAGTCCGGCATGTTCCGCACCGGGGAACTCGAGAAGCTCGAGGGCGGCCAGCACGGGCTGATCATGGACTCCAACCCGCTCGAGCGCGAGCGCGGCATCACGATCCTGTCCAAGAACTGCGCCGTCACCTACGTCCGCACCGTCGACGGCGTGCTCGAGCAGTTCGCCATCAACATCATCGACACCCCGGGCCACGCCGACTTCGGCGGCGAGGTTGAGCGCGTGCTCCGCATGGCCGACGGGTGCCTGCTGCTGGTCGACTCCTCGGAAGGCGCCATGCCGCAGACGCGGTTCGTGCTCTCCAAGGCGATCGAGGCGGGGCTGAAGCCGATCGTGGTGATCAACAAGTGCGACCGCGGCGACGCGCGCATCGACGAGGTCATCAACGAGGTGTTCGACCTTCTGGTCGAACTCGGCGCCGACGATCACGCGCTGGACTTCCCGATCGTCTTCGCCGCCGGCCGGGCCGGCTGGGCGACGACCGACCTGGAGCTGGCCAAGACGGCCAAGGGGCAGAGCAGCCTGCCGGGCCACCCGGACGCGAACATGCGGCCGATCTTCGACGCGATCGTGAAGCACGTCCCGCCGCCGGAAGCCATCGTCGACGCGCCGCTGCAGATGCTCATCACGACCATCGACTACAACGACTACGTCGGGCGCATCGGCATCGGGCGCGTGTTCCACGGCGCGATCAACAACGGGCAGCAGGTCGCCGTGATGAAGATGGACGGCAAGGTGGTGATGTCCAAGATCCAGAAGCTGATGCGCTTCTCGGGGCTCGGCCGCACCGAGACCGAGACCGTCGTCGCGGGCGACATCTGCGCCCTGATCGGGCTCGAGAGCGTCGACATCGGCGACACCATCGCCGACCCGGCCAGCCCCAAGGCCCTGCCGCCCGTGAAGGTCGACGAGCCGACGCTGACGATGACCTTCCGCGTCAACGACTCTCCGTTCGCCGGCGTCGAGGGGACGTACGTCACCAGCCGCCAGATCCGCGAGCGGCTGGAGAAGGAACTGCAGCACAACGTCGCGCTCCGCGTCGACTTCGGCGGCTCGGCTGGTGATCAGTTCACCGTCTCGGGGCGCGGGCTGCTGCACCTGGGCATCCTGCTCGAAACGATGCGGCGCGAGGGCTTCGAGCTGGCCGTCGGCAAGCCGCAGGTGGTCATCAAGGAGATCGACGGCGTCGAGCACGAGCCGATCGAGTGGCTGGTGGTCGACTGCCCGAACGCGAACCTCGGCCCGGTGATGGAACTGGTCGGCGCGCGCAAGGGCGAGATCAAGACCATGGAGCCGCGCGGCGACACCATGACGCACCTGGAGTTCGAGATCCCCGCGCGCGGGCTGATCGGGCTCCGCTCGCGCGTGCTGACGGCGACGCAGGGCGAGGCGATCATGCACCACACCTTTGAGCGGTTCGCCCCGCTCAACGGTGCCGCGCCCAGCCGCTCGCAGGGCGTCCTGATCTCGCTGGAATCCGGCCCGGTGACGACGCACGCGTGCGAACTGCTGGCCGACCGCGGCGTGCTGTTCGTCTCGCCCGGCGACAAGGTCTACGCCGGCCAGATCGTCGGCGAGCACAACCGCGACAACGACCTGGTGGTCAACATCACGCGCCTCAAGCAGCTCACCAACATGCGAGCGGCGAGCAAGGAAGCCACCGTCGTCCTCAAGGCCGCACGGAAGATGAGCATGGAAGCCATGCTCGAATACTGCGAGGACGACGAACTCGTCGAGATCACGCCGGGGAGCGTGCGCCTGCGGAAGAAGATCCTGGACGAGTCGATGCGCAAGCGGTCGGAACGCCAGGCGCGGGACCGGGAAGAGGCTGGGGTGTGAGGGGCGGGGGTGGGTGGGCTGAGCGGAAGAAATTTGCCGCGGAGGCGCGGAGACGCGGAGAGGGAGTGTGGGTGAGGGTGATCGTGCGCGCGGGAACAGGCGGCACGGCGTTCTCTCCGGCCTTACGCCGCGATTCCACGGCTCTGGCTTCTTCGGTTTCTCGGCTCTGCGGGGGTGCGGGGGCGGAGCCCCTGCGCTTGCGGCGCCCGAGCGACACGGGGTCGCAGGAATTGTGGTTCGTTGATCTGAGCACCGCGGGTGGTCTCCGTCACTCCGTGCCTGCGTGGTTCCAACCTCTTCGGTTTTCCGCTCTGCGGGGGTTGGGGGGTGCGGGGGCGGAGCCCCTGCCCTCGCATCACCCCACCGTGGAGGTCTGCTCATGCGCCCGTCACCGCGGCGGCGGGTGGCGCGTGCATCCACTCCACAACAGCTTAAAGGAGCCACGATGCCCGACAACCGCAACGAACAACGCCCCGCCGCACAGCAGCCCGCCCAGCGGAACCCCTCCACCCCCCCCACCTCGCAGGGCGGCAACTCGACCAATCCCCGCGACCCGTTCGCCGCCCAGGAGAGCGGCGCCTCGGGTGGCCCGGCCCCGACGGGCGAGGAACTCGCGAGCACCACGCCGAACAACCCGGCGAAGAAGCGCGACCCCTCGCACAATCCGTCACAGAATCCCTCGCAGAATCCGTCGCACAACCCTTCGCAGAACTCGTCGCGCGACCCATCTCGCGATCAGTCCCGCGACCCGTCACGCGACCCGACCCGGGAGATGTCGCGCGACACGCCGCAGGACACGGCGCGGGACCAGCACAAGTCGCGTGACCCGCACGCGAAGGACAACGCCAGCCAGAACCAGGTGCAGGGGTCGGCTGACGCTGACGCCGACCACGAAGCCGGCGATCAGAGCAAGGGCGTGTCGAAGCGCATGGACTGACGCGGCGTTCTACGCACGTGTCACGGGAAGGCGGGCGAAAAGCCCGCCGCACCCATTTCGTCACGGATCACGTCACGCTTCCATCGCGTCCGCACTCATCGCGTCAAACGCTTACCGCCGCGTCGCGAAAAGGGATGGAAGCGCAGGGGCTCCGCCCCCGCACCCCCGCCAAGCCGAAGACCGAAGAAGTTGGGACCGCGGAGGCGCGGAGTGGTTGAGGGCCGACATCAGCACAAGGACGTCGACCCACAATCACCGCGTCATCGCGTCATCGCGTCACCGCGTCACCGCGTCACACCCCTCCCCCTTCCCCTACTCCCCCAGCAGCACGCGCTTCATGATCTCCGCCACGCGGGTGTTGTCGATCGAGCCGCGGATCAACTCGGCCCCGAGGCCCTCGCCGCGGACGATGATGCCGCCAGCGACGTCGCCGCCGGAGGCCCAGGCGATCGCGAACGCGTGCGTCTTGCCGAAGCGGTCGGGCTTGGCCGTGAACGGGGCGGAGCCGGTGCCGCTAACGCCGTCGAGCGGCGCGCCGTTGCCGTCGCGCGGCGGGAGTGTGCCGTCCGCGCTCAGCCACCCGTCCTTGCCCGGCTCGCCGTCGGTGACCGCAACGACCTGCGGGCCGCCGGCGTCGCTATCGGCGGCGGTCATGATCAGCGTGTCGGGGTGCTCGCGCAGATAGTCGCGGGCGATGCCGATGGCCTCGTCCGCGCGGCGGAAGGCCTCGAACATGCCCGCCGCGTTGTTGTTGTTCCCGAAGTTGTCCGTGCCCTCTTCTTCCACCACGAGCAAGAAGCGCTGGCCCGTCGCGCTCAGCACCTTCAGCGCCGCCGCGGTCATCTCGCCGACGGTCGGCGCCAGCGGCTCGTACAGCGGCTTGCCCGCCTTCGCGAGCGCCTCTTCCGGCTCGTCGTTGAAGGTGTGATTCTCCGCGAACACGCCCAGCAGTTTGGTGGTCTTGTCGCTGATGGCGGCGAGTTCGTCGCGCGTGCGCACGACGGTGTAGCCGCGGTCTTTGGCGATCGCCAGCAGGTCCAGCCCGTCTTCGCGCACGCCCGTGCCATGGAAGCCTTCGACGCCCTTGGGCAGGAAGTACTTCTCGCCCCCGCCGAGCATGACCTGCGCGCCGGACTCGACGAGTTGCCGGGCGATCTCGGCGTAGTCGGAGCGCTTCTGCACTTCGGTGACGAAGCACGCCGTGCCCGGCTCGGGGGCGATTCCGGTCTGCACGAGCCCAACGGGGAGCCCGGCGGCGAGCGCGCGGCGGGCGACGCTCATCGGGCGGCCCTGCGCGTCGCGCAGGGGTTCGCCGCGGCCGCCGCCCGCGCTCAACCCGAACGCGTCGGCATCGACCTTGACGCCGGTCGCGTGCGTGGTCGCGCCGCCGTTGCTGGTGGCCCCGAGCTCGTTGCGCATGTGCCCGCGGTACACGCCGATGGCGGGGAGCTTGTCCCAGTTGAGGTCGGCGTCGGGACCGACCAGGAGCATGCGGGCCGCGGTCCACGAGTTGACGGACGTGCCGTCGGGGTGGATGAAGATGACGCTCCCCAGGCGGGGGGAGGCGGGGGGCTGCGTCTGGTCCGCGGCGGGCGCCTGGGCAGACGGGGGTGCGCCCTCCGACCCGCCGTGCGGGTGCGAAAACGCGGGCGATTGACCCGCTGAGAGCACGACGGCGACGGTGGGCAGAGCCACCCGGGCCACCTGGGCATGGAGGCGTGTGAACATGGGCGAATCGTCGCCGGGTCGCCGGGCGGGGTCGAGTGCGCCTATGGTTTTCCGCTTCGATCCGGGATCACCGCGGGCCCGATTCGGCCACTGTGCCGACTTCGCGAGCCCCACCGGCTAGGGCAACAAGTCACGGTGAGGTGGTTCATGTACGCGATCATCGAAGCGTCGGGCGGTCAACTCGTGGTGCGCAAGGACGAACTGTTCGAGATCGACCTGATCGACGAGGGCAACGCCACCGTCGGCAAGTCCATCACCTTCGACAAGGTCCTGGTCGTCGGCGGGATCGACGGCGAGAGCGCCAAAATCGGCCAGCCCTACGTCACCGGCGCGAAGGTCACGGCGGAAGTCGTCGAGCCCCTCGTCAAGGGCGACAAGCTCCGCATCCAGTACTTCCAGCCCAAGAAGGGCTCCCGCCGGCGCACGGGTCACCGGCAGAAGTACACCAAGATCAAGATCACCAGCATCGCCAAGTGAGTGCGCATCCACGCACGAACGGGTGAGCAGCAGACCTCAGGATGGTCGCAATGCGCGGGTAAACCGCGTTATGAGTGGACCATCATGTCGGATTCACCCTCCAAGGGGTGAGTTTCTGAACCTGTGGTTCATGCGGCACCTGTAGTTTGTTCGTGGATGGACCGTCAGCACACACACCGGGTTGATGAACACGAAGCGAACGCACCCACGATCCGGGAGACCGGCTCGTGGGTGTGGAGCGCGCTGGTCGCCGAAACCGCGATCGGCGTCTCCGTCGTCACCACCGCCGGCCGCGTTCTGTACGCCAACGACCAGTTGGCTCAAATGGTGCACCCGACGTACTCCGCCGGCGACCTCGTCGGCCGTGCGTGGGACGAGTACATGCCCCCCGACTGGGTGGCCGAGTGGCTGCCGGTGCTGCGCCGCGTCGCGGGCTCGCGGCAGTCGGTCATGAAGCGCAGCATCTGGCGCGGCACGCAGTTCTACACGACCGTCCGCGCCATCGGCGAGCCCGGCGACGCCGACACCCGCCTGCTCATGATCTCCCGCCCCGTAAGTTCCGCCGAGGAGCCCGTCTTCCTCGCCGCCCAGGGGATCGAGAAGCTGCCCGCCGACGGCATCGATCTCGGGCCCTTGGACGTGCTGACGACGCGCGAGCTCGAAGTGCTCGCGCTGCTCGGGCAAGGGCTCAGCGTGGAAGACACCGCGCGGCTGCTGTTCCGCAGCCCGGAGACGGTCAAGTCGCACCGCAAATCCATCGCCGACAAACTCGGCACCAGCGACCGCATGAAGCTCGCGAGTCTGGCGCAGCAGGCGGGCCTGCGCGTCGCCGACGCCGCGGCCCCGCGCTTCCGCCAGAGCGGGAACTCGCGGCAGTCGGCCAGCTCCGCCCGACCCGGCGAAACGCCCAGCGCCCCGCCGCCGGTCGAACTGGAAGCCAAAACCCGCCCGGAGTAGCCGGGGGCGCGGCGTGATCGAGAGCACGGTCGCGCCCGCCACGCGGTCTACCCTCGGCCCATGCACGCGATCATCTGCGCGATCCTCGCCGGGCTGTGCTGGGGCGTCGGCGAGATCTTCACCAAGGCGGCGCTCAACACCAAAGAGATCGGGCCCCTCGGCGCCGCCCTGATCCGGGCCGCCGTCACCCTGCCGCTCGCGCTCGCCGGCTTTCTGCTGGTCTTCCTGATCTTCAAGACCGAGACGCAGGCGTTCTGGAAGCCCGCGGCAGAAGGCGGCATGAAGCCCGCGACGTGGGCCAAGGTCATCTTCGGCTCCGGCCTGCTCGCGGGCTTTGGCGGGGTGTTCTTCTTCTACCTCGGGCTCAGCCTGCCGGGCGGCGACATCTCCAAACTCCGCCCGATCGCGTTCGCGCTGGCGCCGGCGACGGCGGTCTTCCTGGGCTGGTGGTTCCTGGGCGAAGCGATGACGCTCAAGAAACTCGCCGCGGTCGTGCTGATCGTCGCAGGGATCGCGCTGCTGGCGGGCATGGGCAAGAAGCCGGGCCCGCGCGACGGACCGCCGGACCCGGCCGGCGCCCGCGCCGAGCCCGCACCGATGAACCTCTGACCCCTCCCACCCCCCCGCCTCTCCCAAATCCCGCCCCCACCCCTGACCCCTCACGCCCACCCCGCGCCGGCGGAAACCACAGGCGGGGCGCGGTCGCCGTGGCGACGCCCCGCCCGCGGCGTGTTTGCCATCATGACAGAAACTGTTTCACGAACATTTTCAGGCGGAAAACACCTTTTTTTTCAGATCAAAATGACTTTCCACCGCCGATGCACGCCCGCATCTGCTTGACAGCCGGAACAGTTTCATTTAGTCTGGCTGGCGTCCGTCTAGGTGGCGCGCGAGCAAGTCGCCAGGGCGTCGGTTGGGGGAAGCGGGGCCCCTGGGCTTCTGGTGCCGCGAGGAGTTGGCCATGCGAAAGTTGTGTCTCTTGGTTGCCGGTGTGGTGTGTACGGCGCTGCCGTCTGTGGCGCTTGCCGACGAGGTCGCCACCAACGGCGGCTTTGAAACCGCCGGCTTCGGCGGTCCGACCGAGTCGTTCGCCTGGGGCTTCGCGGCCTCCGGCGGTCCCGGTTCTCTCTCCCAGCGCGACGGGACCATGCCCCGCACGGGCGCGTTCGCGCAGCACCTGCGAACCTTCGGGTCCGACGGCATGGGCGGCAACGCCGCCGTGTTCCAGAACAGCATCACCGACGGCGGGCTCTCCTCCCTGCAGGAGAACACCCAGCTCAGCGCGTCGTTTTACGGCAAGTACACCCTCGGGCCCGGCGGCGTCGGGTTCTACGTCCTCCGCGTGCTCAACGCGAACGGCGTGATCGTCGCCCAGACGCCCCTGGGCGTCATCACCAGCGGCACCGGCGCGTACCAGAACATCACCATGGGCCCGATCACCGTGCCCGCCTTCGGCGCACCGCCCAACGACGTGTACTCCGCCTTCGTCGAGATCAACGTCGCCGCCGGCGCCTTCGTCGGCTCCTCCGCCGAGGCGTTCATCGACGACGTCAGCATCAACGGTACCGTCGTCGGCGGCGTCCAGACCGGCGCGTGCTGCATCGCCAACGTCTGCTCGCAGGCCACGCAGGCCGAATGCACCGGCACGTTCCAGGGCAACGGCACGACCTGCTCGCCCGACCCGTGCGCCCCGCCGGTCGTCGGCGCCTGCTGCGCCGCCAGCGGCTCGTGCACCACCACCACGCCGGCCGCCTGCGTCGGCACCTTCCAGGGCAACGCCACCGTGTGCACGCCCAACCCGTGCCCCGCGACCACCGACCTGATCACCAACGGCGGCTTCGAGATCGAAGGCTCCGCCGGACCGACGCAGTCGGCCAGTTGGAACATCGGCGTCTCCGGCGGGCCCGGCTCGCTCTCCGAGCGTGACGCGACCATGCCCCGCACCGGCGGCTTCGCCCACCACCTGCTGACCTTCGGCGCCGACGCCATCGGCGGCAACGCGGCCATCATCCAGAACACCGCGACCGACGGCGGCCGCCCCTCGCTCCAGCAGAACACCCCCGTCACCGCGACCTTCAACGCCAAGTACACCTTCGGGCCCGGCGGCGTCGGGTTCTACGTCCTCCGCATCGTCAACGGCGCCGGCGCCATCGTCGCGCAGACCCCGCTGGGCGTCGTGCCGAGCGGCACCAACGGTGTCTATCAGGCCTTCAACATCGGGCCCGTCAACGTCCCCGCCTTCGGAGCGGCCCCCAACGACTTCTACTCGGCCACCATCGAGCTCAACGTCGCCGCCGGCGCGTTCATCGGCGCTTCCGCCGAGGCGTTCATCGATGATGTCAGCATCGCCGGCACGCTGGTCGCCGGTGATCCGGTCGGCGTGTGCTGCTCGGGCAGCATCTGCTCGCTGACGACGCAGGCCGCGTGCGTACCGGGCGCCTTCGGCGGGACCAACTGGGTCGCCGCCCCCGCGTGCAACGACGCCGGCAACCCCGTGGCCCCCTGCTGCAAGGCCGACTTCAACAAGGCCGTCGGCGTCACCGTGCAGGACATCTTCGACTTCCTGTCCGCCTGGTTCGCGGGCGACGCGACCGCCGACTTCTCCGGCGGCGGCATCACCGTCCAGGACCTGTTCGACTTCCTGGCCGCCTGGTTCACCGGCTGCCCGTGAGCCCGACATGACTCCTCGGCCGCGCCGCGAAGAAACCTCCGCGGCGCGGTCTTCCCCCCGCCCCCCCTCCCCGCCCGGCCTCTCCCGTCCCCCCTCCCCGCGTCCCCCACTCCTCTCCCGGAGTCCCCGTGCCCTCCACCACGCGCCGCGGATTCACGCTCATCGAACTGCTCGTGGTCATCGCGATCATCGCGCTGCTCATCGGCATCCTGCTCCCATCGCTCGGCCAGGCCCGCGAAGCCGCGCGCCTGACCAAGTGCATCGTCAACCTCAAGAGCTTCGCGCTCGCCGGCAACCTGTACGCCAACGACTCAAGAGACACCATCTGGGACGCGACGCGGCGCATCACCCCGCCCAACGCCGAGTTCACCGTGTGGGCCCGCCTGCCGCGCTCCGACAACCCGGCCCAGACCGGGCCCGGCCTGGTGTACGCGTACATGGACGACGTCGAGAAAGTCGGCGAGTGCCCGACCAACAAGCGCCGCGATCGCGACGGCCGCAGCACCCGCACCGGCGGCAACCTGTGGAACACGCAAAGCGGCATCGACTTCGACTACACCTTCCTCACGCGCATGCAAGGCGCGACGCTCGGGGCCGACGTCCAAGTCGGCTACCTCACGCGCCCCGCCGAGTTCACGCTCAGCGCCCAGCCGCCGGAAGTGGCCCCCGCCACGCTGAACATCACCCGCTTCACGGGTCGCCCGCTGTTCATCGAAGAATCCACGGCGTTCTACAACGGCAACACCTCGTCGGCGATCTACCAGGACGGGCTGTTCACCAACGACGATCAGTTCGAAACCCGCCACGGCGGGTCATGCGCCGTCGGCTTTCTCGAGGGGCACGCGATCGCCTTCAAGCCGCCATCGGGCCCCGACCGCTTCATCGAAGAAGCCACCGACACGCGCGTGTGGGACCTCTACGCCTCCGGCCGCGTCGGCTGGATCCGCCTCGAACCGCCGGGCCAGAACGTCCTCCGCCGCCCGTTCGGCTGGATCAACAATCCGCGCGCGACGCCGTGATGAAGAGGACGCGGGGAGGGGGGATGGGGGGATGGGGGGATGGGGGGATGGGGGGACGCGGTGATTGTGAGTCGACGTCCTTGTGCTGGCGTGGCCCTCAACCACTCCGCGCCTCCGTGGTTCCAACTTCTTCGGTTTTCCGGCTTGGCGGGGGTGCGGGGGCGGAGCCCCTGCGCTCGCGTTCTTAGATCACGCGGTGACGCGGTCCCCCATCCCACCCATCCCCCCCATCCCCCCGCTCCACTCCGAGACCCCTCCGCGCCCTCCCAGCACTCTGAGTTGAATGCCCCCTCCGAGCACTCTGCGTTCAACGCGCGCAAAGTGGAGCGGAGGAGACTCGAACTCCCAACATCTAGCTTGCAAAGCTAGCACTCTACCAATTGAGTTACCGCCCCACGCGAAAGGCCCGGCGGATCGGCGAAGAGGGAGGATTGCCCCGTTTCGCCCAACCACCCCACCCACGCCCGGCCGCGTGATCGGGGCATGGTAGCGACCTGCCCAGCGTCCGCCGAGCGGACGGGCGAAGCGCCACAAGAGGCACCAGG
>CAZTQN010000004.1:0-183418 GCA_964615765.1 uncultured Phycisphaeraceae bacterium
CTTCGAGCGGGAAGGCGCTGAGCAGGACGCGGGCGTACGCGCGGCACGAGGCGGCGAGCAGCGCGGGGCCGACGCCGTGGCCCGAGACATCGCCCAGCGAGACGCCGACGTGCCCGTCGGCGTGGAGGTCCCAGTCGTAGAAGTCGCCGCGGGCGAACTCGGCGGGGCGGCAGTAGGCGGCGAGGTCGAGCCCGCCGGCGGTGACGGTGTGCGTGGGGCGCAGGCGGTCCTGGATGGTGCGGGCGATCTCGAGCTCGCGGATGAGGGCGGCGCGGCGTTCGCGCTCGCGCTGGAGTTCGAGCTCGTGCGTCACGTCGCGCGACATGCCGATGATCATCTTCGCGCCGGTGACGGGGTTGGTGAAGGGGATGTCGTGCTGGCAGAGCACGCCGGGCGTGCCGTCGCGGCGGAGGTAGGGGAGGTTGGGCGTGAGGCGCGGGACGCCGGCGTCCATCACTTCGCGGCAGATGCGCTCGAAGAAGGCGCCCTGGACGGGATCAACTTCGGAGAGGCGGCGGCCCAGGATCTGCTCGCGCGGGAGGCCGAAGTGCTCGGTGGCGCGCTGGTTGAGGTATTGGAACCGGACGTCGTAGTCGTGGACGTAGAAGAAGTCGGGGATGAGGTCGAGCAGGCGGCGGACAAGATCGAGCTTGTCGGCGTCGGTCGGGGCGGTGGGCGCGGGCGGGGGTTGGGTCGGTTGGTGAGCCGCGGGATCCGGTCGCCTGGAAGGGTGGGGAGGGGGATGGCCCATGGGGCACAGGGTACACCGAGGTGGCGGCGGATGGGGCGGATTGGGGACACGCGTGGGGGGTTTGCGCGGAGCGTGCGTACGCTGACCTTGCGATGGATGGTGCGTCCGGTCCAGATGCTCGCGGCGATGCGATCCCGGTGATCCGGCTCAAGGAGGTGGACTCCACGAGTCTGTTTGCGCGGCGGCTGGCGAACACGGGCCAGTTTCGGCGGCGGGCCGCGGTGGTGGTCGCCGAGAAGCAGACGGCGGGCGTGGGGCGGTTCCGGCGGCAGTGGGTCAGCCCGGCGGGGGGGCTGTGGTGCACGCTGGTGTGGCCCTTGGCGAGCGGGCGGGCGGGGGACGCCGCGCTGGAGGGGCTGGGGCTGCGCGTCGGGATGGCGTGCCTGGACCTGGTCGACGCGCTGATGCAGGACGCGCGCGGGGGCGCGGAGGTGCGGCTGAAGTGGCCCAACGACGTGATGATCAACGGGCGCAAGGTCGCCGGCGTTTTGTGCGAACTGGTGCAGGGGTCGAGCGGGGCGGTGTCGGACGGGGGCGCGGGCGGCGGCGGGGATGATCGGTATGTGCTGGTGGGCGTGGGGCTGAATGCGAACGTGTCGTCGGCGGTGTTGCCGGGAGAGATCCGCGAGAAGTCGTGCGGGCTGCTGGATCACCTGCCGCGGTCGTTGGACTTGGAGCGGGTGCGCGAGGGGCTGGTGCTTCGGCTGAGCGCGGCGCTGCGGTGTGAGGGGGTGCCGGCGGAGATGCTTCGGCGGGCGCGGCAGCGGCTGTTCGGGCTGAACACGACGGTGAGCGTGTCGTTGCCGCACGGGCAGAAGGTGTTCGGCGAGTTGATCGGTCTGAGCGACCAGGGGATGGCGATCTTGCGGACGGACGACGGGCCGTATGTCGCGCCGAGCGGGACGGTGCTGATGTCCGAGTGAGTGGGGGGAGCGATGAGTGGTGGGGACGGCGCGCAGAAGAACGCCGCCCGGCGGAGAGCCGAGCGGCGTGGATGGATGCAACGAGGTGTGGAGAGCAGCCTTGTAGCGGGTGCTCTCGAGAGGGCTGCTTGAGACCCTGCCACGGGTCAGACCCTGGCAAGCTTCAGACGCTGTCGCGTGTTAGACGGCGTCCTTGAGGGCCTTGAGCGCGCGGGCCTTGATGACGGTCTTGGCGGGCTTGGCCTTGAACATCTGCATCTCGCCAGTGAAGGGATTCTTGCCTTCGCGGGCCTTGGTGGCGGGCTTGTAGGTGGCGGTGACCTTGAGCATGCCGGGGATGACGAAGACCTTGGGCTTGCCGTCCGAGGGCTTGGCGAGGTCGACGGTCATGATGCGGCCGAGGGTTTCGAACACGCCGGCGACCTGCTTGCGGCTGAGGTCGGTGTGCTCGGCGATCAGGGTGTAGAGCTCGCTCTTCTTGCGGAGCTTGCCGGAAGCGGCGATCTTCTTGGGGGCGGGAGCTTTCTTCGCGGGGGCTTTGGTCATCTTCGCCATCAGTTGGTTCTCCGAACGGTGTGCGGAACGGTTTTCTCCGTAAAACCGTGGTGGTTGTATCACGGATGGTGGCTCGCCGCAATTCGAACCACCGGTTTTGTGCCGATTTTTCGGGTGTCAGGGCTCAGATTGCCCACAAAACGCCGCAGAAACCGTGTTTTTGCGGGGTTGGTCGGGCGGGCGGGTCGTGTTTCGACGCGGTTTTCCACAATTTTGGCGGCGGCCCGCGCGCCTGAGCAGGCCGCGGCGGGCGAAACGGGGCCGATCAGTTCAGCGGTTCGCAGCACCAGGCCCAGGCGTCGCCGGCGCGCACGGGCTTGAGGAGGTGCATGCGGAGCGCCGACCACAGCAGGGCGCGAACGCGCTTGGGCGCCGGGGAGAAGAGGTGCTGCACCGGCGGGGCCGGGTTGGAGAGGCCGAGCGGTTCGGCGTGTTCAGCGAGCCAGCCGGCGGCGATGGTGAGGCTCATGACGCCGGCGGCTTCGGCGCCTTCGGGGGCGTGGGCGAGGAGGTGGCAGCGGCCGCGGGTGTCGAGGGCGATGTCCACGCCGTGCGCGTGCGGGCAGCGGAGGCGGATCGGCGAGAGACCCGGCACCAGCGTGTGCAGGGCCGGCATCGTCGGGCCGGTGGTGTTCGACCACGGCTCGATCGGCGCCGCGGGCGAGGGCTTGAGTTCGAGCGTGCGAGCGGCGGTGGTGGGGGCGGCGGCGGTGGGGGGTTCGTCGATCGACGCGGCCGGCGGCTCGGGGGCGAGGTCGTGCCCGGCGATGAGCGGCTCGGCCGGGCGGGCGGTGTCGCCGAGGTCGATGGTGGTCGTCGACGCGGCGGTGCGGGGAGACGGGTCGGCGCTGGGCGCGAGCGGCTGAACCTCGCTCGTCGGCGCATCGGCGGTGTGCTGTTCGGCGCTGCGGTCGATGTCGCCGACATCGGCGGGTTCGGGCGCGGGCTCCGACGGCGCGGGCGCGTCGCGCAGTCCCGGGGCGATGAGCGTGATCAGCGAGGTGTCGGGCTCGGGCGCGGCGGCGGACTGCGCCGACAGTTCGAGCTCAGGCTCTGACTCGGGCGTGGCGGCGGGCGGGGCCGGCGGCGTGTGCGTGTGTTCGAGCGCGGGGGCGGCGGCGATGGACTCGATGGCGTCTTGCGGCGCGAGGTGGCACTCACCGCTGTAAATGAGGCGGGCGGGGCGGGAGGAGCGGATCTGCCCGGAGCAGTCGGCCCGCTGGGCGTCCCGGGAGAGGAAGACGCGGACGGCTTCGACGATGCGGTCGGCGGCGTCGGCGGCGCGCTGACCGCCGAGGGCGCCCATGCCGGCGCCCATCATCGCGACGCGGATCATCGGCAAACCGTCGGCGCTGGGCGTGGGCAACTGGGCGGCGAGGGCCTTGACGGCGGCGTAGCCAGCGACGCGGGCAGCTTCGTCGGGGCTGGAGAGCAGCGTCACCATGCGCACGTGCGGGCTGGAGGCGAGGTGATGCTCGATGTCTTCCGAGCCGCGGACGATCCAGCGTGAGGCGTGGGCCGCGGCGATGCGGACGGCTTCGTCGAAGGTCGCGGCGGTGGGCGTCGGCGGGGCGGGCGAGGGGGACGTCGGGTCGTCGATGAGTTCGACGGTCGCGAGGCCGTCGTCGATGCGGAGGAAGGCGACGGTGCGGTGGGCGGCGGCGGCGACTTCGCGGGCGTACTGCGCCGCCCACGCCGAGCCGAGCACGGGGAGATGACCCAGCACGATGCACTCGACGATCGCGCTCGTCCGCCGGACGGTCGCACGTGCGGCGGGCTCAGGTGATGCGGCAGGCGCGGGGGCGGCGGCGCTCGGGGTTGGAGCGGACGAGCGTTCGCCCAGGAACAGGTCGGTGAGCGCGTCGAAGTCGGACTCGTGCGGGCCGTCGAGGCGATGGCGAGCGGCGGCGGCGGGCGAGGGGCGCGACGGCGGAGGATGATCGATCTTCATCGGAACTCCCCAGAGTTCGTCGGGCCGGAGGGCCTGGCAGCGGGGGCGAGTCGCATGGGGACGATGGCGACACTGTTGGACCCGCCGAAGGGGTTGGCGGCGGTGTGCGGGTTGAAGGGGTCGGGCATCCACTGCCCGTCGACGACGACGCGGTACTGGTACATGCCGGGCGGGCAGACCATGCGGTGCTCGAGGGTCTGGCCGTCGGGCCCGGGGCGGAGGGGCGTGCGCTCGGGCTTCCAGTTGTTGAAGTCGCCAGCGACGGCGACGGCGTGGCCGAGCGAGGCGGGCTGGACGAAGAGCAGGCCGTCGTCGAGCGGCGTGACGCCGAAGGCGGGACGCGGGGCGGCGAGGCGCGAGCGGGCGTCGGGCGGGGTGATGGACGGGGAGACGGCCGCCGCGGTGAGCTTGGGTTCGGCGAGCACGCTCGCGGGCTGCGCGGTGATGCCGAGACGATCGAGCGCGGTTTCCGCCGGCGGCGCGGTGTCGGCGGCCAGCGTCGTCGAGGCGCCGATCGCGGAGGTCACTGCGGTTTGAGCGATGGCGGCCGACGGCGTGGTGGGGGACGACCGCGCGGGGACGACGGTCGGCGTCGGCGTGGACGTGGGCGAGGGAGCGAGGCTCGGGTCCTGCACGCGGCGGGCGAGGTTGGCGAGATCGGCGTGGCGGCTGATGGGCGCGGTCGCGGGGGCGGCGGGGCCGGCGCCGTCGGGCTCGGCGGTGTGCGCGCCGAGGCGGAGGACGTCGTCGCTCTCGACATGCACGACGGAGAAGCGCGGGCCGCCGTCGGCGGGTGTGTCGGACGGTGAGGACGCGGGCGGGTTGGACAGGCGCTGGGTGAGGACGTCGGCGAGGGCGGTGTAGTCGGCGGCGCCGGAGGAGTCGGGCGCGTACTCGATGACGGGCTGGCCGAAGCTGGCGGCTTCGCGGAGCGCGTGGTCGAAGCGGATGACCACGGGCAGGACGCGAGCGCCGAAGCGGCGGCGGAGTTCGTCGAGCAGGTCCTGCGAGAGGGCGCTGGCCGGGTCGTGCATCGTGGGGAGCAGGTGGTGCACAGGCGCGACGCCGAGGCGCTTGCCGAGGGACTTGATGGCGTTGATCTGCTTGGTAGCGCCGTGGAGGGAGAAGAAGCCGGTTTCGACGGGGATGAGAACCTCGTCGCAGGCGGTCATGGCGTTGAAGGCGAGCAGGCCGATGGCGGGGGAGCAGTCGATGAGGCAGACGTCGTAATCGGGGGCGAAGCCGCGGATGAGGGTTCGGAGAAGGCGTTCGGCGTCGGGGCGGCTGGCGAGGTCGCCGCGGGCGGCTTCGAGGGCGGCGAGGCGGACGGTGGCGGGGATCAGGTCGAGGTTGCGCATGACGCGCCAGAGCAGGCGCTTGGGGTCGACGCCGCCGCTGCCGACGGCGAGCATGGCGTCACCGACGGTGAGATCGATGCGGGCTTCGGGGATGGCGAGTCCGGCGGCGCAGTGTCCCTGAGGGTCCATGTCGACCAGGAGGGTGCGCAGGCTTCGGGAGGCGAAGACGCCGGCCAGGTTGATGGCGGTGGTGGTCTTGCCGCACCCGCCCTTTTGGTTGACAACCGCGAATGTCCGCACGGATCCCTCCCAAGGGGAGCGGGCGCGCACAGCCGTGTGCGCCCGCGCTCACACAGCGATATGAACGTTTTTATCGGATCCTGCCCGCGGCGGACTGCAACGATTGGTAGTGGATCGGTCCTGGGAAGACGCAATTCCTCGTGGGGGGTGGGATTCTACGGGCGAAGGCTGTCGATAGCGGCGACCACCCGGTTTGGGTCGGTGTTGCCGTGGACGGCGCAGCGCCAGGCGCCGAGGCGGGCGTCGGGGAGGATGAGGCGGAGGCGGCCGGCGAGGACTTTCTTGTCGTCGCGCATGCGGTCGAGGATGTCGGCGGCGGGGGGGAGGTTCGCGACGCGGGTGGGAAGGGAGAAGGTGGTGAGCAGGCGCGCGACGCGGGCGGGGAGGTCGGCGGGGATGAGGCGGAGGTCGGCGGCGAGGGTGAGGGCGGCGGTCAGGCCCAGGGCGACGGCCTCGCCGTGCTGGAGCGGGGCGTCGGCGGGAGCGCCGGTGGGGGAGAGGTGGGGGATGGTTTCGATGGCGTGGGCGAAGGTGTGACCGAGGTTGAGCAGGGCGCGCCCGCCGTCGGTGTCGGGGGCTTCTTCGCGCTCGTCGCCCTGCACGACGCGGGCCTTGACGGCGATGTTGCGGGCGATGAGTTCGCGGAGGGCGGCGGGGTCCTTGCGGACGATGGCGGGGGCGGAGGATTCGGTCCAGTCGAAGAGTGTCGAGTCGCCGAAGGCGCCGGAGAGCAGGGCGTGCTTGACGCACTCGGCCAGGCCCGCGCGGAAGGGGCGGGGCGGGAGGGAGGCGAGTGTGTCGATGTCGGCGAGGACGAGGGTGGGCTGCCAGAAGGCGCCGAGCATGTTCTTCTTGAGGGAGCCGGAAACCGAGAGGTTGACGCCGGTCTTGCCGCCGACGGAGGCGTCGACCATGGCGAGCAGGGTGGTGGGGATGTTGATCCACGGGATGCCGCGGCGGTAGGCGGCGGCGGCGAAGCCGGCGGTATCGCCGGTGATCCCGCCGCCGAGGGCGAGCAGGGGGTGTCCGCGCTCGAGACGATGGGCGGCGAGGGCGGAGGCGATGCGTTCGACGCTGTCGACGGACTTGCTGGGTTCGGAGGGTTCGAAGGGGATCTCGACGGCGCGGATGTTGGCGGCGGCGAGCGCGGCGGCGAGGCGAGGCCAGGCGGTGGTGCGGAGCGCGGCGTCGACGACGACGGCGCAGAGATCGGCGGCGGGGAGGGCTTCGCGCACGAGATGGCCGGCGCGGTCGAGCAGCGCGGGGGCGATGAGCGCGTGATACGCGCGGGAGGGCGTGGTGACGGGGACGCGGAGGATGTCGTCGGTCGGGGTCACGACCGGAGCGTATCAGCCGGTGCGGGCGCGGTCGCGCGGGTCCTTGCCGGGGCGCTCCCAGGCGATGCGGGGCGCGTCGGCCCAGAGCATCTCGAGGTCGTAGTGGGCGCGGGTGTTGGGCTCGAAGATGTGGACGACGACGTCGACGAAATCGGCGAGGACCCAGGTGGCGCGGTCGTCGACGTCGTGGCGCACGCCGTTCACGCCGAGGGCGGCGGCGGCCTTGGTGGCGTCGTCGAGGGCGGAACGCATCTGGCGGTCGGAGGTGCCGGAGGCGATGACCAGGAAGTCGCTCATCTGGCTGAGGCCCGAGACGTCGAGGACCACGACGTCGTCGCACTTGTCGTCGGCGAGGACGCGGGCGAGTTCGACGGCGAGGGCGCGGTTCTGAGCCGGGTCCGTGGTGGACCGCGTGGGGTGGATCTTGTGCTGGTGGATCTCGGGGAGCGTGCGTTTGGGCATGAGGAGGGGGCAGGGGTCAGAGGACAGGGGGCAGAGGTTAGGGGAGGGGCGGGGAGGGGAGAGTTAGTCGTCCTCGTCCTGGTCGAAGTCGGTGTCGGGGCGGCCTTCGCCGAAGATGGCGGAGCCGACGCGGATGAGGTTGGCGCCTTCTTCGACGGCGATCTCGAAATCGCCGGACATGCCCATGGAGAGGACGTTGAACGCGGGCGTGACGACGCCGGAGCGGCGGATGTCTTCGAACAGGTCGCGGCAGCGGGCGAAGGTCGGGCGGGCGTCTTCGGGGTTGGTCGAGTAGGGGGCCATGCACATGAGCCCGCGGACGCGGACGTGGACCATGGTCTCGATCTGCTCGACGAGGTGGCGGGCGGCGGGTACGGCGCAGCCGAACTTCTGCGGCTCGCCGGAGCAGTTGACCTGCAAGAGGACCTCGATGGGGCGGTCGCGGCGGACGGCGATGGCCTGGAGCTCTTCGGCAAGGCGGAGCGAGTCGAGCGAGTGGATGAGGCGGCAGAGATCGACGACCTTGCGGGCCTTGTTGCGCTGCAGGTGCCCGATCATGTGCCAGCGGCAGGCGGGGGGCTGGGCGGCGGCGGTGCTGGAGCGGGCGCCGGTGAACAGGTCGTCCGGCGAGGGGGCGGCGGGGCGCTGCACGCCGGGGAGGACGCGGACGCGGCCCAGCCATTCGTCGATGATGGCGGCCCGCTGGACGAGCTGCTGGACGCGGTTCTCGCCGAAGTCGATCTGGCCCAGGCGCATGAGCTCGCGGATCTGATCGGGCTCGGCGGTTTTGCTGACGGCGACGAGGACGATGTCGGCGGGGGCGCGGCCGGCGCGCGGGGCGGCCCGCGCGATGCGTTCGAGCACGTCCGTGTACCGGTCCTTGAGCGCGGAGGGCGGGCTGGTGGTGGACATGAGTGGCGATGGCCCAGGGGGCGAGTGACGGGCGGACTCCGCCGCCCGGGGCGCAGCGGCGGCCGCGCCCACGGAATGCAGGGTATCACCGACGCCCGGCGCGTGCGCGTCGGCGAGGGGGCGAGGCGTGGGCGTACATTTGACGGTCGAAACTGACACACGCCTGAACAGAGGAGAACGACGCATGTCGACGACCAATACGCCCGCGCCCCGCAGCACGCCCATCGCCGCGGGAGATGTTGTTCCGGACTTCGCGCTGCAGACGCAGGATCGGCAGGAATGGCGGCTGTCGGAGGCGGTGAAGCAGGGCGATGTGGTGCTGGCGCTGTTCCCGTTCGCGTTCACGGGCGTGTGCGGGACGGAGATGAAGTGCATCACGAAGGACCTGGCGGACTGGAAGAAAAAGGGCGCGAGCGTGGTCGGGCTGTCGTGCGACTCGCCGTTCACGCTCAAGGCGTGGGCGCAGGCGGAGGGGTTGCAGCACACGCTGCTGAGCGATCAGCACCGGACGGTGACCAAGGCGCTGGGGCTGTACTGGGGCGACATGAACACGACGCAGCGCGGGACGGTGGTGATTCCCAAGTCCGCCGACGGCGTGGCGCGGGCGAAGTTCGTGGAAGCGCGGCAGCCGGGCAACGCGATGGCGTGGGACAAGGTGCTGTCGATGATCGCGTGAGTCGGGTTGGGTTGGATGGTGACGGTCCCGGGCCGGTTGGCGGCCCGGGCTTTGGGGGTGGGTGGACGGGCCGGATTCGGGCCCTGAATCGGGCCTGAGGGGGCCTCTGGCGGGCCCTGTTTGACATAATACATATTCTCGGACGTGCGAAAGCGGTGGGGGATTCTGCCCCAAATCGGCCGCGTCTTCGCTTTGAGGCTTCGTTGCAGGGGCCGCGGAGCTCGCAACACCCGTTGCCGCGGTGCCGGCCGGCTTGAGCTCAAGTACACTCGCGCTCACCTGCGGGGCCCCTTTGACGTGATTCAGCGTGTACACGTTCACGCCGTCGCGGTCTCTATCGACGCTGAGGAAGCCCAAGGTCTCAAGTTCTCGGGTGTGGCGTCCGATGACGCCCGGCTCCATGCCGAGGTGCCGGGCGATGTCTCGCATGCTCGCTTTTGCTCGCCGATCCGGGCCCGCTCGCTCCGTCAACAGTCGCATGACCCGAGCTGCGCCGAGCCCTGAGAGCTGGCTCATTTGCTCGCTGGTCAGAAAGTCGATCGCCACGCGGCCGCCTCCTTGCGTCCAGCGGGCCGGGCGGGTATCATGCACCGCACGCGACACACTGCGGGTAGTGGTTGCCGCCAAGCAAGGCCACTGCCCGTGCCTCACAGTGTGGGCGCAACACGCCGCCGAGTCAAGTCGGCTCACTGACCGCCGCCCGGTGTCCCGGGCGGCGGTCGCGTTTTGGGCGTTGCCGGCCCGCCGTGCCCGCCTGGAGCGTCCGCGCGCGTCGGGGCACCCGACCCCGCCCCGACGTCGCCCGCGGGCTTCTGGCGGCGTCGGCGGGCTTGCCGCTTCGCGTACAGGCTCTCCGGGTCGAACTCGCCCCACCGGCGCCGGTAGACGTCCAGGCGGGCGACGTCGAGCAGGTTCACCAGCGTGATCCGATAGCCGCTGGGAAACGTAAAGCTCTCCACCCTCACCCGGCCCTGCCCCACCGCCTTCGAAACGGCCGCTTTGGAGACGCCGGTGAGGTGGTGCGCCCAACTGGGAATGACGTACCCCGGCCGCTGGAGCAGCCAGGCGCGGAATCCGTTCACAACGTCGCGCCGCTCTTCCCTGCGGCGGTCCCGATCGCTGGGCAGAAACTGCATGCCGCGGGGTATCGGGGAAACGTGAACACGTGTTGAGGTCGGAACTTCCGGCCCGCTGGTGATACCGCTCCGCGGCGGGCGGGCCGCACGCTGGGTAGGCTCTCCGGATGCTCACCAAGCTCGAAAAAGTGTCCGTCACCGTCGCGGCGTGCTGTCTCGCTTTTCTGCCGTGGTTCATGGTCTACGTCACGATGAACGCCCTGAGCGCGCAGAATGACCACCATCTGCAAATGTTGAGAGCGGCGGTTGAAGAACAGGCGGGCCGCGCCAGCGCGGCGGCGGACCTTGAAGTTCAGGCCAGGGCCGAAGCTGGCTTCTTCGGCTTGTCCATCATCGTGCTGTATGTGATGGCAGCGTTCGGCCCGCTGTTGGCCGCGGCCCTTCTTTTGCCGGTGTGGATGCCGGGGCTTCACGTGCGATTCAGCAGAACACTTCCAACGCCTCCCGCAAACTGACGAGCACGAGCTCCCGCCCGCCGGGCAGCTTGTGTCGGAGCTCCGTGAGGCGCTTCGCTTTGACCGCCTTGTGAATGGTCGCGCGGTTGACGCCGCACAAGTCGGCGAGCGTCGCCGGCGTCACGCTCCAGGGCGTGCGCGCCATCACTTCGGCCAGGTCCTCGATCGCTTCACGCCGGCGGGCTTTGACTTCGGCCGCGGTGTACGGGTTGGCCAGCTGGGCGCGTGAGACGCGGAACGGGTGAACGCCCGCCCGGGTCGAGTCGAGCCGGGTCGCGACGGCGGAGCGCCGCGGCTTCGCCTGCGTCGCGGCGGGCTTCGCGGCGGCGGCGGCTTTGGCGGCGGCCCTCTTTGCGAAGGCCGCATGCCCCTGGGCGACCAGGCCTTTTGAACATGACCGATAGTGTTTTTGAGCGCTTGCCGCGTCGCGAAGGCGCCGCCCGCAATCGGGACACGTGAACCCGTTGGAGCCGCGGGCTTTGTTCTGCGGGGCGTTTTTGAAGCTCATGGCCACGATCGTAGCCCGCTGGCAACAGGTGTTGCGGTCACGGGTTGAAGTAGCGGCCGGATGCGATCATGGCGGCGTTTGTGTCGCGGATGAGCTGGGCGTACGCCTCCGCCAAGCCGAGCAGGCCCGGCGGGTTGCCCCATACCCACACGTCCCGCGTGCCGGCGTCGGCGCACTCCATGAGCGCTTCGCGCATGGCGGGCTGGTCGGCGAAACTGAGCCCGAGAGCGATCGACGGCGCGACCCGCATCCCGAGCCCGCGGAGCGCCTTGGCGCGATCGATTAGAACCGCCTTGCCGACGCGGCCGGCGAGCAGCGGACCAGGCGGGCCGCTCGGGTAGAGCGCGGCCCAATCGGCCAGGTCGGGGCCGATGGTGTCGGTGAGCACTACGTGAGGCGCGGAGTAGTTGACAACGTTGGCATCCGTCAACAGCCCGCGGAACCCGTTCATCTGGTAGCCGAGTTGCGCCACTTCGCTTATGACCGGGTGCCGGCGTGAGTCGGTGAAGACGGCCCACTCGCCGCGGCGGGTGGCGGGCCAGAGCGCCGCCAGGGGCGCGAAGACGCCCTCACTGAGCGCGTGGATGTACGACGTCAGATACGCCGCGTCAATCAGGTGTTTTCGATCGGCGTTGCCAGGCTCTCGGATGTTCGTTGTGCCCGGGGCGGGGAACTCCGGGATCGGATCGCCGGCGAGCGTGGTTGTGCGCGTGGAGAGCCATTGGGAGAGGGTGTTGACGCCGTCGATGAGGTAGGTGTCTGCGCGAGGGTCGGCGAGCGTCGCGGGCCACATCGCCGCGCCGGGATTCGCGCCGCCGAGGTACGCGATGCCGGTCACGTCGCCGATGGATTCGAAGTCGGTGTAGACGACGGCCGGCGGCGGGTAGCCCGTTTGCTGGTTGTCGAGCTCGAACGCGAGCGCCGACCAGTAGGCTTCGAACCAGGCCCGGCACGCCGCAACACCCGTTGCCGGAAACATGCTCATCCGGTTGGCGACCGCTTCGAACCCGGGAATCCGGTCGGCCGGGTCGCGGACCAGGCTGAGCGGCGAATCGGCGGCGTTCGGGCCCACGATGGTGATGCCCCATCGAACCGGCTTGTCCGCTGGCCACTCCCCTTCAGCTGAGGCGCGGCCGATCCAGTAGAGCAGTCGGCGCACGGTGTCGGCGGCGGCCGCCTCTGGAGCTCGAACCGCGCCAGGCTCAAACGTGCGGTTTGAGCCATCGACGTTGACCGCGTACCGCGTGTCCAGGCGGATCAGCGGGTAGACGTTGGGGATCGACCAAAGGCCCGCGGTCCAGAGCCACCCGTTTCCGTTGCCCGTGTCTTGAAGGTCTTCGTACCAGTAGGCCGGGAGCGGAGTCGCGGCGGCGCCGGCGGCCGGCCCGAGCTCGGGCACGATGCCGGCGAGCGCCGCCGCGGTCAACAGGTCGAGACTCATTCGAAAGATTTCCCATCGGTGAGCGTGGAGAAGACGGGGCCGCGTTCGGCTTCGTCAGCGCCGGCGGACGCGGCCGCCACCATTGCCGCCCAGCTGAGCGCGAGACACGGGCAGATATCGCCGTCGTCCACGTCGTCGCCGCGATCGCCGGCAACGGGTGTTGCCGATGCACGGGCGAGCATGCCGGCAACGCGGGTGTACACCTGCCGCGGCGTAGGGAGCTCTTCCCGCACGGGCCGCCCTCTCAATCGCGGTTGAACTGGCCGCGGCTCCGCGTAGTGCCGGCGAACACATGCACCGCGCAATGCCCGTAGAGGTAGCGGTCAGCGCCGGGATCGTCTTCGCCGATGGTCCCCGGCGCGAGCACGAGCGCCACGTCCACCGAATCCGAGTCGCTGATGCGCCGGCCGAACGCACCGAAGTGTTTCGGCACCGACCATTTGAACGGCTGCGTGGCGGTGTACGAGCCGATGCACCAGTCCCGCACCCAGAGATAAGAGCCCTGGTCGGCGTAGACGCCGGGCGTCGCCGGCGTCGGCGTCGCCGGGTTGGCGGTGAAGCCCGGGTAGTTGAACGGGAGCGCGTTGAGCCGCGTGTCCCACGTCTCGCCGTCCGGCTCTTGGATCGGGAGATTCTGGCCGATGACGATGGCGGCCCGCTGGCCGGCGACGTCGCCCCAGGCGACCGCATCGAGCGCGTAGGTGCCGGCGGTGTCGGCGCTCACCTGCGTGATCTCGATCGAGTTCACGTAGAGCTCTTGGCCAGGCTTCGGGCGGAGCCGGCCGAGCGTGATCCACGCGCACTGGTCGGCCGCGACGGTGAAGTTTCGCGGGATCAGCAGTCTCGAGAACCCGTAGGAGATGACGTCAATCTCGGGGAGCTCGTCGATGAGCGGTTGCCGCTGGCTGGCACGTGCGCCGACGTCGGGCCGCGCCGCCTGAGCGGGTGCCCGATCGGTCGGGAGCGACGTCGGCGACGCGCCGAGCGTGACGCCGCGGCGAGCAAGAGCGGGGTTCGGGTGAGCGCGGCGGTTCACGGTGAGCACTCCGGCAACTGGTGTTGCGGTGGACCAGGCCGGCGATCAGCCGCGGAGCTTCTTGTAGCCCTTCAGCAGCAGCTGCGTTGTGATGCCGGCAACGCCGGTGCCGTTCGTCACTTGGAGCGTGATATTTCGCTTCACGGGCAAGCGCCACGGCTCCGTGAGGATCTCGTCCTGGTCGCCGTAGCCGCCCCAGAGCGGGAGCGGCGTCGGGGCGTCGAAAACAACCACGTCCGACAGCTGGAGCTGCGCGGTGATGAGATACGCGCTCACGATGCCCGCGGGCGAAGTCACCGTGTTGTACGGGAGCGGTGTTCCGGTGGGGTTGCTGCCGTTCGTCGCGTTCAAGAACGCGACGATTCGGTAGCTTGTGACGACGAACTCTGACCGCTGCACTTCCTTCGTTGCCTGCGGGGTCAGGTTGCCCACGCCGCCCACGGCGGAGAGCAGCATGCGAGAGGGAACAAAATTGTCGAAGTCCAGGTCCAGCATGGGCGGCGCTCCAATGGTGAGAGTCGGAAAGCTCCCCGCGGCGTGTCCGCCGCGGAGAACCCATCAGAAAGGGCCGTGAGACGATCAGCCGGCGGCGGCTTCGCGCGTCTGGTCGCAGATGAGCCGGCACACCATCCGCCCCGTGACGCCGGACGGCAGAGCGATCGCGGCGGCGTAGGCCACTTCGACCTTGATCTGGTCTTCGGTGGTAACGTCGAAGGGGGCGATGAACCGGCGGATCGCGTTGGGCGTCGGAAGGCCGTTGGTGACGACGGCCGCCGCGGCGGCGGTCGCGATGGTGCCGCCGATAGCCGTCGCAACGTTCGGGCCGCCCCCCGCGGGGCACTGCTGGAGCCCGATGTCATCCCACAGAATCCGCTCGCCGCTCCACAGGCGGATCGCGCCGCCACGGAGATACTGGTTGAGAGCCTGCGCCACGGTCAGGGCGCTGGCGTCCGCCACGCTGGCTTGGTCGTCGCCCACGGGCCAGACGTCGAACGTGATCCCGTGGATGCGCAGGATGCCGCTGGTCATCAGCTGCCCGGGCTGCGGGATGTTCGTCACCTGAATGCCGGAGTTGCCCGCGTCCTGAAAGAACGTGAACAGCGTCTGTCCCGCCTGCGGGATGGTCTGCACCGAGTACTTGATCGCCTCACGAAACAGCACTTCGCCTTCGCCGGCGAGAGCCTGCCCGCGGGCGCGGCGAACACGATCGACAGCCGGGGTCAAGCCGCGAGCCGCGGCGGTTTGGATCTGAGACACTGTGAATCCTTTCAAGTGAGAGGCTGGTCCTGGTCCTTGGAGCCCGGCCCGCCGCGGGTCGGGAGCTGAGGGTTTGAATCGCGGCGTCGGTGATGCGGTCAGTAGTCCGACTCGCCCGCCATGCTGTTCGTGTTGATGAACGCCCCGACGCCGGCGCCGGCCGGCAGAGCGCCGCGGTTCACGTCGGCAACCTGGGCGTAGATGAACTCGCCCATGTCGTCACCGTCGCCGCCGGTGAGCGTCTTCGGAGCAACCTGCGGCACGACGCGGGAAGCCATGTCGAAGAGGACGTTCGTCGTCGAGCCGGCGAGCATCGCTTCCGCCGCCTTGCTCATCACCGCGCCGGCCCGCCCGCCGACCAGGCGGGCGGCGACTCGCGTCGGGACGTAGACCACAAGGCCGGCGGCGACCTTCGCGGCGAACCGCTTCCAGAGCGGAACCGAACCGCTCGCGTCGCGCAGCCAGGCCGGAGGGATGTAGTCGGGGAGCTTCGACGTCGCGGCAAAGCCGATCGCGCCGCCGACGCCGACAGTCGCGCCGCCCATCGCACCGCTGAGCAGGTCACGCACCAGGCCGCGGCCGCGGCCGCCGCCCCCCCCACTGCCGCGGCGCTTGGCGCGCAGCGTGCTGGGCGGGTTCGTGCGGGCACGGCGGGAACTCCGGCCGCGGCCCTTCGACTTCTTGCCGCCGCCGAACTGGGCGGCGAACTTCTTCCGCCAGGCGAGCTGGGCGGGCGAGGCGCGGCGCTTCTTCTTCGAGCCCCGCGGCGGATTCATAACGGCGAGCGTCGTGCTCATGTATCAACCCTCAATGAACGGTTTCACGCTGATGCCCGTGAGCACCAGCCCGCGGGAGGTGACGCGGGCACGCGCCCGCGACTCGAATCGGTGGATGTAGTTGCCGCCTTGCGTGTGGCGGTATTCGATGGAACGCGGCCGATCCAGCCCGCTGGCGGCGCTGGCGTCGGTTTCGATGAGGATCGCCGTGCCCGTCGCGTTGACGCGGAGCGGTGCGGGAGCGCCGAGCCGGCGAACCGTCGAGCCGCGGGCAAGGTCGATGTGCCGAAGGGTCCCGATGACCGGGCCCCACGGGCATTCTGACCGCCGCGGCCGGCAACGGGTGTTGCGAGCCTTGGCGGCGGGCTTCGACTTGGCGCGGCGAGACTTCACCGGCCCCCCTTGCTGGCGTACGCGACGCCGACAGCGCCGGCGACGACGAGAGCGCCCAGGCCGGCGACCAGCCAGGGCGAGACACCAGAGCCGCCATCTTGCGGGAACAGGCCCGGCACCAGGTCGGGCCGGCCCGCCGCGATCAGGTCGCGGCGCGCGTTCTCGATCGCGTCCCATTGCCGGCCGATGTTGAGCGCGTTCTCGCCGAACTGGCGCAGCTGCGAAACGCCGATGTACGCAAGCACGATCGGGATCGCCGCGCCGACGATCGCGACAATCACCAGAGGCGCGATCGGGAGTCCGAGCGTGCGCACTTCGTCGCCCGCTATCGTGATCGCGTGCCCGTCGTTCTTGGCGTCCTCTGCCGCGGCCCGCAACTGGCGGTCGATCGTCAACAGAGAACCGCGCAGGTCGGCGACCATGCCGCGGAGCCGAATCACGGCCGGGTCACGCGGCGCACGTTCCACCATCGCCTGGACGGCGCTCTCGGTGTCGTTGAGGCGACGCGCCTGCCCGGGGAGCGATGCTACGAAGCTCTCCAACTGCCGCCGCGTCGCCGCCGGCACCAGCTGGTATTGCGCCGCGCGAAGCCCGCGGCCCGCCCAATCGTCGAGAGTCGGAGACTGCACGATCATCGGCGGCCGCCTTTCTTGCCCCCGGCGAAGACCAGGAGCCCGACCAGGCCGACGGCCGCGACGCCGCCCACGATGAGCGCCGTACGGCCCTTCGCCGGGGCGTCCGTGCCCGCGGCGGGGGTGCCGGGCGTCGTCGGCGTCAAGTTCGCCGGCGGCGTGCTGGTGTCGGGCAGAGCCGCGTCGGGGTCGGTGAGCTCAATCCCCGCGTTCTCCGCGGCCCGCACCGCGTTATCGCATGCGTTGGGCGCGTCGATCTCGCCGCGTGCGTGCTTCAGGCAGCGCCCGCGGAAGTAGAAGAACCGCTCTCGCGGCGTCATGTTCGCCGGGTTGGAGCGATCGACGGGGGCGACGGCCGCCCCGGCCGCGGGATCGGTGGGCAGCGCCGGGAGCGGTTGCGGCCGCGGCGGTTCGCCGGGCGTCGGCGCTGGAGCCGGCGCGGCGTCTTCAATGTCCGGCGTGATCGGTATGCCCGCGTTCCCCGCGGCACGCCGCGCGTTCGCGCAGGCGTTCGGGTAGCTGGCGCGGCCCGCCTTGTGTTCGATGCACCGGGCCCGGAAGTCGCGGTAGCGGGCCGCGGCGACGTCGGGATCGACGCGGCCGGGAGCCGGCGGCGAGCTCGCAACAGGTGTTGCCGGCTGTCCAGGCGTCGGGGCGATCGCGGCGGTAGCGGCCGGGTCCGGGGCGTTGGGCGCGTTCGCCGGCGATGAGGGGGGGGCCGGCGGCGGCGTCACGGCCGCCGCCGGCCCAATCGCGGGGGTGTTCTGCGGGGCCGCCGGCGAGCTCGCCGGCGTGGTCGGTGCGGGAGCCGCGGCGGGCGTCGGGGCCACGGCCGCGGACGCGGACGGGTCGGCCAGGTCGGCGGGGAGCGGGAGCCCGGCGTTTCCGTAGGCGCGGCGAGCGTTGGCGCAGGCGTCGGGGGCGGCGATTTGCCCGGCCCGATGCCGCTGGCAGCGCCGATGGAAGTAATCCGCACGCTGCGCCGGCGTCTCGCCCGGGCCGCTGGCCGCCGCGGGCGCCGCGGGAGGCGTCGGGGCCGCCGCGGGCCCGTCCGTCGCGATATCGGCCGGGATCGGCATCCCGGCGTTTTGAAGAGCTCGCCGAGCGTTCGCGCAGGCGTTGGGCAGATTGACCCGGCCCGCCTTGTGATCGCGGCACCGCGGCACGAAATACGCCGCCCGCTGGGCGGGCGTGTTGCCGGCCGGGTCGTTGCCGAGCCCCGCGAGGCCCATCCCGACGCCGGCGATCATGGCGAGGTTTGTCGCGTTGAGGATCATCGACGCCGGCCCCCATTCATCGCGTAGAGCAGCACGCCGAGCCCGAGCACGCCGACGCCTCCAACGACGCCGATGCGGACCAGGTTGTCACGCTCGCGCTGCGCCGCGGCTTCAGCCGCCGCGATCTTCGCGGCTTGCTCCGCCTGAATGCGCGTGTTGCTGGTGTCGAGCGCCGCGCGGTTCGTCGCGGTGATGGCGTCAACGATCGAGCGCGTCGACGCGGCCCAATCGAACGCAAACCCGCTGCCGCCGCCAGTCTGGCCGGCCGGCAGCTGGAGCTGCGCCGTCTGGTTGCCGCCGCCGCCGCCCTGGTTGGGGTTGATGAGGCTGTTCACTAGGCCGCCGACAACGGGAATCGATGAGGTGATCGCGCCGGTGACGTTGGAGAGTTTCGTCCCCGTCACTTTCTTGAACGCATCCGACAACCAGCTGCCCATGCCGGGGCATCCGGCGCATCCGAGCCCTTCAACGCCGGCCGCCTTCTTCGAGCACATGCACGGCCGGCGGCCGCCGCTGGCGACGTTGGCACGCATGAGCTCCACGCGGCGAGCGGGCGAGACGCGGCGGGCGACAGGCGCGGGCTGGATGGCGGCGAGCAGCATGATTCAATCCCTTCGTGCCGGGGCCCGTTGTTCGATCAACACGCGGAGGCGGTGAACGTCTTCGGTGAGCTCTTTGACCGCCTTCTCCATCTTCGCCGCGTGTTCCGTCAGCCCTTTCACGCGCTCCGTGATGACGGCCCGGAACACCAGCAACCCGATACCCGTGACGACGATTTGAAGACCGATCGTTACGACCAGGCCGGCAACCGCGATCCAGGCGTCAACCGTCACGGGCCGGCTCTCCGGGCGTGCGAGCTCCAGCACGATCGGGGCCCGCCGCGGCTCCGGCTCCGGCGTTGGCAACAGGTGTTGCGAGCCGGGCGGCGTCGCGTTGCCCATCGTCGTACGCACGATCGAGCTCGCGTTGCCAGGCGTCGCGCTCATCCCAACCGGCATCGAGCCCGGCGGTTCGGGCGGTTTCGACACGGGCATCCGCGCGGGCGTCACGCTGGCGCTTGACGACGATCCCGCCGCCGATCGCGGCGAGAGCAAAGCCGATGACGTTGCCGACGGTCGCGCCGATGCCGGCTCCGCCTTGGCCGAAGAGCCCGCCGATGAGCTCGCCGGTGGCAGAGCCGGAAGCGGCTCCGCGGTCAAGCTCTTCGGGGGTGGCGTTGGTTTGAAAGCCCACGACGGTGGCGCCGTCCGCCCCCTTCCCGGTGGCGCACCCGGGCATGAGCAGGGAAGCGGCGGCGATCATCGCAACGCCGGCGATGAGGATCAGCGGGCCGGCGAACCGCGTGAGTGTCGAGCGGGTGCGGGTCATGCCCGAAGCGTGACGGCCGCCGGGCCGCCGGGCGAGCGAACTACGTCACGGGTGACGTAGGTTGACGACGATGTAGCGCCCGCGACGGCCGCCCCGCACGATCGCCCCCGCCTTTTCGAGCTTCCGCATGCCGCGTTCGAGGGTGCGCCGGGACACTCTCGCCGCGGCGGCCGCGGCGTCGATTTTCACCACGCCGTCAGCGCCGATGGTGGAGCCCACGCCGAAGAGCACGTCGAGCGTTGAGCCGCGGAGCCGGCCGGACCGGACCCATCGGATGCCCCACGCGGTCGGTTCTACGCCCACCATGCGCGCTCCCTTGCTCCAGGCGTTGCCGTGCCCATCGGAATCCGTTCCTGCGGGTCCATCGGCACCAGGCGCGGCGATCCGTTCAATGGGACAAGCGCTCCGAAGTGAACGTGTGTAAACGGGCCGGCGGCGTCGCGGCCCACGACGCGGAGAAACGGCCGGTATCCCATCGCGCGGATGACCGACGCGCCGAGCATGGCCACGTCGTCACAATCGCATGCGGTGCGCCCGTTCACGGTGATCTCATGGATCAGCTGCGTCGGATGGCGGAGCACTTCCTCACCGAGTGTGTCGCGCTTGAAGTTCACGACGTCGCGAATCCAGGCGTCCAGGCCGGCGAGCTGCGCGAGCGGGGCGCGGTTCGGAGCGTTCGCAACAAGTGTTGCCGCGACTTGTTGCACCGACGGCTTCCACGCCGCATCGTCGATGATGGCTTTCATCGCCGCGATAGTGCGGGCTACCGACTCATCGCCGACGCCGATCGGGATGCGCAGGACGCGCCCGTAGAGCTGGCCCGCGGCGTCACTGGTCAGCTGGCGCTGAATGTTCTTCGACACGCTCATATCGGTCCTCTCCGAGTTCCCAGGTGAACACGACGAGCCCGCCCGCGATGACCAGCTGGAGAACCGTCTCCGGGGCCAGTCCCGCCGCCAGGATCAGCACTCCGTACGCCGCGAGCCAGGTGATTTGTTTGAATGTTCTCATTTTCGACCAGGAGGCCCGCGGCCCGGCTTAGTCTCCCCGCCGGGTCCGCGGGCACATGGGGTATCACCAGAGGTTCATGCGTTCACTGGACGCGGGTGGGGAAGATGTCGCGGAAGTTGTGTTGGCGCGGCTCATCGACGGATCCGGCGGCGGGGCCGCCGCCTTCGACTTCGACGCCTTCGCGGGGTTGGGCTTGGGCTTGGGTGTCGCCGGCGACGTCGCCGGCTTCGTGCTTGTCGAGCTCATCGGGAGACTCCACGCCCGCGGGTGTGCGTTGCCGTCGCGCCGCGCGGGCGGCGTCGCGCTCGGTCTGTGTGTTGACTTGCTCGAGCGCCCAGCGGATCGCCGCGTGCGCGTCGCGGCGATCTCGAGCGCCGAGCCGGCGTACGCCGGGATGCTTCGGGTCGAGCGCTTCGTACAGGTGGTCTTCTCCCCAGTAGCGGAGCAGCTGGCCAAGGCCGCGGCGAACGCGGGCGGTGAGACGCGGACGCGGCGGATTCGCCGGGGCGTCGTCGTCCCATCCGTCCACGGGCTCCAGGCCGGCGGCTTCGAGCGCCGCGCGGCCGCCGAGCTCGGCGTCCGTCAAGCGGCCCGGTTCGCGATCGTTGAGGATTGGGCGGTCGTTTGTGCTCACGCGGCCCCCTTCGCAACACCCGTTGCCGGCTTGGCGTCGTCGTCCTGGTCGTCCTGGTCGTCCGCGCCGTCCTGGTCCGCGTCGCCGGCGTACTCCGCCGCGGCCGCGTCCGCGATGCTCTCTTCGACCAGGCTCCGGATTGAGCCCTCCAGCATCACGATCCACGTTGACGCCGGCTTGAGCGCCGGCTCCGCGGCGAGGATCGCCGCGGCGATTCGTCCATCCGGGATCGTCGGCAGCAGCGCCGCCAGGTCGGCGACGGGTGCGGCGTCGAGGATGCCGCGGGCCGCGTCCGATGCCCGGAGCTTCGGGTCTTCGGTGAGCGCCTGGCGCAGCATGCTCGCGACCAGCGGGATTTGCCCGGCGATCGCCGGCGGGAGCTCCGCGCCGGGCTTTGCCGCGGGCGCGGCGTTGCCCGTCGCCGCGGCCGCCGGCGTGCCGGCCGCCACCTGAGGCGCTGCGCCGGCTTCATTGGGAACCGGCCGTCGCTTCTGTTCACCCTCGCCGGCGGCGAACCGCGCGAGCGCGATCTCCAGGCCCTTGCGGATCAGCGGATCTTCTCGGAGCAACCCCACCAGGGCGTCAATCGTGCCGGACGCGGGCTTCTCGCCGTCGCCGCCGCCCGTAGCCCCGCGCAGCTTCTCGATTTGCTGCCACGCCTGGAGCCCTTCCTCGAACCCGCTCCGCGGGCCGAAACCGCTCATCATGCCGGCGAACTTCGGCAAGAGCTCGAACACTTGGGGCCAGGTCGGGGCTTGGATGCCCGGCTGTTGCGTCGCGCCCATCGCGCGGCCCAGCAACGCGACGAGCTCGGAGTCGGTCATTTCGCCGATGGTGCGCGGCTTGTTGGCGTTCCCGATGGCTTGCGCGAGCCCGGTGATGAGCTCGCGCGTCTGCGCCTGCATCGCCGCGGCGAGGTCCTGGACGGTCAGCGCGCCGCCCGCCGCTGGCGCCGGCCCCCCACTTCCCCACGCCGGCGGGGTCGCTGCCGCCGGCGTGAGGGGCGTAGGTGTGGGGGGAGGAGGTGAGAGCCGTTGCCGCGGCGCGCCGTCGATCTCGATCGGCGACACGTGCCCGCGGATGACGTTGCGCGCGACGTCGACCATTTGGGCGCGGTAGCGGCCGCCGCCGTACTGGCCGGCGATCGCTTCGAGCAGGTCGGGTTCATCGGCGGGGATCCGCCCGAGATACTTTCCGTTCGCATCGGAAGGGTTCTCGCGGTCCAAGCGGTACACGCGCCAGTAGTCGCCCGCGCCAATCTGGGCGCGGAGTTGATCGATGCGATCGACTTCGGCGGCGGGGTCGGGCCCGCTGAGCGCCGGTGTTGCTGGAGTCTTTGCCACTGTGCGACCTTTCGAGTAAGGGGGTGCGGTTGGGTGCGGGGAGGGGTGCGAGTGGGGGTGCGGTGAGCGCGCGCCGGAGCGCGCGCCGCACTGCGGAACTAGCCGCGGGCACGCTTCACGGGCCGCCGGCGTTCTGCCGGGTCGAGAGGTTCGACCAGCGGGCTTTCCGTCTCGGTGTACGAGCTCACGCGGATCGACGTCGCGCCGGCCGGGATGTTGAATCGCTCGGAGGCCAGGCGGAGCGCTTCTCGCTGGCTCCACGCCTGTACTGAGCCGAGGTCGTACACCGCCTCTTTGGCACTCGCGAGGTCCGGACGCGCGTATCGGTTGAGAGCGCGCGGAAGCTCGGGAACCTTGGCGAAGGGGACCAGCACCGACACGCGGTAAACCGGGGCATCGTCGTAACTCTGCGAATAGCACATGGGGCGACCTTTCAAGCGAGACGAACGGTGCGAAGCGGCCCGCCCACGGGACGCGCGTCCTCAACGTTGGGCGGGCCGTGTTGTGTGAGTTCATCGAGAGCCAGCTGGCGCAGGGTCGGCGATTCGACCAGGGCGAAGCGGCCGTTTCTGGTCCAGTTGCGCCGCCGCGCCCGCATGCTCTCTTGCGCCGCGGGATCGGCCATCCGCCGAATCGCGCGGTCGATGAGCAGGCCCACGCCGACTTCGCCGTACGGCTCCAGCGCCGCCACGTCGGCGGCGGCTTGCTCCCTGAGCTTGTCCGCGGCCGCCTTCGCGTCCGCGGCCCGCTGTTGCCGATCAAGCTCGCGAGCGTCCTGCGCCACGCGCGCCGCCGACGCCTTCGCGATCGCGGCGAAGTGGCCGGGATCGTCGCGGCACACGATGCCCATGAGCTTCGTGCCGGGATTCCGCTTCGCGAAGTCGCTCGCGTCCTTGTGCAAGTGGCGCACGCACGCGGCGACGTGCGCCGGCGTCGTCAGCCAGGCGATGCACCGCGCCATGTCCAGCGCGATGCAGTTGGCGCAGAGCTCTTGGACCATCGCCGCGAAGTCGGGCGAGGTCGGATGCGTTCCGCGGCAGTCGGCGAGCGCCGCGACGTCGCGCAGCTTGCGGATGAGTTTCCGCTGGTCGCGCGACAGGTCGTCCCACGCCGCGCGCACAAGCGACGGCATCGACTCCAGCCAGGTCCGCGCCGCTTCGCAGCCGTCGTCCGCCGCGCGGTTCTGAGCATCATCCGACTCGGGAGGGTTGTCCCTCTCCCGGGGATGATGCTGTTGTGTAGTTTTCTGAGGGGATCGAGCAAGGGGGAGTGTGAGGGGGGGCACGCCGTTTGCTTGCGCTGGCGCAACTGCGCCCGCGCTCGCGCCCGGAGCGCGCGCGCCGGTGCGAGCGCCGTGCGCATGAAAAACCCCGTTGCGCTCGCGCCCAGTATCACACCCCGTTTGAGGAAATACATATTATCAGACGTTGCCGGGAGCGGCTCCGGACGGTGGGGGGATGGCCCCGGATTGGTCTTTGGACGCGCCCGGGGGCGGTCAACGCGGCTATCACACGGCCCTATGGCGAGCAAGCGGACCAACCGGCAGAGCGGGCGGCAGGACGGTGAGCGGCGTGATGAGCGGGAGAGCGGGCCGACGGTCGAGGTTGGGCCGGGGGCGCTGACCATCGACGCGGTTGTTGGTGTGGCGCGGGGTGGGCGGGCGGTGCGGGTGTCGAAGGCGGGTGTGGCGGCGCTGGCGAAGGGGCGACGGGCGCTCGAGCGGGCGCTGGGCGATGGGCAGCCGCACTACGGGATCAACACCGGCTTCGGGTCGTTCAGCCGGCAGCGGATCGGGGCGGGTGATCTGCGGGACTTGCAGCGGAACCTGATCCGGTCGCACGCGGCGGGCGTTGGCGAGGCGCTGCCGGTGGAGATCGTGCGCGGGATGATGTTGCTGCTGGCGGGGTCGCTGTCGCGCGGGCTGTCGGGCGTGCGGGGCGAGGTGGTGGAGCTGATCGTCGGGCTGCTGAACGCGGGGATCACGCCGATCGTGCCGTCGATCGGGTCGGTGGGCGCGTCGGGGGACCTCGCGCCGCTGGCGCATGTGGCGCTGACGCTCTTGGGCGAGGGCGAGGTTGAGGTGGATGGGTCGCGGAAGGCGGCGGGGGCGGCGCTGAAGGCGGCGGGGCTGACGCCCTTGACGCTGGAGGCGAAGGAAGGGCTGGCGCTGATCAACGGCACGCACCTCATGGCGGCGAGCGGGGCGCTCACGGTGCATGATGTGGACCGGTTGGTGGACGCGGCCTTGGCGGCGGCGGCGATGTCGATCGACGCCTGCCGCGGGACGGACACGTTTCTGGATGAGCGCGTGCATGAGGCGCGGTGTCAGGCGGGGCAGATGGAGGTGGCGCGTCGGCTGCGGGGGCTGATCGCGGGGAGCGGGATCGTGCCGTCGCACGCGGAGGATGATCCGCGCGTGCAGGATCCGTACTCGCTGCGGTGTGTGCCGCAGGTGGTGGGCGCGGCGGTGGACGTGATCGGTTTTGTGCGCGGGGTGATCGAGCGGGAACTGGGCGCGGTGACGGACAACCCGCTGGTGTTCGCGCGGGAGGGGCGCGGGGGCGGGTCGACGGACATCGTGTCGGCGGGGAACTTTCACGGGATGCCGCTGGCGGTGGCGCTGGATGCGCTCGCGATTGCGCTGTGCCATGTCGCGGGGATCGCGGAGCGGCGGGTGTACCACATGCTGTCGGCGTTTGATCCGGAGGCGGGGCTGCCCCCCTACTTGAGCCCGGGGCCGGGGCTGCATTCGGGGCTGATGATCGCGCAGTACACGGCGGCGGCGTGCTGCAACGAGATGATCGGGCTGGCGACGCCGGCGAGCGTGGCGAACCTGAGCACGAGCGCGGGGATGGAGGATTACAACAGTTTCGGGCCGCGATCGGCGGCGAAGGCGCGGCGGTGTGTGCAGCTGGCGCGGAGCGTGGTGGCGATTGAACTGGTGTGCGCGGCGGAGGCGGTCGAGCACCACCGCCCGCTGCGGAGCTCGCCGCGGGTTGAGCGGGTGCTTGGGGTGGTGCGTGAGGCGGTGCCTCGTCTGACGGGGGACCGGCCGCCCGCGCCGGATATCGCCGCGGTTGAGCGGCTGATCGCGGGCGGCCGGATCGCGTGAACCGAGCCGCGGGGCTCAGTTCTTGGCGGCGGCTTCGAACTCGCGGAGCGTGGCCTGGAGCTGCTCCTTCATCTGGCCTTTGGCGGCGTCGACGGCCTTCTTCTGCAGGTCGATCGCCTTGCCCTTGTCACCGGCGAGCCAGTGGCAGCGGGCCAGCGTGTCGAGGATGCCGGGGTCCTTGCCGTCGGTGAGGCGGTTGGCCTCTTCGGCGGCGCGGGTGGCGAGGGGGACGTCGCGGAACTTCACCTCGCCGTCGGGGTCGACGATCGTCCAGGCCCATTCGTTGAGGGCTTCGGCGTTCTTGCTGGCGATGGCGGCGTCGACGATCTTGGCGCCGGTGGCGGCGGCCCCGGTCTTGTCGCCGGCTTCGATCTGGACCCAGTAGCGGAAGTTGTCCATGCCCTTGGAAAGCGCGGGGTATTCCTTCTCGAACGCGGCGAGGCGCTTGAGGGCTTCGACGGGCTCGGTGCCGGCGAGCTCGCGGATGTCGGCGCGCTGCTGGGCGATATCGCGCAGGAGCTGCGGGCCCTTGACGGCGTCCCAGGTGCCGGCGACGAGACGGTCGATGACCAGGTCGAGCTCGCTGGGGTGCCCGATGAAGGCGATCTTGCCGGCCTGATCGACGACGAAGGCGGTGGGGATGCCGCGCTGGTTGGCGGCCTTCATGTAGGCGTCGCTGGTCTTGCGGCCGTCATCGAAGGCGACGGTGTAGCCCATGACGTTGCCGCGCTGCTCGACCATCTTCTCGACGGCTTCGAGGGTGTTGCCGCGGGTGTCTTCGCGGGTGACGCCGATGATGGTGAGGCCCTTGTCGCGGTAGTGCTGCTGGAGTTCGGTGAGGTGGGGCATGCTGGCGATGCAGGGGCCGCACCAGGTGGCCCAGAACTCGACGACGTAGATCTTGCCCTGCTGGAAGGACGAGATGGCGTCGCCCTTAACCCACTTGGCGATGGCGAGCGCGGGGGCGGGGCTGCCGACGACCAGCGTGGGCTGGTTCTCGGTGGCGGCGGGCTTGGCGGCCTCGGGAGCCTGGGCCAGCGCGGCGGGCGTGCCGGCGCAAGCGAGCATCAGGGCCGGCAGAACCAGACGGGCGGGCCAGCGGGACGTCATCATGAGAATCTCCTGGCTCCATCGCGGTTGATCGCGCGGCGGAGCGGTGCGTATGGGAAGGGTACGCGGCGGAGGGGCGGGGACGGCGGGCGGGTCGCCGGGGGCGGGTTTCACTGGCCGTCGACGAAACGGCGCTGGGCGCGGCGCTTGGCGGCTTGAAGGCCGGAGACTCCCTGCTCTTCGGGGGCTGATTGCGCGGATTCCGGCTGTGGCGTGGGGGACGGTTCTTCGATGATGGGGGCGGCGGCCGCGGCGGCGCGGGCTTCGCGGCGACGCTGACGCTCGGACTGGATCACGGCCTGGGCGTCGCGTTCGTCGAGCGTGCGGACGGCGGCGGCGGGCACGGCCTCGCTCGGCGGAGGCGTGTCGCGCCGGAGACGTTCGAGGGCGCGGGCGGCCTGGGCGCTACGGTCGCGCGTGGCGGCGATGACGTCGCGCTTGGCGCCCTCGCCGAACTCGCGCGAGATGAGCCGGTCCCACGCGATGCGGCGGGTGGCGACGTCGAGCAGGAGGGCCGCGATGGCGGCGATGATGAGCCAGCGCCACAGGGCGGTGCGCGTCGGGGCGGGGTTGACGCCTTCGCGCGTGAAGAGGGATTGGGTGAGCAGGGTGTCGGGCGAGGCGTCGCCCTTCGGGAAGTCGAGGAGGCGGCCGCCGGTGCGGTCGGCGATCTGGGTCAAAAGGTCGGGGCTGGAGCGGAGGTCGCGGAACTCGGCGCCGCCGGGCTTGGCGACGCCGCCGACGATCGGAGCCATGGCGCGGTCGGCGTCGCGGGGTGTGAGGGCGACGACGTACGCGCCGCTGACGGAGGCGGGGGCGGCGGCTTCGTACTGACCCGGGCCGACCTGCGCGAGTTGGAGCGTGGTGCGGGTGCCGTCGGGCGCGTAGACGGCGGCGGGGACGGTGAGCCCGTCGACGGGGCGGCCCTGGTCGTCGGACTCGTCGAGGCGGATGCGGAGGCGGTCGCTCACGATTTCGGTGGCGAGCAGGTGGGAGCGCTGCGAGGCGGGGCGGGCCATGGCGCGGGCGAGCTGGGGCCAGAAGCGGGCGGAGGTTTGATTGGCTTGCCACTGCGCGCCCCAGCGTTCGGCGTCGGAGGTAAAGGCGGCGACGCGGCCCAGGCCGACGCTCCAACTGCTGAGCACGGGCTCGCCTTCGGACGTGGCGAGGGCGTTGATGACGGTGGGATCCTGGCGGGGCTGCGTGAGGGTGAGCCCGCCGAGGGGCGGGAGGGGCTGGAGGCCTTCGAGCACGGGCGAGCCGGAGGGGAGGACGAGGGGGACGAAGTCGCCGTCGCGGATGGCGGGGGTGCGGATGACGCGGACGGCCTTGACGAAGATGCGCGGGAGGAGGTTGGGATCGATGACGCGGTAGAAGGCGCCGTTGCCCTCGCGGGCCATGGCGCTCATGAGGTCGGTGTCGGCGGCGTCGCCGACGGAGATGGTGGTGAGGCTGATGTCGGCGGCCTTCATCTCGGCGACGATGGGCGGGATCTGCGATTTGTTCATCGAGACGCCGTCGGAGAGGACGATGACGTGCTTCACCTTGGCGTCGGCGCGGCGGAGGCTTTCGAGGGCTTCGCGGAGGGCGGGCGGGAGGTTGGTGCCGCCGTCGGCGGAGATGCCGCGGACGGCCTCGGCGCTGGCGGCGGCGTTGCGGTTGGCGGCGAGGGGGACGAGGACTTCGTGGCGGGAGTTGAAGACGATGACGCCGACGAGGTCGGACTTGTCGAGGGTTTCGATGGCGAGGGCGGCGCCCTGGTTGGCGATGTCCTGCTGCGACCGGCTGGAGCCGAGCACGGGGCGGTTCATCGAGCCGGAGTTGTCGATGATGAGGACGACGGCGGTGGCGGGGGTGATGAGGCGCTCGGGGAGGTCGAGTACGACGGGGAGGATGGGCTCGATGGGCGTGCCCTTCCAGCCGCCGGCGCCGAAGGAGGAGGTGCCCCCCACCATCACCAGCCCGCCGCCGAGTTCGGAGACGAAGGCGACGAGGGATTTCTGAACCGGCTCGGGGACGGCGTCGGCGGGGATGTTCTCGAGGACGATGAGGTCGAAGGCCTGGAGCCAGAGCAGGTCGGGCTGGAGGGCTTCGGGGGCGAGGGTTTGGGTCTGGATGCCGGCCTGCGTGAGGGCGCGGGCGATGAGGCTGTCGCCGGCGACGCCGGGCTCGGCGGAGCGGACCAGCAGCGTGCGACCGGAGCCGGGCGTGACGGTGAAGGCGGCGCCGGTGTTGTTGGCGCTGACGCGGTCGGGCGGGCCGGCGGCGTCGGTCTGGTCGGGCTCCCAGATGGCGTCGAAGCGGTGCGTGCGGCCGTCGAGGAGTTCGACGGCGATGGTCTCGATGTGCCGCCCGGCTGGCACGGAGACTCGGCGGGCAAAGCCGGGGGCGGAGGGGTCGGCGTCGATGGGCTGGTTGTTGCGGGCGAGGCGCAGCAGGCCGGTGGTGGGCGCGGAGGATTCGATGACGACGCGGACGGTGACGGTGGCGCCGGCGGGCGCGACGGGCGGGGCGTCGACGGACTCGATGAAACTCTCGCGATCGACGGTGTAGTTGAGCGGGAGGACGTCGACGGGGATGCGCCCGCGCCGGGCGTTGATCGATGGGAGCGCGGCGAGGGCGCTGTTGATGGCGCCGCCAACCCCCCCACCCCCCCCACTCTCGCCGGCGCTCGGGCGGGCTGATCCGCCCAGTTCTTCGGCGGCGGCGAGGGCGTCGCCGACGGTCTGGTTGCCGTCGCTGATGAGCAGGATGCGTCCGGCGGCGCCGGGCGGGACCATGGCGGCGGCGAGGCGCATGGCGGATTCGAGATCGGTGCCTTCGTCGCCGGCGACGGGCGTGGGCAGATCGCCGATGGGCGCGATGCTGGGGGCGCGGACGGGCTGCGGGCGACTGTCGGCGTAGACGACGCCGAGGAGGTCGTCGGGGCGACGGCCGACGCTGAGGCGATCGACGGCGCGGGTGACGGTGTCGGTGAGGGCGCGGGCCGGGTCGGCGGGGGTGGATGAGGCGGGCGGCGTGTAGAAGCGGCGGACGGAGCCGGAGACATCGAGCACGACGACGGTGGCGACCTGGTCGGAGGTGCGGAGGCTGGTGGCCCCGCCGAGGAGCGCGCCGAGGAGGGCGAAGAGGATCGTGCGTGCGAGCAGGGCGGAGCGGCGGCGCACGGGGGCCATCGCGGTCATCCAGCGGGCGGCGAGCAAGCCCAGCAGGAAGCCGAGGGAGGCCATGGCGGCGAGCCAGAGGGGCTCATCGACGCGCACGCCGCGGATGGTGTCGAGCAGGCCCGCGAGGAGCGTCACGGGGCGTCCTTTGCGGGAGCGGCGGGTGTGGAGGCCGGGTCGGTCGCGGGCGGGACGGCGGGGCTTACGAGGCGCTGCGGCAGGCGGCGGAAGTAGCGTTCGAGCAGGTTGTCGAAACGGCGGGGGACGGCGCGGTCTTCGATGGCGCGTTCGGCGGAGCGGGTCGCGTCTTCGAGCGTGCGGTTGAGTTCGCTGGTGCGGGCGGCGCGGTCGCCGGGCTGGGCGGGGGCGAGCCATTCGGCGGCGACCTGAGCGGGCGCGGGCTGCCCTCCACTCGCGGCGCGGTTGCGGGCGTCGAGCAGTTCGGTGCGCGTCGGGGCTGGGGCCTGCGGATCACGCGATGAGAAATCGCCGGCGGAGCCGCCGGGCTGGCGTGGGTCGGGCGAGGCTCGGTCGGAGGAGGAAGGGTCGCTGGGGGTGTTCGAAGCGCGGGCGGGGCCGGTGGGCGGGCGATCGCCGGTGGGCGAGGTCGGCGGTGCGGATGGATCGCTGGAGGGGGAGTTCGGCGTCGAGGGCGATGGACGCTGGGCGCGGGCGCTGGGGCGCTCTTGCGGCGTGCGGCCGGTGGGGTCGGGCCCGTCGGTGGGCGGAGCAGAGTTGGATGGATCGGCCTGGGCTTCGGGCGGCGACTGCGGGGGCTGGTCGCCCTGGCCCGGCGTGTTCGGCGGCGTCTGCATCTCGCGCGCCAGGGCCTCGGCCCATTGGCGGGCACGCTCGCGCTGCTCGGGCGTCATGCGGTCGGCGATCTCCTGAGCGCGGCGGCGGAGATCGTCGGCGGAGCGACGCTGCTGGTCGGCGTTCCTCGGCGCTTCGGCGAGACGTTCGAGCGTGCGTGCGAGGTCTTTCACGGCGCCGTCGGTGGGCGCGGGGAGATCGGGCAACGGGCCGTCGGGCAGCGCGTCGGGCGACGGGGTTGGGGTGGGTGTGGCGGAGGGTGTGGGTGTTTGCGACGGCGGCTGCGTGGGGTCGGGCGTTGGCGACGGTGTTGGTGATGGGGGTGAGGCCGGGTCGCTCGGCTGCGGGGTGGATGTGTCGGGGGCTGGCGCGGGCTGGCCGGTGGGGTCGGGGCGCGGCTGGGGTGCAGAGTCGGGCGGCGTGGTTGGGCTTGGTGATGGAGAAGGTGCCGGGGTTGGCAGGCCGGGCGGCGTCGGCGGGGGCGATGACGAAGGCTGCGGTGACGACGCGTCGCGCGGTTCGGAAGGTCCGCGTTGATCGCCGGGGGTCGGCGGCGGGGATTGATCCGACGGCGTCGGCTGCGCGGCGGGCTGCTGGCCCGGCTGAGGTTGTTGTTGTGATTGGGCGGCTGGCTGGGCGGGCGACGGCTGCGGGCGCGGCGTGCTTTGGTCGCCCGGCGTCGGCGCGGGTGATGGCGCTGGCTGCGGCTCGGCCTGCGGGCGCGCGTCCGTGGGGCTGGGCGCGGAGCGCGGATCGGGTGCGGGCTCAGGTGTGCTGCCGGGAGTCGGCGGCTGCGATTGTGCAGGGGACTGGCTGGACGCCGGCGGTTGGTCGGGACGCGACGGCGTTTGGGGGTCGCGCGGCTGCGCTTGCTGTTGTTGTTGGGCGGAGCCGTTTGGCTGCGGCTGCGTGCTTTGCGGTTGGGCCGCCGGCGGTTGACCCGGCGCGGGCTCGGTTCCAGTCGACTGAGGTTGTGACGGCTGGTTCTGGGGTGGCTGATTGGGCGCGGGCTGGTTCGGCGGAGATGGGTTCGGCGCAGATTGGTTCGGCGCAGGTTGATTCGCTGCGGGCTGATTGGGCGCAGATGGATTCGGCGGCGACTGACCCTGCGGCGGTTGGTTCTGCGCGGGCTGCGACGGTGTCGCCGGCGGCTGAGCTGGCGGCGTGCCGATGGGCTGATCGGCGGGCGGCGGTCGGTCTGAAGGCGAACTGCCCGAGGGTTGCGGCGGCGGCTGGCCCGGCGGAGTTGAGGGCGGCGGGGAACCGGGCGGGGCTTGCTGGCGCTGCAACTGCTCGGCGGCGCGGCGGAGGCGCTCGGCGAGATCGCGCGCGGGCGATGACGCCGGCGGCGGGCTTGGTGGTGTGCTCGGCGCGGGTTGGTCGGCGGCCGGTGCGGCGGGATCGCGCGGCGGCGTGCTGCTCGGTTGTGTGGAGGAAGTCGACGGCGGCGGCGTACTCGGTGTCGACCCGGACGGCGCGGGCTGAGGCCGCGCGGGGTCGGATGGTGATGTTGACGACGGCGCGGGCGCGGCGCTGGACGGCGGCGTGGTGTCGGTCGGCGCGGGCTCGGCGGAGGGAGATTCGGCGGGTGGAGTTTGAGCGGCGGCCGCTGCGTCGCGCTCGCGGGCCTCGGCGTCCAGCCGATCGAGTTCTTCGGCGAGGCGTGCAAGGTCGCGGGCGGCGGCCTGGCGCTCGGTGTCGGGCGTGTTGCGCTGCATCAGGCGACGCGCGGCGGCGCTGGCTTCGGCGAGATCGCCCGATTGCAGCGCGCGGGCCAGTTCGGACGGGGCGGCGGGCGTGTCGCTCGGTTGCTGGTCGGGCTGGTCCGGCGCGGCGCCCGGCGGTGTGGAGGCGCTGGGCGTTGACGCGGCGGGCGTGGTTCCGGCGGGTGTGGTTCCGGCGAGCGTGCGGGATGCGGCCTGCGTGAGGGCTTCCTGGGCCGCGGCGGCTTCGCGCTGCTGGCGCTCGGCGTCCTGCTCCTGCTGGCGGGCCTGGTCTTCGAGGGCGGAGACAGCGCGGCTGACGGCGGCGCGTGGGTCGGGCGTGGGCGAGGCGGCGCGGTCGGGCGTGGTGGTGGGCTCGCCGCGGAGTTCGCGCTCGATCTGTTGGAGTTCTTCGATGTGGCGCGCGGTGTCGGCGAGGGCCGCGTCGGGCGCGCTGGGGCGCTGCGACTGCTGTCGCTCGAGTTCGGCGATGGCGTCGCGGACGCCCTGGGCGGCGTCGTCGCGCTGGGCTTGGCGGGCCTGGGCGAGCGCGGGATCGGTGCGGAGGGTGGTGAGGCTGGGCGTGAAGACACCGACGGCGACGGCGACGCCGAGGAGCGCGGGCCAGACTTGCCACAGACGACCGAGCGGGATGGGGATGGCGCGGAGGGCGGCGCTGGGGTCGGCGGCGCTTTCAGCGGCGGAGGAGGACGCGGCGACGAAGGGGTCGGGGGTGGTGGGCGCGTCGGCGAGGGCGACGCCGGTGGAGAGGCGATCGCGCAGGCCCAGGGCGCGGTCGACGCGCTGGGCGGCTTCGAGGGGCGAGGCGCGGTGGCGCAGCGCGAGAGCCGCGGCGGTCAGGCCGGCGAGGGTCAGGAGACCCAGCAGCGTGAGCGGCCAGGTCGGCAGGGCGCGGTCTGCGGGCAACGGGATCGACGCGGGCAGGGCGACGCCGGGGAAGAGGCGCTGGGCGAGCGTGAGCCCGATGCCGGCGCCGGCGGCGAGGGTGAGCCACCACCCGGCGCGGCGGGCAAGGTCCGCGAACAGCAGGCGCCGGCGGGCGACGCGGATGGTTCGTCCGAGCGCACTCATCAGGAAATGATACCGGTCGATAGACGGGGCTGGTTCGCCGAATCAGCGTGATTGCGGGGGTGCATGCGGAGTGTTTCGTGATGGGTGCCCAGCCGGACTCGAACGCTTTCGCCGGCGCTGGCCCCCTGGACGCACGGGCGGTGCTGGCGGCGCTTGTCAGCGGGAAGACGCTGAGCGCGGCGGACGCGGAGGCGGTGTTCTCGGCGGTGCTGGAGGGGCAGTTTGATGCCGTGCAGATCGGGGCGCTGCTGACGGCGATTGCGCAGCGCGGGCCGCGTGAGAGCGAGCTCATCGGCGGGGCGCGGGCGATGCGCCGGTGTGTGACGCCCGTGCCGGCACCGGCGGGGCGGACGCTGGTGGATACGTGCGGCACGGGGGGAGCGCCCAAGACGTTCAACGTGTCGACGCTGGCGGCGATCGCGGTCGCGGCGGCGGCGCCGGGGCGTGTGGGGGTCGCGAAGCACGGCGGGCGGAGCCGGAGCGGGCGCGGGTCGGCGGAACTGATGCAGGCGCTGGGCGTGCCCATCGAGACGACGCCGGCGCAGCAGGCGCGGGCGCTGCGCGAGGTCGGGCTGTGCTTCTGCTTTGCGCCGCGGCATCACCCGGCGATGAAGCACGCCGCACCCGTGCGGGCGGCGCTGGGGTTCCCGACGATCTTCAACCTGCTGGGCCCGCTTACCAACCCGGCGGGGGTCGAGCGGCAGTTGATCGGGGCGATGTCGCGCCAAGCGGCGGACCTGCTAAGCGGGGCGCTGGCGGGGCTGGGGACGGCGCGGTCGGTCGTGGCGTGGTCGAAGGACGGGCTGGATGAGCTCAGCGTGACCAGCGGGGCGGTGATGCTGACGGTCGAAGGACCGCGCGTGCGGGCGGAGGAGATCGAGCCGGAGTCGCTGGGTCTCAAGCGGGCCCGGATCGAGGACATCGCGGCACGGGATCTTGACGACGCGGTGGCGATTGCGCGGGATGTGCTGGACGGGCGGGCGTCGGCGCGGCTGGACACAGTGGCGCTGAACGCGGGGGCGGCGCTGTTTGTCGCCGGGGCGGCGGGAGATCTCGGCGAAGGGCTGGAGATGGCGCGCGGCGCGCTGCGGGCCGGGCGCGGGCGTGGCGTGCTGGAGGGGCTCATCCGCTTCAGCCGCGAGCCGGCGGAGTGAGATCGATCAGGGCTCGGCGTCTTCGGCGGCGTCGGGCTCGTCGGGGGTTGGGGCGGGCACGGTCACCGGCATCGGTGCGGGGGCCGGGCGCGGTGCGGGCGGGAGCGGGGCGAGGGGCGGCGTGACGGGGAGTGCGGCCGGGGCCGGGGGCGCTGGTGGGGCGTCCAGCGTGGGCGCGGGCTGCTCGGGCGGCTGAGCAGCGCGGAGGTGGGCCGCGATGCGTGTGAGCGTGGCCTGCGGAGCGGCGCTGGAGCCGATGATCCAGGCGTGCGGCGTGCCGTCTTCGGCGCGGCCGAACCAGACGATGGCGAGCACGTCGGGCCCGCTGGAGAGCCAGTTGCGCACGGCGAGGGCCGCTTCGGAGGTGCGGAAGGTGCGGATGCCCACGGCGCTGCGGAAGCGGGCCAGCAGGTCTTCCTGCTGCATCGCGAGGTCGGCGTCGTCGGGCGGGGTCATGCGCGGGTTGCCCAGGAGCGTGAGCCCCGCGGCGCGGAGGGATTCGACCTGCGCGTCGACGATCGGCGCGGCGGTCTTGGAGAAGGTGACTTCGTCGCGGACGACCAGCACGCTGCCCGAGAGCGGCGGAAGAGCCGGGGACGGCGGGGATGTCGGGGTTGCCGGGAGCGCGGGCGGGTGCTTCGAGAGGTCCTGGAAGGTGCGGACGGGCACGGCTTCGACGGGCACGCCGGCGGGCGGGATGGTGATACTGTGGCTATCGCCCAGGTCGATGGTGACGGCGCCGGAGTTGGTGAGTTCGGCGAGTGTCGGCGCGGAGACGTTCTCGTCGATGAAGCGGATGCCCAGCAGGCCGCCGCCCAGCAGGAGCGCGATGACGGCGATGACCACGCCGGCGTTGACGCCGGCGGGGAAGTCGCTGCGGTATGCGCGAACGCGGGCCTGAGCGCGGGCGCGGTTGGCGGCGACGACGCGGCGTTGGCGCGCGAGCTGCGCGGCGGCGGAGCGGCCCGGGATGTTGGCGCCCGCGGCGGCGGCGCTCGGCATGCGCTCGACGCTGTACGTGCCCGACCACCAGTTGGTCACACGCAGCACCGGGCCGGTGAGGCCAGCGCCGGGGTTCGGGATGACCGACGGGCCGAGTGGGGGTGGCGAGTTCGGCGAGAAGGGCGGCACGGGCGAGCCGCGGGCCGGGCCGGCGAAGGCGGGCGCGATGCTGGGGGCGGCGACTTCGTCGAGGTCGGGCGCGAAGCCGCGTTCGGCGGCTGCGAGGCCCGCGGCGGCCGGGCCGGCGAAGCTGGGCAGGTCGGCTGGACGCAGGTGCATCGCGTCGGGGGCGGCGAGCACGGCCTCGACATCGCGGAGCATGTCGCCGGCGGTGGCGTAGCGCTTGTCGTAGTCGGCCATGGCGCGGCGGACGACCCAGCGGAGGCTTTCCGGGCAGCGCCGGGTGATGCGGCTGAGCCCGCCGTGGGCCGGGAAGCTGTTCTCGAGCATGGCGTAGAGGACGGCGCCGGCGGCGTAGATATCGAACTTGGCGCCGTCGACCTCGTGGACCTTCACGCCGCGGAGCGCGAGGCGGACCATCTCGGGGTCGCGGAAATACTCGGTGCCGTGGGTGGTGAGGGTGATGGATGAGCGGAGCGGGGTGACGAGCCCGAAGTCGACCAGGTGAGCGCGGCCGTCGGAGACGATGATGTTGTCGGGCTTGACGTCCTTGTGCCAGAGGCCGCTGGCGTGGTAGAGCTCGAGCGTGCGGAGCAGGTCGGCGCAGAAGGTGACGACCTGGCGGAGGGCGTCGTCGGAGAGGCCGTCGCCGGGCGAGGCGCCGTGCAGGCGGGTGGTGACGACGCCGAGCGCATCGCCGGGGACGTAGCGGGTGACGTAGAAGAACTTGTCGTCGGTGAGCTGGTGCTCGAGGATGAGCCCGAGGCGCTTGGCGGCGGGCAGGGCGCGGTTCTCGCGGACGATCTGCGGGAGGCTGGAGCCGTCGAGCAGCGAGAAGCTCTTGATGACGACGCGGTCGATCGCCGTCTGCCCGGCGCGGGCGAAGGCGGCGAGTTTTTCCTTGTCGGGCACGGCGACGAAGAGGCGGCTGCCCGACCCGCCGCCGGGGAGCGAGCCGATGATGGTGTAGCCCTCGAACTGACCCGTGCGGCGTGAGGGGGTGTCGGCGGCGGGGGCGGCGAGCATGGCCTGCGGGATGCGCTGCTCGAGGCCTTCTGTGAGCGGGGTGAGCATGAGCAGGCGGGCCGGGTTGCCGAGCAGCACGCGGTACAGCGCGCCGAGCATGGCCCTGCCTTCGATCTCGATGGCCCGGCCGTAGTGGGCCGAGGCGGACCAGCGACCGAGGATCACGTTCACAAGCGTGATGGGGACCAGGACGATGGCGACGATGAGAGCGCCGATCAGGCGGAGCAGGTCGGAGACTTCGGCCCCGATGAACTTGGCGATGTGAACGACCAGCCAGCCCAGCCCGCGGGCGGCGGGGACGATGAGGTAGATCAGCAGGACGATGCCGAGGGGCACGCCGACGAGGGCGATGAGGCCGAGCGTGACCCAGGACACCTGCAGATCTGGGGCGATCGAGATTCCGTTCATGGTGTCCGCCTTCGGGAGCGCTGCGGGAGGAGGCCGGACGCCGCGGGCCGCTTACGTGCGGTCGGCGCGGCGGAGTTCGAGCTGTCGGCGATAGATGTCCCCGATGGCCTCGTCGAACAGCGCGTCGTCGCCCTTGGTGGGATTTGTTGCGAGGTTGTTTCGCTCGGCCTCTTCCAGTTCTTCCCGGGTGAAGGAGTAGGTCATGACGACCTCGTGCAGGCGGGCGCGGAGCAACTCCCGGACTTTCATCAGCTTGCGGCTGACGGTCGGCTCGCTGACGCCCATGGCGTCGGCGACCTCCTTGCCGGGCATCCCTTCCAGCACGCGCATGCGGTAGATGCAGAAGTCCGCGAACTCGGCCTGTTTCTCGACCAGGCGCAGGGCCGCCTCGACCTTGGCGCGGAAGATGGCGGCTTCGTACTCCTCGTCGGCGCCGAGCTGGCGGGAGGCGATCATCCAGGTCTCGTCGAACTCGCCGGCCTTGCGGCTGCCCCCCTTGCCCCCGCCGCGTTTGAGGGCGCCGCGCCGGTCGAGCTCGTCGCCCAGGACGTGCTTGGCGATGGCCAGGAGCCAGGTGGAAAAGCGGGCGCCCTTGGCGGGGTCGAAGCGGTCGATGGAGTCGGACAGGGCGGCGAGGGTTTCTTGAGACAGGTCGCGGACGGTCTCGGCGCCGATGCGGCCCTTGCCCCACTTGGTGAGCTGGGCCCGCAGAACGGGCCCGAAGGTTTCCCACAGATCGAACCACGCCGCCTGGTCGTTGGCCCGGAGGCGGGCGACGAACGACGTGGTGATCGAGTGCAGCATGGCTCGAGCCTTTCTGGGACGCGGGGGGCCGGGGTTACCGGCGGGAGATTGTTAGGACGCCCGCGATGGAAAGCGACCGAGTCCGCATCGGCCGAAACTGCCGACGGACTTTCCCCAATCAGCCGGTCGAACCGCGCTGCTCGCGTGGCATCAGGCCGAGCGTCGGCCCAGCCGCGAGCGGGGCGGAGGTCCCGAAGCGTTGGACCCCGTCGCGGGCCCGACGGGCAAGGAGATCGAGCGATGTCCCTCGGCAAGTACGTTGTCCGCGGCACGGTGATCGGCGGGCTGGCCCTCGGCGGGCTTGTGGCGCTGGCCGGGCCGGATCGGTTCGGGGCCCTGTTCTCGCAGGCCCGGACGGCGGTGAACGACCAGATCGACAAGTCCATCACCGACCCGGTGGCGCTGCGGGCCCAACTGCGCACGCTGCGGGAGCAGTACCCCAAGCGGATCGCGGACGTGCGCGGCGACCTGGCCCAACTCCGGGCCCAGATGGCGCAGCTCAACCGCGACGCCGCCGTCAGCCAGCGCGTCGTGCAGATGGCCGACGCCGACCTTGAGAAACTGTCGGCGGCGATCGACCACGCCTCGGCGGCGACGGTGCAGCAGGCCTCGTTCGAGCCGGGCGTGCCGGCGGACGTGGTGATCGTGCTGAACGGGGATCGCCTGCCGCTGAGCGCCGCGCAGGCTCGCACGCACGAGATCGCGTCGACGCGGAACGCGTACTCGGCCCGCATCGCCGACATCGAGCGCGACCGCGGGTACATGCTGCAGCAGGAACGCCAGCTCACGCAGCTTCTGACGAAACTGGAGAACGAGCAGACGGCGTTCTCGGCGCAGATGTTCGACCTGGACCGGCAGATCGACGCCATCGGGCGCAACGACCGCATGATCGCGATCATCAGCGACCGCCAGCAGTCGCTCGACGAGCAGTCGCGGTACCGGGCCGCGAGCCTGGACCACATCACGACCAAGCTCGCCGACATCCGGGCGCGGCAGGAAGCCACGCTGTCGTCGATCGCGAAGATGCAGGCGACAACTTCGTACGAGGACGCCGCGAAGACGGCGCTGGACCGGGAGAACGGCCTGGACGCCGCCCGTCGTGCGGCCAACCCCGAGCCGGTCGCCAAGCGGACCGTGATCGAGATCAATCCGGACGCGCTCCCGGCGCGGCCCAAGGCGGTGCCGACATCGACGACGCCGCCCGCGACTCCACCGGCGCCGGCGCCGAGCGTGCAGACCTCGTCGCGATGACACGATCGATCAGGCACGAATCGGATTGATCACTCCACGCCCGGGTCGCCATGGTCGGCGGCCCGGGCGTGCGTGCTTTTGCACGACGCGGGCATATTGTTTTGCATGCTCGTGGGCGGCGACATGTTCCTGGCGGCGATCGCGACCACGCTCGCGCAGGCGAACCAATCTGAACAGCGCGTCTTTGACATCGTGCTGATCCTGCTGACGTCGGCGGCGATCGCGCTGTGGTATCGCGAGACGCGCCGGCGGGCGCTGGCAGAGTCGCACGTGCGGCTGCTGGCGTCGCGCCAGGAATCGGGCGAGGACAGCGAGCGGAACGCCGCGCTTTTCGAGCAGCACAAGTCGATGAACGATCTGCAGATCGCGAAGCTGACGGCGGAGGTGGAACTGCTGCGGACGCAGGTCGCCGATCGCCCGGTGGACCGCGACCGGATCGAAGCCGCGAAGGAATATCACGAGCTGATGGTCGAGAAGACGCGCCTGGAAATGGACGCGCTGCGATTGCAGATCGCCGAGATGCGCAAGCGGTACGAGGACTGGCGGATCGACGACTGAGCCGGGGTGGCGGGCGTACGCTCGGGTCTATGCCGCTGAACCGCGATCAACTGGCCGTGCGTGCGAGCAAGGAACTCCGCGACGGGTACATCGTCAACCTGGGCATCGGGATCCCGACGCTGGTGGCGAACTTCATTCCGCCCGGGATGGACGTGTGGCTGCAATCCGAGAACGGGCTGCTCGGCATCGGCCCGTTCCCGCGCGAGGCCGACGTCGACGCCGACCTCATCAACGCCGGCAAGCAGACCATCACCGCCCGGCCCGGGGCGGCGTTCTTCTCGTCGAGCGACTCCTTCGGCATGATCCGCGGCGGGCACATCGACATGTGCATCCTCGGCGCGATGCAGGTCAGCCAGGGCGGCGACATCGCCAACTGGATGATCCCCGGGAAGATGGTCAAGGGCATGGGCGGCGCGATGGACCTGGTCGCCGGGGTCAAGAAGGTCGTCGTCGTCATGGAGCACAACGCCAAAGACGGCGGGATGAAGTTCGTCAAGTCGTGCTCGCTGCCCTTGACGGGCAAGGCGGTGGTGAACCTCTTGATCACCGACCTGGCCGTGTTCGCCTTCGACGAGGCCCGGGGCACGTTCGTGCTGCGCGAAGTCGCGCCGGGCGTGAGCGTGGACGAGGTCAAGCAGAAGACCGAAGCGGCGTTTGTCGTCGGGGAGCGCGTCGGCACCATCGGGGTGTAGCCGTGGCGTACCACCGACTGGGGCGGATGTGGGGACTGGGCCTCGTGCTGGTCGTGATCGGCGGGGCGTTCGCGCTGGGTGAACTGCACTACCTGCTGCTGGCGCGGACGACGACCGGGCAACTGGTCTCGATGGAAGAGAAGTTCCCGGGCCGCCGGTCGAGATCGAAACAGCTTTACGTGGTGTTCGCCTACACCGATCCGAGCGGCGTGCGGCGCGAGTATCGGGACTGGATGCCGCTGTCGTGGACCGCCCCGGCGACGTTCGAGGTCGAGTACGTCACGCTGGTGTGGAACCGGGCCCGGATCGTGCGGAGCGGACGCGATTGGCAACTGCCCGTGGGCCTGGGGCTCGCCGCGGCGGGGGCGATCACGATCGGCATTACTCGGCGCATCGAACGTCGGCGGGCCGCGCGAGCCTGAGTATCACGCCGGCGGGAGCGGGCGCGGCAGCTTGTCGTGATCGAAGTACTCGATCTCGATGCCCCCCCGCCCGAGCCGCTCGACGACGCGCTTGATCCACACGCAGCCGGCCCAGATGAACCCGCCGTAGAGCGCCGCGACGATGACCTCGATCGCCGCGAGCGGCCAGGTCCACTGCATCTCGAACTCATGCTCGGCCTCTTCCGGTGAGAGCCCGGGGTTCTCCATCGTGAACAGCACGCCGGCGCCGATCACCGCCACCGCCATCACGGGCCAGATCGACAGCGCCAGCACGCCCAGCACGCGGTACCGCCAGTTCTTCTGCAGCGGGTCCTGATACGGCGACTTCATCGGCCGGCCCAGGATGAGCAGCGCCCCCGCGTACACGGTGATGGCGAGCATGAAGACCAGCAAGTTCGGCGTGCTCCGAAGGTGCGGACGACCGGCGACGCCATCGTAACGAATGTCCGCTTCGAACTCAACACATCAGCTGCGGCCCTTGAACAGCCCGCGGATCTTTTCGCTGATGGTGTGCTCGCTGAGGTCTTTCAGTTCGCCGCTGTCGAGCATGACGCCGCCGCAGGTCGGGCAACCGTCGACGACGATGTGCTGCTGCTTGAGGTCCGCCGCGCGGAGGAGCGGCGTGCGGTCGCGCGGGCAGAGGATCCCGCCCAGCGGCGTGCCCAGGCTGGTGTTGACGGGGCGTGTATCCATCGCGCCGACGTCCAGGTGCTCGATGGCGGCCTTGGATTCCAGCACCCGTCGCAGTTCGAGCGCGTCAAACCACAGAGCCCCGCACCCGGCGCAGCGGTCAACGACGAACGATCCGACGGGGACGCGTTCCATGATCGTCGCGTCTTTCGGGCAGCGCAGGCGCTCGTCGGGGGCGGTGGCGGGCGGTCGGGCGGGGTGTTGGGACGCCATGGGGCGATGATAAGGAGCCCGTGAGCCGACGGCACGATCGGGGTTCACCGGGCGGGGTGTACGGGGCGTGTGCTCGGGTCCGTACTGTTGAGCGATGGCGAGCCTGCTTGACCGGACATTCGATCGCTGGGCCGACGAAAACCGGCTGGGCCGGGGGCGGAACGCCGCCCGGTTTGCGCTGCTCATGATCGGCTCGGGGGTGTGCGTGATCGCGGGGGTGTGGCTGTCGACCAGCCCGGCGATCGCCGGGTCGATCGGGACCAGCGGGGCCGCGGCGGCCGCTCTGGTGCCGCTGGTCACCGCGCTGGGCATGCTGATCCTGGCGGCGTGCGCGCTGATCATGAGCCTGATGAACATGCTCCGCACCGGCAAACTCGGATAGCCTTGCGTAATGAGCACGACACGGATGTTGACGTCGGCACGGGGATGGGCCGCTCGGTCGGAGACCGCGCGAGTGATTGTTCTGATGATGGCGGGCTGCCTGGGCGGGTGCGCCGGGTCTGAGCCGGCCGGGCCGCCTTGGAACGACGGACAATCCGTTGAGCCAACCGGGCAGCACACCATCGAGGTCCGCTTCGATCCGATCGCAATCGAACGTGGTGCGAGCGCCGAGAGCCTGACGCGGACGTTCCGCGCGGAAGATCTGCCCCCCGGGCCCGTGCACGCGCTGCTCGCGATCGAGCCGGGCGGGCTGGACGCGGCCCGCGCGATCGACCGCGCCGGTGTGCGGGCGAGCATCACCGTGCGCAGCATCGCCCCCGCGTGGCGCAACCCGACGTTCCAGTCGCACGAGGGGCTGCTCGAAGGCGGCTGGGCCCGCTCGCTGACGGCGTGGAACGCCACGCCGCTGGAGTACGTCGGCGTGCGCTTCTTCGCGCGCCGGCACGAGCGCTTCGAGGTGACGATCCGGATCGATCCGGGCTCGGGCCCGGCGCTGCCGCAAGGGCTGAGCGCGTCGCTGGTGATCCGCGGCGGGGCCGCGCTTCCCGGGACGGTGCTGGAAGACGGCGGGCGGGCGAACGAGGCGCCCGCCGCGGGTGAGGAGACGCGCTGATGCCAAGTTCGGCGGACGCGCTGACGTGGTTCGACGGGCATCTGGACCTTGCGTACCTCGCCGTCAACGGGCGCTCGATGACGGGCGGGCTCGAGCCCTCGGCCGGGCCGCACGCGCCCGCCGCGTGCACACTGGGCAGCCTGCGCGACGGGCGCGTCGGGCTGTGCCTGGGCACGATCTTCACGGAAGTCGGCGGCTCGGGGCCGGAGGGGTACGCCGCGGGCGACTTCAAGCGGGCCTTCGCCGTGGGGCGGGCCCAGCTCGAGGTCTATCTGACGTGGCGCGACCAGGGGGCGATTGCCCTGGACCTGCGCAGCGCGCTGCGCGCGGTCTCCGGCGTTGGCGAAGTCCGCGCCGGCATGGGCGTGAGCAGCGTGCGGGCCCTGAGCGCCGCGGCGGCCCGGGCTCGACTGCCACGCACCGCCGCGGGGTTGCGCGTCGGCATCCTGATGGAGAACGCAGACCCGATCCGCTCGCCGGACGATGTCGCGTGGTGGGTGGAGCGCGGGCTGGTGGCCGTCGGGCTGGCGTGGGCGCGGTCGTCGCGTTACGCGGGCGGCAACACGACGCGCGAGGGCCTGACCGACGCGGGGCGGGAGCTGGTGCGTGCGCTGGACGCGCACCGCGTCGTGCACGATGTCTCGCATCTGTCGGAGCGGGCGTTTGACGATCTGTGCGCCGCCACGCCGCGGGTCGTCATCGCGTCGCACTCCAACGCGCGGACCATCACCGACCCTTCGGGCGCGAACCAGCGGCACCTGACGGACGACCAGATCCGCGCCATCGCGGCCCGCGGCGGGGTCATCGGGATCAACCTGTTCAGCGCCTTTCTGCGCCCGGGGCTGAGTGAGTCCGGCCGGGCCGACATCGACGACGTCGTCCGGCACATCGAGCACATCGCCGAGATCGCCGACGCGGCCCCCGGGAGCGCCGGCGGACGCGGGCGGGCCCACGTTGCGCTCGGCTCGGACATGGACGGCGGGTTCTCCGCCGCGCGTTTGCCCAGCGGGATCGACACGCCCAGCGACCTGATGCGCATCGCCGAGGCGCTTGGATCACGCGGGTGGAGCGACAGCGAGATCGCCGACTTTGCCTGCGGCAACTGGCTGCGCGTTCTCGCCGCGGGAATGTAGCGACCGCGGCGCTCGAGCCCCCCACTTCTCGAACACCCGCCCGCGGCTCAGCGCGGCGCGGCCTTGGCGTGCTGCGCGTGCTCGGCCTGTTCGATGCACACCAGGCACCAGGTCATCGGATCCTCCAGCACCACGTTCGCAAGCAGGCGCCGGCGCGGCGTCGTGTCCGCGTCGCTCCGCAGGCCCTGACGCTGACGGATCGACAGGTAGCGCTGCTTGAAGCGGTCTTCGTGGAACTGGAACTGCGCGGCTTGCGGGCCCGACTGCGTGTGCGCGTACTCCGTGCGGAGCAGCCCGTTGATGTCGTCGATGCGCGTCTGCGGGAGCGGGTGCGTCGCCAAGATCTCCGGCGTGCTGCTCCCGCCCGACGCGGCCTTGAGAATCTCCATGACCTGCATCTGCCCGCGCGGGTTGTAGCCGGCGAGGCTCATGTACCGCATGCCGAGCTGGTCGGCCTCGCGTTCCTGGTCGCGGCTGAACTTCAGCAGCGTCCCGCCGATGAGCAGTTGCCCGCCTTGCATGGCGATCTGCCCGCTGGTGCCCCCGCCGGCGAAGATCCCGCCGATGGTGAGCACGCCCTGGCCCAGCTGCGCCTGCCCGATGCGTTCGGAGGTGTGCCGGGCCATGACGTGCCCGATCTCGTGCCCGAGCACGCCGGCGAGCTGGGCCTCGTTGGTCATTTTGTCAGCCAGGCCGCGCGACATGAACACGCGCTCGCCCGGAAGGGCGAAGGCGTTGATGACGTCGGAATCCAGGAGGGTGAAGACCCAGGTGCGCTGCGAGCCGGGCGGGGCGCGCTTCCAGTCGGTGATGCGGTTGCCGCGGGCGTCGAAGTCGCTGTGATCCTTGAGGCGCATGCCGATCTCGGTGATGTACGCGCGAAGGTCCGGGTCCTGCACTTCGCCGCCGAACTCCTGCGTGAGTTTCGGGGCCTCCGAAAGACCGATGGACACCTCCTCGTTGCGAGAGATGCCCGGGAGCTGCGGCCGCCCGGTCGTGGGGTTGGTCGTGCAGCCCGAGAACGCGGCGGACAGGACGATCGACCCCAGCGCGGCGGTCACGAACGGGCGGCGAAAGGCGGACAGCGACGGCATGGGAAGGTCTCCGGGGTGCTTGCGGTATTATGCACTCCTGCGGCCGCGGCTCCAGTGCCCGAACGCCTTGCACGGTTCATCCGTTTTTCATCACGCGGCGAAGACACCACCGACCGTGACCACCACGCCCCCCACTTCTCCCGACGCGCACGCCGCCCACTCCCACCCCGACGCGCTGCCGGCATGGACCGACCGCGACTTGTCGGCGAGCCCGCACGCCCGCGAGGACAAGCCCGAGCGCGTCCGGCGCATGTTCGCGGCGATCGCCGGGTCGTACGACCTCAACAACCGCGTGCACGCGCTGTGGCAGGACCAGGCCTGGCGACGCTTCGCCGTGCGCGTCAGCGCACTCCGCGCCGACGACCGCGTGCTCGACGTCGCGTGCGGCACGGGCGATTTGTCGGAGTGGTTCGCGCGCGGCGGGGCCCGCGAGGTCGTCGGGCTGGACTTCACGGCCGAGATGCTCGACATCGCGCGCGTGAAGGCGACGCGCCGCACGCCGCGCTGGCACGCCGAACGCATCCGCTACATGCAGGGCGACGCGCAGCAGCTCCCGTTCGACGACGCGTCGTTTGATGTGGTCTCGATCGCCTTCGGCATCCGCAACGTGCTGCAGCCGGCGCGGGCGCTGGCGGAGTTCCGGCGCGTGCTGCGTCCGGGCGGGCGGCTGGTGGTGCTCGAGTTTGCCGAGCCGCGCTTCGGGCCCGTGCGCTGGTTCAACCGCGTGTACTGCCAGCGGATCATGCCCGTGACGGCGACGCTGATCAGCGGGGATCGCTCAGGGGCGTACAAGTATCTGCCCAAGAGCGTGGCGACGTTCATGACGCCCGAAGAGCTCAGCGCCGCGATGGTGACCGCAGGCTTTTCCCCGGGCGTGCGCCGATGGTCGCTGTCCTTGGGCATCTGCGTCTGCTACCGGGCGGAAGTCCCGGGCCCGCGGGCGAAATAGCGGGCGACTCCGGATATCGGGATACGCAAGAGTGCAGTCGAAAAAGGCTGTCGCGACACGGATATTCGTGGACGCTCTTGCGGCCCGTGGTATGCTGCGCGACTCGCGCGCGCCGGTTCTCTGGCCGCCCGCGGGGCGCTGGTTTCCGGTCGTCCGGCCGACCGCAGGCGCGGGGTGGTGAGGGAAGCCCGGCCTCGTTGGGAGCACGAAAACATGCGTCGAGTTCGCGCGTCGGTGGTGGGCGGCCTCGCGGCGGTCCTGGTCAGCATCGCGGGTCAGGCGGCGAGCGCACAGACGTCGACGCCGCTGTCGACCGCGTTCACCTATCAGGGCCAGGTCCGCGTCGGGACCGGGTTGATCAACGGGACCGTGGACCTCGAGTTCCGGCTCTTCGATTCCGCGTTCGGCGGGCTGCAGATCGGCCCGACGCTGTCGACCTCGAACACCGTCGTCGTCAACGGGCGATTCACCACCAGCCTGGACTTCGGCCCCGGCGCCTTCAACGGCGACGGGCGCTGGCTGCAGATCGCCGTCCGCAACCCCGCGGGCGTCGGCTCGTTCGTCACGCTCGCGCCGCGCCAGGGCATCCTCGCCGCCCCGTACGCGCTGTACGCCCTCAACGCGACCCCCGGCCCCCAGGGCCCGCAGGGCGAGCCCGGCCCGCAAGGCCCGGCCGGCCCCGCCGGTGCGGATGGCGCCCCGGGCGCGCAGGGTCCCACCGGTCCGGCCGGTCCCGCTGGTGCGCAAGGCCCGGCTGGTCCGGCTGGCCCCGCCGGCACTGATGGTGCTCCGGGTGCGCAGGGCCCTGCCGGTCCGGCTGGACCTGCCGGTCCGCAGGGCCCGGCTGGCCCCGCCGGCGCTGACGGCGCTCCGGGCGCACAAGGCCCCGCCGGTCCCGCTGGTCCGCAGGGTCCGGCTGGCGCCGACGGCGCTTTGGGTGCACAAGGCCCCGCCGGTCCCGCCGGTCCGGCTGGCCCCGCTGGCGCTGACGGCGCTCCGGGCGCACAAGGCCCCGCTGGTCCCGATGGTCCGCAGGGTCCGGCTGGCCCCGCTGGCGCTGACGGCGCTCCGGGTCCGCAGGGTCCCGCTGGTCCGGCTGGTCCGCAGGGCGAAGCCGGTCCGCAGGGGCCGCAGGGTCTGCCGGGGATTCCGGGCCCGGCCGGTGCGGATGGCGCGCCCGGTGCGCAAGGGCCCCAGGGTCCGCAGGGCCCGGCCGGTGCGAACGGCAACTCCGCCGCCCGCTATGTCGTCGGGCCTTTGCTCGACGTCGGCGTGACGCACACGAGCATTCAGGCGGCGATCGCGGCCGCCGTCGGTGATGGGTTCGGCAACGCCGGCCCGCAGACGGTCATCCTCGTTCGTCCCGGCACGTACAACGAGAACGTCTCTCTCGTCGCCGGCATTCACGTGCAGTCGTCGGTCGTTGATCGTTCCTTCGCCGCGACCGTGAACGGGCAGGTCTCGTTCACCGCCGGCGGCGTCACGTCGTGGAACGGCGTCGACATCAACGGCGGCTCCGGCGCCAGCGGCCTGAACTTCGGCGGGGCCGCGTTCCAGCAACTGTTCCTCAACAACACGTTCGTCTACGGCAACAACGCCCCGGCGCTCGACATGAGCAACACCGGCGCCGGCTCCAACATCAGCGTCACCGCCGGCAACTTCCGCGCCACCACCGGCACCGTCACGCCCGTCAACGTCACCGCCGGCACGCTGCTGGCGCAGGACACCACCTTCCGCCAGTTCGGAACTTCGTTCGACAACACCGCGATCTCCGTCGGCGCCGCCGGGCGCGTGTTCCTCAACAACGCCGACATCTTCGGCGTGGTGGCGCACGGCGGGGGCGACTCGTCCATCTCCGGGAGCGTGATCCGCAGCAACGCTCTGCCCCCGGTCGTCGCCAGCGGCGCGGGCTCGCTCGTGCTGGGCGACACCGGCATCCAGACCGGCACGCCGGGCGCGCTGATCGTCGACTCCGGCTCGGGCAGCGTCTTCTACACGCAGCTCACCTGGTCTCTGCCGTCGCAGTCGATCCCGGCGACGGCGGTCCTGCTGCCCGGCAGCGGCCCGACGGGCCCGGCTGGTCCGCAGGGCCCGCAGGGCGTGGCCGGTCCGGCTGGACCGGCCGGTCCGCAGGGCGAAGCGGGTCCCGCCGGCCCGGCGGGCGCCGACGGCGCGCCGGGGCCGCAGGGTTTGCCGGGTGTCGCTGGTCCCGCGGGTCCGGCTGGCCCGCAGGGCGAGGCCGGTCCGCAGGGGCCGCAGGGTCTGCAAGGGATTCAGGGCCCGGCTGGTCCGGCCGGCGCGGATGGCGCGCCGGGTGCGCAGGGTCCGGCTGGTCCCGTTGGCCCGCAGGGTCTGCAGGGTCTGCAAGGCCCTGCGGGTCCCGCTGGTCCGCAGGGTGAACCGGGTCCGGCTGGTCCTGCTGGTCCGGCCGGCGCTGATGGCGCGCCGGGTGCGCAGGGTCCGGCCGGCGCTGATGGCGCGCCGGGTGCGCAGGGTCCGGCCGGCGCTGATGGTGCACCGGGCGCGCAGGGTCCTGCTGGTCCCGCCGGTCCGGCTGGCCCGCAGGGCGAAGCGGGTCCGCAGGGACCGCAGGGTCTGCAAGGGCTTCAGGGCCCGGCTGGTCCGGCCGGTCCGCAAGGCGAGGCCGGTCCGCAGGGGCCGCAGGGTCTGCAAGGGATTCAGGGACCCGCTGGTCCGGCCGGCGCCGATGGCGCACCGGGTGCGCAGGGTCCCGCTGGCCCCGCCGGTCCGCAGGGGCTGCAAGGTCTTCAGGGACCGGCCGGGGCGGATGGCGCGCCGGGGGCGCAAGGTCCGCAGGGGCCTCAGGGCCCGGCGGGTCTGAACAACGTCACCTGGCAGGGCACGTGGAGCGCTGCGACGACGTACGCCGTGAATGACGCGGTCTTCTATCTCGGATCGAGCTACCGCTCGCTGGTCGCGGGCAACGTCAACGCGCAGCCGGACGCTTCGCCGGCTTCGTGGGCCCTGTTCGCCGCGGGCGGCGGGTCGGGCAACGCGACGCTGACGGCGGGCGGTCTGCTCGCGAGCACCGCCAACTCGACCATCGGCTACACCTTCGGCAATACCAACAACGGCAACGGCAGCGGCGTCAACACACGCTCCAACGGCCTGTGGGGTCGCATCGGGAGCGGAACCTCCGGGAACCTGCCGGTCGGGACGGCCGTCCCGTCCGGCGTCGGCCTGTCCAACACCAACTTCGCCATCGGCACCCTCGGCACCGCGACGGGCAACAGCGTCGGCGTCGTCGGGAGCGTGGGCACTGCCGGCGCGGTCGGGGTCTGGGGTCACAACGACAACACCGCGGGCAGCACCGGGTGGAACGTCGGCGTGATCGGCACGTCCGCCGGCACCGGCAACGCCGCCACCGGCGTCTTCGGGCAAGCCAACCGCGGCGTCTCGGGCTCTTCGGGCCTGGCCGCCAACGGCAGCAACCCGACGCAGGCCAACCGCCTGCCGGGCGGCGGCGTGTACGGCGCAACCACCAACACCAACGGCAACGCCGGCTTCTTCCTCGGGCGCGTCGTGATCGAGAACACCTTCGCCGCCGGCGCCCCGACCAACGACCAGGGCGCGGGCAGCCCCGACCCGTTCATCGTCTGGACCAACAGCGGGGCCTCCGGCTTCAACCGCTCCGGCGCGCTGTTCACCCCGTCGGACCGCAACTCCAAGTCCGGCTTCACCCCGGTCGACGGCGTCGACGTGCTCAACACGCTCGTCAACACGCCCGTCACCCGCTGGCACTACAAGGGCGATGACACCACCTGGTACATGGGCCCGATGGCGCAGGACTTCAAGGCCGCGTTCAACCTCGGCGACAAGGACACCGTCATTCACGGCGTGAACGCCGACGGCGTCGCGCTCGCCGCGATCCAGGGTCTCAACACCAAGCTCGAAGCCGCGCTCAAGCAGCGTGACCAGACCATCGCCGCGCAGCAGCAGACGCTGGCTTCGATGGAAGCCCGCATCGCGAAGCTGGAGTCCGCGTCGTCCTCGGGCGGCACGGTGCTGATCCAGCGGGCCGGCATCGGGCTGGGCGTGCTCGGGCTGCCGCTGCTGGGCATCGCGCTGTGGCGCCGCCGCGGCGGCAAGCGTGGGGAGCAGACCGGCACGAACGGGGGTGCGGCGTGAAGACCCCGCACCTTCTTCCGGCACGGCGCGGCGGGCTGATCCGCCGCGCCGCGATGATCGCGCCCGTGCTCGCCCTCGCCGGCGGCGCGGGCGCGCAGACGACCATCCCCTGGTCGACCATCGACTCCGGCGGCGGGACCTCCGTCGCCGGGGCGCTCGAGATCACCGGCACGATCGGCCAGCCCGACGCCGGCGAGAGTTCGGGCGCGGGCCTGGCGCTGCAGGGCGGCTACTGGGCCGTCGACCGGCGCTGCCCGGCGGACGTCAACGACGACGGCGTCGTGACCACGCAGGACCTGTTCGACTTCGTCGCGTTCTACTTCGGGACCGAAGTGGCCCTCGCCGACATCAACAACGACCAGGTCGTGTCCACGCAGGACATCTTCGAGTTCCTCGCGGCGTGGTTCACGCCGTGTTGAACAGGTGAGCGGCGTACGACACGCCGCCGTGCTACAAGCTCAAGCGATCGCCAACCGCCCCGCGCTCTGAACACTCAGGGCGCGGGGCGATGTGTTTTTGAGGTGCTGTCGCTCGTTCAGGCCTTGCGAGCGCGTTCGCGCGGCGAGCCGAGGACGCCCGCCGTCATGCGGGCCACGCGCAGACGCAGACGCAGGCGGCGCAGGGCCGCATCGTGCGGATCAGCCGCGAGGGCGCGGCGGACGCATGCGAGGGCCCGGCGGTAGCGGCCTTGGCGAGCCAGCGCGACGGCGAGGTTGTGCCACGCCGCGGCCAGCGAGGGATCGAGCGCCAGCGCCCGGCGGGCCGACTTGATGCCCGCGGCGACGTCGCCCGAACGGAACGCCGCGAAGCTGGCCAGTTGCAGCGTCCGCGCGTCCGGCGGGACCAGCCCGATCGCCCGCACGAGCACATCGCGGGCCAATTCCGGCAGGCCGGCGTCGAGCATCGTGTGCGCGAGGGCGACGAGTTCTTCCGCCGCTTCGCCGGGCGGGACGTCCGCCGCTCGCGCCAGCGCAGTGCCCGCGGCTTCTTCGACGGGAGCCGCGGCGGCTTCGAGCAGTTGCCGAGCCTGGCGCAAATCGGCCGGGTCGCCCCGGCGCAGGAGCACCGCCGCGGCCCGACGCCGCGCCGACGGGAAGTTCTGATCGAGTCGCAGCAGCAGCCCGAACGCGTCGGCCGCCTGATCGTCCTGGCCCTGGCGCTCGGCCAGATCGCCCAGGTAGAACAGCGCCGACACGTTGTCGGGCTCGATCTCGAGCACGCGCCGGAACTTCTCGGAGGCCTCGGCGTGCCGGTTCATGTCAACCAGCAGGCAGCCCAGATCGAGCAGCGTGTCGATGTCGCCCGGATCCGTGCGGAGTTCGCGGAGATAGAGCTGGCGGGCCCGTTCGAGGCGACCGGTCGCGGCGAAGCCCTCGGCCAGCCGCGCGTGGATCCGCGGCATCGCGGGGTCAAGCTGGGCCGCCGAGCGCAGGCACCACACGGCCTTGTCGCGCAGCCCGCGGATCATGAGCGACTCGGCGAGATTGGCCAGCGCGCCCGCGTCCTTCGGGTTGACTTGCTGGGCCATGTAGAACATCAGCTCGGCCTGCTCGTGGTCGCCCAGGCGCGTGTACGCCTCGATGCGGTGCACCCAGGACGCCGCGTCCGACGGGTCGAGCGGCTGGGCCTTTTCGAAGAAGTAGATGCTCTCGCGCGGCTTGCCGGCGCGGAGCAGGTTGACGCCCGCCGCCAGCAGCGGGGCCGCGTCGTCGGGCTCGAGTTCGTGCGCGTCCGAGAACGCGCGGGCCGCGGCGTCATACCGACCGCTCGCCTCGAGCGTCAGCCCAAGGTTGAAGTGCCACTCGGCCTTGAAGGGGTTCAGGGAGAGGGCTTCGCGGAGCGCGGATTCGGCTTCTTCCCAACGCCCGGCCTCGTAGGCCGCGTGGGCTCGTTCAACGTGCACCTCGGCATCGAACCACTCGCTCATGGACGCACTCACAGGTCGGTCAGGATGCCCGTCACTCGAACGCCCATCGTAGCCCCCGAGGCCCAGCCCCGGCACGCGTGTTACCGCCCCAGGCGGACCAGGACATCATCCAGAATGGCGCGGCTGACGGCCTCGTCGCCGAACACGCCGGACTCGATGCTCACGCGCACGCCGCTGGGCACCAGGCGGGCCCCGATGACGACGGATTCGTCGCGCCCGTTGACGCGTGCGCGGGCCCGCAATCGGGCCGCGTCGCGCGTCACGCCGCTGCCCTCGATGACGTACCCGCGGTCCAGCAGCGTCGCCTCGGCGGCGGCGTGCGCCTGCGGGACACTCACCTCCTGGGGGAGATTCGCGCTGAGCGTGCCCATCGCGTAGCCGGCCATCACGCGGCGCTCGCGACCGTGCGCCTCGACGCGGGTCTGCTGGCAGCCGCCGATCGCGGTTAAGCCCGCGAGCAGGCCCGCGGGCACAAGCACACTCAACACGCGATGGACGGGCATGGGCTACTCCCGATCAGGCCGACGCGGCGGCGGCGTTCCGCCGCGCCCCGGCGGTGGATCGACCGAGTCGAGCGAGCGGGCCCAATCTTCGATGTCGGCGAGCAGTTGCGGATCGAGTTCCGGCTCGCCGGACGGCGACGCGGGGCGCACGGGCTGACCGGGTTTCTGCGCGGGCGGGGGCGCATCGGGCGCGACGCCGAACGCGCGGAGCCAGTGGGCGACGGAGTCCCGGTCGAGCGCGTCGCGGGCGGCGAAGTCGGGGCGGTCGCCGGTGCGGAGACGTTCGTGGGCCGCGGCCCGGCGCGCGTCTTGGGTGAGCAGCTCCAGAAACGCCGGGCTGGCGGCCCAGCGGGCCCGCACGCCGACGGCGGCCTGTTGCACACGCCGGTCGGAACTGACCACCAGGGCCACATGGGCCCGCCCCGCCGCGTGCAGGCGGTCGAGCAGGGCCTCGATCAGGCTGTCGGCGTCCTGCCCGGGCCCGGCGAACAGGAACCGGGGCCCGGGCGCGTCGGCCAGACCGCTCGGGCGATCCGTCGAGCGGGCCAGCCCGCCGGCGGTGCCGTCGCAGACCAGCCAGGCGGGGGCGGAGCGGTACCGCCCGAGCGCGACCAGGTCGAACAAACGGTGCGGGGAAAGCGGGTGCAGCGGGTGCCGGGCGCTGGCGGCGGCGTGCACGACATTGAAGACATCAACGATGAGCATCGGTAGGGCCGAGAGAGTCCAAGGGGGCGGGCGGCTTGATCGGCGCGGGGAACGCCCCTTTACTTTCGGCCCTGCTCGGCGCGCCCGGTGCGGGCCGGCATCCGGTCGGCCCGAGTGTTCCGGCAGGGACCAGGCACCACGTTCAACAGGGAATCAGAGGTATTCATGGCGATCCGGATCAAAGCGCGGAGCGGGGAATCGGCGGAGCAGATGCTGCGGCGCTTCAAGAAGCTCTGCGAAAAGGAAGGCCTGGTCAAGGACATCAAGCGGAAAGAGTACTACGAGAAGCCCTCCGAGCGGGCCCGCCGCACCGTGCGCAAGGCCATCGGTCGGCGCCTCCGCGAGGCCATGGGCCCCATCGCCCCCAAGGGCAAGGGCGGCAAGGGCGGCCCCGGCGCTGAACGCCGTGGCGGCGGCGGCGGTGGTGGTGGTGGCGGCGGCTTCGGGGGCGGGTTCGGTGGTGGTGGCGGCGGCGGATTCGGCGGCGGCGGGTACTGATCCCGGCTTGACCGCCAGACCGGTCCCCACCGCGTCGCCGGTGAACAAATCAGGAACACACATGAGCGTGCGGCTGCCCCAGGGAAGGCCGCACGCTCATGTCACGCGCGCTGGCCCCGGCTTTGGGTTTGCCCCGGGTCCGCAGCGATTGCTGAATCGGCCGCTCGATCGCCGACACTGAGTGCCAACAATCGGCCCCTCGCCGCGCGTGTCTCACACGCGGCATCGAAGGCCGCGCTGTGGTAGTCTGACGACCCCGCGCGGGCCGGCTCTGCCGGCGAGCGGCTGTCACAACTTCCCGCCCCGCCCCGCGGTGCGGAGAACCCGTTTTCGGAGGACGGACCTTGACGATCCCTTCCATCATTCGGCACATGCCGACCCTGCTCACCCGCCCGGCGTGTACCGCGCGCTGGCTTGTCATGCTCGCCGCGATCGTGCTGGGCGTTTCGCCTGCGCTCGCCGCCGGGCCCGCCGGCGCCGACGCGCCGGTCTTCCAGAAGCCCGGGGGCGAAGCCAACCTGGTCATCCCGGACCTCAACGGCGTGAAGTTCCTGGGCGTGGGCGGGCATGACCTGCTCATGGTCGGCTTCCTGGTCTCGCTCCTGGGGATGGCCTTCGGCTTCGCCATCTTCATGCAGCTCAAGAAGATGCCCGTGCACCGGAGCATGCTCGAGGTCTCCGAGCTCATCTACTCCACCTGCAAGGCGTACATGATCCAGCAGGGCAAGTTCCTCATGCTCCTGTTCGCGTTCATCGGCACCATCGTGCTGGTGTACTTCTCCGTCTTCGTGCCCACCGCGAACATCGACACCGTCACCGGCGAGTTCAAGAGCGGCTTCGGGCCCGGACGCGTCGGGCTCATCATCCTCTTCGCGCTCATCGGGATGGCCGGGTCGTACGGCGTCGCCTGGTTCGGCATCCGCGTCAACACCTTCGCCAACAGCCGCGCCGCCTTCGCGTCGCTGAGGGGCAAGCCCTTCCCGACCTACGCCATCCCGCTCAAGGCCGGGATGTCGATCGGGATGATGCTCATCTCCGTCGAGCTCATCATCATGCTGGGCATCCTGCTGCTGCTGCCGCGGGACCTCGCCGGGGCCTGCCTGATCGGTTTCGCCATCGGTGAATCGCTCGGGGCCGCGGCCCTCCGCATCGCCGGCGGGATCTTCACCAAGATCGCCGACATCGGCTCCGACCTGATGAAGATCGTCTTCAAGATCAAGGAAGACGACGCCCGCAACCCCGGCGTGATCGCCGACTGCGTGGGCGACAACGCCGGCGACTCCGTCGGCCCCTCCGCCGACGGCTTCGAGACCTACGGCGTCACCGGCGTCGCCCTCATCGTCTTCACGATGATCGCCGTCACCCCCAGCCTGTTCTTCCCGACCGCCGGCGTGCCTGTCGACGGCGGGCGCACGCTCTCTTACGCCCAGGCGACCAGCATCGTCGACGTCGCCACCACGCCCGACTACCAGAAGGCCCTCGACGCCCGCGTCGCCAAGGCGACGGGCGAGACCAAGACCAAGCTCGAGCAGCTCAAGGCCGACGCCGCCAGCAACACCACCGTCGCCGCCGTCAAGCCCGCCGTCGCCGCGGCTCAGGAATCCGCCCAGCGGATCCAGATCAAGCTGCTGGTCTGGCTGTTCATGATGCGCATCGTGATGGTGATCGCGTCAGCCCTGTCGTACTTCATCAACGAGGCGCTGGCCAAGGCGAAGTACGCGAACGTGACGAAGATGAACTTCGAGAAGCCGCTGACGAACCTGGTCTTCCTGACCAGCTTCATCTCCATCATCCTGACGTACGCCGCGTCGTACGTGATGATCCCGAAGTTCGACCTGGCCCCGGGCATCACCGACGGCAACCTGTGGTGGATGCTCGCGACGATCATCTCGTGCGGGACGATTGCCGGGGCGCTCATCCCCGAACTGGTCAAGGCGTTCACCTCCACCGAGAGCCGGCACGTCCGCGAGGTCGTCAAGAGCTCCGAGCAGGGCGGGGCGTCGCTCAACATCCTCTCCGGCTTCGTCGCCGGCAACTTCTCCGCCTACTGGCTGGGCCTGTGCATGATCCTGCTCATGGCCGCCGCCTACATGATCTCGACCATGTTCCCGCTCCTGCCCAACACGAATCACACGATCATGATCGCCCCGGCGGTCTTCGCGTTCGGTCTGGTCGCCTTCGGGTTCCTGTCGATGGGCCCGGTGACGATCGCGGTCGACTCATACGGCCCCGTGACCGACAACGCCCAGTCCGTCTACGAACTCTCGACCATCGAGACGATCCCGAACATCAAGGACGACATCCAGAAGAACTTCGGCTTCACGCCGGACTTCGAGAAGGGCAAGGAGTTCCTTGAGGAGAACGACGGCGCCGGCAACACCTTCAAGGCGACGGCCAAGCCCGTGCTGATCGGGACCGCCGTCGTCGGCGCCACGACCATGATCTTCTCGATCATCGTCGTGCTCACGGGCGGGCTGCAGACCAACCTGGACAAGCTGAGCCTGCTGCACGCCCCGTTCCTGCTGGGGCTGATTACGGGCGGCGCGGTGATCTACTGGTTCACCGGGGCCGCGACCCAGGCCGTCTCCACCGGCGCCTACCGCGCCGTCGAGTTCATCAAGGCCAACATCAAGCTCGAAGGCTCCACCAAGGCGAGCGTCGAGGACAGCCAGAAGGTCGTGACCATCTGCACGCAGTACGCGCAGAAGGGCATGTTCAACATCTTCCTGGGCATCTTCTTCGCCACCCTCGCCTTCGCCTTCGCCGAGCCGTTCTTCTTCATCGGGTACCTCATCGCCATCGCGCTCTTCGGGCTCTACCAGGCCATGTTCATGGCCAACGCCGGCGGCGCGTGGGACAACGCCAAGAAGATCGTCGAGACCGATCCGGAGTACAAGAACTCCGGTCGCGGCAAGGGCTCGGACCTGCACGCCGCCTGCGTCGTGGGCGACACCGTGGGCGACCCGTTCAAGGACACCTCCTCGGTCGCCATGAACCCGGTCATCAAGTTCACGACGCTCTTCGGGCTGCTCGCCGTCGAGCTGGCCATCCACGTCAAGGAACCCGGCTTCAAGCACACGCCCATCACCATCGCGCTCGCGGTGATCTTCTTCCTGATTAGCGCGTACTTCGTGTGGCGTTCGTTCTACGGCATGCAGATCGACCAGGGCCGGCGCCACCGGCACAGCCACTGACGCCCGCCCCGGCGCGGCGGATTTTCGCCCTCCCGCCTCCCGCGGGCCGCTCGGCGGGCAACAATCGAGCGGCATGCCCCCTTCGTCACCCGCACCCAAGCCCGCGATCAACCCGGCGCACCCGCGCCCGGTTGGTCGCGGGCTTTTCTTCTGGGTGACGGCGGCCGCGCTCGCAACCCACGCCGCCCAAGCCACCTCCTCCGCACAGCCCTCCGAGCCGCCGCCAGCACAAGCCCCCGCCCAGCCCGATCGCGAGCGGCTCGAGGCCGATCGGTTCCTGACGGTGCTCGCGGCGGTCGACACGCCGCCCGAAGCCCGCCGCGCCGCCGCGGCCGAACTGCTTCGTTTCAACACCGGCGCGAGCGTCGCCGGCGTGCTGGCCATCCTCGAAGCGGCCCGCGCCGCGCCGAGCGCCGCGGGCTCCGAGGCGGCCCTGGCGATCGCGACGGCCGCCGCCGACATTCCCGTGGCCCCGCCGCGCCTGCTCCCCGCGCTGCAGGCCATCGCGCAGTCCCCCCCATCGCTGCCGCCCGCGGCGCCCGGTCAGGCCGCCGGCAACGACGGCGCGGCCCAGCGTCTCCGCATCGCGGCGATCTCCGCGATCGGCTCGATCCGCACGCGCCCCGCGCTGCGGGCCTTAGTCTCGATCGCGGGCGACGCGTCAACCCCGCCGGACGCCGTGCAGGCGGCGTATCGGGCGCTCACCCGCGCGTCGGGGCGCGAGGACATCGAGCCGGCGGCGGGCGCGTGGAGCGCGTGGGTGGCCCAGGTGGAATGGCTGACGGAGGCCGAGTGGCGCCGCGTGCTCGCCGAGAGCCTCGCCGAGCAGGCCGACCGGGCCGTGCGTGTCCGCGCCAGCGCGACGACGCGCCTGGTCGAGTACGTGCGGCGCGAGTTCGAAGCCTCCCCGCCCGAAGACCGCGGGCGACTGCTCGAGCGGGCCATGCGCGACGACGTTCCCGCGGTGCGGCGGACGGGCTTCCAACTGGCGATGGGCGAACTGGCCAACTCGCGCACGCTCGACGCACGCGTCGCCAAGGCCGCGCTCGATCTCCTGGGCGAGCGCGATGTGCCCACGCGTCGCGCCGCGGCGGAACTGCTGAACATCACGGCCCCGCCCGAGTTCGCGCAGCGCATCGCCGCCGCGCTGATCCAGGAGACCGACGCGACCACCGCGGCGTGGCTGCTGCGCATCGCGGCCCGCCAGCCGGAAATCAGCCTGATCCCCCCGGTGATCCGCTGGCTTCAGGCCGGTCCGCCCGCCGTCGGCCCCGCGATCGAGGCGGCGGCCGCGATGCACGAACGCGGCTGGCTGGAAAGCCCCGACGATCGGCGCCGCCTGCTCGACGTCCTCCGCCGCCAGCCGCTCGACGAGATCCGCCCCGAAGGGGCCCGCCTGCTGTTCGCCATCGGCGAAGAGACCGACCGCCAGGCCGTGCTGAACGCGCTGCCGGCGCTGGAGCCCGGGCGGCGCACGGTGATCGGCGCGGCGTTGGTCAAGGAAGCCGCCGCGGTCGATCGCCTGGTCGGCATGGCCCGGACCGATCCGGCCCTGCTCATCCCCGCCATCCGCGCGCTGGGCGTGCACCGCCCGCTGGCCGCGTCGTACGAACTGGCCCGCGAGCTCGCCGGCCCGCTCGACGACGCCCGCCGCGCGGCGCTGCTCGAACTCACCGCCCGCCTGTCCGCCGGGCAGTTGCTCGCCGCCGCCCGCGGCGAGTCCGACCTTGACCTGCGCGAGGACATGCTCTCGCGCCTAACCACCGAGCCGCTGGTCCGTCGCCCGGGCCCGACCGGCGGACGCGATCCCGACCGTGTCACGTACACCCAGCAGCCCAGCGTCGTCGCGGGGTTGATGCTCCTGGCCCGCACGCGGCTTGATCTCCGCCAGCCGGCCCTGGCGATGGGCGCGCTCGACGCCCTCACGCCCAAGGCCGTCGGGCTCGATCCGTCCGAACGCGACGGGCTGCGCACCATCGCGCTGCTGTGGCTCGGCCGCCTGGACGACGCCGCGGCTCTCAAGGCCCCGCCGGAAGCCTGGTGCGAAGGGCTGGAGCGCGTCGCGGACATGCGTCACGCCGAGGCCGTCGCGGATCTGATCGTGCAGCGTTTCGGCGACGCGCTCGACGACACCAGCCGCCAGCGCATCGCCGACGCCCGCCGGCGACTGTCCGAGTTCACCGGCCCGCGCATGAGCCCGTGAGCGCACCGCCCCGCGGCGGTTCAGTACCGCAGCACGCTGTGCACCGGGCCCACGCCGCGTAAGGGTTCGCGCCCCTTCAACCCTTCGAGTTCAATCAGCACGGCGATCCCGACGATCGACGCCCGCATCCCCTGCACCAGCTTGCAGCACGCGTGCATCGTCCCGCCCGTCGCGAGCAGGTCATCCACCATCAGCACGCGCTGCCCCGGGTGCACCGCGTCGGTGTGGATCTCCAGTGTGTCGTGCCCGTACTCGAGCTCGTACGAGATCGACGCCTTGTTCCACGGCAGCTTGCCCGGCTTCCGCACCGGCACGAAGCCCGCCGACAGCGACTGCGCCATCGCCATCCCGAAGATGAACCCGCGGCTCTCGGCGCCGACGACCAGGTCCACCTGCTTCCCGCGGAACGGGTTCACCATCAGTTCGACGGCGAGCGCCAGCCCCGCCGGGTCGCGGATCAGCGGTGTGAAGTCCCTGAACACGATCCCCGGCTTGGGAAAGTCGGGCACGTCGCGGATCAGCGCCTTGAGCCGGGCGATTTCGTTCATGCGGCGAGGGTAGCGGTCATGCCCCCGCCCGTCGTCGCCCGCTACTGTTCGGGCGATGAGCAAAAACGCCCCCTCGGGCAGCAAACTCGAGACCGTCGAACCGATCGGTGATCGGGTGCTGATCCGCAAGGACGACGACAAGAAGCAGACCAAGGCGGGCATCCACCTGCCCGACAAGATCGAGATCCCGACCCTTACGGGCCGCGTGGTCGCGATCAGCACGAAGGTCGACCGCGACGCGGACTACCCGATCAAGAAGTACGACCGCGTCCTGTTCAACCCCAAGCACGCCATCCCCGTCGAGTTCGAGGGGGACAACCGCCTGTTCGTGATCCCGGTTGAGGACGTGGTCGCCGTCTTCCGCCCCGCGGCGGAGTAAGCCCGCGGGCGGTCGGTCACGCCGCGCCCGGCGCCGGGCCCAGCGTTCGCGTCACGATCACGCTCATCGGCGCGATCACGTACTTTGCGCGGCAGCGCACGCCCACCAGCCGGTTGATCGACGACCCCGCCCGCTCCGCCGCCCGCGCGATCAGTTCGCCCGTCCGCGGATACGCCGGGTCGGCCCCGAGCAGTTCCGGACCCAGCGGCTCGATGTCCGTCAGGTCGTACATGTACGCCGGGTCGTCGTTCGAGACCGGCTGCATCGGGTGCCCGGTCGACGCGTCGAAGCACTGCATCTTCAGCGACTGCCGGAACGTCGCGCTCTCGGCCAGCGTCTTGTCCATCAGGCAGTCGATCAGCAGCGTCTCCGTCGGGATCAGGCAGTTGAACGCGATCTGGTTGAACCAGTTGCGGTCTTCCATGTACCGGGGGTTTTCGTACGACGGCATCCCGGTGAACACGATCGTCGACGCCGCGGCGTGCCCCACCGGGCCCGCCTTCAGCACCACCCACCCGCGGTGCCGATCGATCAGATATTCCAGGTCGTCCGCCGTCGCCGTGGACAGATCGGGCTCGAGCCGGAACTTGTCCGCCATGAACGAGCGCATCAGGGCCGCGTCCATGTCGGGCGAGCCGTCGTCGTTGGTCGGGGCTTCGAGGTAAAACAGGCGGCTGCGATGCCCGGCCCGGATCCGCGTCACGTTGCGCAGGCACTGGTACGACGCCATCGAGACGCGGTCGGCCCGCCCCTGGCGCGACGGCGCGAAGATGATCCCGCGGATCTGCGTCTCCACCCGCGCGCCCAGCAGCGCGCACTGGGCCCGGTGCGCGTCCCGGCGCAGGTCCTCCGTCCGCGCTTCCATCTCCCCCCGGTCCCACGTCGCGGCCAGGAGCGCCAGCGTCGGCCGATCGCGTGCGTGCGTCTCGATGGCCCGGTCCAACCGCTCGATCGCTTTGCGGAGCGGGTTGAGGTCGTCCGCCGGCACACCGTTCGGGCCCGCCGCACTGGCTTCCACAAACAGGCTCAGCCCCCGCGCCCCGGGCATGACGGCGAGCCCCGCCGACGCCTGCGGCTGGCAGGCGATCGTCGACACCTGCCAGGCCAGTTGCCGGTTGACCCCGAGCCGATTTCCGATCGACGCGCCAGATCGTGGGTCCAGCCCGAGTATCTGCAGAGCGCGAAGCACCTCATACCGCAGTGTGGTGTACGCCTCATCAAGCTCGGATAGGGCAAAGTCGGGCATGCGGTCGACCCGGGCGGGACGCGCCAGTTATAGCCGGCGGCCGGAAATGGTTGAATCGGCCCGCCCCGACTTTTCGATCAGTACTGATGGCATTCGTGACGGATTCAAGTATACTCCAGCCGGCCGGAATCACCAGGAATCCCATCAGGAGGCACCGATGACGAGCAGGATCACCGGAGCGCGACACCGCCGAATGTGCTTTGCCTGCGGGGCGGGATTCCTGCTGGTTGCCGCTGCGCAACCCCTTTCCGCACAGACGTTTATCCGCCCCATTGTCACGGAACTTGAGTCGTCTCCCACGGTCCTTCAGGCTGAGCCGCTGATTACGGTGAGCGCCCTGCTGCAGAGCGAAATCTCGTGCAGCCCGAACGGGCTGTACTGGGGCTGCGAGGTCTTCACAGAGGTTGGCACTCCTCCGGCGGTCACCACCGCCGATGCCGCCATCAGCGGCACTCGGGCCGGGGTGTCCTGGTATGTCGCCCGCGGCCAGAACATCCCCGGGCTTGGCGTGGCCACGGACACCGGCGGGATCGATGAGCGTGTGCTCGTGAACAACGCGGGCGATGTCAGCCTGTCGTGCAACCTGACGGGCCCGACCTCGACCGACGAAGCGATTATCCGCTGGACCCGCGCGACGGACACATACCAGTTCACGGCCCGAGAGGGCTCGACGATCGGTGTGTTTCCGGGTGAGACATACGGCCTGAACATGGTGCAGCGCGCGTTCCTCAACGACGGACGCATCGCGTTTTTCAACTCCAGCACGAACGGCGTGCTCCCGAGTTCAGCGGACGACTTTCTCTTCCTGAGCGGCAACCCGCCGACCGTGGTCGCGCAGAACGGCGGGGCGACGCCCGTGGGCCAGTCGTTCACCCCGCCGTCGGTGATCACGGCGCTCGAGGACGAGTTCGCCGTGAACGCCACGGGAACGCGGTCGATCTACACCGCGCTGGTCGGGGTCGGGGCGGCGGCGCGCGAGGTCGCGGTCGTCGACGGGAACGTCGTGCTCGAGATCGGGCAGAACCTGCCCGGGATCACCGGCACGTTCACGCGGATCGACACCATCAGCGATGTGCGGATGAGCGCGAGCGGGCGGTGGGCGGCCCACGGGCGCGCGTCGGACGGCGTGACCACCCCGGGCCCGAACTACCTCGTCGTCGACGGACAGGTGCTCTTCAGCGGCGACGTGACCATGCCCGGCGGGTTCGCCGGCGAGGCGGTGATCTCCGTCATCGACCTCGGGTTCACGACGCAGGGCGATCTGTGGTACGGCGTGGTCACCAGCTTCGGCCGCTCGGTGGTGATGGTCATCCCGGTCGCGCCCGGCAGCCCCCCCATCACCGCGTTCGAGACCGGCTCCGCCCTCGACCTCAACAACAACGGCGACCCGTTCGACGATCAGGCGACCGTCACGGGGATCTTCTCCGCGGCCCTCGCGGACGACGGCACGCTGTACCTGATCACCCGCAACTCGGCCCCGGTGTCGCAGTTCCAGTTCGACGTCATCGGGTGGACCACCGTCGATCTGCCGGTCGTGTGCCGGGCCGACATCAACGGGCAAGGCGGGATCACCGTCCAGGACATCTTCGACTTCCTCGCGGCGTGGTTCGCCGGCGGGGCGAGCGGCGACTTCAACGGGCAGGGCGGGATCACGGTGCAGGACATCTTCGATTTCCTCGCCGCGTGGTTCGCCGGCTGCCCGTGAGGCGGCGGGCGGAGCGATCGGGCGCACGAATCAACAGGAGAAGGACGATGCGCATGGGAAGACTGTTGCGAGCGGGTGTGGCGGCGGCGTGTATGTTCGGGGCGGTCGCCCCGGTCATGGCGCAGACCACCTACACCATGACGGGAACCGCCGGGTTCATGCAGGACCTGGACGCCAACGACGGGTTCGTCTATCAGACGGAGTTCGGCGCGGGCCAGACATGGACGGCGGAGGTCGTGCTGCCGGCGCAGGCGTCGCTGCTGTTCGCCGCTAACACGCAGAGCCAGGGGGGCTCGCGCACGGACTACATCCCGATCTCGCTGACGAACCTGACGATCACGCGGGCGGGCGGCCCGCCGATCGTGCTGGCGACGTCCGCCGCCCCGCTCACAGGGACGCTCCGCTTCTGGCACCGCGCCAGCGCTGGCCAGCACTTCGCGGAGTTCCTGTTCACCATCGGCGTCTCTCCGACGCGGACGACGATCACCTTCTCGCTCAACGCGCAGATCAACGACGACGCGGCGTACGACCTGCTGTTCGTGCAAGGCACGCCCAGCGCCAACACGCCCGACGCCAACTACTTCCCCGCGTTCAACACGGCCGGTCTGCGCGACGGGCAGTACCGCACGACCTCCCTCGCGATCGACGCGTTCGTGCCGGTCTTCCCGGGTCGCGGGCGGTACAACGGCAACATGGAGACCTTCGTCAACGCGGCTGACCCGAACCCCACGCCGGGCGCCTGCTGCTTCCCCAACGGCACGTGCCGCCTGAGCAACGCCGACGGGTGCAACACCGCGGCCGGGTTCACTTGGTTCAGCGGGCAGACGTGCAGCCCGTCGCCGTGCCCCCCGCCGACGGGTCGGTGCTGCGGCCTCGCGGCCGGGTGCACGATCACCCCGCAGGCAAACTGCGACCCGGACATCGGCCAGTGGACCTTCGGGGCAACGTGCTCGCCGAACGCCTGCCCGGTGCTCGGGGCGTGCTGCCAGTTCGACGGGACGTGCCTGCTGATCACCGAGGTGGACTGCGGCGGCGACCCGTGGGACGCCGGCGCGACGTGCGCGCCCAACAACTGCCCCGCGCCGACGGGCGCCTGCTGCGACTCCGCCCAGGCGTGCACGATCGTCTCGCTGAGCGCGTGCGGCACGCTCGGCGGCACGTACCTCGGCGACAACGTCACCTGCGGCCCGACCACCTGCACTCCTGGCGCCTGCTGCGACCCGACGACGCTTGACTGCACGAGCCTGACGGAGCAGGAGTGCTTCGACAACGGGCTGGAGTTCCGCGGCGCGGGCGTCGCGTGCACGCCCGACCCGTGCTCGAACACGCCGCAGCCCGTTACCGTCACCCGCGCCGGCGCGGGCGACGGGACCGTCACCAGCAACCCCGCCGGCATCACCTGCGGCTCGGTGTGCACGTTCAACTTCCCGGGCGCGAGCGTGGTCGTGCTGACGGCGACGCCGACCGCCACGTCCGCGTTCGCGGGCTGGAGCGGCGACTGCTCCGGCACCGGCGACTGCACGCTGACGATGACCGCGGCCCGTAGCGTGACCGCGACGTTCACCTGCCGCGCTGACTTCAACAACGCCGGCGGGCTCACGGTTCAGGACATCTTCGACTTCCTCGCCGCCTACTTCGCGGGCCTGCCCGCGGCGGACTTCAACGGCGCCGGCGGGCTGACGGTGCAGGACATCTTCGACTATCTGGCCGCCTACTTCGCGGGGTGCTGAGCGCGGGGGCACCAGGGACCGGGCACCGGGCACCAGGGTTGTGCTCGGAGACTGTGACGAAGATCGACGACCCCGTCCGGAGATTCCGGGCGGGGTCTTTGTTTGGGGCGTGCGTGCGTCGTGTTCAGTCGCGGACGAACGTGCGCCGGTCGCGGTCTTTGCGCACGCCGGGGAATGCCAGCACGCGCCCGTGGCTGGCGCAGTAGACGCCCGGGGGCAGAATGCCCGCGGCGAAGATGGCTTCCGTCAGGTTCTGCAGCGCGTCGGAGCGCACCATCTCGAACGGGCGCATCGCGCCCGTGAGCACGACCGGGACGCACAGCCGCGGCGGGGGCATGTCGCGCAGGATCCGCTCGCCCGTCACCGTCAGCGTGTCCGTGCCGTGCAGGATGACCACCCCGCGGGACAGCGGGCCGGCGGACGTTGGGGGCAGTTGCCGGTCGGCCCCGCACGCGTCGAGGGCCTTGACGATCGCGTCGCGGTCGTCGTCGGTCATGTGCAGGCTGTCCTTGCTCATGAGCTCGATGACGGAGACCTGCGTGTCCTCGAGGCGCAGCCGCTTGAGCATCCGCCGAACGACGGTGCGGCGGTTGGAGAGCTCGCCCGTCTGCTCGTCGTAGGTCTTCTCGATGGTGCCGCCGGTGGTGATCAGCGTGATGTGACGCATCGCGGAGATGATACGACAACGCCCGGGCGGTTCACCGGCCCGGGCGTTGAACTTCGAGCGGAAAAAGGCTGAGAAAAACTCAGAGCGTGATGCCGAACTGCTGCGCGGTGGACTTGATGCCGTCGAGCAGCTTGGTGCCCTGGGTCTTGAGCTCACCGAGCTTCTTGGACAGGCCGTCGCCGGAGAGGTCCTTGAAGCCGGCGCTGACGGAGTCCGACAGCGACTTGAACTGGGTGTTGAGGCCGGCCAGCTCGGTGTCGAAGGCGGGCTTCTTGTCGGCGACGACGGTCTTGCCGCCGTCGGTCAGCTTCTGAAGCTGGCCCTTGGCGGTGTCGACCATGCCGTTGAGTTCGGTCTTGAGCGCGTCAGACGCGCTGGTCGCGAGCTGGTTGGCCTTGTCGCCCGCGGCCTTGGCGGCGTCGTTCACCGCGGCCCCGGCCTTGTCGGTCGCCGTCTTCGCAGCGTCGCCCGCCTTGTCCGCCGCCGCCTTGGCGGTGTCGGTCACGGTCTTGCCGGCGTCCTTGACGGCCGCGCCGGCCTTGTCCGCCGCGCCCTTAGCGGCGTCAACCAGCCCGCCCGCGGGGTTGTTCCCACCCGCCGCCGGAGCCGGTTTTTCTTCGCAGCCCACCACCCCGACGCTCAGCCCGACCACCGCGGCGAGCGCCATACCGGTCACACGATTCATCATCGAAAGCACCTCTTGAACCGGTCCGGGGTTCGCGGGGCCAAAGGCCGTGCACCAGCACGGCGGCCCGCGGTCCAAACGCGGTCTCCTGTGAGTCCCCATGCTACCACCGGGTAAGCCTTGGGTCACCGGGTCTTCACCTGCTCGGGTGCCCCCAAACGGGTCACGGACTCGGCGGTCCATCCGCGACAGACGCGGCCCATGCCCGCAGAACGCGGAGTTCCTCGCCCGGGAGGCGGTGCTTGTGCGGGTGCTGGTTGGACGTCGCGGCCTCAAGCGGGGCGAGCAGGTCCGCCGCGGCGTTAGCGGCGATGCCGGCCGTGACGTCGGCCCGGACGCCGGCGTCGGGGCTCTCGGCCCCGTGACAGCGCGCACACCGGAGCGCCAGCACGCGATCCGCGGCGAACGCGACCCCCGCGAGAGTTGCGCCGGGTGTGTCGGACGGTGCGAGCCCGCCCGCCGACGGGGCCGCGGCGTGACGCGGTGATGAGCGGTCGCGCACGCTCATGCTCGCTGCGATGATGATGCCCACCACCGGCACCGCCGGCACGGCGAGCGCCACGGTGTGGGCGAGCGCACGCAGGCCTTGCTCACGCCGCGCGGGCAGATCCGGCCAGCGCGTCCGCTTCCACAGAGCCGTCACCAGCCAGCGCCAGTGCAGCGCCACATGCACGACGATCGCGGCCACCAGCCCGGCGCTGATGATCGCGTGCGCCCGGCCGATGTCGTGCCGCGACAGGCCCCACAGCACGCTGGTGCGGTTGCTCCCGGGCGGCAGGGCGAACTGGATGATGGCGCCCGTGGCGACCAAGGCCGCGAGCAGTGCGCCCGCGAGCAGATCCACTACAAGGATCGCCGCGCCGCGTGTCATGGGCTGGTATCCGCCCGAAACATGACATCGTACGCGGACGCCCGGCGGGCCAAACCGGAGAGTGCCCGGGCGCTCGGTGCGGATCAGGCCCGGGCGACGGTGCGCTGCTCGATGCGCTTGGTCGGCACGGTCTTGATGATGCGGTCGATGAACGAGCCGGGGGTGTGCACGTCGTCGCCGTCGATCGCGCCGAGGTCGACGACGTCTTCGACTTCCGCGATCACGAACGCCGCGGCGGTCGCCATCATCGGGTTGAAGTTGCGGGCCGTCTTGCGATACACGAGGTTCCCGAACGGGTCGGCCGTGTGCGCCTTCACGAGGGCCAAGTCGGCGTACAGGCCGGTTTCCAGCACGTACTCACGCGGCGTGCCGCCCTGAGCGGCGGGCTTCGCGGCGCTGGTGGCCGGTCGGCCGGCGAAGCCGCGCCCGGGGATCGTCGCCCCGCCGATGCCCTGCGACGGGCGGAAGAACGCGCGCGACTCTTTCCCTTCCGCGACGAGCGTGCCGGCACCGGTCGCGGTGTAGAACGCCGGGATGCCCGCGCCGCCGGCGCGGATGCGCTCGGCGAGCGTGCCCTGCGGGTTGAACTCGACCTCCAGATCGCCGAAGAGGAACTGCTTCTCGAAAGTCGCGTTCTCGCCGACGTACGAGGAGATCATCTTGCGGATCTGGCGCGTCTGCAGCAGCAGGCCCAGGCCGAAGTCGTCGACGCCGGCGTTGTTGGAGACGCACGTGAGGTCCTTCACGCCCGAATCGCGGAGCGCGAGGATGAGATGCTCGGGGATCCCGCACAGCCCGAAGCCGCCGACCATGACCGTGATGCCGTCGCGCAGGACGCCCAAATCACGCAGGTCGGCGAAGGCGGCGGCGGCGGACTGGTAGAGCTTGTTCGGCATGATGCGCGAGGGTACGCACCGGCTAGCCCCAACGCACGTCGGCGATCCGCGTGTACACCTGGTCGGCCTGGTGCAGACGCTCGGGCGGCACGGTGTGGGCCACGCCGATGACGAACAGCCCGGCGGCCTTGCCCGCCGCGATCCCCGTGGGCGTGTCTTCGATCGCGATGGTCCGGCGCGGATCAAGCCCGAGGGCCGCGGCGGCTTTGCGGTACCCCTCCGGGTCCGGCTTGCTCTGCGCGACATCGTCCGCCGTCACGATCACGCCCAGCAGCCCGTGCACCCCGATGACCTTCAGCATCGGCTCCACCGTCGAGCGGACCGAGCCGGAACACACGCCCACGGGCCCGCGCGCCGCGGCGGCGCGGACGCACTCCACCGCGCCCGGCTGCACGCTGAAGCGCCCTTCGACGATGCCGCGTTCCATCAATGCCCACTTGACGCGGAGCAGCGCGCCGATCTCGTCCTCGCTGATCGTCGATCCGTTCCAGCGGGCGATGTTGACGTACGCCGATTCGTCGCCCTTGCCGACGATGTGCTCGACGAACTGCTGCTTGGAGAAGGTCCACCCGCGGTCTTTGACGGACTCAGCGATGGCCCACTCGTGCATGGGCTCGCTGTCGACCAGGACGCCGTCGAAATCGAAGATGACGCCGTCCGGTCGCATTCGGTGCACGCCCCGTGAGTGGTGAACAGATCAGGCCGGGACCGAGATCCCGCTGGTGCGCAGCAGGGTTTTGAACCCGTCGCCGAAGACGAAGTTGTGGGCCGGGAAGGCCTCGCCCGGACGCCCCGCGGCTCCGGCGTTCTGATCGAGGTGGCTGAACATCAGGTCGATGGCGCCGATGGTGCGATACCCGGCGTCGGCGTGGGCGTGGTCGAAAAGGTCGACCACGCCGCGGGTGCTTGCGCCGGCCGCGTCCATGCGCTCGATGGTCGCGGTGTAGCGGAGCGTCATTCCGGGCCCGGCGTCGGCGGAGAGTTCGGCCTTGTTGATCTTCGCGAGGATGACCTTCTCGCGAAAGTCTTCCGCGTGCCCGACCAGAATCCCCGCCGTCTGGGCCATGCCCTCGAGGATCAGGCTCGCCGGCATGACGGGCAGGGCCGCCAGCCCGCGCGACGCGTCGGCGGGGAAGTGGTCGTGCAGATGCTCCTCGGCGAGCGAGACGTTCTTGATCGCCACCAGCCGCTGACGCGGCACAAGCTCGACGACCCGGTCGATCCACATCCAGCGCATACAGGCCCGTGGGTTGAGGTCCCGCGCTCGGCGGGCCCGAGGCTTACTTGGCGGCGAGCTTCTTCTCGACGAACGTCACCAGCGTGTCGACCGTGAAGATGTTCTTCACCTTCGCGACCGACGGGTCCTTCTCGAGGGCCGCGAAGTCCACGTGCGGCAGGCGGGCCTTCATCGCCGCGATCCCTTCCGGCGTGACCTTGCCGTCCTTGACGTACTTCGGGTCGTTCGCGGCCCCTTCGGCGAACAGCTCGCCCTGCCCGATCTTGATCCCGAACGCCTGTTCGAGCTTGAACACGATGTCCAGGAAGTCGATCGACTCGGCGCCCAGGTCGCCGACGAGCGTCGCCGTGGGCGTCACGTCGTCCTCGTCCGCCGCCAGGGCGTCCACCAGCACGTCTCGAACTTTCGCGAAGATTTGGTCACGGGTCATTGGTCGCGAGTGTATCCCGAACATCACCGCCCATCGCGGCCACGCCCGCTCAGCCCTGGAGCGGCTGGTGCAGGGCGACGCAGTTGCCCTCGGAGTCCTCGAACTCCGCGACAAACCCGACTTCCGGCACGGCCTTGCGTGGGTACAGCACCCGCCCGCCCGCCGCCCGCACCCGGGCCAGGGCCGCATCGATGTCCGGCGTCCGAAAGTACACCCGCGTCCCGGCCCGCCCGGGGGTGTACGACTCGCCCGCCGCCAGCGCCCCGGTAATGCCCGGCTGATCCGGCGCGTATGGGAACAGCGCCATCGGGTGCCCGTCGATCAGCGTCCGCTCGAGCGTGATGACCAAGACCGCCTCGTAGAACGCCACCGCCCGGTCCAGGTCGGTCACGGGGATCTCGAAGTAGCCGACGGGGTTGGTCATGGCGTCACCCGCGCTCCGCGGCAATCACAGCCGCACGGGGCGGAGGACGAACTTGCCGGAGACGGCCGTCAGCGGCTGGGCGTCCACTCCCCCACTGCCCGCGCCGCCGCGCGGGACGACGGTCCCCTCGCCGCGAAACTCGACCGAGCCGTCCTCGCCGCGTTTGGCGAGCGTGACATCGACGCGGAGCGTCTCGCCCGGTCGGACAAAAGAGCCGTACTTCAGCGCCCGCACGCCGCCCAGCACCATCCGTGGCGCGGTCGTGCCGGCGTGCTTGCGCTCCAGCAAAAGCCGACCGGCCTGCACCAGCGACTCGATCATCATCACGCCCGGCAGCACGGGGAAGCCGGGGAAGTGGTCCTGCAGATACTCCTCGGCCGCCGACACCTGCTTCACGGTGACAATGCGGTCATCACTCATCTCCACAACGGCGTCGACCAGGCAGAAGTGCATCGGCGCGAGCGTAGTACGCTTGCCCGGTGGGCGTCGAGTTCACACCAGCGCTGTGCATCCGCCAATGGGACTGGTCCGAGACCAGCCAGACCGTCGCGCTGTTCACGCGCACGCACGGCCTGGTCCGCGCGCTCGCCAAGGGGAGCAAGCGCCCCGGGGCCGCATATTCCGGCGGCGTCGAACTGCTCACCGAAGCGACCGCCGGCCTGATCTTCCGCGCCGGGTCCGAGCTCGCCCTGCTCACCGAGTGGGACCTGCGCCGAACCTTCCCCGCGCTCCGCACCAGCCTGGCGGCCCACCACGCGGCCATCTACGTCGCCGACCTGCTCAGCCGCATGGTCCGCGAGAACGACCCGCACCCGGAGCTGTACGACACCTCGGCCCGCGCGCTCGCGATGCTCGGGTCCGGCGGCGGCCCCCCGGCCGTCGCAGCCGCCCTGCTCCGTTTCCAGTGGGACCTGCTGGAACACACCGGCTTCCGCCCCGGCTTGAGTGTGGACGCACGAACGGGTGAGGCCCTCCCCGCGCAGGGGGCGTGCCGCTTCATGCCCGAACTCGGCGGGTTCACCGTCGGAGAGGATGGCGGCTGGGCCGTGACGTGGCCGACGATCGACGCCCTGCGTCAGACGGCGGGCGGACACCCGGTGATCGGTCCTGCCGCGGACCGGGCCAGCCGGTTGCTCGCGTCCTATCTCCGCCACGTTCTGGGCGAGGAACCGGCGACCCTGTCGCTGGTGTTCCCGCAGCGGCTGTTGCGATAACTCCGTCCGGTTTGCCCGGTCTCGCCAGTTCGCCCAAAGCCCGTGACCGGAAGGGGCGATGACACCCCGAGTTCCCCTCGGGACGGGTGAGGGGCCAAGCACGCATGAACCCAGAACTCATCGAACGCGTGATGAGCTGTCGCGACCTGCCGAGTCTTCCGGCGGTCGCCGTGCGTGTTGTTGAACTCACCAACTCCGACCGCGTCAACATGCGCGACCTGGCGGAGGCGATCCAGAACGACCAGGCGCTGGCCGCGAAGGTTCTGCGGACGGTCAACTCCAGCCTGTTCGGCCTGCGGACCAAGTGCGCCAACATCAACCAGGCGATCGTCATGCTCGGGCTCTCGAGCGTGAAGTCGCTGGCCCTGGGCTTCACGCTCGTGGGCGCGATCCGCGACAAGGTCGGCAACGGGATCAACCTCGAAGACCACTGGCGCCGCGCGCTCTATACCGGCGTCGCCGCACGCCTGATCGCGCAGCGGGCCCGCGCCCCTGACCCGGAAGAGGCCTTCCTGGGCGGGCTGCTGCAAGACGTCGGCATGGTCGCGCTGTCGCAGACGCTCGGGCGGACGTACCACGACATCGTCACCCGCGCGAGCGGCAACCACCGCAGCGTGTGCAAGTTCGAGCTCGAGGCGCTGCAGACCCAGCACCCCGACGTGGGCGCCATGCTCGCCAAGCGCTGGAAACTGCCGGACCAGCTCGTGATGCCCATCAAGTATCACGAGCGGGCCACCGCCGCCCCGGTCGAGCACTCGCTGATCTGCCGGGCCGTCGGGCTGGGCAACCTGGCGGCGGACGTGCTGACGGCGACCGACCCGTCCGAGCACCTCCGCAAGTTCTATCAGCGCGCTGAGCAGTGGTTCACCATGCGCCCGCTCGAAGCCGACGAGCTGTTCAACACCATCGGGCTGCAGGTGCGCGAGGTGGCCAAGCTGCTCAGCCTCCCCGCCGGGCAGCCGGTGGACGCGCAGCGCGTCATCTCCGCCGCCCGCGAACGGCTGACGGCGATTCAGCCCGACCAGGACGCGGGTGACGACCGCGGCGGCTCCGTCGCCGACGCGCCGGGCGTCGATGAACTCACCGGCCTTTCTGACCGCGTGCGCCTGGAACAGATGCTCGTGGTCGCTTTCGAGCAGGCCCAGCAGGGCATCGCGCCGATGTCGATGGCGCTGCTGGAGATCGACCGCCTTGAGGACATCGCCAAACGCTGCGGGGCCGACGCGCTCGACGCGCTGGTCATCTCCGCCGCGTCGCGCCTGCAGCGCATCTTCTCGCCCGCCGGGGGTACGCTGTCACGCTACGACCTGCGCACGTTCGCGGTGCTCTTGCCCAAGTGCGAGCGGGCGGCGGCCGTCCGCCTGTGCGACCAGGCCCGGCGCGCCATCGTCACCGAACCCATCAAGCTCATCGCCGCGGCTCCCGGCTCGCCGCCCGAGGTCGCGCTGGGCGTCAGCATCGGGCTGGCCACCATCGAGCCCGCGCTCGCCAAGCGATTCGAGAGCCTTCAGGATTTCACGCGGATCGTCGAACAGGCGACCGCCGCGGCCCGCAAGGCCGGCTCCAGCGCCGTGCGTGTGTACGCCCCGCAGCCGCTCGCGGCGTAACCGCGATGCTTGGAATCAGGCCTTCTCAGGCAGCAGCCAGCCCAGCGTGCGCGGGCGCAGCGGGAAGTCGCGTAGCACCGCGCGAACATCGTCCACCGTTACGCGGTTGATGCGCTCGAGCTCTTCTTCCAGCGTGGTGTACCCGGCGTGATACAGCCAGTGCCGCCCGAGGCGCTGCATGCGCCCCGCGGGGCGTTCGCCGGCGAGCACGACCGCCGTCGCCGCCTTGCCGCGGATCTTCGCGAGGTCGTCCTCCGTCAGCGTCTTATCGAGCTCGTCGATCTGCTGCTCGACCACGCCCCAGACCTCGTCGGCCTTTTCGGGGTCGCAGGTCGCGAACACCATGAAGTCGCCGCACCCGTCGTGCTGGTCCAGGCTCGCCTCCGCCTGGTCAGCGAGGCCGGGGTCGATGAGCGACCAGTGCAGGCGGCTGTTGTCGGCCCCGCCGAGGATCTGGGCCAGCAGGCTCGCGGCGTACCGGCGCGGGTCGGTCGCCGACGGGCCCGGCGTGAGCATCAGCGCGTACGCGCGGTTGACCTTCGCGTCGCGGAGCGTCAGCGTGCGATCGCCCTTGGGCGGCGGGGTCGCGTCACGCCGCGCGCCCGTGCGCTTCCACGACCCGCACCGCGCGTTGATCTCCTCAACAGCCTGCTGAAAACTGACATTCCCCGCGATCGCGACCACCGTGTTGTCCGCCGAGTAGCGGTTCTCGAAGTACGCCCGCATCTGCGCGCTGGTCAGGTCGGTGATCGACTCCTTGGTGCCCAGCACGCGGTGCCCGAGCGGGTGCATGCCCGGCCCGCCCGGCGTGCCCGAACCCGCGAAGTGCTCCTCGAGCGTGCGCTCGTAGAGCACGAAGAACGGGTTGTCGTCGTACATCGCGATCTCTTCGAGGATGACGTTCTTCTCGGTGTCGAAGTCCGCCTGGCGCAGGGCCGGGCGCATCATGTCCGAGAGCAGGTCCGTCGCGCCGCCGGGCCCGAGCAGGCGGTCGGGCAACACGCTCGCGTAGAAGCAGGTCATCTCGTGGCTGGTATACGCGTTGTTCTTGGCGCCGATGGCGTCGAAGCCGCGGTTGATGTCCTCCGCCGTCCGCCGATCGGTCCCCTTGAACATCATGTGCTCAAGGAAGTGGCTGACGCCCATGACGTTCAGGGCCTCGTCGCGGGCCCCGGTCTTGACGAAGTACCCGACCGCCGCGGAATGGGCCGAGGGATCGACCTCCGCGATGATCGTCAGCCCGTTGTCCAGCGTGGCGTTATGGAAAGTCAGCGGCATGGGAAAGGGTAGTGGGCGAGGCGGCGGCCCGGGCTACCGTCGGGCTGTGGACCCGCACCGGATTTTCCATGACGTTCAGGCCATCACGTTCGATTGTTACGGGACGTTGATCGACTGGGAGACCGGGATCCGATCGGCCTTGGTCCCGCTGATCCAGAACGGGTCCCGGTCGCCGGGCGGTGCGGACGCCGCCCGGGCCATCGAGACGTTCGGGCGGATCGAGCGCCAGGTGCAGGAGGGGCCGTACCGCCCGTACGCCCAGGTGCTGGTCGAGGTCCAGCGCCGCGTGCTGGATGAACTCGGCGTGCCGGCGGACCCGTCTCAGGCGGACGCGCTCAGCACCTCGCTGCCGACCTGGCCCGCGTTCGCCGAGACGCCGGGCTGCCTGCGGGCCCTCAAGGCGTTCGCGCGTCTGGGGGTACTTTCCAACATTGATGATCGCTTGTTCGCGCACTCGGCCCGCAAACTCGGCGTAGACCTCGATGTGCTCGTCACCGCCGAACAGGTCCGCTCGTACAAACCGGGCTTGGCTCACTTTCAGGAAGGCCTCCGCCGCCTGAACCTGACGCCGGACCGGGTGCTGCACGTGGCGGAGAGCCGGTTTCATGACATCGAGCCCGCTTCGTCGATGGGGTTCCGCACGGTGTGGGTCAACCGGGCCGGCGGGAGCCCGGCGGCGTCCGGCATCGGCGGGGCCACCGCCGCCGAGCCGACACTCACCGTCCGTTCGCTGAGCGAACTGGTGGCTCTCTTGCCGAATCGCGGGATGACATGAAGCGTTCGGGTCTTGTACTGAACGGTGTGGCCGTGGTCGCCCTGGTGGGCGGGGTGTACTGCCTGTACCGGGCCCTGGGGCCGATCGTCGCGATGTACGCCGACGCGCTGGCCGACCCGATGGGCAACGCCGGCGGCGACGAGCAGGTCAACGCCATCCAGCACGACGCCTGGGTGTGGGGGCCGATCGGGGTCATGCTCTTCCTGGTGGCCACGGTCTTGAGCTGGATCGCGACGATGCGCTGGCTGCGGCGCCTGCTGGGTCGGACGGACGCGGCCAAGCCGTGACCCGTCCCCGACCGCACAGACCGACCGGCGCGACTCAGGAATTGCCCCTTTGTCGCGGTATTCAGTCGGGTTCCGTTCGCCCGGGGGTGGGCACTTTGATACGCTCCGGGCGGTGGATCGCCGATAACGCAACCGGCGGCGCATGCCCGCTGACCACCCTCCCCCCACCACCGCCGCCGCAGCGGCCCGGCCACTGGCGTCAAGGAATCCCCCGCACGTGATCTTCGACCGTCTGCTCAGTTTCTTCAGCGTCGACATGGGGATCGACCTCGGCACGTGCAACACGCTCGTCGCCGTTCGCGGGCAGGGCATCGTGCTCAACGAGCCCAGCGTCGTCGCCGTGTGGAAGGGGACCAACCGCGTCGTCCGCAACGGCGAGGCCGTCGGCTGGATGGCCAAGGAAATGCTCGGCAAGACGCCCGGGACGATCTCCGCCATCCGCCCGCTCAAAGACGGCGTGATCTCCGACTTCGAGATCACCGAGGCGATGCTGCAGTACTTCATCCGCAAGGTCAACGGGCGCAACTTCATCGGCCCGCGCGTCGTCGTCAGCGTTCCCTCCGGCATCACCGCCGTCGAGAAACGCGCTGTCTACGACTCCTCCGCCCGCGCCGGCGCACGCAAGACGTGGCTGATCGAAGAACCGCTCGCCGCCGCCATCGGCGCCGGGCTCCCGTTCGCCGAGGCCACGGCGTCCGCGATCGTCGACATCGGCGGGGGGACCACCGAAGTCGCCGTGCTCTCGCTTGGTGATATCGCCGTCTGCGAGTCCGTCCGCGTCGCGGGCGACGACATGGACGAAGCGATCATCAACCACATGAAGAAGACCTACAACCTGATGATCGGCGAGCAGACGGCCGAACGCATCAAGATCGACGTCGGCTCCGCGGCCCCCTCCGGCGAAGAGTCGCACCTGGAAGTCCGCGGGCGCGACATGATCTCCGGCCTGCCGCGCAAGGTCGTCATCACCAGCGAAGAAGTCCGCGAAGCCCTGCAGGAGCCCGTCGGGGCCATCATCGAGAGCGTGACGCGTACCCTCGAACGCGTCGAGCCCGAACTCGCGGCCGACCTCGTCGAGAACGGCATCACGCTCGCCGGGGGCGGCGCTCTGCTCCGCGGTATGAACACCGTGCTCTCCAACGCCACCGGGCTGGAAGTCAAGATCGCCGACGACCCGCTGACCTGCGTCGCGCGGGGCACGGCGATCTATCTCGAGCACATCGAAGAGTGGAAGATCGCGCTGGAGAGCGATCTGGAAGGCTGAACCTCGACCGCACTTTCCGACCTTCATTCATGGCGCGCCCTGCCGGTTGGCTCAGCCCCCGTTCGACGCTCACCGCCGCCGTGGCGCTGCTGTCCATCCTGTCCATCGCCCCCCCGCTGCTGACCTCCTGGGCCGGGGCGATGCAGCGCCCGGTCACCTTCCTGCTCGCGCCCGTGCAGCTGCCCGTCCGCAACCTCGTCCTCACGCTCACCCGCTCGGACGACGCGCCGGACTGGTCGGACCCCGAGATCGCCGCCCTGGTCGCGCAGAAGGACCAGCTCGACCTGGCCCTCCGCCAAGCCAACCGCCTGAACGAAGACCTGCGCCAGCAGATCCGCGAGCTCACGCTCGGCATGAACCTCGTGCCCGACTTCGTCCCGCGACTGATCGGGCCCGTGCCCGTCATCGGCTCCGGCGCTGACGCGGGCGGGCTGTACACCATCCGCGCCGGCACGCGCCAGGGCGTCGACGTCGGCGGGCTCGCCGTCCTCCGCGGGGTCCACCTCGTGGGCCGCGTGCAGCGCGCCGGCGACGTCACGGCGAGCGTCATCGCCATCACCGACCCCGCGCTCAAACAGCCCGTCGGCGGGGTCGTCATGCTCGACGACTCCACGCCCGGCCCGGCCTGCCTGCTCGAGCCCACCGGCGAGGGCACGCTCGCCGGGCGACTCGAAGACGCCGCCGACCCCAACCTTCCCGCCCCGCAGATCGTGCCCGGCCTGACCGTCCGCCTGCAAGACCCGCAGTGGCCGCTCGCGGCTCACATGCTCATCCTGGGCACCGTCGAGCGTGTCGAGCCGATGCCGCAGCAGCCGCTGCGCCGCGTCATCACCATCCGCCCGGAAGTCCGCCTCGACCGCGCCCGCGAGGTCACGATCCGCACCAGCGCCCCGCGCCCCGCATCGCCCGCACCGGCAGGAGCCGGCTCGACAGGAGCACCCCCGTGAGGTGGCCGGTCGTCGTCGTCTTCGGCTATCTCTTCCTCGCGGTCGAGATCGGCCTGCGCGAAGGCCTGGGCATCGGCCCGCGCAACACCTCGCCCTCGCTGGTCATCCCGCTGATCGTCTTCGTCGCCCTGCACGCGCCCGCCCTCGCGACACTCTGGACCGCCGCCCTGCTGGGCGTCGTCGTCGACCTCTCGACGCTGCGCGGCCCCGGGGCCGTGGTCGTCGTCGGGCCGCACGCGCTGGGCTATCTGCTCGCCGCGTACTTCGTCCTCACCATCCGCGGCGTGATGATCAAACGCAGCCCGTGGACGCTGGTGGTCCTCTCCATCGTCGCCGCGCTGCTCGCCCACATCGTCGTCGTCGCCCTGTTCGTCTTCCGCAAGATCTACGGCGAGGCGATCGACTTCGTCGCCTGGCGCGAACTCGTCGACCGCTTCATCCGCAGCCTGCTCACCGGGGCCGCGGCTTTGGTGCTCTCGGCGGTGTTGTTCCCCGTCACCGGGCTCTTCGGCTTCACGGACCCGCACCTCCGCCGCCCGATGTCCCGCTCGCGCTGACGATCTGGAGACCGGTCCACCCCATGAGTCTCGCCAAGCCCACGACCGTTCCGCCCGCCGCGCTCGCCGCTGACCTGCCGCCGATCGTCCTGATCGATGAATCGCGCGCGGGACTCGCGCCGCTGACGGACCTGCGTGCAGTGTTCGACGTCCGCACCGGAGCCGCGACCCTCGCCGAGCGTCTGACGCTGCAAGGCGTACCGCCCGCGGCGATGCTCGTGCCCGATCATCTGGCCGACCTCACCCGCGAGCGTCACCCGTCCACGCCGATCAACACGCTCGACCACCTCGCCGGCGACGTGCTGATCGTGAGCGGTGCCGCCGGGCCCGTCACGCTCGACCATCTCCAGACCGCCGCGAGGAGCGCGGGGCGCGATGTGTTCGACGCGCACGGCTCCCTGGTGGCTCGGCGTGCCGACGTCCGCGAACTTCGCGCGACGCCCGCCGGCGCCCGCCTCGCCCTCGCGCACGCGAACTCCGCCGAGCGCCCCTTGCCGACGCGCCTGGTCATGTCGCGCCCGTGGCACGTGCGCTCGATGCGGGACGCGTGCGTCGCGATGGACCTCGCCCTGATCGCGCAGCGCATCCGCTCCGGCCCGCCGCGAACCGTGCCGCTGGAGAACGTCACGGTCATCGGCCAGCGTCCGCTGACGATCGCGGCGTCCGCAAAGATCGCGCCCGGCTGCATCCTCGATGTCGAAGCCGGCCCGATCGTGATCGACGAGCGCGCCAGCGTGCGCCCCGGCGCGATCATCATCGGCCCCGTCTACTTGGGCCCGGACTCCGCCGCCCTCGAACGCGCCACCATCCGCCCCAACACCGCGATCGGCCCGTTCTGCAAGGTCAACGGCGAAGTCGGCGGGACGATCTTCCAGGGCTTCGCCAACAAGGCCCACGACGGCTACCTCGGCGACTCGTACGTCGGCGAGTGGGTCAACCTCGGCGCCGGCACCACCGGCTCCAACCTCCTCAACACTTACGCCGAGATCGTCGCCAAGGCCCCCGACGACGCGGGCACCATCACCAATCAGCGCACCGGCGAAACGTTCTTCGGCTGCGTGCTGGGCGACCACGTCAAAGCCGCGATCTGCACGCGGATCATGACCGGCTCGATCATCGGCACCGGCGCGATGTTCGCCGCGTCGTACCCGCTCTCGGGCTGCACGCCGGCGATGACCTGGATCACCGACGACCCGTCGGGCAAACCAAGCCCGCGTCCGTACCGCTTCGAGAAGTTCCTCGAAGTCGCCATCGCCGTCATGGCCCGACGCAACGTCTCGCCCTCGCCGGCGTATATCTCCGCACTCCGCCGGCTGGCGCACACGAGTTAGCCGGGGTCACGCCGGAGGCTCCGCATGAGCCAGAACGGTCCGCAGCCGCCGCCAGAGAATCTCAACGACACCGCGACGGCGCCCAGCGCCGCCACCCCGCCAACCTCCCCGCAGCCACTCGCGCACCGGTCCAACGCCCCGAACCCGATGCCCACGCGGATCGCGGTCCGCAACGCGGTCATCATCGCCGCGGGCGTTGCGCTGGCCTTCGCCGGCCTCACCGGTTCACTGGATCGCAGCCTGAACACCGCCGCCAGCGTCGGCGTTATCTGCTTCGCCCCGCTGGCGGTGCTGTTCGTGCTCGTCGCCTTCCTCTCAACCTACGGCGTGCACGCCCGCTCGCTCTGCGGGTTCTGCGGCTACGACCGGCGCGGGCTCAAACCCGCCGAGCATTGCCCCGAGTGCGGACACGTGTACGACACCAAGGCCCCCGGCTACACCGCCATCGGCCGGCGCAGCCTGCCGGTAACCGCGTGGCTACCGCCGCTGCTGTGGCTCGTCGTCGCGCCCCTCAGCACGCGATTCGCTCACGACGTCGCGTCCCAACGCTTGCTGATGATCGGCTGGTTCGGAGTGTTGGTGTTCCTGATCATCCACGCAGGTTGGCGGGTAACGCAGCTGCGGCGGTGAGCGCCACCCCCGGACGGCCGACCTCTCGCGCCACCCCGGCTGCCACTACAATCCCGCCATGGACCGCGACGCCATCATCGCCCGGCTGCGCCAGGAAATGCCCCTGCTACACGCCAAGTTCGGCGTCTCCGGGCTGTTGCTGTTCGGCTCGTTCGCTCGCGGTGATCAGCACCCGGACAGCGACGTCGACCTTCTCGCCGAGTTCGACCGCCCCACATCGCTGTACGAACTCGCAGGCCTGCTGGTGCACCTGGAAGAAGTCATCGGCCGCCGCGTCGATGTCGGGCCGCTCGACTCGCTCCGACCGCAGATCCGCGAAGAGGTGCTGGCGGAGGCACGCCGTGTCGCGTAGGCCAACGCTCGGCCAGTTCATCGATACACCGGCTCCAACTACGGCGTCCTAACCCGCATGCCCACCCTCTACCTCATCGACGGCTACGCCCAGTTCTTCCGCGCATACCACGCCATCCGCACGCCCATGTCCTCGCCGGTCACCAAAGAACCGACGAACATGACCTTCGGGTTCGTCGGCATGCTGCTCAAGCTCTTCCGCGCCGAGGGCAGCATCGCTGCCGCCCGCCCGGAGTACGTCGCCGTCGCGCTCGACGTCTCCGACGATCGCGGCACGTTCCGCTCAACGCTCTACCCCGAGTACAAAGCCACGCGTCCACCGCCGCCCGAAGACCTCGGCCCCCAGGTCGAACGCTGCCTGAACCTGCTGCGCTCGATGCAGATCCCGATCATCGGCGCCGCCGGCTACGAAGCCGACGACGCGATCGCGGCGATTGTCGCGCGCCTCAAGGCCGAGCGCCCGGACGTCCGCGTCCGCATCATCTCGAAAGACAAAGACCTCAAGCAGCTCCTCGACGACAACCGCGTCGAGCTCTTCGACATCCACACCGATCTCGTTATTGACGAAGCCGCGCTCCGAGCCGACACCGGCCTGCGCCCCGATCAGATCGTCGACTTCCTCGCGCTCATGGGCGACACCGTCGACAACGTCCCCGGCGTCGAAGGCGTCGGGCCAAAGACCGCCGCCGAGCTCATCGCCACCTTCGGCTCGCTCGACGCCGTGCTCGCCGAAACCCGCAAGGACAAGCCCGCGATCAAGGGCAAGCGTCTTGAGAACATTCGTGCGGCGGACGCCGCCGGTCAACTCCCGCTCGCCAAACAACTCGTCACCCTCCGCCCCGACACGCCGATCGAGTTCGCGCTCGAAGCCTGCAACGTCTCCTCGTTCAACCTCCGCGCCCTCGCCCCCGCGCTCCGCGAACTCGGCTTCAACCGCTTCCAGGACGAACTCGCCACCATCCTCGGCGAGCCGCGCGCGAACCTCAACCCCGTGCTCGCCGCGTCCAACTTCATGCCGGCGACGACCGCCGCGCCGTCGCCCGCGACGGTTCCCGCAACGCCCAAAGCCAAGCCGCGCTCCAACAGCACCTCCGCGCCCGACGACCACTTCGGCGGGCTCTTCGCGCAGCGCGACTTCGATGCCCCGGCCGCCGCCCCGATCATCACGCCGCAGTCCGGCACCTACCGCTGCATCACCACCGCCGCCCAGCTCCGCGATCTGGTCGACGAACTCCGCGCCGCCGACGTCATCGCCATCGACACCGAAACCCGCGGCCTCTACCCGATGCGCGACGCGCTCTGCGGCGTCTGCCTCTCGACGCAGATCGGCACCGGCGTCTACGTCCCCGTCCGCTCGCCCGATTGCTCGCTGCACCTCAGCCCCGAAACCGTGCTCGACGCGCTCCGCCCCATCCTTGAAGACCCCGCGCGGGCCAAGTGCGGGCACAACCTCAAGTTCGACATGCTCGTGCTCCGCGCCGCCGGCGTGCGGCTCGCCGGGTTCTTCTCCGATGCACCGCCGCTGCACGCGGGCGGCACGGACACAGCCCCCGCCTTCGCCGGCCTCGTGCAGTCCGACCTGCCCCACGCCCGCGTCTTCGACTCCATGGTCGCGTCCTACCTCATCGACGCCGACCGTTCTTCGCACGGCCTCGACGCCCTCGCGCTCGCCCTCCTGAACCGCACCAACATCAGCCTCAAGGACCTCATCGGCTCGGGGCCCAGCCAGAAGTGCTTCGATCAGATCACCCTCGAACAAGCCACGCAGTACGCGGCGGAGGACGCCGACGTCGCCCTGCAGCTCCGCGCCGTGATGCTCCCGCAGCTCGCGGCGATGGGCCTGCTCCCGCTTTTCGAGCGCGTCGAGATGCCGCTTGTCGAGGTGCTCGCCGAACTCGAATGGAATGGCATCCGCGTCGATCGGGCCGAGCTCGACCGTCAGCGTGCCCGCCTGCAATCGCGCATCGACGTCATCCGCACCGACATCGACCGCGCCAGCGATGCCGCGCTGGGCGTGCGCTTCAACCCCGACTCGCCCAAGCAGCTCGCCGTCGCGCTCTTCAACCCGCCCGATCACCCGGAGCAGCCGGGCCTGGGCATCAAGCCGCTGAAGCGCACCAAGACGGGCTACTCCACCGACGTTGAAGTGCTCGAGCAGCTCGCGTCCGACCCGGCCATCGAGAGCCCGATCCCGCGACTGATCGTCGAGCACCGCCAGCTCACCAAGCTCGTCGGCACCTATCTCGCCGCGCTCGCCGACGAGATTTACCCCGACGACTGCCTGGGCGGCAACCGCATCCACGCGTCGTTCAACCAGACGGTCGCGGCGACCGGGCGCCTGTCCTCGTCGGACCCGAACCTGCAGAACATCCCGATCCGCACCGACATCGGGCGCGAGATCCGCCGCGCCTTCATCGCCGAGCCCGGCTGCACGCTCGTCACCGCCGACTACTCGCAGATCGAACTCCGCCTGCTCGCCCACCTCTCGCGCGACCCGGCCCTGATCCAGGCCTTCCTCGACGGGCAGGACATCCACACCGCCGTCGCCGCCCAGATCCACAACATCCCCATCGAGCACGTCACGCGTGAGCAGCGCTCCGGCGCCAAGATGGTCAACTTCGGCATCGTCTACGGCATCACCGCCTTCGGGCTCGCCCGCCGCCTGGGCGTCTCCAACACCGAGGCCGACCAGATCATCTCCGGCTACAAGAAGCGCTTCGCCGGCATCACCACCTTCCTGCAGGAGTGCGTCTCGCAGGCGCAGCGTTTCGGCTACGTCGAAACCATGCTGGGCCGACGCCGCCCCATCCCCGACATCGACTCGACCAACCCCTCCCGCCGCTCGCTCGCCGAGCGCGTCGCGATCAACTCCGTCGTGCAGGGCTCGGCGGCCGACCTCATCAAACTCGCGATGGTCGACATCCACGCCCACCTGCTCCGCCAGCGCACCGCCGGCGACAGCGCCCCCCTCTCCAGCACGCGCATGCTGCTGCAGATCCACGACGAACTGGTCTTCGAGTGCCCGCTCGCGCACGCGGAGGACGCCAAGGCGTTCGTCAAGCAGCGCATGGAGTCGGCGATGAGGCTGCGCGTCCCGCTGATCGCCGACGCCCACGCCGCGCCAAACTGGTTTGACGGCAAATAGCCAGCCGCGGGGCCCGTCGACGTTCGACGCCGAGAGAACCAACCGCCCGGTTCTCGGGGCCTGCTGCGCGTCCGAGAACCGCCGAAAGGCACCCAGTTTCCTCGAAGTTCATAGTTCGCGCCCGGTCTCTTCAAGGATTGCGCAAATTTGCTCCCTTGATCGAGCCGCCGCGCGGTACCCGTGCCATAATCACTTCGCCCTCCAGGCACCGCGTGCGTCCGCCGTGGCCGCTCGCGACATTCAGTTCTCTTGCAGACAGGACGTCCTGCATGCGTCGTCGTTCCGTCGTCGTCGCGGTCGCTGCGCTCGCCGCCGCCGCCTCCTCCACCCTCGCTCAAACCATCGATTTCGACCTCGGGAATATCACCCCGGGCGTGCGGAACCTCACGGGCACCACCGTCGGGGCCAGCAATGACATTGACACATACGCGCCGCTGGGCAACACCACGGTGATCTGGGACCAGGACGTCATCTACCGCTTCGTCACCAGCCAGCCCCTCACCTTCTCCTTCACGTCCAACGATCCGGACTCCAGCCCGGACATGGACTTCTTCCTGCTCACCAGCACGGCGACCACGCTCAACGCCAGCAACCTGCGCCAGGCGACGCTCGCATCGCAGCAAACTTCGCTCTGGTTCATCGACAGCCAGCCCGCCTTCACGCTCCCGGCCGGCACCTACTTCTTCGTCATCGACGCGTGGCGTGGCAACCCGACGACCGTTGGCACGCCCGCAACCGGCCGCGCCGGCGCGTACAACGTCTCGCTCAGTCTCGTTCCCAGCCCGTCCGCCGCGGCCCTCATGGGTCTGGCCGGCCTGGTCGCGACGCGCCGTCGGCGCTGAGCCTGCTCCGTCCCAGTTCGCCCTGGCGAGGGCAGAAATCCTGAGACTCTCTCCGCGTGGCGGGGCCGGATTCGTCCGGTCCCGCCACGCGACTTTTTGCGATCGTCAGAACAATCGCGTCACAGCCGGGCGCGGTTGATCCAGCCCCACCCTTGCCGTGTTTGCGGGTTGCGGACCCATCCGTCGCCCTCGGCCGTCGACCCAAGAAAGAAGAACCGCATCGAGTTGAAGTCGCGCCCTTCGCGCGCCTTTGGGTCCGGCCCGCCGGGGACGGTGATCTGCAGCGCCGTCCCGTCCAGCATCGACAGCGTCCCCTTGCCCCCGTGCCGCTGCGACAACTGATCGAGCTCGCCGATGAACCGCACGTCTGGCGTGATGGTGTTCTCGAACATCTCGTGCTCTTCGACGAACACGGGCAGCATGCCGGGAATCACCTTGAAGCCCCGCGGCGTCTGGTCGGACCGGAAGAACGCCGGCTCGCCCAGCACGTCCGTCGCCGGCGGGTCGATCTCGTACCCCGTGCGGATGTCCGCCGCGAGCGAGGCGCCGTCGGCGTTGCCCAAAATCGTGTAGTCGGTGTCGAGCGTGTGCTTGCCGGGGAACTCGCGGAGCGAGCGCTTGTCCTCGCCCGTCGCGCTCCGCCGCGCGTTCTCCGGACAGCCGAAGATCGTGTCGGTCTGCTCGAGATAGTCAAAGATCGGCCCGCGCACCGTCCCGAACGGGTCGCCCTGCCCGGCGGCGTTCTGACGGAGCCACTGGTTCACGTTCCACGACACGTCCCGGTTCTCGACGGCGTACGTCGCCGTCGCGATGCCGAGCTGCTTGTTGTTCGACAGGCACACCGCCGCTTTGCCCGCGGCCCGAGCCGCACCCAGCGCCGGCAGAAGGATCCCGATCAGCAGCGCGATGATCGCGATCACCACCAGCAGCTCGATCAACGTAAACGCCCGACGCACCGATGCAGCGCTCTTCATCACGCACTCCGTTCGTGTTCGCGCCCGCGCTCCCGGCGCCGGCCCGAAGTGACAGTGTCGGCACGGCGCCCGCGCCCGGTTGACCCGGACTTTCACCTTCGTGCAAACTTCACAATCGCCCCTCGCTCCGCCGCCCCTCTACCCTCGCCCATGCCCGCGGCTCCCGCAACCTGGACCACCCGCGCCCTGCTGACCTGGATCTCCGAGGCGTTCACCAAAAAGGGCCTCGATTCCCCGCGTCTCTCGGCGGAAATGTTGCTGGCCCACGTCTTCGCCTGCGACCGCCTCAAGCTCTACACCGACGTCGACCGCCCCGCTTCCCCCCTCGAACGCGAGCAGCTCCGCGACCTCGTCGCCCGCGCCCTCAAGCACGAGCCCGTGCAATACCTCGTCAACGAGAAGTGGTTCTTCGGCATCCCGCTCCACGTCGACAAGCGCGTCCTCATCCCGCGCCCCTCCACCGAGACCATCATCGAGCAGGTCCTCGCCCACGCCCGGGCCCAGCCCGGCTTCGGCGGCAAGACCGGCGAGGGCGTCCGCTTCGCCGACATCTGCACCGGCTCCGGCGCCATCGCCATCGCCCTGCTCAAGAACATGCCCAAGGCGACCGCCCTCGCCACCGACATCTCGGAAGACGCGCTCGCCGTCGCCAAGAAAAACGCCGAGCGCCACGCCCTCGCTGACCGCCTGCAACTGCTGAGGGGCGACCTCACCGCCCCCCTCGCCGACAGCGCGGCCCACGCCGCCCCCATCACCGACCTGCACTACATCACCGCCAACCCGCCCTACATCCCCGACCACGAGTGGGACGCCGTCGAGCCCAACGTGAAGGACTTCGAACCCCACGCCGCCCTCCGCGCCGGGCCCGACGGCCTGCAATTCCTCATCCCCCTCGCCGAGAGCGCACCCGCCCACCTGCGCCCGCACGGCCTGCTCCTCCTCGAAACCGCTGCCTGCACCGCCAAGGCCGTCGCCGACCGCCTCCGCGCGAGCGCGCTGATCGACCCCGACTCCGTCCGCATCGCCAAGGACATCGAAGGGCTGGACCGCGTCGTGATCGGCGCCCGCCGCGGCTGATGCGCCCTTCACCAGCGCCCGCCGCCCCCGCCACTATCCTCCTCACATGTGCGGCCGCTACGCCTTCAAGCTCACCTGGGCCCAGCTCCACGACCTGCTCGCCTTCGGCCTGTTCCCCGAGTCGCTGAATCAGCAGTTGCAGCCCTCGTTCAACGTCGCGCCCACGCACGACTGCGCCATCGTCGCGCAGCGCGATCACCAGCGTGAACTGCTGCTCGCCCGCTGGGGCTTCGTGCCCACATGGTGGTCCGCCGCCGAGCCGCCCAAGCACACGATCAACGCCCGCAGCGAGACGGCGGGCACCTCCAACATGTTCCGCGCCGCGTTCAAAGCCAGCCGCTGCCTCGTCCCCGCGTCCGGATACTTCGAGTGGCAAACGCTCCCCACCGGCGGCAAAAGCCCCGTGTTCATCGCCCGCGCAGACCAGGCCCCGCTGCTGATGGGCGGCGTGCACGCCTGCAACGCGAACCAGCCCACCTTCGCCGTCCTCACCACCTCCGCACCCACCGGCCTCGAAGCCATCCACGACCGCTCGCCCGTCATCCTCGAACCCGAAGCCGCCGCCCGCTGGCTCGACCCCGCCACGCCGCCGGACGAGATCCAGGCCCTGTGCCGCCCGGCCGCCGACGGCGTGCTGACGTTCCACCGCGTCGCCAAGGCCGTCGGCAACGTCCGCAACAACAGCCCGGAACTCATTCGCCCGCTCCCGCCGGAAACCCTCTTCGGGTGACGCTCCGGAAGCCCGCTTTTTCCCGGTCATTTCCGGCGGCGCGTGTACACTCTGCCATGTCGATGAAAGCGGTTTCGTCCGTGCCCGTCGGGTCGCCACGATTTGCCCCGCGCGTGCTGAGCGTGGCGGCCGCGCTCGTGCTCTGCGCCGGCGCCGCCCGCGCCGTCCCGACCACCACGCCGCTGCTCACCCCCGGCTTCGATGACACCGCCGGCGTCGCCGCCGCCGCCTTCGCCGGGGCCTACGCCACCACCGACACCTTCGAAGACTCCGTCGAGATCCGCGACGCCCGACTCAACCTCACACGCACCATCACGCGGGCCGAGATCCAGGCCCTCGCCCCATGGCTCGCGCTCGACGGCGGGCCCGACGGCCCCTCCGCCGTCGCCCTGTCCGCCTCCGGACGACTCGCCTTCATCCTCGTGCACGACGACACCGTGCCCGCCGACGGCCTGCCCTCCGACGCCGTGCTCCGCCTCGACCTCGGCACCGGCGCCCTCGCCCTCTTCGCTCGCCTCGACGCCTTCGACCGCGGCGACATCGCCCCGCACCTCGCCCTCGCCCACCACCGCGGCCTGCTCTGGGTCGGCACCAACACCGCCGGCATCCGCGTCTATTCCGCCGGCGCCAACACCACCGCCGGCACACTGCTGACCACCTGGACTTTGCCCGCCGCCGGCGCGGGCCAGCCAGTCACCGGTATCACCATCGACCGCGACGCGAGCACGCTCTTCGCCTCAACGCCCACGGCCGTCTACCGCGCCAACATCCCCACCTCCACCGCCACCGCGCCGACGTGGACCACGCTCGTCTCCGGCTCGTCCGACATCCGGGCCATCGCCTGGGCCGAGCACTTCGGCGGGACGTCCAACCGCGGGCTCTATCTCCTCCGCGGCACGCCCACCCCCCCCGGCGCCCGCATCGACGTCGTCTCCTACTTCGACGCCTTCTCGACCACGCCCGTCACGCCGACGCTGTACACCACGTCGACCACGCCGCAGTTCGACCTCGCCGCGACGGCGGAGGGCGCGCTGCTCGTCGGCGCTGACGAGGACGCGCTGATCATCCGCGACACCGCCGACACGCGCCTGACCTTCGACGCCTGGCTCACCGACGAGTTCACGCAGGTCGCGACCTTCGCGCGCCGCCTCATCTCGCCCGACGGCGAGCCCGCCGGCTGGGTCATCGACGCCGACACCGACCTCACCATCAACCGCTTCCACCCCGCCACGCCCGACGCCGCGGGGTGGACGGTCCTGATGCTGCTGATGGCCGACCATCTCTTCGACGACGCGCAGGCCAAGGCGCAGGTTACCACCGTGCTCACGCGCTATGCGGGCTTGTCGACCGACAACATCCGCCCCTCGCGCACGACCGACGGCATCTACCGCCACTGGATCGACCCGCTCACGGGTCAGGCCAAGCCGGGGTGGGATCCGGAGTTCGCGACGCTGAGCACGATGAAGATCGTCGCCGCCGCGGCTCGGGCCGCCGCGATGTACCCGGACGACCCCGCCATCGTCCGGGCCGCGCACCGCATCATCTTCCGCACGCGCAACTACGACCCGTACATCCAGACCTTCGGCTCGCGGGCCATGGCCTTCAAGGGCGCCGCCGCCGGCGGGCCCGACTTCGGCTCCTTCGCCGCGCCGTTCCACGAGGGCGTCATCTTCGTCGAACAAGCCGCGACCTATGGCGGGTCCTCGAGCCAATCCGCCTTCACCGCCTGGCTCAACCGGGCCGCGCTCCCGAGCGCCACGCTCCTCACCGGCCAGCCCGTCACCTCGACAGCCAACGGCCTGTTCGAAGCCTCGTTCATCAGCCTTTACCCCGCGCTGCTCACGCCGTCATACCGCGCCAGCACCGCCTGGCAGGCCCAGGTGAACAACCTCCGCTGGTCGCACGCCGCGTGGACGGACGACAACGCCCCGCGCTACTTCACCGTCTTCTCCGCCGGCACGACCAAGCCCGAGTGGGGCGGCTACAACGCCGACTCGCTCTCCAACCGCCCGGGCAACGTCACCACGTTCACCTCGCTGCTCGCGATGTCGGCCCTGGGCGACGCTTCGCCCGCCGTCAGCGCGTACCACGCCTACCGCAAGGGCGCCCGCCAGACCTTCCGCACCGGCGCGAGCATCCTGTACCGTCGCAGCGACATCGACCGCGCCTACCTGCCCAACTCGGCGGGCCTGCCGGACGTCGCGCTCGGCGCGCTGGGCATCGCCGACCTGATCCAGCCCGGCTCGATCGACGCCGTGCTCGCCCGCGCGTACCCGACCATCGAGCAGTGCCCGACCGACGTCAACGCCGACGGCGCGATCACCGTCGAGGACCTCTACCGCCACGTCGCGGCGCCGACCGACCTCAACGGCGACGGCGCCACCAACGCGTCCGACACCCGCTGCCTCGCGGCCTGGCTGCGCCGCAACGAATCAACCGACACGCGCACACGCTGATCGCCTCGCCTCAAAAGCAACCGCCGAAGTACGACGCCAGGAAGTCAAACACGTCCTGCACGCTCAGCTCGCCCGAGCGGTTGTAGTCCGCGGGGCAGAAGCGGCACGACGTCGGCGAGCACGCGCCGGCGAGCACGGACAGCTCGAGCGTCTCGCAGGTCGCGATGTCAACGACCGTGCACGCGCCGGTCGTCGGGTTGCAGCACCCAGCCGACGCCCCGCCGTCGACCTGCACCGCCGGCGGGAACGTCAAGTCACTCGCGATCCAGCCGTAGATGGTCCGAAACGAGTGCGCGACGCTGATCGGCTGGTCGCTCGTGTGCCAGCGCACGCGCCCCGGGGACACGCCCGACAGGTGCACGTAGTACGTGCCCGGCTGCAGCACCGTCGGCGTGCTCGGCGTCGCGACGTACGCGCTCACCGCCTGCACGCTCGGAATGTTCAGGTCCGCCACCGTCACGCCCGCAGCAATCCCGTCCGCCACGGCGATTCGCCCGCGCACCGGCGTCGCGGCGTCGCTGCTCAGCCCCAGCGTCACGCTCGTCAGCGTCCGCGTCCGCGTCACCGTGAACTGGACCGCGATTTCCTGCAGCGGGAAGTCGGCCGTCACCGTCGAGTTGAACGCCGGATGAAACGTCCCCGTCGGCATCGTCGTGAAGATCACCTCGCCCGCCGCCGCTCGACCGACCACCGCCGCCGCGGCAATACCGAGCAGCGCGAGCATCTTCGAAGCCGTGATCATCGGTCGTCCTTTCGCAGGTGCGGGCGGTAAAGGAGATCGGAGCCCGACCCGACCAATCCGCCGCCGCACCCCGCGACTATCACGCCCGACACATCACGCCCAAAAAACACAGCCGGGCCCGAAGGCCCGGCCGGAAGTGAACTGTGCTGTCGATCGGGGCGCCGCTCAGGCGCATCCGCCGAAGTACGCGCTCAGGTAGTCGAAGATGTCCTGCACGGTGATCCCGCCGGCGCCGTTGAAGTCGGCCCGCGGATCGCCGCTGAAGTACGCCGTCAGGAAGTCGAAGATGTCCTGCACCGTGAGCGAGCCGGAGTTGTTGAAGTCCGGGCGGCAGTCGTTGAAGCGGAAGCCCATGTCATCCCAGAAAATCGTCCCCTGGCTGAACGCCAGGCTCTGCGGCGGGCCGAACCGCAGCGGGAGCACGCTCACCTTCGCGTCCGGGTTCTGCGGCGGGAGGGCCCACAGCTGCCCCGTGCCCGGGTTGATGTACAGCGCTTCGTTCTGCTGCACCGTGCGCTCGAACCGAACCCACTGATCGTTCGTGTGGATCCCCGGGCCGTTCGGCGTCGTCACAACCACAATCCCCGGAACGTTCGTCGCCACGTTCGGGTCGTTCGGGTTGATGTCCAGCCACTCGGGACCGACATAGGTCGAGTCGTTCACCGTGCGCCGGAACTCCAGCTTCAGCCCCGCACGCTGCCCCGCGAAGCCCGACAGCCCCTGGCTGACAAACGGCGTCGCCGACGGGATGTAGAAATAGCCCCACACCGTGATCGACGGCTCCCCGATCCCGAAGCGGTACCCCGCGTTGTTCACCGGGCTCCCCAGCGTCCCGCGGTCCAGCGGCGAGTTGCTCGAGAAGCCCGCGAAGTCCGAGCCCATCGGCAACTCGATGCTGCGCGTCCCCGTGCGAGCCACGGCGGCCGGCGTGAGCCCGTCACCGATCTCGCGGTACGTCGCCGAGTTGAAGCGGTCCCAGCCCGAGGGATACGACGCGTTGAACGGGTCCGGCGTTTCAAAGCTCGTGTTCTGCAGTTGCTGGAACGGCTGCGCCTGCGCGACGCCGCCCGCCGTCACACACGCGCCGATCGCCAGCGCCTTCATCATCCCGGTCTTCATGCTGATCTCCTGATGATCCGTTGATTGTTTCCCAGTGCCCAGGCCCCGTCCGCCCCGCTCCGCCGACAACCGCTCCAAACTCCCGCGACCCGCCCCGATAACCCACGCCGGCGCGGCCACCGGCGGCACGTCCGTAACCGCTTACATTCTGCCCCACATCCGGCCCCCGTGCAACTGTTCTGCAAACATTCTCACGCATCTCCACCCCGCCACAACCCGACCCCCTCCCCCCCGCCATCCCCCTACTTCAGCCCCTCCGCCGCCACCCCCTTCACAAACGTCCGCTGCGTCAGCAGGAACAGCAGCAGCAGCGGCGACACCATCAGCGTGCTCGCCGCCATCAGCAGGTTCCACGGCGTGTTGCCCGCCTGCCCCTGGTACAGCTGCAGCCCCAGCGCCAGCGTGTACTGGTCCCGGTGCGTCAGAAAAATCAGCGGCCCCACAAAGTCGTTCCACACGTAGATGAAGTGGAACAGCGCCACCACCGCGAGCGCCGGCTTGCTGAGCGGCAGGATCATCCGCCAGAAAATCCCCCAGTGCGAGCACCCGTCGATCCGGGCCGCCTCGTCCAGGTCCCGCGGAATCGTGCGGAAAAACTGCCTCAGCATGAAGATGTTGAACGCCCCGCCGAACCACGCCGGCACCCAGAGCGGGCGCAGCGTCCCGATCCACCCCAGCTCACGGAACACCATGTACAGCGGCACCATGATCACCGGGAACGGGATCATCATCGTCGCCAATACCAGCGCGAACACCGTCCCTCGCCCGCGCCACTCGATCCGCGACAACCCGTACGCCACCACCGCGCTCGATAGCGTCATCCCGATCACGCCCAGGCTCGCGATGATCAGCGTGTTCCGCAGGTACAGCGGGAACTCGATCGTGGGGTCGTTCCACACGCTCGAGTAGTTCTCCCGGGCCACGCTCAGCGTCGATCCCGCCGGGTCGGGCAACAGCCGGATCCGCTGCGACGCGGCTTGGTTCTCGGGCTTCACGGACGTCGACACCATCCACACCAGCGGCGCAATGAACAGCACCCCGATGCTCGCCAGCACCGCGTACACCGCCGCCCGCCCAAACGTCTCGCTTCCCGACCGCCGCACCGAGTCCTCCGCTCCTTCCTGTTCCCCCCCTCGGCCCTCGGCCCTAAACCCTGTAATAGACGAGCCGCCGACTCGCCCAGAACATCACCCCCGTCAGCCCCATCGTCACCAGCAGCAGCACCCACGCCATCGCGCTCGCGTACCCCATCTTCAGGTACACGAACCCATTGTCATAGAGGTACATCGTGTAGAACAGCCCGCCGGGGTTCTGCCCGTCCTTGGTGCGGAACATGACGTACGGCGCCGCGAACACCTGCACGGTGTTGATCGCCAGCGTGATCACCGTGAACAGAATCGCCGGCGAGATCATCGGCACCGTGACGTTCACAAACCGGCGCACCGGCCCCATTCCGTCCAGTTCCGCCGCCTCATACAACTGGCTCGGCACGTCCTGCAACGCCGCGACGTACACCACCACGCTCTGCCCCACGCCCCACAGGCTCATCACCACCAGCGACGGCACCGCCCACGCCGGGTCCAGCAGCCAGTTCGGCCCCGTCACGCCCAGCGCCGCGAGCGCCTTATTCACCAGCCCGTACTCGGCGTTGAACAGCCACGACCACACCATCGCCGCGGCGACCAGCGGCACCAGCGTCGGGATGAACACCATCGCCTGCATCGCCCGCCCGAACCGCCCGCCCCCCACCCCGCTCCCCGCAAACACCGCCGCCAGAATCAGCCCGACGAGCGTCGACAGCGGGATCGAGACCGCCGCGAACACCGCCGTGTTCTTCACCGCCCGGATGAGTTCCGGATCCTCCAGCATCCGCCGGTAGTTCTCGAGCCCAACCCACAAGGGCGGCTCGAGCATCGAGTAATCCGTGAACGAGAAATACAAACTCAGCACCATCGGCACGAGCATGAACGCCGTCGCGCCGATCAGCCACGGGCTGACCCACAAGAGGCCGATCGCCGTCGCCCGCGCCGACTTCTTCACGCCCCACCCCCCCCACTCCCCGCGCTACCCGCGCCATACCGACGCAGCCGCTGCACCCGCGCCTGCTCGATCAGCCCCGCGCTGGTCGCCTGCATCCGCGCCAGCGCCGCCTCCGGCTCCTCGCGTCCGGCCCACATCCCCAGAGCCGCCACGTCGAACTTGTCCTTGATCTCCTGCCACACCCGCGTCGGCGGACAGATGAACGCCCGCGGGCTCGCGAACAGTTCGCTGTGCAAGCGCACGCCGCGGTTCGGGTGCTGCGCGATGAACGCCGCGCTCTGCGCCTTCAGCGGCGAGCCCTTGCAGTGCGCCGTCGCCAGAAACTCCGTTACGTCCTGCCGCTGCGTGTAGGCGATGAACGCCATGCTCGCCTCAGGATGCCGCGCCCCGCGCGGGATGACCAGCACATCGGTATCGATCAGCGTCACCGGCTCGTCCGCGCGGTACGCCGACTCATCCACCGGGAACGGAGCCACGCCGTACTCCATGCTCGGCGCAAACCGCTCCACCATGTTCGCCAGCCACGGCCCCTGCACCACCATCGCGACCTTGCCCGTCAGGAACGCGTTCTCCGGCGTGTTGTAACTCCCGAATCCCGAGCGGAACCGCTCCACCTCCGCAAAGCCAAGTTCACGCGGGAACGACGCGTACCACCGGTACGCCGCCAGGTTTCCCGGCGCGTCCACCGTCGCGCGATCCTCCGCCGCGTCGTACAGCGATGCCCCGAAGTACGAGCCCCACATCCAGTTCCACCAGCCCGGCTCGGCGTGCAGAAACCCGACGCGCGTCAGCCGCCCGCTCGAATCCCGCCGCGTGATCCGCCGGTGCGCCTCGTTCAACTCCTGGATCGTCCGCGGCGGGCGCTCCGGATCGAGCCCGACCTCCCGCAGGATCGCCTTGTTGTAATACATCGCCAGCGTGCCCGCCGTGTTCACCGCGGCCCACCACTGCCCACGATGCCGCATCACCTGCCGCACGCCCGGCGCATACTGCTCCAGGCTCAGCCCCGCCCCCGCCGCCAACTCATCCAGCGGTATGATTGCCCGGCTCTCGGCATACGGCGGGACGTTGAAGTTCCACAGCCCCAAGATGTCCGGCGGGTCGCCCCCGGCGATCGACGTCAACGCCTTCTGCCCGATCCCGCTCGTCACGATGTACCGCACAAACAGCCGATCCTGCGACCGGTTGAAGTCGTCCACGACGCGCTGCATCGCGGCCCCTTCGTGCCCCGTCCACTTCTCCCAGTAGTTCAGCACCAGCCGCCCGCCGGTGTCGACACTCTTCCCCCGCGGCCCGAACAGCGCGAAGCCCAGCCCGCCCGCCGCGAGCGCACCGATCGCGGCACGGCGGGTCATCGACGCGGCGCTGCTCGGTCCGGCTCCCGTCATCGCGTCAATCTATCCGCCAGCCACACGCCTGGCCCGTTCATGGTGTCGGGTTGTTGGCACGCACCGCCGCCACTTCAGCGTTGATGCGGCTGACGAGCTGCTCCCAATCGTCGGTGAACCCGGTCGGCTTGCCGGTCGTCGGGTTGTTGACGCCAACGTTCGGATCGATCGGGTGCGCACGCTCGTACAACTGCTTTTCCAGCACGCCGCGGAGCATCTTCCACGTCTCGCCGGTCTCGCGATCCTTGATGACCACCTCGCCCGCCAACACCGCAGTTTGCCCGCCGCCGGTCCCGCGCCACGCGAAGAACGCGGCGACACCGACAAGAACCACCACAAGCACCACCGCAACGGCCGGCTTTTTCAGCAGATCACGCACGCGATCCTCCGTCACATCCGTCAGCGCGGCCGCCCACAGTGATCACTGCCCGGTCTCATCACTGGGGATGCCGCCCCAAGAGAAGAAATTGCTGCCGAAGCCGTACTTGTCCGAGCCCTGGTTGGCGCGCTGGCGGGAGATCCCGTCGACCCGCAGGTCGCCGCGCAGCATGTGCAGCAGGTTCGACCGCGACGTGTTCGCGACCGTCTCGCGGTCCGGGCGGGTCCGCGCGCCGTGCCGCGGAACTTCGTCGTACGCGTCGGCCATCCACACCATCTCGTCCGGAGCCTTCACCACGCGCATCGGCCGATTGGTGGACACGCCGGTCCGGCTGAAGAACTCGTTGTCGTTGAACCAATACTCCGTGTACCGCCGGATCGTCGGCTTGGTCTGCGTGACACTGAGGGAGTAGTCCGGGTCGACCGGGTCCAGGAAGAGGCGGCGTCCCTGAACCTCCAAGTACTGACGCACCAGCGGATCCTTCACCGACGTCGCGCCGGCCGCACGCGGGCACTTGTAGACACTGCTCCGCACGTTCTCGCCAAGGAACTCCTCGAGCGCGTAGCCCATGAACCAGTGGCACCGGCTGGTCTGCGGGATCGAGCCGAAATCCGTGTCCAGCCGCAGCTCTTCCGGCACATCGGCGATGGGGATCTTCCGCGCAAACAGGTTGGGCCACACCGGCTCCCGCTGCGCGTCCAGATACATCTGGATCGCGTACCCCACCTGGCGCATGTTGCTCTTGCAGATCACATCCCGGGCCGCGTCTCGCGCCGCCCCCAGCGACGGCAGCAAAATCGAGATCAGCAGCGCAATGATCGCGATCACCACCAGCAGCTCGATGAGCGTGAACCCGCTCGCGCCCTGGGCCCGCCGCGCCCGCGCGCGGCTGATCACCACCGCCGTCCATCCCGTCACGCTCTTCGGACCGCTCATGATCGGTCTCCTGTCTGCGCCGGCCGCGAGAACCGCGCCCGCCGCGTTGTATCCACGCATCAACCCGGCAACGTACTGGCCCCGGCCGCCTTCGCGCCCGACGCCCGCACCTGCACCCCACCCGCCCCCCCACCATTCGCCCCGCCCGACACGCCCGCCTCCCACGCGACGGTCACGTCGATCGTCCCCGTCCCGCCATCATCTTCTACGCGGACCACGTTCCCCTGGTGCGCTTTGCCGTTCACGTTCAGCACGACGCGCCCGTCGGCCCGCCACTGCTTCGCGTCAAACCGCACGCGCACCCGCTTGCCGCGCCACACGCGCGTCGCCTCCACCTCGCCCAAGGCCGCGAACGGCACCGGATCGATCACGAGCCCGTCCCACACCGCCCGCACGCCCAGAATCCACTCCAGGCTCACGCGATTCAGCCACGCCGCGCTGCCCGTGTACCACGTCCACCCCGCCTTGCCCGGCGTGGGGGAGATCGGCCCGTCCACATTCCCCGGCGTCACAAACGGTTCGGCGACGTACGCGTCCGCGTCCTGCCCGCGCAGCGGCGGCGAGATGCTCCGCCAGATCTTCTCGACGCTCTCGATATCCCGCCGCTTGCACGCCGCCGCCAGCGCCCACGTCGCCGCGTGCATGTACACGCCGCCGTTCTCGCGAAGCCCCGGCGCATACCGCGTGATGTACCCGATCGTCTCGTCCGGCGTCGTGTACGCCGGATAGCTCAAGACCGGGCCCATCGGGTGCAGCAGATGCTCGCGCACGCTGGCCCAGCAGGCGTCCTCACGCTCCTTCGGCGCCGTGCCGCTCAGCACGGCCCACGTCTGCGTGTTCAGGAAGATCTTGCCCTCGGCGTTCGACGCGGTGCCGATCCAGCGCCCGTCATCACGCGTCGCGGCCCGGTACCACCGCCCGCCGGAACTTCCCGACCCACCCGCCGACCCGCCGTCCGCATCCCACGCGTGCGCATTAACCGCGTCGATCAACGCCGCGCGGGCCTTGCGATACTCGCCCGCGAGCGCGATCTCCGCCGCTCCGTGCCCGTTGTGCCCCTTGGCCGTGTGCTCCAGCACGTGGGCGAAATCTTCTAGCACCACGCACAGCCACTGGGCCAGCCACACGCTCTCGCCCTTGCCCTCGACGCCCATCGACGACAGGCCGTCGTTCCAATCGCACGACCCGATCAGCGGCAGCCCGCGCGGGCTCTGCCGCTTCAGGCTCTTGGCGATCGACCGCCGGCAGTGCTCCAGCAGCGTCGCTCCGGAGGCATCATCCACAAACGGTGCCCGCTCGTTCAGGATGGCCCAGTCGCCCGTGTCCTTGATGTAGTTCGCCGTGATGTACGCCAGCCACAGGTAGTCGTCGCTGCACGCCGTCCGCAGGCCCATCTCCGCCAAGGGGTGCCACCAGTGGTACACGCTCCCGTCGGCGAACTGGTGGGCCGCGTGCAGCAGGATCTGCTTGCGCGTCTGCGCCGGATCCCGCGGCAGCCACACCTGGCTGTCCTGCAGTTGATCGCGGAACCCGAACGCGCCTGACTGCTGGTAATACCCCGTCCGCCCCCACAAGCGCCCGCTGATCGCCTGATACGCCAGCCACCGCGAGTTCAGCATGTCGAAGTCCGGCATCGCCGACTTCACGCGGCTGGGCCCCGTGATCGTCTCCCACATCGCCGCCGCACCGTCGATCGCCTGCGCCGCCGCCTCCGGCGTCGTGAACGTGTCGATCAACTTCAGCGCCGCGGCTTCATCATCGCCGATCGCTATGGTGAACACGACCTCGACCGTCTGCCCCGGCGCGAGGCGAAGATCTCCGCCGAGCGCGCCCGCCGCGTCGCCGTACCGCCCGAAGTTCTGCGGCGCGTCCACACCCGGGATCGTCGTCGCCGTCATCACCTGCGGGCGATGCTCGCCGGTGTACCGACCCATGAACGTTGCCTTGTCGGCGATCGCCAGCGTCGCGTCAAACGGACCGCGCACGCCATGGGCCGCGACATACGGCCACGGGTGATTCCAGTGCTTCTTCTCCCGCTCGACCGGGCCCAGGTCGTTGCGGTGCGGCGCGTCCCACATGTTCTTGTGCGCGACGATCGCGTGCGTCCCGCCGGCGCGCTGTTCGTGCCGCGTCGTGAAGAACAGGCGGTGAAACTCTCGCTTGATGTCCGGCGCCACGCCGCAGCACCACTCGAAGAACGACGCGACACGAATACGCCGCGCCTTCGCGCTCGTGTTGGTGATCTTCAGCCGCCAGACTTCGACGGTCTCCCGCGCGTCAACGGCGAGCGTCCACTCCGTCCGGATCCCGCCGCGCGACGCCACGAACGTCGTGCTCCCGACGGCGTGCGTGCACGCGTACTCATCCAGCGTCGCCTGGCACGGCCCCGGGGCCGCCGACCACACGTCGCCCGTGTCCAGATCGCTCAGATAGAGGAACTTGCCGCGCCCATCGCGGGCCAGGTCCATGTCCCACCGGGTGAGGACGTTGAGCTGGGAGTTGTCACACCAGGTGAAGCCCCCGCCGTTCTGGCTGATGACCAGCCCGATGCGCCCGTTGCAGATCACGTTCACCCAGGGCATGGGCGTGCGGTGATCACGGATGGTGAAGGCTCGACCGGTCGGATCAAAGGCCCCGTAGCGATTGGCAAGCATAGTGAAACTGTTGCTGAAACACCCCACGACCGGCGGACGCGGTCCCTGCAACCGCTTACACGCACATCATGCCCGCTCTCTCCCGCCGCGTCAACTCCAATCGTCCTCGCGGTGTGGAAATCTCCGCTTTCTGACTCCCGGGATGGTCCGAAGTCGTGGGTTCTTTCGAACCCCCCGCCGGGCGGATGCCCAAACGGGGCGGAGCAATAAAGAAGGGGGCGGCCGTTGTTGGCCGCCCCCTCGCAGGAGAGTGTTGTGCAAAGAGCCCGAATCAGCGGCGGCGACGCAGCGCCACCAGCCCGCCCAGGGCCATCACGCCCGCGGCGCTCGGCGCCGGGATGCCGATGATGCTGATGTTGCTGAACTGCACGTCGGCCTGGCCGGGGTTGAACGCGAAGTTGTTCTGGGTGTACACGCCGACGAGGCTGTTGTCAGCCCAGCCCTGGAACGTGCCGCCCGCGTTCAGCGGCGCGGTGAACACGCCGTTGACGCCGTAGCGGACGAACGGCCCGCCGTCCGCGGTGCCGACGTAGATGATCTGCATCAGGAAGTCGCTGCCGACCGTCGCACGCGGGATCGCGTTGTTTTCCGGCTGGTTGTTGGAGAAGAACGGCATGCGACCGCCGAACGACGCGATTTCGCCGCCGTTGCCGGGCAGCAGCACGAAGTTGCCGACGTCGGCCTGGAACGAGGAGGGATAGAACGGCGCGGTGCCGATCCAGATCCCGGCTTCCGACACCAGCGGGCCGTTGATGCGCCCGGTCACGGTCAACTGCCAGGACTCGGCGGCGCCGAACTGGTAGTTCGCCCCGTTGACGGCGAGCGCCGCGTGGTGGCGATTCGCGAACCCGGTCGTCGCCGTGTTGGTTTCCTGCCAGCGGATCCCGCCCAGCCCGTTGTTGGTGATCGCCAGGTTGCTGCTGGGCAGATCGTTGAACCAGCGCGTGCCCGCGTCGTTCAGGCTGTTGATGGTGCTGACTTGCCCCGCCGCCGCGCCGGCGCACATGGCGACGGCCAGAATCGCACAGATATTCCGCATTTCTCGTTCTCCTCGCTCTTGGCCCGGCGTCAACCGGGTGATGAGTCACACAAACCCACGGGTCACGTGTCCCGTAATCGCTTACATCATGCCGCCGATTCCGGTTGCACGCAAGTCTTTCCGCACGAATTCGGCGTGCAACCCAACACCCCGGTAGTCCCCCCGGGCCGGTTCCCCTCTGACGCCCCGTCCTGAAACTGTTTCAGAACACCCTCACCGCCGCGACGGCCCCACGCCGATCCGCCCGTACGTCGCCTGTACCCACGGGTGACTCTCGAACAGCCGCCAGATCAGCCCGCTCCGCGCGTTCTCGATCGCCAAGGTCAGCGGGCCCTGGTCGATCGCCACGCAGTCCGGAGCGACCCACCCGGTGCCCAGGTTGAACGAGTCCTGGAACCCGAAGTTGGGTTTCGAGCACGGGTCCGCCGCCGGCTCGCGCCACACCAGCGGCGTCCCGTCCGCCTTCTTGAGCGACCGGTAATACCGCAGGGCCGCCACCGCCCGGGCCGGGTCGAACATGATCGCGCACCCCGCCCCATACGGCGGGATCGTGCCGTCGCCGAAGTCGTCCTTGGGCGTGAACACCGCGAAGTCCACCTCCGGCTTGGCGTCCGACACCTGCACCGCATCGGGAAACACGCCCGGCACGGCGTATCCCGTCACCGCGTCGTTCGCCGTCAGGCCCCACGCGTTCTCGCCCAGCGTCGGCACGCCCTTCGGGTTCGCCTCCGCCTTGAGTTGGTGCAGGCGCACCGCGCGACGGCTGTTCTCCCACCAGTCGACCCGCGGGCGGCGCTCGACGCCCTTCGCCGCCGGGTCGTCCGGCCCGCGCCCGGCGTAGTCCATGAACAGGTGCGCGAAGAAGTTGGTGAACAGCGCGCCCGACCACGGAAACCACACCATCGCCCCCGCGTCGCCGTACGTCCCCATCTGCCGCCGCAGCCGGTAGTACAACCGCTCGTCCACGCGATGCTCGGCCTTCGGCGACAAGGCCGCGAAGAAACTCACCAGCCGGTGCTCATCGCCCGAGTCGGCCCAGTAATACGGCAGGATCGCCCCGTCCCCCGTCGGGTTCTTGAAGTCCTTGGCCTTCCACCCCAGCGTGATGTACCCCTTCATGTGCGGCTCGTGCGCACGCGGGGTCTGCTCGACAAAGAACGTCCAGTCCGCCGCGGCGAGCATGCGGTCGGCCCGCTCCCGCGCCTCGCCCCCGAAGTACATCCCCGACACGACAAACCCGCCGAACAGCAGCGCCGTGTCGATCGTGCTGACCACGTCGTTGTCGATCGGCTTGGCGGTCTTGCCGTCGAGGAAGTGATAGAACACGCCCGCCTTGCGGTTGGTCGGCTCGTTCTCCAGCGCGCGCAGAATGCGCAGCGTCCGCTCTTCACCCTGGGCCCGCGTGATGTACCCGCGCTCGACCGCCGCCGGGATGGCGGCCAGTTGAAACCCCACGCCCGCAACGCTCGCGAACGACGCGCTCGACCGGTCGAACACCATCCCGGTCGCCGGGTCGCACGCGCACCACAAGTACCAGAACGACGCCCGCTGCACCTCATCCAGAAACCGCTCATCGTCGGCCGAGAACGCAAAGGGCGGGCGCGGCACACCCGCGGGGGATTCGATCGTCCACTCCGCCGCCCGTTTCGGCTGGGCCGGGGTCGGCGGGGGCGCGATCCACGTCGCCGCCGGCCTGTCGCGCCCCTCCGGCAAACGGCCCACGGAATGACCGGCGCACCCGCTCAGCATGGTGAGAACCCCCGCGAAAATGCCGGCGGCGCACCCGATCCGCACTGTTCCCGATGATGTAAGCCTTTGCATCACTAGAACGTACCGCATCGGCTCGATATCTTCAAGACGGTGCTGCCCAAGGATGCCCGAAACCACCTCGACCCTCGGGCCGCCCGGCCGGCGTCCATGGAAGATGTCGCCCGCGTCGCCGCGGTCTCCACGGCGACCGTCAGCCGGGTTCTGAACAACCCCGGGCTGGTCGCGCCCGAAACCGCCGCCCGCGTTCAGCGGGCCATCGAAGAGCTCGGCTACAAGCCCAACGTCTTCGCCCAGGGCCTCATGACCCGGCGCAGCCGCCTGCTGGGACTGCTGCTCCCGGACATTCACGGCGAGTTCTACTCCGAACTCCTCCGCGGCGCCGACGCCGAGGCCCGCCGCCAGAACTACCACCTGCTGGTCGCCTCCGAGGGTGGGGGCGGCGATACCGACGTGACGCCCATGTTCTCCGGCGCCGTCGTCGGGTTCCTGGGCGGTCTGGCGATCATGCTGACCGAGCCCAACGAATCGCTCGCGCGGGAAGCCCGCACCGCGAACCTCCCCATCGTCGTCATCGACGACGACTTCGCCGGCGAGCACGTCGACCGCGTGCTGGTCGACAACGCCGCCGGCACGCGCGAGGCCGTTGATCACCTGCTCGCGTCCGTCCCGCCGGACCGCTGCTACTTCATCGGCGGCCCGCGTTCGAACTTCGACTCGGCCCAGCGGGCCCGCGCCTTCGCCGAGCGCCTCGCCGAAGTCGCCCCCGTCGACCCCGCCCGCGTCCGCTCCGGCGAGTACAGCGTCGAATCCGGCCAGCGCCTCGCCGCCGAGATTCTCGACCAGCGCACGTCCAAGGCGCCCATCGGCGTGCTCGCGGCGAACGACGAGATCGCGTATGGCGTCATGCTCGCTGCCCAGGACCGAGGGCTCGATGTCCCGCGCGATGTCCGCATCGTCGGCTTCGACGACACCCGCCTCGCGTCGCTCGTGCGCCCGCAGATGAGCAGCGTGCGCGTTCCGATGTCCGAAGTCGGCGCCTCCGCCGTGCGCCTGCTCGTGCAGCGGGCCGCCGACCCGGCCCGCCCCGGCGAGACCATCCGCCTGGCCACACGCCTGATCGTCCGCGCAACCAGCGCCTGATCTGGTCGAAGCGCCCGGCCCGCAGCCTGAACGCTGCTCAATCTGAACCATCTTTCACGTCCGCGCTGGACCTTCAGCACGCCGGTGCGACCCGTCTACGGTTGGCCCGCGGCGACCGCCCCCAACCTCGCGTCGCCGCCGGAGACCGACATGCCTTTCCCCGCACAGTTCCTCTGGGGCGCCGCCACCAGTTCGTACCAGATCGAAGGCTCACCCACCGCCGACGGCGCCGGCCCATCCGTCTACGAGCCGTTCTGCAAGCGCCCCGGGGCCGTCTTCTCCGGACACTCCGGCCAGATCGCCAGCCAGCACTACACCCGCTGGCGCGAGGACGTCGGCATCATGCGCGACCTCAACCTGCAGGCCTACCGCTTCAGCGTTGCGTGGGGCCGCGTACTGCCCGACGGCACCGGCCGCGTGAACGAAGCCGGCCTCGGCTTCTACGACCGCCTCGTCGACGCGCTGCTGGAAGCCAAGATCCAGCCCTGGGTCACGCTCTTCCACTGGGACCTCCCGCTCGCCCTCAATCACCGCGGCGGGTGGTTCAACCGCGACATCGCCAACTGGTTCGCGGATTACGCCGCGTTGGTCGTCGACCAGCTCGGCGACCGCGTCAAGCACTGGATGACCATCAACGAGCCGCAGGTCTTCATCAAGTTCGGCTACGGCGACGGCATCGTCGCACCGGGCCTCAAGCTCGGGCTCGATGAACAGGTCGTCGCGTGCCACCACGCCCTCCGCGCCCACGGCGCCGGCGTGCAAGCCATTCGGGCCGCCTCACCGTCGCCGTGCCAGGTCGGCTGGGCCTTGGTCAACCGCACGTTCTACCCCGCGACCGATGCGGCCGCCGACGTCGAAGCCGCCCGCCGCTGCACCATGGGCGTGCTGACGCCGGACCTCTGGAACAACACCTGGTACGCCGACCCCGCCTTCTTCGGGCACTATCCGGAAGACGGGCTCAAACTCTTCGGCCCCGCCGCTCAGCCCCCCATCGAGCCCGGCGACATGGCCCAGATCCGCCAGCCGCTCGATTTCTACGGCGTGAACATCTACGACGGCGTGCCCGTCCGCGCCAAGGCGCCCACGCCCGCCGCCCCGGCCGATTACGAGACCGTCCCCTTCCCCGACGGGCATCCGCAGACGGCCTTCCGCTGGTTCATCACGCCGCCCGCGCTCCGCTTCGGGCCGCGCTTTGTCAGCGAGCGCTACAAGGTCCCGGTCTACATCACCGAGAACGGCCTCTCCAACGTCGACTGGGTCATGTCCGACGGCAAGGTCCACGACCCGCAGCGCACCGACTACACCCGGCGCTACCTCATCGAACTCGAGAAGGCCATCGCCGACGGCGCCGACATTCGCGGCTACTTCCACTGGTCCCTGCTCGACAACTTCGAGTGGGCCGCCGGTTACCGCGAACGCTTCGGGCTCGTCCACGTCGACTACGCCACCGGCACGCGCACCGTGAAGGAATCCGCCAAGTGGTACCGCGGCGTGATCACCAGCAACGGGCGTGCGCTGCACACACATTCTTAACACTGGCGCGGGCGCGAGACGGTTTCGGAAAAACCTACCCTCGCGCCCATGGACACCGCCGCCGACCGTCCGCTGTTCACGCCCGGCCCGCTGACCACCAGCCGCACCGTCAAGCAGGCCATGCTGCGCGACCTGGGCTCGCGCGATCCCGAGTTCATCGGGGTCGTGGCCTGCGTCCGCCGGGCGCTGCTCGACGTCGCCGGGGCCGCCCCCGCGACATGGACATGCGTGCCGATGCAGGGCAGCGGCACGTTCGGGATCGAGGCGGCGATCTCCTCCGCCGTGCCGCGACAGGGCACCGTCGCCGTGGTCGTGAACGGCGCGTACGGGCGGCGCATGGCGACCATCGCGCGTCGGCACGACATCCCGGCGACCATCATCGAGTGTCCCGAGACGCAGCGGGCCGAGCCGAGCGAGATCGAGCGGGCCCTGAAGGCCATGCCGACCAAGCCGTCGCTGCTGGCGTGCGTGCACTGCGAGACCACCACCGGCCTGGTCAACGACATTGTCGGCATTGTCGCCGCGGCCCACGCGCACGGCGTGCCGGTGCTCATCGACTCCATGTCCGGCTTCGGCGCCCTGCCGATCGATGTCGCCACGATGCCCGGGCTCGCGTACCTGGTCAGTTCCTCCAACAAGTGCGTCGAGGGCGTGCCGGGGCTCAGCTTCGTGCTCGCTCGAAAGGACGCGCTGGCGGCGTGCGAAGGCCGCGCCCGCTCGCTGGCCCTCGACCTGTTCGACCAGCACCGCGGGCTCGAGGCCGACGGTCAGTTCCGCTTCACCCCGCCGACGCACGTCATCCTCGCGCTCGACCAGGCCCTGCGCGAACTCGCCGCCGAGGGCGGCCCGCCCGCTCGCCTCGCACGCTACGCCCGGCTGCAGCGCATCGTCGTCGCCGGCCTGCGCGAACTGGGCTACCGCACGCTCCTGCCCGATCACCTGCTTAGCCCGATCATCACCAGTTTCCTCTACCCCGACGGCGGCGCGTTCAACTTCGCCACCTTCGCCGCCACGCTCGCCGACATGGGGCACGTGATCTACCCCGGCAAGGTCTCCGACGCGCCCTGCTTCCGCGTCGGCTCGATCGGGCGTCTGCGCGAGTCCGACGCGCACGCCCTGGTGCGCTCCATCGCGGCCATTACCCCGGGCCGGTGAAGTCCCTGCAACCTGTCCGTGCACGCCCGGGTACACTGCGCGCATGCAACGGCTTACATCCGCATCCGCCGGTGTTTTTCTGACCATTCTCTCCGCATATGCGCAGCCGGGCGGGTCACCGCCGCGCCCGCCCGAGGCGCGCGTGCTGGACTCGTTCGACTCGCCCGACGGCTGGGCCGTCGTCACGTCCGAGGCGGTCAATCTCAAGATCTCGCCCGACCGCGTCGGCGACGCCAAAGCGCTCCGCCTCGATTACGACTTCACCCGCGGCTCGGGCTACGCCATCATCCGCAAGACCTTCGACCTCCGCCTGCCCGACAACTACCGCTTCACCTTCAATATCCGCGGCCAGGGCCCGCGCAACACGCTCGAGTTCAAACTCCTCGACGACACCCTCGACAACGTCTGGTGGCTCAACCAGCCGAACTTCAACTTCCCGGCCGAGTTCGCCACCGTCACCATCCCGCGCCGCAAGATCTCGTTCGCGTGGGGCCCGTCGCACGGGCAGACGCCGCTGAAGGCGGCCCATGCCGTCGAGTTCGTCATCACCTCGTTCAACGGCGGCAAGGGAACGGTGTGGCTGGACGAGTTCCGCTTCGAGCCGCTCCCGGTCCCGGCGCCCCCGAGCGCGCCGCCCGCCGTCACCGTCTCGTCCACCGCGCGCGACACCGTCCCGCCGCAGGTGCTCGCCGCCGACGGCTCGCTCGGCTGGTTCTCCGCGAGCGCCGACGCGCGGCCGACCTGCACTATCACGTACCCCGAACCGCGCGACCTCGGCGGGCTCATCCTCTCCTGGGGCAAGGACGCGCACCCGGGCGCGTACACCGTCGAGCTTTCGCCCGACGGCGCCGCCTTCGCGCCCGCCGCGACCATCGCCAAGACCGACGGCGGGCATGACTATCTCGTCATCCCAGACGCCATCGCCAAGGCCGTGCGCATCACCGCCGCCGCCCCTGGCAAGACCGTCGCCATCGACCGCGTCCGCGTCATGCCGCCCGAGTTCGCCGACACGCGCAACGCCGTCATCACGGCCGCCGCCGCCGACGCGCCCTTCGGCTTCTACCCGCGCGCGTTCCGCAATGAGGCGACCTATTGGACCATCGCTGGCGTCAGCGGCGACGACCAGGAGATCCTCGTCAGCCAGGACGGCGCCGTCGAAGTCACCAAGGAAGGCTTCTCGATCGAGCCGTTCATCATCACCGACGCCGGCATCAAGACCTTCGCCGACGCCGAGATCACGCAGTCGCTCCAAGACGGGTACCTGCCCGTGCCGGGCGTGACGTGGACGCTCGGCAACCTCACGCTCGCGATGACCTTCGCCACCGAGGGCGCCGTCGGCGACGCCCGCATGCTCGCCCGCTACACGCTCACCAACACGGGCGCCGAGCCCCGTCGCGGCCGGCTCGCACTCGCCATCCGACCGTTCCAGGTCAACCCGCCGTACCAGTGGCTCAACACCCTCGGCGGCGTCGGACGCATCGACCGCATCCAGCGCTCGAGCACGAGCGTGACCGTCGACGGCACCGAGATCGTCCCGCTCACGCCGCCCGCCGCCTTCGCGGCCGTGCCCTTCGAACAGGGCGAGATCGTGCATCACCTCGCCGCCGGGACGCTCCCCACGTCCACGAGCACATCCGACCCGACGGGCCTGGCCTCCGCGGCGTTGGTCTACGACTTCACGCTCGCGCCCGGCCAGAACCTCACCGTCCCGCTCATCGCCGGGTTGCACAATCAGCCGGTAGCGGCTCGCAGCGCCGGCGCCGATCTTGCCGCGTTCGATAAGCGTCTGGAGGAAGCCGCCGCCGTGTGGCGCGGCCCGCTTGCGGGCGTCGACATCCGCCTGCCCGCGTCGCAGCAGCGCCTGGTCGACACCGTGCGAGCCAACCTCGCGTACATCCTCATCAACCGCGACGGGGCCGCCATCCATCCGGGCTCGCGCTCCTACGAACGGGCCTGGATCCGCGACGGTTCGCTGACGTCCGCCGCCCTGCTCGCGTTCGGCTATTTTGACGAGGCCAAGGCCTTCGCCGACTGGTTCGGCCCGTACCAATACGACAACGGCAAGGTCCCCTGCTGCGTCGACCGCCGCGGGCCGGACCCGGTGCCCGAGCACGACAGCCACGGGCAGTACATCTGGCTGGTCCGCAACGTCTTCGAGCACACCGGCGACTCCGACTTCCTCGCCCGCCACTACCCGCGCGTGCTCAAGGCCGTCGAGTACATCAAGTTCCTCCGCGATCAGCGCAACACGCCGGAGTATCAGGAAGCCACCGGCCTTAAGGCCGCCAAGCGCGGCATCCTGCCCGAGTCCATCAGCCACGAGGGCTACTCCGCCAAGCCGATGCACTCGTACTGGGACAACTTCTTCGCGGCCCGCGGCCTGAACGACGCGGCCCACCTCGCCGACCTGATGGGCGACTCGAACAACGCCGCCGGCATTCGCCTGGTCGCGGGCGCGTTCCGCCGCTCGCTGTACGACTCCCTCGTCGTCGCCATGAGTTACGCCGAGATCGACTACCTGCCGGGCTGCGTCGAACTGGGCGACTTCGACGCCACCAGCACGACCGTCGCGCTGTGGCCCTGCAACCTCCGCGGCACCATCCCCGAGGACGAACTCGTCCGCACCTTCGACCGCGCCTGGCAGTTCTTCCAGGACCGCGCCTCCGGCGCCAAGCCCTGGGACAACTACACCCCCTACGAGCACCGCACTGTCGGCGCCATGATCATGCTCGGCCACCGCGACCGCGCCCACACCATGTGGGACTGGTTCTTCACCCACCAGCGGCCGCCCGCCTGGCGACACTGGGGCGAGGTCGTCTGGAACGACCCCAAGACCAACAAGTTCATCGGCGACATGCCGCACACCTGGTGCGGGTCGGACTTCATCAACGCCTTCCGCACCATGTTCGCGTACGACCGGGCCGACGGCTCGGTCGTGCTCGGCGCCGGCCTGCAGCGCGACTGGGCGAGCGAGGGTGTCTCCGTCAAGAACCTCATCACCTCGGCGGGCCCGCTTGAGTTCACCATGACCGCCGCCCCGAACAACACCGTCCGCTACACGCTCGCCAAAGGCCTGCGCATCCCGCCGACGGGGCTCTATCTCTCGCCCGACCAGGCCGATCGCATCACGTCGATCACCATCAACGGTGCCGCCGCCGAACGCCCCACCGACGGCCTGATCCCCATCCCCCAACTCCCCGCCACCATCGACGTGACGTACTGATCTCCCGTCACCCCCTGACCTCTCACCTCTGACCTCTAACCCCTACCTCGATCCGCCGCCTTGATCATCGCCTTGCACCGCTTCGCGTCCGGCGGGTGATGCCACACGCCCTCGCGCTTGATCCACGAGCCGACGATGACCGCGTCGGCCCCCGCTTCAAACAGCTCCCCCACCGTCTCCGGCGTGACGCCCGAGCCGACCAGCACCGGCACGCGCGTCGCCCGCTCGACTTCGCGCACGTCCGCCGGGTCCGTAGCGCGGCCGGTCGCCACGCCCGTGACGATCAGCCCGTCGGCCCCGAAGAACTCGGCCGCCTGGGCCGCCTCGGCGATCGAGATGTCCGCCGTCAGCGCGTGCGACGCGTGCTTCTTCTTCACATCGCAGAAGATCCGCACCCCCTCCGCGCCGATCGACCGCCGATACCGGAGCAGCGCTCCCGCCTCCGCCGTAGCGAGCAGGCCCTCGTCCGCCACGTGCGCGAACGCGAAGTTCTCGCACCGGATGAACACGCTCCCGTCGCCGGCGCACGCCTGCGCCACCGCCAGCGCCTCCCGGTTCCCGCCCGACAGAATCTGCACGCCCATCGGCAGCTCCGGCGCGGCTTCCCGCACCGCCGCCGCCACGCGCGTCATCACCGCCACCGTCTCCGGCGAGTGATGCCCGTGCACGCCCGCGTGCACGTACGGCACGTCGTGCATGTTCTCGATGATCACACCGTCAAACCCGCTCGACGCCAGCAGCTTCGCCTCCCCCGCCGCCAAGCGCACGATCTGATCAACGCTCAGCCGCGACCGCGGCGTGCCCGGCAGCGCCTGCACGTGCACCATCCCGATCACCGCCCGGTCCCGCCCGAACACCGCCTGGATCCCGCGCTTCCCGATCATCCCGGCGTCTCCTTGCGAGCTCCCCGCCGTCCCCGGCTCGCCATTGTGCCCGATCGCCCCGCCCGATTCTCGCCCCCGCAAAGCACCCAATCCCCCCGCGTGGGAACCGCTGAAGCCCTGAACCCCAATATACTGGCTTGCGGGCGAGGGTGCGCTCCGCGTGCGGCTGACTCTCGGCCGGGCTCATCCCTCGCCGCGGCCCGAGGCCTTTCTCCTTGGATCCCGGTCAGTCCGCCGCGAACTTTCATACCACCCGCTGGTCGCTCGTGATGCGGGCCCAGCGTGATCGCGCGGTCCTCGAGTACCTCCTCCGCCTGTACTGGTCGCCGGTGTACGCGTTCGTCCGTCGTCAGGGCTACAGCGGGCACGACGCCAGCGACCTCACGCAGGAGTTCATGACCACCGTCGTCCTCGGGCGCGACCTCTTCGAGCAGGCCGACCCATCCCGCGGGCGCTTCCGCTCCTTCCTCAAGACGGCCCTCTCGAACTTCCTCATCGATCAGCACCGCACGCGCCGCTACAGCCGCCGCTCGGGCGCACGGTCCGCCCCCGCCGACGCCGCGACCGCGACGCAGGAACACGCCGCGCCTGACGACCGCGCGCAGGACCCCAACGCCCTCGCCGCCTTCGACCGCGCCTGGGCCCGCACCATCGTCGAGCAGGCGCTGCTGGCGACCGAAGAACACTGCCTCCGCAGCGGCATGACGGACCACTGGCGCATCTTCGACATCAACGTCGTCGCGCCGGCGATGCGCCGTACCGAGCCGATGAGCCTCGCCGAACTCGCGGAGCGCCTCAACGCCTCGAAGCCCGCCGACGCGCCCCCGTTCGACGAAGACCGCGTCAGCAACATGCTGCAGACCGTCAAGCGCTGCTTCCGCCGCGCGCTCCGAGACGCGGTCGCCCAGACCGTCTCAACCCCCGCAGAGGTCGAGCAGGAACTGAACGACCTCCGCGAGCACCTCTGAGCGCACCCGTGCCCGGGTACCCCCACGCTCCGCGTGGGGGGTCTGCATCACCCTGTTCCCTGACCTCTAACCTCTCCCCCCTGCCCAATCACCGATCCGCCTCGGGCAGGCCCATGCCCTTGCGGTCCGGGTCGGCCGGGCGGGCCGGACGGACATACGGCCGGGCGTCGATCTCGCCCATCAGGTGCGTGATCGCCGCGTCGAGCTGCGGGTCGGCGTGCCACCCGTCCTCACGCATCACCATCTTGCCCGGATCGTCGATCACCTCAATGTCCGGGTCGGTGCCGTGGCCTTCGACGCCCCACGTGCCGTCCTTCTCATAGAAGCCGAACGTGGGCACCGTCATCGACCCGCCGTCGATGAACCGCGGGTTGCCGGAGATCCCGACCAGCCCGCCCCAGGTGCGCGTGCCGATGAGCTTGCCGAGCCTCCCAGCCTTGAACAGCCACGGGAACATGTCGCCCCCTGAGCCGGCCAGGCCGTTGATCAGCATCGCCTTGTGCCCCTGGGCGGAATCCGGCGGCCACGTCCAATCCTGCAAGCCGCGCCGGGCCCAGTAGTTGGTCACGGGCCGGTTGAGCAGCTCGATGAACCGCGTCGGGATCTGCCCGCCGCCGTTCCACCGCTCGTCGATGATCAGCCCGGCCCGATCGCGCTGGCCCCAGTACAAGCGCACCAGCTCGTTCTGCCCGTCGATGCCCGTGTTGGGCACGTAGATGTACCCGATCTTCCCGCCGGACTTCTCGTGCACATACGCGCGGTTGCGCTCGACCCACCAGCGGAACCGCAGCGTGCTGTCGCTGCCCACCGGCGTGACCAGCACCTCGCGCGTGCCCGCGCCAAGCGCCGGGTTGGTCCCGACCGTCAGCAGCGTGGGCCGCTCCGTCATGCCCACCAGCGCTGCCCACGGGTCCTTGGACGTATCGAGCGGCACGCCGTTGACCGCGAGCAGGAACTCGCCCGCCTTCACCGGCGCCGGTTTGCCGGTCACCGGGTCGACCGCCTGGCTCAGCGGCGACCGTGCGTCGGTGTCCCACGTCGCGCCCTCGATCACCCGCGTGATCTTGTACGCCGCGCCCGCGTCGCCCTTGACCAGCTCGAAGTCGCACCCGAGCAGGCCGACCCCGATCGTCTCCGGCTGCGGGCCCACGTCGCCCGGCGCCTGCACGTACGCGTGCCCGATGTTCAGTTCGCTGATCATCTCCGCGATGATGTACTGCACATCCTCGCGGCTGGCAGCGTCCTCGATCATCGCGCCGTAGTGCTGCCGCATCCCGGTCCAGTCCACGCCGTGCATGTTCTCGACGTAGAAGTAGTCGCGCTGCAAGCGCCACGCGTCGCTGAAGATCTGCCGCCATTCCGCTCGCGGATCGACCTGCACGCGCAAGCCCGAGAGCGAGACGTCCTGCGCCTTGCCCCCGCCCGCCGCGGCGTCGATCACCTGCACGCGGTTGCCGCGCCGGATCAGCATCTTCTTCCCGTCGGCGGAAAGCTCATACCCGCCGACATCGCTGACAACGACCTTCTCTTCCTTCGCATCATCCTTCGGGTCGAAGATCTTGATTGCGGTCTTCCCGCCCGAGCCGCGCACCGCGCCCTGCACGTAGATCAGCTTGCCGTCGTGCGACACGCTGAGCCCGTAGTACACGCCCGCCGCGATCGGCAGCCGCACCGCCCGGGCCTCGAAGCCCTCCAGATCAATCTTCAGCGGCTTCTTGTCCTCTTTGCCGGCCTTGGCCTCGTCGGCCTTCGCGGGTTCGTCCGTGCCCGGATCGTTGCCGGTGCGGGTGCCCTTGAACGGCCCGCTGGCCCCGCCCGTGCTCCACGTCCCCGTGAACGCGCCGTCCTTGACGGTCGCGCTGAGCGACACCTGCTGCCCGTTCACCGTCGCGCTGATGGTGAGCTGGCCGCTGGCCTTGTCGTACGTCCCGCTGATCGTGCCCGTCCCGTGCGGCGACGTCAGCGAGCCGGACACCTTGCCCTCGGCGTCGACACGGACGCGCAGCGTGAACTCCATCGGCCCGGGCGCGTTGGGGATGTTCTCCGCCGTGCCGGACCACACGCCGCGCACGCCGTCGTCCGCCGCCGCTTCGTCCGGCTTCCTCTCTTCCTTCTTTTCTTCCTTCTTCTCCGGCTTCTTGTCGGCCTTCTTCTCGGCCTTGATCTCTTCCTCGTCGCTCAGCGACACCAGCGGGCTCTTGATGTCCGTCCGCAGCGGCACCATGTTGATCCGCTGCGTCCCGCCGTAGATCCACGACGTGTCGCCATCGCTGTCGCCGTACATCGGCGTGGTGTACTCGTTCCGGCTGACGTAGTACAGGAACTCGCCCTTGCGGTCGAACGCCGGCGAGCCGGCGCTGAACATCGCACTCGTGACGGCGGTCTTCTCGCCGCTCGCCACGTTGTACAGCCACACCCGCCCGTGCGACGTCCCCTCGTCGCTCCGCACATACGCCAGCCAGTTCGAATCGTGCGACCACGACATGCTCAGCCCGTCGTCCCACGGGTCCTTGTCGATCGTCTTGATCTCCGCCGTGATCGTCCCCCCCTCGATCTTCAGGCTCGCCAGCGAGATGTTCCCCTTCTGGTCGTTGAACACGACATGCTTGCTGTCCGGCGACCACGACAGGTTCTGCCGGAACCCGGCCCCAAGGTTCGAGAGCTTCACCGGCTCCGTCGGGCCGGCCGGCGCGTCGCTCGCAGGCGTCGCCGCATCGCCCTCGGCCTTGTCGCCCTTCTCACCCTTGGCCTCATCATCCTTCTTCGCTTCCGGGCGCGCGTCGCTCGGGCGCACCCACAGCTCGTACTCCCCGCTCGCGTCGCTGAAGTACGCGATCCACCGCCCGTCCGGCGACCACGTCGCGTCGCGCTCGAACTGGTCGTTCGTGCGGCTTAGGTTTCGGGCCACGCCGTCCTTCACCGGCACCGACCAGATATCCCCACGCCCCACCAGCGCCACACGCTTGCCCGTCGGCGAGATCGACGTGCTGTACAGCGTGTCCGACGCGTCCTCGAGCTGCGGGCGCAGCTTCGGCCGCGCGCCCGGGATCGTCACCCGAACCTGCCGCGACTCGCGCGAATCCAGGTCCAGCAGCATCAGCCGCGCCCCGAGCTGGAACACGATCTCGCCCCGCCCGCGTTCCTGCTGCGGGCCCGGGCCGATCGAAGGCCACCGCACGTCATCGTCCTTGAACGTCGTAATCTGCTTCCGCTCCCCGCTCTCCAGGTCGAACGACCAGATGTTCAGCCGGTGCTCCGGCCCCGCGTCCGACAGGTAGTACACCGTCTTGCTCGCCTGCCGATACCCCCACATCGGCAGCGTGTCCGTCCCCTCCCAGTCCGTGATCTTCCGCGTCTCTTTGCTCTTCAGGTTCATCACCCAAAGATCCGTCGCCATCCCGCCGCGGTATCGCTTCCACGTCCGGTTGTCCGTCGAGTGCGGCGAGAACACCACCCACTCCCCATCCTGGCTGATCGTCCCGAAGCCCGCGTACGGCATCGGCAACTGCTCGGGCAGACCGCCCGTCGCCGGAACCGTGAACAACTGCGACTGCCGCCCCAGCCCGCCCGTCAACCCGCTGGTCATGAACACCAGCCGACCATCTTTGCCCCACTGCGCCAGCGCCTCCGCCCCCGGGTGGTGCGTCACGCGCGTCGGCAGCCCGCCCTCGACGGGCACGGTGTAAATGTCCCGCCCGCCGTCGTAGTTCCCGACGAACGCGATCGTCTTCCCATCCGGGCTGAACTTCGGCAGCGCCGTCGTGCCCGTCGGGAGCGCGATCGGGATCGCCGTCCCGCCCGAGCGCGGCGCCGTCCAGATCCCGCCCGCGTACACGAACGCGATCCGCGAATCGCTCACCGCCGGGAACCGCAGCATCGTCGCCGACGGCTCAGCATCAACTCCCCCCGCGCCCCCCGCCCCCGCACCCTGAGCATGACTCACGCCCACCGCCAGACCGCACACCCCCATCACCGCCGAGACGCCCAGCACCACGGCGAACCCCGCGCGACGACCCGCGCCCGTCTGACGTTGCTTGCTTCCCATGATCACGCGCTCTGCTCCAGGGCCACCATCCCCGATCCCGCAAAAAACGCCAGCACGACGAACGCCGCGCCGGTCCCTCATGGACGCCAAGCGTACCGACTTCCGTCACCCCCTGCCGCCACGCCAAATCCCCCAGCTCCACGCCGCGCCTCCGTCCCTACCCTGCCCTCCTCATGCCCACCCCCGGCCCGAGATGGCGGCGGCGCTGCACGCTCTGGCTCCTGCCCGTCGCGCTCTGGCTCGTCGCCGCGCTCTTCTTGCGCGGCGACCTCGGCAAATGGAACGATGACTACTTCTGGCTCGGCCAGTTCAACCGAAATACCGGCGAAGTCGCCACCTTCACCCTCGACCGCCCGCTCCATTTCTGGCGCCCGGCCTTCCGCTACCTCGCCGCCCCCGTCTACACCGCCCTCTTTAACCACGATCGCGTGCTGCACATCTTCAGCGCCATCACGCACGCCGGCGCCTGCCTCGCCCTGTTCTTGCTCCTCCGCCGGGCCGGCCTCGCCTGGCCCGCCGCCGGCCTCGGCGCGATGTTCCTGCTCGTCTACCCCGTCGGGTACGAAGTGCCGCTGTGGAACATCAGCAACGTCAACGCCCTTTCCACCGCCGCGACCATCTTCGCCGCCTATCTCTACCTCGCTTGGCTCGACGCCCGCCCCCGCGCCGGCACGCTGCTCACCACGCTCGCGATGGGCGGCCTGGCCTTCCTCGCCGCCGCGTTCAACGAGCAGCCCGCCGCCGCCGCCCCCGCGCTCGCCGTCCTCGGCGTGGGCGCCGTCTGGGCCCGCAAGCCGAACGTCCGCATGACGCCCGCCCGCCCGATGCCGCTCGCCGTCGCGCGGGCCGCGGTCCCCGTGCTCGGCGCCGGCGTCGGGCTCGTCACGTACACGCTGATCCACCTGCGCCTGCACACCATGGGCGATGGCCACTCCACCGGCGCGCTCATCCCCACCGCCGACCTCCCCGCCCGCATCGGCGCGTTGGCGAGCGACCTTTTCTATCACGCCACCCTGCGCGACCTGAAGACCGACGCCCTCCACAGCGGCGTGCTCGCCCTGCAAGCCCACCCCATCTCCGCCGCCCTCGCCGCCGCGGCCCTCCTCCTCGGCGCCATCATCTGGATCCGTCGCGCCGCCGCTGAACCATCGCACCACGCCGCACAATTATCGCCCGGCACGCCCAGCGCGCCTCAATCCCGCTGGCTCATCGTCCTCGCGCTCTTCGGCGTGGCCTGGTTCATCGCCTGCTGGCTCCCCATCGTCCGCATCGCCTATCCGATCGTGCCGCGCCTGTTCTACGCCCCGACCGTCGGCCTCGCGATCACGCTCGCCGTCGGTCTGAGCGCCTTGGCCAGCACATTCCGCGCCGTCGCCGTACGCCGCGCCGTGTACGCCGTCATTCTCGCCGCCTATGCCGCGATGGCCGTCATGATGGTCGGCTTCCAACGCGGCTACCAAGCCCGCTTCCGCGCCGACGAGGATCAAGCCCAACAACTCCGCTGCCTCATCCCCGCGCCGCCGCCCAACGCCATCTTCGTCCCGATCCGCGTCGCCGATCACCCCGCCAGCACACGCCCCGGCGACATCACCCCCTTCGCCCAACGCTTCCTCGCCCCGCTCTACAGCGACTGGGCCGGCGGCTGGTGGCTGCAGCGCACCTACCGCCGCGCCGACATCTTCTCCGCCCGTGCCCTCGCACCCGACACCATCGCCCCGCTGGCCGCGATCGCCCCCACCGACGCCGACCCGCCGAGCGCCTCCACCGCCCGCCCCCGAGCCCCCATGCTCCCCCCCTACCCCGCCCGGCGCGAAGACCACGCCGACTGGTCCACGCTCATCCCCTTCGAAATCACCCCCGAAGGCCGCGTCCGCGTCTATACCAGCATCACCGCCATTACCCCCGACGGCCGCCGCCGCCACCGGGCGCTCCCCGCCGCGGCCAGCGCGGTGGGGGTGCAGACGCACCCCCTCGACCTGCTCATTCCTTGGATCGAAGAATAACCTGAGGCGCCGCCCGTCACGCGCCCAATCACGCGTCCCGGATCAGCCACGCAGAGTCGGCCGGCGCCTCGCAGCCCGGCGCATCCACCGGGCGAGGTCCCGGCGCCGTCCACCGAAACCGCCGCTCGCGTTCTTCGATAGCGACGTCGTTGATGCTGGCCTCACGGCGGCTCATGAGCCCTTCCGCGTCGAACTCCCAGTTCTCGTTCCCGTACGCCCGATGCCACCGCCCGGAATCGTCCCGGTACTCATACTGGAATCGCACCGCGATCCGGTTCCCTGCAAACGCCCACAACTCCTTCGCCAGCCGGTAGTCAAGCTCGCGCGCCCACTTCCGCCCCAGAAACGCGCGGATCGCCGCCCGCCCTTGCAGGAACTCCGCCCGGTTCCGCCACACGCTGTCCGCCGTATACGCGCGCGACACGCGCTCCGCGTCCCGGCTGTTCCACGCGTCTTCCGCCATCCGGACCTTCCGTGCCGCCGTCTCCGGCGTGAACGGCGGCGTGATCAGTTCCGTTGCGCTCATCGTTTGCTACTCCGGCCGCGGTGCAGGGCCGGCGCCCGCGCCGGACGGCGCGGGCGCCGAACGCATGCCCCGACATCAGCGAACCGCGCCCGACTCCCGAGCTTCGACGCGCGGAAAATCCACGTCAACCGCGAACGCCCGGTTGAAATAGTTCGTGAACACGTTCAACGCCACCGCCCCCACCACCTCCGCCAGCTCCGCGTCATCAAGCCCGGCCCGCCGCGCGCTCGCCACGTCCGCGTCGGTGACCGCGCCGCGAGCGTCGAGCAACGCCCGCGCGAACGCCAGGGCGCCCGCCGTCTTGGTGTCCCCCGCCGCGCCGTTCCTCGCCTCGCCGATCTGTTCCGGCGTCAGGCCCGCCAACTTCCCCAGCACGCTGTGCGCGGACAGGCAGTACGTGCACGTGTTCCGCTCCGCCGTCAGCAGCGCGATCGCCTCGCGCACCTTCGCGTCCAGCTTCGCCCCGCCCATCGCCCCGTTGAACTGCGCAAACGCCTGCAGCACCGCCGGCGAGTTCCCCATCACCTTCGTCATGTTCGGCACCACCCCGAGGTTCTTCTGCAGGAAGTCGAAGATCTCCTTGTTGCTGCCGGTCGCCGACTGAGGGTTCTGAATCGCAAGTCGCGCCATGGATCCGCACTCCGATATGACGCCCACGCCCCGCCCGACACATTCGGGCGGCCGCCGGGCGTCGCGCTGCCGCCGGGTTGCACCCCGACACGACTTCGACGGACGCCGCACGCGCCGTGTGACACGACCCGCTCACATTTCTTCTCACCCCGTCCCGCCCGCCACCCCCGCCACCCCCGCCGCTTCACCGCCCCGAGCTCACCGCTTCTCCTCCCGCGCCCGCAGAATCGCCCGAATCATCGCTTCCGGCACATCCGCCCCCGACGAGGCCGTCGGTCGCTCACCCGTGCCCGCGACCAGCGCCGCCGCCTTCTTGTAGTTCTCCAGATACACCACGCAGTCGCGGCAGATGCCCAAGTGCGCTTCGAACCGTGCCCGCTCCGCCGCCGACAGCACCCCGTCCACATAGTCGAGCAGAAACTCGACGCAATCCTCGCACGTCATCGGCGCGCCCGCGGCACGGTCCGGCAAGCCTGGATCAAAGGCAGATTGGCTCACGACTCGGACTCCTTCATCGCCGGCGCCATCAACTTCATCAACGCCTGCCGCCCACGGTGAACCCGCTGGCGCACCAACGCATCGCTGATCCCGAGCGCCTCGGCAATCTCGACCGACCGCATGCCCTCGACATCCCTAAGCACCAGCACCTCCCGAAACTCGTCCGGCAAGTCGGCCAGCGCTGCACGCACAGCGTCCGCCCCTTGGACGCCCCCCGCATGACCCGGTGTGACAAGTCTCCAAGCCTCCGGACGCTCAACGTGCCGCCCGTTCTGGAACCGCGGCAACAGCCCCTCCAGCGACGACGCCCGCCCGCGCCGCGCACGCCGAGCCACCGTGATCGCGCTGTTCACCACGATCCGGTGTAACCACGTGCCAAGCGCAGAACGGCCGTCGAACCGCTCAATCGCCCGGAACGCCGAAACAAACGCTTCCTGCACCGCGTCCTCCGCGTCCGCCTCGCTCCGCGATATCCGCCTCGCGACCGCGAGCAGCCCCGGCGCATACGCCCTGACCAACACCTCGTACGCCGCGTCTTCCCCCGACCGCAGCCGCGCAAGCAGCTCCGCCTCCTCCACCGACACGCCGCAGTGCCCACCCCCGCTCATACCAGCCCCCAACCGCTCACCGGCCGACAACCCGCCCTCGCACGCACCGCCACCCAACGACGCCGCCTCCTCCACCCCCGCCTCGACATCGCGGTTCCCATCCATGGGCAAGTCTACCGGCCACCCACCAACGCGCACGCCGGCCACCTCGTCCGCCAATACGCCTACACGCCCTTCGGCGAGCTCTCCCACACCGACCAGTTCTCCGGCCCCGACATCTCCCCCGCTGACCTCGCCGCCGCCGCCGTCAACCGCATCGGCCACCAGGGCCTAGGCCTATAGGAGGATGTGGTACTCACCAGCCCCGCATTGCTGCCCCGCCCCTCCGTGCTACTGTGATGCCGTGCATCGATGGCACCGCAATCTCGGCGAGCGACATTCGTGAAGGTTCGCGAAGTGCACCTTGTGTCCGACCCGCCCTTCTGGTACTGGACGAACACGTCAACAGGTCGATTCACAGTCACCGACCTGCTCGAGCCCTGTCCGCCCCATGACCTCCTCTGCCATATCCGGTTCGACGATGGCCCGCTGGTACTCCCGGCCGACTTTCTCCTTCACGCAGCCATTGAGTACGAAGGCAAGCCCCAAGACGTGACGTGTAACACCAGCGGTCTGCACGTGGTCTCTGACCGCGTTCGGATGCTGCTCGAGACGCACGCACCTGGGAACTGTGTCTTCATTCCCATGCAGCTCTTCGACCGCGGCGAACCGTCAGCACTCAAATACTGGACGTTTCAAGCAAAATCGATTGACTGCGCCGATCACGCACAATCCGGCAAGTTGCGGCACGGCACGATCATGGACCCTGTCATCGTCGAAAATCGCGTTCCGCCGGATACATCAGTATTTCGAATCTGCAATGGCTTCGGCTCCGTCTACATCAGGGACAGCCTGCGGAGAGTATTCGTCTCCGAGAAGGTGACCGGCAGCGTCTACTGTCAACCGTGGGCGCCGCCAGACATTCACCGGCGCGACAACCACTGACCAACGACCCTCCAACCGCATCGGCCACCAGGGCCTCCGCCTCGACGCGCCCCGGTCCGCGCGCTAGCCCGGCCCGCTCACGACCTCCTATGTCCTGACCAGCGCCCCGCCGACCGGCCCGCCACACTGAACCACCGCCCCCTTCGCCCTCTACCACAACCGCAACCGCATGTACAGCCCCGCCTGGGGCCGATCACCGCTCAGAATCAGGGTGACTGGATTCGAACCAGCGGCCTTGTGGACCCAAACCACACGCTCTACCAAGCTGAGCTACACCCTGCAACCGCCCGATCGTAGCGGCGTCCGCCACGCCGCGGCGCGTCCATGCCCTCCCGCCGCGCGGTACGCGCTCACTCCGCCGGCACTTCCTTGAACATCAGCACCCGCGGCGTGTCCAGCCGTGTCGTCACGTTCGAGCGGTCCACCACCAGCACGTACCGCTTCACCACGCTCGGGATCATCGGCTGCGACGCGTCCTCGAGGTCCGACACGTCCGAGCGGCTGTAGCCGTGCACCAGCACGTACGCCGTGAACACGTCCGATCGCACGCTCGCCGTCCCCGTCAGCGCGTTCGCGAGCGCGAGCCGATTGTGCAGCGCATCCGCCGCCTCGGGCGCGATCGGCCGGGCCGCGCCCGTTCGCGCCAGCGTCGTGTCGTCAAACTTCAGGAACGACACGCCCGACACCACCGCCGGCGCCACGCGGTTCGCCAACACCGCCGGCGTCACGCTCGTATCCAACACGCGACCGTACCGCTGCACGCTGTTCGCGTTCGTCGGCACGATGAACTGCGGCGCCGTGAAGCCGGTCGGCGCGTACGTGTTCGCGAGCGCCACCTCGCCCAGCGTCTTGAACCCGCGCTCCTCGCGCACCGCGACCACGCCCATCCGGTTCGGCACCCGCCCCGTGTTCGCGCCGCCGATGATCTGCCCGCGCCGCGACGCCTCCGTTCGGCCCGAGGCGTTCTCGCGGACATCGTCATCAAACTCGATATCGAAAAACGCGTTCAGGTTCCCGCGCGCCGGGCGCGTCGGCTCGATCGTCTTGTCGCGATACGCCAGCAGCGTCGCCGCGTTGTCCCACCGGTGCGACTCGCGCCACGCGTCGAACAGCCCGCGTCCCTGCGCCGGCTCGACGAGCACATCGCCCGGCGCCGTGCCCGTGAGCACGCGCCGCGGGTACGGCGCATCCACCACGTTGTCCGCGATGACGGCCAACCCCGGCGCCGGCAGCGTCGCCACGTTCTGCGGGATCGTCCCGGCGCACACGCTCGCGAGCCGCCCGTCGGCCCGCGCGCTCGCCGGCAGCGGCGACGGCAGGCACACCTCGCCCGCCGTCCACACGCGCCCGGCCCCCGTGCACTGCCCCTGCGTGCGCACGACGCACTCGACCACCGTCGTCCCGCCCCATGCCAGGCAGCACGCGCCCAGCACCGGCCCAGTCGCCGACGTCGCCGCCACGTTCGCCCCGAGCCACGACGACGCCTGCGTCCGCAGCGGCGTCCCGCCGTCGGTCCACGCCTCCGGACTCACCAAGGGCAGCACGTTCAGCACCGACCGCGGCGCCGTGTTCAGATTGACCACGCCGGGCTTCGATTCCGTGAGCGAGCCGTACCCGCGCGTCGGCGCATCGCCCAGCTCGCCGCGCACCGGCGCGCCCGACTGACCGGCCGTGAACGCGAACTGGCTGGCCACGCCCAGCCCGGCCTGGAACTGATCCATCACGCCGAGCGCCAGCGGCACGCCGCTCCCGATCGGCTGTGCCATCGGATTCGTCGGCTGGCCCGTGCGCAGGAACGGCGTCCACGCGTCGATGACCAACTGCCCGCGCTTCACCACCGGCACCGCCGCCGTCGGCCCGCTCGTCGCCGCACGACGCGTGTCCCGCGCGAAGTCTTTGTAGATCCCCGTCGCCGGCGCGTAATAGTCCGCCGCCAGGGCCAGCGCTTCGCTCAGCGTCAGCCACTCGGCCTCGAACCGCACCGACCGCACATCGCCGACCACCACCGGACGCGACGCGCCCGTCGCCGCGTTCGTCACCAGTTGACGGTTCGGCACATGCTCCGGCCCGACGGCCAGCGGCAACAGGAAGTCCCCCGCTCGCGAGAACAGCCCTGAGTTCAGCACCGCCTGCGGCAGGCCCGACGGCGACGTCAGGTTCTCCGTATTCAACAGCGACGGCGCCACATACACCGGCGCCACATCGGCAAACGACCGCGCCCCAACCACCGCGAGATCCGCGATCCGCCCCGGCTCAGCCAGCGTCACGTCCTGCTGCGTCAGCCCCGGCGGGACATTGCCCGACTCGTGCCGCTTCGCCACCGGCTCCCGCGCCTGCTCGTCAAAGAGCGCCGCCGACACCGGCGTGTTGAAGATCGCGCACAGCCCCCACTGCGACGGGCCCGCCCGCAGCGCCGTGATCACCCGCGCGCGGCTGGCGTCGTCGTTCAGATCCGCGAACTTCCAGTTCAAACTCCAATCCACGTCGCTCGCCTGCGACGCCGACCGCGGCGTGTTCCACACCCGCGCGCCGCCCGACGCCGCCTCCCGGTCCTTCTTGCTCTCAAGACACCACGGCGGGAGCACGCCCGGCAGCGTCGCCGTGAACCCGCCCGCGATCTCATACCCCAGCGGGCGGCTGAACTTCGCCATCGACACCATCACCACGCCGAAGTTGCCGTCGCCGGCGATCGGCGTCCCGCCCGCACCGCACGCGCGGTTGCCCCGACCCTGCCAGTCGGAAAGGCTCACCTGCGCCGGGTCCAGCCCGCTCGCGCTGGAGTTCCCACCGTCCGCCGGGAACCTCACCTTCGTCGCGGCCTCGCGGATCAGGTTCGTGATCGTCCCCGTCGTCGTCGCCGACACCGGGTCGCGCAGACGATCGGCGAGCAGGTCGTTCCGCGGCTCGTTGATCTCGAACGGACCAGCGCCCGCCTGACGCTTGACGTCCTTCTGCGGGTTGTTGTCCGGCGGAATCGCCGCCTGCGCCTGACCGTTCGGCGCACCGTCCGTCCGCATCACGCGCCACAGCCGCGTTTCTTCCAGGTCTTCAACCACCGCCTCCCCGGCGCCCGTCAGCGTGCGAGCCGGGTCCGGCTCCGCGCCCTGAAGCGACACTGCGGTCCCCGTTCTAAAGGAGTTCTGCGAGATCTGGATCGGCGCCAGATTCAGTTCAAACAACTGCTGCGGCGTTCCCGGCGTCCCCACCTGCGAGCCTTCCAGCGTCGGATCCCACGGGCTCTGCTGCACTTTCGGCGTACGCGGCGTGTACGACGATCGCACGATCGTCGGCACATCCCACGTCCGCGGATTGACCATCACGATCGGCGTCTCTTCGATGTTGTCGCCCAGTTGCCGGCGCAGGAACGCCAAGAGCTGCACATCGCCGAACGACGCGCCCGTCGGCCCCAGAACCCCGCGCACCCGCGCGAGCAGGTCGTCCCGCGTCGCCGGGTTGATCGCGTAGTACACCTTGCTCTCGCCCGGCTCCAGGAACACGTCCCGCGTCGTGTCGATCGCGTACGCGTTCTGCTGCATCCGCGCCAGCAGATAGAACCGGTTGCCGAACTCCAGGTAATACCGCGGCTTGGCCGCGTCCGTCAGCATACCCGACGCGCGATACAGATACACCCGCTGATCGAACGGGTTGTGCAGCGTGAACGCCAGAATGTCGCAGATGAAGTCCGCATTCTCGAGGTCGCGCCTCCGGTTGAGCGTGATGAACGCCTGGTCCGCCGGCCGCTGCGAGATCGCCGTCCCGTCCTTGTCGCCGCCCGTGCCTTCCGGCGCGTCGCACGCGATCGAGTAGAACGCCGTGTCCACCAGGAAAGGCTGCGGCTCGACGCCGAACAGGTTCACGCGGTCCACCCGCGAATCCGGATCCGTCGGGTCCTTGCGGTCCTGCAGCTCCACCGCGCGCACGTTCTGCGTCTGGTTCGCCGCCGCGTCCGTCACCACGCGCCCGGGGTTCGGGTCCGTGCGCCCGTGCCGCTCGAAGTCCGCCACCAGAGGATCGCCCGACGGCATGAACAGCGCCGGCCACGGATACTCGTCGCGATCGTCCTCGTCCGGCTCCAGGAACAGCCCGCGCGGGTCCTGCACAAAGTCGTCCACGTTCCCCGGCCCGGCCCCAACGCGCAGCGGGTCGGTCCCCAGCCGCTCGTCGACCGCGTTCCGCGTCACGAGCAGCGTCATCGCCGTCGGCGTCGGATCTTCATCCACGGCCATCTTCTCCGCCGCGCGAGAGAACGGCGCCCCGTTGATGTCGTTGTTGGGCCACTGCGGCGCCGTCGCCCGGTTGGACCACGCCGGCCCGAGCGCGTCCGTCGCCAGCGTGTCATCGCCAACGCTCGGCAGCGGGCGGTCCTTGTCGAACGCATCGACCAGGTTGAGCGCCATCCGCGCCGCCGTCCGTATCGCCACTTCCGCCGACCCGCCGTACGACAGCCCGCGCGCCGGCGTCTCGGCCAGGTCCCACGCGGCCCGCTGATCGCTGAACGGGTTGAGCGCGTTCATGTACCCCGCGAAGATCTGCCGCACCGCCTCGTACCGCGCCCGCGTGTGCCGGTCGCGCTGCTCCTGCTGATCCGCGTTCAGGTTTCCGCCCGCCGCCAGCGCGTCCCGCGCCACATCAACCCCGTACACCCCGTCGCGCACGGCGTTCAGCGCCGCCACCGCGTCCACCTTCACCCGCGGCGCCACGGCCTGCCCGCGCGCGTTCACGTCCGGCCCGTCCACGATCGGCCGCGCCCCGCTCACCGTTGTCAGCAGCCGCCGCACGTCCACCGCATACGCCAGGAGCGCCCGGTCCGCCGGCACCGGGTCGGCGTCGTTCACCGGCGCATCCGCCGGCAACTGCGGCACATCACGCCCGCGCTTCTCCGTCGCCAGGGACCGATTGTCCCGCAGCACGCTCAGCAGTTCCGACCGCTGCCCGCCCAGGTTCTGCCGCCAACGCGCCCCGAGCACGCTCTCCAGGCGCGACGTCGCCTGCGGGTCGTTCACCCCGTTGAACGTGCGCAGTTCCAGTTCATCCGCCAGCCCGAACGGCACGCCCAGCCCGCGCGCCCCGTCCCGCGCCGCGCCGAGCGCCGTCGCCGACGTCAGCGGGCCGTCCGTCCGCGCAAACCGATCGAACTGCTCCGCCCGCTGCGCCGCCGTCAGCGGCCGCCGCGACGACAACTGGTCGCCCTGCGGCCCCTGGTCGTCGCCTTCCGAGAAATACCGCAGATCCCGGTCCTGCGCCGTCCGCCCCGTCAGCGTCGCTTCCCGCAGCGCCGCGTACGACGCGATCCCGAGCGCATACCCGACGGTGCGCTCCGCCGCGTCCGCGCCCGTCACATCCAGCCGGTACGCCTGGTAGTCCTCCGCCGTGTTCAAAGGGCCCTGCGGGATGAACGCGTACGGGGCGCCCTCTTCCAGCAGCCGGCGCATCTGCTGATACCGCGACCACACGACGCCATAGTCCTGCATCGTCAGCAGGCGCCGCAGGTCGATGTCCGCCGGCGTCGCCCCGGCCGGCACGTCCGACGTCGGCGTCGAGAAAAAGTCCCGCGCCGTGTTCACGTTCACCATCGACGCGTTGTCCACCACGCGCACCGCCGCGAAGAACCGGATCTTCTCGCCAACGCCCGACTGCGCCAGCGCCCGGATCACCGGCTCGGCGATGTACGGCCGGTCGCGATCCGCCGGGTCCGCCGAGAACCTCAGCCGCGTCAGCTCGAACCAGCGCGAGTCGGAGAACCCGTCCCCGTCCGCGTCGGCCCACTGGTTGAACAGGTACCGCGCGTCGCCCGGTTCAAACTCCACGTCCACCATCGGGCGAAACGCGTGCAACTGGTTCGTTGACCAATCCGCCGGTCGGTTGTACCGCGCCCCCTCGCCGTCCCACCGCAGCGTCGTCAGCGGGCGATCCGGTGATTGCCCGATCGGCACGCTCGCCGGCTGGCGCCCGTCCGCGTCCCACAATGTCAGGCGATCGCTCAGCCGCGGCCGCCCGGTCTCATCCACGCCAAACCCGCTCTCCGCGTCAAAGTTCCCGCGCAGGTTCGCCAGGTTCACGAAGTTCCCGCTCGGCGCTAGGTTGCTGATCGCCGCCCAGTCGCGCTTGAGCCGGAACGGGCCGTCCGGCACCGTCCGCCCGCCGCCCGGGCTCACCAGCGTGTCCGTCCGACGGTTCGTCGTCACATCCTGCGGCGTCGCGATGAACGTCGGCTCCGCCGACGCCAGGAACGGCGACGGATACTCGCGCGGCCGCTCGAAGTCCGCCCCGCTCGGCCCGTTGCTCGGGTCCGGCGCCCAGTACGGAAAGAACGCCGGCGCCCCCGCCGGCGCATCCCGCAGCGGCTCAAAGCTCCCCGACGCCGTGAACCGGTGCGTCCCCCACCGAACCTCGTCCTGCAGCGCGTCCGGCGTGCCCACGCTCACCGCGCGCTCATCGACGCCCGGCAGGTCGTACGCGCGGCGGCGATACTCCGCCCGCCGCGAATCCGCCTGGTCGTAATCCGCCGGCAGCTTCAGGTTGTCGACCGTCAGTTCCGGATACCGCGCCAGCGCCCCTTCCCCGATGACCCGCGTGACGTAGTCCGCGATGTCCCCGCTGACATCCACCTGCGCCTCGGCCCGCGTCGCCGTCTGCGTCGACGCCCGCTCCGAGCGCCCCAGCGTCGCGTAGACCAGCGCGACGATCGACATCAGCGCCAACACGCCGACCACCAGCAGCAGGATCGTCCCGCGCCGCGACAGCCGCACGCGCCGCCGGGGCGATGCCCCCGCCGCCCCGCGCCCGTCATCGTGCGACCGGCCTGAAATGTCCGTGCTCGTCCGCTGCATCGCTCGAACTCCCGACCTCGTTCACCGCCGCGCTCGCGCCCCCGTGGGCCCGCGCTCGCGGTTGAGTCACTCGCGGAGACGCTCGCACGCTCCGCATGTCACCATTCCCCGCCCACCAAACCAGCACGCCCGCCGGGCGCGCCTTACCGCGCCGCGTCTTCGCCGCCACGCGGCACGCGGAACACGAACTGGTACGACTGCTCGCGCAACGGGTCGCTCTGGTCCACCAGCGACATCGTCACGCGGATCAACTTCGGCCACGGCACCGGCGCCTGCGACGGCTCGCCCGGCATCGGCTCCCGGTCCCGCACGTCCGCCGCCGTCGGATCCGTCCACCCGAATGTCGGGTCGACATACCCGAACAGCGAGAACAGCCGCGTCTCGGCCCCGCGGGCCGGCCCGTTCTGATCCGGGAAGTTCCACTCGTTGCTCGTCAGCGGCGCCGGCTCGTGGATCAAGCCCGTCTCGAACACGTGCTTGGACGTCCGGTTGCCCGTCGCGCCAAGATCCGTGAACCCGCGCGGGTACCGCCCGGCCCCGGTCTGCGGGTCGGCCCCGTTCAGATCCGCGTCATACTCCTCGAACACCACCCGCTGGGCCGCGTCCGCGCTGTTGTACGGGTGCGCCACCAGCAGGTCCGCCGTCGTCGGGTCGCCGTCGGCGTCCACCGCACGCGGCAAGCCGTGCCAGATCATCCGCCCGCGCAGATCCGGATTCGCCGGCGCCCCGGGCCCCGTCGTCGGGTACACGTTCCCGTACGACCACTCCACGATGAACTCCGTGCACCCGATCACGAAGTTCGACGCCGACAGCATGTACTGATCCGTCCGCCGCCACGGCTCGTCGTCCGGCCACGCCTGACCGCCCGCCACCGTCCCCAGCAGGTCCGGCGGCGACGGCTCGCACCGCACGCGCAGCTCGATCCCATCCCGACCCACCGGGTACGGATCCGCCGGGAACGCGTCCAGCATCCACGCCTTCATCCGCGCCGCCGTCGGCACCGGCCACACCTGCCCCACCGGATCCCCCAGCCGCGCCGGGTCCTGACGGACGGCCAGCGCCGAGTTGTTCGGCCCCGCCGCCAGCGCCCGCGTCACGTCGAACGGTCGGCGCACCGCCGGGTCAAGGTCCGGCCGCTGCAGCGCGAACGGCGCCGGCCGCGTCCGCCCCGGATTGTCCGGGTCCGCTTCTTCCACACGCTCCAGGTCGCGCAGCGCCGCCGCCCGCGCCGCGTCCGTATACCCGATCGGCTGCGCCCCGAGCACCCGCGCCCGGATCGCCGCCAGGTCCGTCGACGCGATGTCGACAATCCCCGACTCAAACCGCGGCACGCCCGTGCCCGCGCCCTGCACGGGCCGCACCAGCTCCGCATCCCGCGGGAGCAGCGCCTGCGGATATCCCGCCGCACCTTCCGGATACGCACTGAACAGCCGGAACACGTCCCCCGCCGCCGGCTGCAGCGCGATCTGGAAGCGGCTGTCCGCCCACCGACCCGCCCGCGGAAACTGCGCCCCGCGGGCCGCCTCGTCCGACTCCGACAAGCGCGGCGGCGACAGCACCGTCTCATGCCGCAACAGAATCCACCGCCCCGCAAACTCGCTGGGCCCCGCTTCGCCGAAGCCCGGCGCCCGCTGCATGCCCGGCCCGTCGTCGTTCGTGTCGTGCAGCGCCGGCGTGTACGCGTCGACGTTCGCCTGGCTCAGCGCCTGCGGCAGCCCGTGCCCGTAATACACCCGCGCCGCCCGACCCACCGCCGTCCGCGACGGGTGCACCGGCTCCCGCTGCGTCGTGAACCGACCCTCGCGGAAGAACATGATCGAATCAATCCGGCGCGCCCGCGGCCCGCGGTCGTCCGTGTTGAGCGCGATTTCCGCCGGCTGCAAGTCATCCCCACGCACCGGCGCCAGCCGATGCTGGATCGCCAAGAACCCCCCGCGGCTCATGCCCTCGATGTCTTCGCGCAGCGTCTTCTCGATCATCAACGCCTGCTCGTTCAGGTTGGCCAGCCGCCGACCCGCACGCACCGTGTCCCCCGTGCGCTCGAACAGGCTCGCCATCCCGACCGCGATCAGCCCGACCGCCGCCACCGCCACCAGCATCTCGATCAGCGTGAACCCGCCGGGCTCCTTCGCGCCCTCCACCGCGCCCGCACGCGTCGCCACCTGCGCGGCGGTTCGCTGCGCCTGGTTCCGTTTGGCTTGGTCCCGATTGGCTTGATCGCGCATCATGGCGTCACCTCCGAGACCCGCACCGGCACGACCAGCGCCGCCACCGGCACCTGCGGCGTGAAGATGAACTGCTGCAGCCGGCGCACCCGCCCGTTCGCATCCAGCCGCGTGTCCGCGATCGCCGGCGCCGGGTTCAGCCGGATCCGCCGCACCACGTCCGACGTCGCCACCGGGTCCCGCTCCACACGCTCCACCGTGTACACGTTGCCCAGGTTGTCGATGAGCTGCTGACCCACCTGCGCCATCTGCGCCCCGACGGGGTCCTCGACATCCAGCACGCGCACCCACCGCCGCTGTTCATCAAACGACTCCGGCGACTGACTGTCCGGCGTGTCGACAAACTCGAAGTGCGGCGTCGCGCCCGCGCGGTTGTCGCGCCCGAACGCCGACACCACCAGGCTGTACTCCCCACGCCCGTCGAACGTCGGCTGGTTCGCGTCATCCCCCGACCGCGTCCCCACCGCCACCGGCAGCGCGTCCCCCGTCGCCAGCACGCCCCGCAGCGTCGACCCCACCGGCACCCGGATCCCCGGGTCCACGCGGCGCACGAACACCGCCAGGTGCATCTGGTCGCCCGCCTGCGCGTCCCCATTAGCCGCCAGCACGTCCACCGGCACGCGCCCCGGCACCACGTCCCACACCAGCGTCGGCGTCCCCGCCCCTTCGCCCGCGCCAAGGTTCACGCGCTCGATCACCGGCACCAGCAACGGACGAATCACCCGCCGCACGCGCCGCTCGCCAACCGCGATCCCGGCGCTGCGGATCTGCGCTTCCAGCCGCTCGACTTCCGCCCGCACGCTCGCCGGGAACTCGACGGCGTACTCGCGGTCCGTCACGTTCGTCGGCGCCGCCGTCGCATCGCCGATGCGCAGCTCGCCCGCCGCGTTCGCCGCACCATCCGCGAACCCCGCCCAGTTCCACCCCGTCTCCCACAACCCAAGGTTCCGGCCCATCGAGAACTTCTGCGCCGGCTGCTCGTTGTTCAGAACCGTCCACGGCTCCATCACCGACACCAGACCCGCGTACGACGCCTCAACCTCCACCCGCGCCCCGGCCCGCCGCACGCTGTACCGCACCGGCTCATCGACCCCCAGCAGCACCGGCAACTCCGCCGCCAGGTTCTTCTCGGCGATCAGCCCCGACACGCGGTCGCTCGACTGCCGCTGCTCGCGGATCACCGCCGGGAACAGCGCCCCGAGCCCCAAGAGCCCCAGCCCGAGGATCAGGATCGAGATGAGCACCTCGATAAGCGTGAACCCCGCGTTCATGCGGCGGACAAGGTCGGACCTGTTCATTGGCGCGTCTCCGGCTCAACTTCCGCGCGCCGCGGCGCGCCCGTGTACCGGTCAAACACGTAGATCTTCGCCAGGAACTCGTCCCGCACGCCGTCCACCGTGTCGCCCACCGTCCCGTTCAGGTTCGTGTCCCCGTTCATCCAACGGTTCACGCTCGACGCCGTCACCCCGTCCACGAACCGGGCCCCGATCGTCAGGTCATTCGCCCGCGGCTCGGCGGAGTACTCCAAGAGCGCATTCCGCTCCGTCAGCCGCGCCCCAAGCGCCTCGGCCAGCAGCCGCTCGCTCGCCAGCGCGATCGTCGACACCGGCCGCGCCAGAATCATGTCCGAACTCTGCCGCCCCAGCACGAACCGGCGCTCACTCGTCGTGAACCCGCCCGCAACGGCGACCCCGCTCTGCAGCACCGTCCGCACGTACCGCGCCGGGTCGCTCCCGATCAGGTACCGCAGCCGCGACGCCGCCTGCGCCGTCGGCCCGCCCGTCGAGAACGCCTCCGTCGAGATATCCGGCGACAGCAGCAGCGCCTCGCGCCCTTCCCCGTTCAGCACGCGCCCCGTCCCGCCCTCAAAGCGCACGATGAACGTGTTCCGGGCCGCGCCCGCCTGGAAGTCCAGCGGGTTGTGCCACGACGTTTCCGGGAACACCCAGTTCGCCTCGCGCCCGTTGTACCGCGCCCCGCCGATCCCCAGCGACGTGAACCACCCGTCCGCCACCTGGTCCTGCACCACGCCCGCACCGACAAACCCGCGCACCGTCCAGTACCGCGGCAGCGACACCGGCGACAGCCCCGGCGCCGGCACGAACAGATCTCGCACCACTTCCGACGGCTGCCCGTCTACGATCTCGACATCGGTGATCGTCGTCACCTTCACGTACGGCGCGATCTCGCACCGCCCGTCCGCCGTGAACACGAACGCCGCCGCAGAGTCCGACCCGCTCGAGGCCCGCAGGGCCGCGTCCCGCGCTTGCCGCAGACCCGTGCCGAGCTGCCCCTCCGCCAGCGTCTCCTCGCTCCCGCGGATCATCGCCTGGAAGCTCGGGATCGCCACCGTCGCGAGCAGCGCGATGATGATGATCACCACCAGGATCTCGATGAGCGTGAACGCGTTCCGACCGTGTGCGCCGCGTGTCATTTGATGAGCTCCACCAGGTCGTCCACCACCGGCTGGTCGCGCAGCGGATTCGGGTTGATCCCGAACACGCCGTCGTCCCCCGCGCTGATCACCGCGTACCGCGTCGAGCGCAGTTCCGGCACAAGATCCGCCGCCCGCGCCACCCGCTCGGCCTCGCTGCCCAGGGCCGCGATCCGCTGCACTTCCGCCGTCCCCGCCGCCGCCGCCACCGCCGCCTGCCACACCACCGTCGGGATGTTGTACAGACGGATCTGACCCTTCCGACCCGGGTCCGGCGGCGGGTTGGCCGCGTCATAAAAACTCGGCTCCCACCCGTAGTACCGGATCGCCCGCCCCCACCGGTCCAGCACCTCGAACGTCGGCCCGACGTTCCCCGTCCCGACGCGCAACCGCGTCCGGTCCCGGCTCACGTCGATCAACGCCTCGTACGTCTGCCCGCGCTTGGAGAAGACGCCCCTCCGCTCCGTCGGGCGCTCCGTCTTGGGCAGCGTGTACCCGGGCCCGTCCACGCCGTCGATGTCCTTGTCGCCCGCGCCGATGAGGTAGTACCCCACCGAGTTCGTGCTATAGGAGTCGTTGAAGTCCGGCACCGGGTCCTGCGCCTCGCGGAGCAGGTCGCGCAGCCGCGGCGTCGCGTCCGGCTGCATCCCCGTCATCGGGCCCATCGGGTCATCCAGCACCGGCACGTTGAACCCGAACTTCTGCTTGAACTGCTCGCTGGCGATCCGCAAGCTGGTCAGGAACTGCCGCTCCCCGGCGTCCCGCCCGCCCCGAAGACCGCGCGACACCGCCACCACAGCGATCGACGACAACAGCGCGATGATCGCCAGCACGACGATGATCTCGACGAGCGAGAACCCGCCGTCCCTGGCCCTCACCCCCGCCCCCGCGCCCGCCCGCCGCGTCTTCGCTCGCCCGTGGTGGTGGCTGTTCACACGCCACCCCCTTGCAGCGATTCGATCATCGACACCAGCGGGAGGAACATCGCCAGCACGATCACCAGCACCGCCCCGCCGATGAACACGATCATCAGCGGTTCGATGAGCTTGATCAGACCGCTGACGGCGACGTCGACTTCTTCGTCGTAGTTGTCGGCGATCTTCATCATCATCACGTCCATGTCGCCCGTCTCTTCGCCGACGTCGATCATGTTCACGACGATGGGGTCGCACACCTTCGCCTCGCGCAAGGGGCCCGCGAAGCTCTCGCCCTCGCGGATCGAGTCGTGCACCTTCGTCAGCGCCTTCTCGAACACGTAGTTGCCCGACGTGTCCCGCGTGATCAGGATCGCCTCAAGGATCGGCACGCCCGCCGCGATCAGCGTGCCCAGCGTCCGCGTGAACCGCGCCGTCACCGTCTTCTTCACCAGCCCGCCGAAGACCGGCAGCCAGAAGATCAGGATGTCCGTCGCCGCCTTCCCGGGCTTGGCCTTGCGGATCAGCTTGAACCCGAAGAAGATGATGAACGGCATGATCGCGATGATCAGCGCGCCCTGCCCGGGGAACATGCCCGGGTTCTTGCCCGCGACCCAGTTCGAGACGCCGATCAGCCACCGCGTCACGCCCGGCAGCGGCACGCCGAAGTCCTTGAAGATCTCGGCGAACTTCGGCACGATGAACCACATGATCAGCGTCACGATGATCGTCGCGATCAGCACGACCGCGATCGGGTAGATCATCGCCGACTTGATCTTGCGCTTGAGGCTCTGCGCCTTCTCCATGAACTCGGCGAGGCGCTGCAGGATGATGTCCAAGACCCCGCCGACCTCGCCCGCCGCGATCATCTTCGTGTACAGACGGTTGAACGCCTTGGGGTGCTTGGCCATCGCCTCCGACAGCGACGTCCCGCCCTCGACGTCCTCGCACACGTCCTGCAGCACGCTCTTGAGCTTGCCCGGCTTGAGCTGCTGCTCCAGGATCTGCAGCGACCGCAGCAGCGGCAGCCCGGCGTCCTGCAGCGTCGACAGCTGCCGCGTGAACAGCGTCAGGTGCTTGGCCTTCACGCCCCCGAAGGAGAACGACATCTCCTTCTTTTTCTTCTTCTTCGCCGGGGCCGCCTCGCCGCCGCCCGGCGCCCCGGCCTTGGCGTCCTTCTTCCCCTTCTGCTCCCGCACGCTCGTCGGGAAGAAGCCCTGCCCCTTGATCCGCTGGATCGCCTCTTCCGTATTCCCGGCCTCGATCGTCCCCTTCTGAGGCTTCCCGGCCGAGTTCAACGCTTCATACAGGAAAGTCGCCATGACTGCTCCACTTCAATCCGTTCCATCCGGTGCGAGGCTCTAGCAACGCGACGCAACCAACCCACCCCCCACCCATCCCCACCCCACTCCGAGCCCTCCGTGCCCACTCCGAGCCCACTCCGAGCCCTCTGTGGACCGGCTCGCGTCACCCTTCTTCTGCGATCGTCTCGCGCACGACTTCGTCGATCGTCGTCTGGCCCTCGTAGATGGCCATCAGCCCGGCCTCGCGCAGCGTCCGCATGCCGTACTTCCGCGCATAGTCCCGCAGGATGTTCGTCGACGCCTTCTTCATGATCAGTTCGCGCAGATGGTCGTTCATCGACATCATCTCGAACAGCGCCATGCGGCCCTTGTACCCCGAGCCGTGGCACCGACCACACGGCTGCCCGTCCTTCTTCCCCGTCCCGCGGAACAGCTTCTTGCCCTCGACATCCTCGGGCAAAAGCGCCAGCTCCATCAGTTCCTCTTCTTTGGGCACGAACGGCGCCTTGCAGTCCGGGCAGATCGTCCGCACCAGCCGCTGGGCCACGATCCCTTCGATCGTCGCCGTCAGCAGGAACGGCTCCAGCCCAAGATCGACCATGCGCAGGATGCTCGACGGCGCGTCGTTGGTGTGCAGCGTGCTCAGCACCAGGTGCCCCGTCAACGCCGCCTGCACCGCGATGTTCCCCGTCTCCAGGTCGCGGATCTCACCGACCAGGATGATGTCCGGGTCCTGACGCAGGAAGCTGCGCAGCAGCTTCGCGAACGTCGTCTCCGTCTCGTTGTTCACCTGGCACTGGCACAGCCCGTCGATGTCATACTCGACCGGGTCCTCCGCCGTCAGGATCTTGGTCTCGATGTCGTTCAGGCTCGCCAGGGCCGCGTACAGCGTGGTCGTCTTCCCCGAGCCCGTCGGCCCGGTCACGATCACGATCCCGTTGGGCTTGTTGATCAGCTTCGAGAACGTCGTCAGGTCGTCCTCGCGCAGCCCGAGGCGATCGAGCTTGAGCTGCACGTTGCTGCGGTCCAGCACGCGCATCACGACGCTCTCGCCGTGCATCGTCGGCAACACGCTCACACGCAGGTCGACCGGGCTGCCCGCGACATTCAGCTCGATACGCCCGTCCTGCGGCAGGCGGCGCTCGGCGATGTCCAGGTTCGCCATGACCTTCACGCGGCTGGTGATCGCCGGCCCCAGGTGCTTCGGCGGCGGCACCATCTCGTACAGCACGCCGTCGATGCGGTACCGCATCTTGAACTCGTGCTCGAACGGCTCAAAGTGAATGTCGCTGGCCCGATCCTTGATCGCCTGCAAGAGCACCAGGTTCAGAAGCCGCACGACCTTGTTGTCGTCCGCCGCCTCCGTCAGGGCGTCCAGATCGATCGACGCCCCGGTCTTGCTCCCCGCCAGCGCCTTGAACTTGTCGTCCTTCGCCAGGTCCGACACCACCTCCGACATCGACTCCTGCCGCGAGTAGTGCTTCTTGATCAGCGCGTCGACATCCCCCGGGTCGGCGACCACCGCGTCGACGTTGAACCCCATCAGCAGCCGCAGGTCGTCCACCGCGCGGAAGTTGTCCGCGCTCTTCATGGCGATCTTCAGCCGCTTGCTGCGCGGGTTGTACTCGATCGGCACAACCTGGTACGCCTGCACCGTCTCCGCCGCGATCGAGTCTCGGACGTCATCGGGCATCGCGAATGACTTCAGATCCGCGTACGCCAGCCCCGCCTGCCCGGCCAAGGCCTCCTGGATATCCCTGGACTGGCAGTACCCCAGCTCGACCAGGATCTGACCCAGCGGCGCCTTGCGCGTTTGCTGAATGGCCAGCGCCTCGTGCACCCGCTCACGGGTGACCTTGCCGAGCTTCGTCAGCACGCGGCCGATCTTCCGGCCCTTGAGTTCCGCGGGATCCACCGACATGCCGGGTCCTCCGGGCGGCTACCAACGCGTGACCGATCGCCTCAGCGATCGACCACCGGCCGCCCCGCTGTACACCTGTATCGCGGCCCCGGCCGGTCCGGTTCCGCAAAAAAACGCCGTTCTGACCCCCAGGAACGTTCCGACTCGTTGCTTTTGAAGCGGTCTGGGCGGGGGACGGGTTTACTTTTTGGCCCCGTCCTTGGCCGCGCCACCGTCCTCGTCAACCAGGTCCCACTCGGCCCGGCCGACGGTTCGGCCCAGCTTGTGCACCTTGTCGCGGAGGTCGCCCGGGTTCTTGCTCTTGTCGATCATCTCTTCCGGGGAGATCATGCCGCGCATGTACAGCGACCACAGGTGGTCGTCCAGCAGTTGCATCCCGAACTTCTTCCCGGTCTGGATCATCGAGTCGATGCGGAACGACTTGTTGTCGCGGATCAGGTTCTGGATGGCCGGGGTAATCACCAGGAACTCGTACCCGGCGACCATCCCCTGGGTATCCACGCGGGCCAGCAGCACCTGGCTCAGGATTGCCACTAGGGCCGTGGACAGCTGCACGCGGATCTGGTTCTGCTGCTGCTGCGGGAACGCGTCGACCAGACGGTCGATCGTCTTGGCGGCCCCGGTCGTGTGCAGGGTCCCGAACACCAAGTGCCCCGTCTCGGCGGCACGCACGGCCGCCTCGATCGTCTCCAGGTCGCGCATTTCGCCGACCAGGATCACGTCCGGGTCCTGACGGAGCACGCGCTTGAGGGCCTCGCCGAACGACGGCACGTCGTTGTGCACCTCGCGCTGGTTCACCACCGACTTCTTGTGGTAGTGGTAATACTCGATCGGGTCCTCCATCGTCACGATGTGCCGGTCCATCGTCTGGTTGATGAAGTCGATCATCGTCGCCAAAGACGTGGTCTTCCCCGACCCCGTCGGCCCCGTGACCAGGAACATCCCGCGCGGGCGGCGGATCAGTTCCCGCACCATCTCGGGCAGACCGATCTGCTCGAACGTCAGCAGGCGATTCGGGATCTGACGCAGCACCAGCGCCAGGTCGCCGCGCTGCCGGAACACCGACACGCGGAAGCGGGCCGCGTCTCCGTACGCGAACCCGAAGTCGGTCCCACCGATCTCTTGGAGTTCCTGCTGGTTGCGCTCCGGCGTGATCGCCTTCATCAGCGCCACCATGTCGTCGGACTCCAGCACCTTGGTCTGGAGGTTGCGCAGGTGCCCGTGCATGCGCAGCGTCGGCGGGCGGCCCACCGTCAGGTGCAAGTCCGCCGCCCCGAGCTTGATCACGGTGTCGAGCAGTCGATCGATCTGAATGGTGGACATGGGGTCTCGCGGAATAGGGGATAGAGGTGAGAGGTCAGGGGATAGGGGGCCAAGAAGGGGACAGAGGCCAGGGGACAGAGGTCAGGGGCCAGAACCCGCGGCGACTCCTTCTCACACGCGGGCTTCTTCCGGGCTCGCGCCTTCGACCTGGGCCATCTTCGACACTTCGTCCGGCGTGGTCACGCCGCGGAGGATCTTGATCTTGCCGTCGGTCACCAGCGGGCGCATCCCGTTGTTCACCGCGGCGGCCCGGATCTGGCTGATCGGCGCCAGGTTGAACGCCAGCTCGCGAATCTCCGAGTTCATCTGCATCAGTTCGAAGATCGCCTGCCGCCCCTTGTACCCCGTGTTGTTGCACACCGAGCACCCCACCGGCTTCATCACCCGCCCCAGCGCCTCTTCCTTCGTGATGCCCGTCAGGAACAGGTACTTCGGGTCCAGCTCGTCCGCCTCCGCCGGCTTCTTGCACTCCTTGCACAAGATGCGGATGAGGCGCTGCGCCAGGATCGCCTGGATCGAGCTCGCCACCAGGAACGGCTTGACGCCCATGTCGATCAGACGCGTGATCGCGCTGGGCGCGTCGTTGGTGTGCAGCGTCGAGAACACCAGGTGCCCCGTCAGCGCCGCCTGGATCGCGATGTCGGCCACTTCCCGGTCGCGGATTTCGCCGACCAGGATGATGTTCGGCGCCTGGCGGAGCATGCTCTTGAGCACGTCCTTGAAGCCCAGCCCGATCTTGTCGTTGATCTGGCACTGGTTGATCCCGTCGAAGTTGTATTCGATCGGGTCTTCCGCCGTGATGATCTTCTTGTCGGGCCGGTTGAGGATGTCCAGCGCCGAGTACAGCGTCGTCGTCTTGCCCGAGCCCGTCGGCCCGGTCACCAGGAAGATCCCGTTGGGCCGCCGGATGATCTTGTTGAAGATCGTCAGGTTGTCCTCTTCGAACCCGATGTTCGCCAGGCCGATCTTCACCGAGTCGGGGCGCAGAATACGGAGCACCATGCTCTCGCCGTGATACGCAGGGCAGGCCGAGACGCGGAAGTCCACCTGCTTCTCGTCCACGGGCAGCTTGATGCGGCCGTCCTGCGGGACGCGCTTCTCGGCGATGTTCATCCCGGCCATCAGCTTCAGGCGGCTCAAGACCGCGTTCTGCATGCGCTTGGGCAGGTTGTCGCGCTCCATGCACACGCCGTCGATCCGGTACCGCAGCCGCACCCGGTCGGCCATCGGCTCGACGTGGATGTCGCTGGCCCGCATCTTGACCGCCTCGACGATCATGCGCGCCACGAGCTTGACGATCGGGGCCTCGTCGCCCGCGATGTCGATCGACTTGTCGACCGACTTGTCCACCGACTTGTCGATCGAGCGGTCGATCGACGCCGTCACCAGGCTCTTGCCCTGCTCGACCATCTTCACGTCGGCCGTCAGGCTCGTCATCGCCGGCTTGCCGCCCGCGCCCGCCCCGTTCTCCCCGCCCAGCTTGTTCTCGATGAACCACTTGATCTGCGAGCGGCTGGCCAGCTTCGGATCCACCTCGACATTCAGGCGGAACCGCAGCATGTCCATCAGTTCCAGGTCCATCGGGTCATGCACGACCACCTGCAGCCGCCCGCCCGATTTCGACATCGGCAGGATCAGGTGCTTCTTGATCATCTCCTCCGGCACCAGCTTCGGGTCGATCTTGCCCGCCATCCCGGCCCCGGCCAGATCCACATACTCCATGCCCTGCTGGTGCGCCAGCGCCTTGGCGACCTGATCATCCTTGAGCACGCCCATGTCGATCAGCGCCTCGCCGATGCGCTTGCCGCTGCCCTTGGCCTTGGCCAGCGCGTCGTCGACCTGCTTCTGGTTCACCAGGCCCCAGCCCAGCAGGATCTCACCGAGTTTCTTGCGTGATCGTGCCATGTGTCGCTTTCCAAGGCCTCAGGTTCCGACGGGCAACAAACAAAGGGCCGCTGGGATCCGGTTCGATCGGGTCCGGTTCGATCGAGTCCAGTTCGATCGGGTCAACGTCGTCCGCGTCGGTGTCATCTCCGCGCGCGGGCGGCATCGTAGCGGACAGTGCCCCGCCCGTGTGCCCGCCCGCACCGAGCGTGACCACCCCCGCCCCCACTTTCCGTCCCCCCCACCCACCCCGACTCCCGCCGTCTCACCACCGTCCAACCACCGTCATTACCCATGACCACCGCCGCGAACTGCACCGCCGCCAACCACAGAGCCGATTGCCGCCCGCACACGCTCATACCCTCTGGCGTGTCCGCCCAATCGCCCTCAGACCCGCCGCCCGCGCCCGCGCGGGACAATCCGCCGCCGAGCCGCGCGGCCCGCATCCTGATCACGGCCGGCCCGACGCACGAGCCGATCGACCGCGTGCGGTACCTGGGCAACCGGTCGTCGGGTCGCCTGGGCGTGGATCTGGCTGCCGCCGCCCATCGCCGCGGCGCGCACGTCACCCTGCTTCTGGGCCCGACGCCCCTGTCCCCGCCCGTGGGCGAGAGCACCGCATCGCCCGGACATACGCCGCTCACGGTGCACCGGTTCCAAACAACGGCCGACCTGGAAGCGTTGCTGATCGAGCATTTCCCGGCGTGCGACCTGCTGATCATGGCCGCGGCGGTCGCCGACTGGCGCCCCGCCGCCGCCGCCGACCGCCCCGAAAAACTCACCCGGGCCACCGGGCGCCTGACGCTGGAACTCGAGGCCACGCCGGACCTGCTCGCCGGCTGCGCCGCCCGCCGTCGCCCGGGCCAGCGCCTGGTCGGCTTCGCGCTCGAGCCGCGCGATCGGCTGATGGCCTCGGCCCGCCGCAAACTCGAACGCAAGCGCGTCGACCTGATCGTCGCCAACCCGCTGGAGACGATGGACGCGGGCACGATCGAGGCCACGCTGGTCTCCCAGGACGCCGCCCCGGTCGCGACGCCCGGCCCGATCAACAAAGCCCGTTTCGCGGACTGGCTGCTGGACCACCTGGGCGTGGCCGCCGTGCGCGTGTGACAACCGCACACCGACGCGGCGCCAACGCACCAGACGGATACAGCGGGTCGTGCGGCAGGCCACGCGCGGGCCGGTACGCTTGACGGTCACGCTCACGCGTTGTCCGCACGCCATTTTCCTCCGGAGCCAATCCATGGGTTCGATCGCCTCCATGCTCGCGCAGTGTTCCGCGCCCGCGCTCGGTTACGCCGAAGCGCTGGTCAAGGACGTCACGCCATCGATCTTCGCGCGTCTGCCTGAGCAGGCCGGCAAGCGCATCGGCTGCAACCACCCGGCGTGGGTGTACGGGCACCTGGGCCTGTACCACTCGTCGTGCATGGACCTCCTGGGCTTGCCGCAGGGCGTGACGGCCCGCCTGCCCAACACCGAAGCGCTGTTCAAGAACGGGACCGAGTGCCTGGACGACCCGGCCGGGAAGATCTACCCGGCGATGGACGTGCTGGTCCCCCACTGCATCAACGGGCTCAAGGCCGTTCGGGCCGCGCTGGTCGAAGTGAGCGACGACACGCTCCTCCGCGCCAACCCGATGGGCGGGCGCATGGCGGAAATGTTCCCGACGGTCGGGGCCGCGGTGAACTTCCTGCTCACCGGGCACACGCTGATCCACTTCGGCCAGATCAGCACGTGGCGCCGCGCGATGGGCCTCGGCTCGGCGATGTGATCTCGGTGATCGCGGCGCGGTGACGACTCAACGCGGCGGCGTGCTTCGGCGCGCCGCCGCCGAGCGCCAGCCGCCAGCAGAGCACAAAAAAACAAAGGCCCGTGTGTTTCCACCCGGGCTTCGTGAGGAGAGAGAAAGTTTGTTCCCGCTCGGCCGCTCCACACAGGTCGAGCAGTTGATGTTCATTGCCGCGAGAGCGTCCAGGCCCACGCGTCGTCTTGGATCTCACACGTGTCGGCACGAGCACACCCCGCCGTGTTCCCGCGGTGCAAAGTGCACGCGAGGACAGGGGTCTCTCTCGACCGACGACCCGAAGCAGCACGGCTTCAAGCGTTTGAGTTGTTCGCTGGTCTTGGGCGTTTTTCAGCCCGGTACCCGCGAGAGCGAATCCACAGACGACAGGTGTAGTATGCCGGCTGCCGACTCATAATGCAAGCTTTAACCGGCAAAATTTCACTCTCTTGAGCAAAAAAATTCATGCTCAGGGGAACCGCCGGACCGCGTGCGTTCTCCATCTCCACAGGCCGCGGGCGTAAACCCGCGGCCGCCGCCGCACTCGCCGCGGTGCGCGATCAGCGCGGCCCCGCCGGCGCGGGCTTGCCGCCCTCGTCCGCCGCCAGGCTCTTGACGTACACCTCGCGCAGCTGGCTGTCCGGCACCGGGCTCGGCGCGCCGGTCATCAAGTCCGCGCCGATCTGCGTCTTCGGGAACGCGATCACGTCGCGGATGTTGTCCGTGCCCGTCAGGTGCATGATCAGCCGGTCCAGCCCGAACGCGATCCCCGCGTGCGGCGGGGCGCCGTACGACAGCGCCTCGAGCAGGAACGAGAACTTCTCCCGCGCCTGCTCCGGCGACAGACCCAGCAGGCGGAACACCTTGCTCTGCACGTCCTGGTTGTGGATGCGCACCGAGCCGCCCGCGATCTCCGACCCGTTGAGCACCATGTCGTAGCCCGCGCTCACGATCGCCTCGATGGTGTTGTCGTCGTCGTCCGCCGCGTCGAGGAACGCCTGCATTTGGTCGTCGCGCGGCGACGTGAAGGGGTGGTGCATCGCCACCCACTTGCCCGTCTCCTTGTTCCGCTCGAACATCGGGAAGTCGACGACCCAGAGGAAGTTCCACGGGCCGCCTTCGGCGCCGGGCTTGGGCACCATGTCCATGTCGCGTGCGACCTTCTGGCGGAGTTCGCCGATGGCCTTGGTCGCGACGGAGTAGGTGTCCGCGGCGAAGAGCACAGTATCGCCGATGTTCGCGCCGGTGAGCACGAGGAACTCGGCCTTAACGGGCTCGAGGAACTTGGCGATGCCGGTATCGAGTTTCGGCCCGCCGTCCTCGCCCTTGATGACCTTCACGACCGCGACGCCGCCGGCGCCGAAGCCCTTGACGAACTCGGTGTAGCCGTCGGTGATCTTGCGGGTGAGCTTCTCGGCCCCGCCGGGGACGACGATGCACTTGACCACGCCGCGCTTGGAGTTGAAGCGCGGGCGGTCCTTGCCCTTCTCGAGCGCGGTCTTGAAGACGCCGAAGTCGGTCTTCGCGGCGAACTCGGAGATGTCCTTGATGTGCAGGGCGTAGCGCGTGTCGGGGCGGTCGATGCCGTAGGTCTCGAGCGCGTCGCGGTACGACATGACCTTCAGCGGCGGGACGTCGATGTTGAGCACGTCCTTCCACAGGCGGCGCGCGAAGCCCTCCATCATCTCCATCACCTGCTCACGCCGAACGAACGACATCTCGAGGTCGACCTGGCTGAACTCGGCCTGGCGGTCGGCCCGCGGGTCCTCGTCGCGGAAGCAGCGGCAGATCTGCATGTACCGGTCGCACCCGGCGACCATCAGGATCTGCTTGAACAGCTGCGGGCTCTGCGGCAGCGCGTAGAACGAGCCGGGCACGTGCCGGTTGGGCACGACGAACTCGCGCGCGCCCTCGGGCGTCGACTTGTACAGGATCGGCGTCTCGACCTCGAGGAAGCCGTTCTCGTCAAAGTAGCGGCGCGTCGCCTGCAGCACGCGGTGGCGCGTCGAGAGGATGCTCTGCATCTTCGGGCGACGCAGGTCGATGTAGCGGTGCTTGAGGCGGATCTCCTCGTTGGGCAGCTTGGCCATGTCGTCCGGCAGGAACGGCGGGTTGGCCGTCTTGCTCAGCACTTCGAGCTCCTTCACCATGATCTCGATGGTGCCGGTGGCGAGCTTCGGGTTGGCGCCGCCGACGCGCGTGCGGACCACGCCGCGGACGGCGATGACGTCCTCGTTGCGGAGTTTGTCGGCGGCGTCCATCATGCCGGCGGCCCCGCCGTCCTCGCGGTCGAAGACCAGCTGCGTCAGCCCGTAGCGGTCGCGGAGGTCGATGAAGATCAGGTTGCCGTGGTCGCGGTAGGAGTTGACCCAGCCCGACAGGGCGACGGGCTGACCGATGTGCTGGTCACGGAGCTGGCCACAGGTATGGGTACGGCGGATCATGGGTGTTCTCGTGAAAGCGACATCGCGGCGCGCGGCCGCGATCGGAAAATGGGGCACGAGTCTAGAGGGTGGTCGGCAGCGCGTCAGGCGGCGCGGAGGCGGGCCCGCCCGCCGGCACGGATCATGATCGAGGCGGCCGCGTCCAGGGCCTCGCGGCAGTCCGCCTCCAGATCGTCCGTCCACTTCGGGCCGAGGACATCCTTCAGGGCGCCCAGCAGGGCCTCGCGGGCGACGCCGAAGTGGTGCGGCTGGACGCCGGCACGCTGGCAGCGGGCCCCGGCGTCTTCCAGCAGCGGCGCGATCGCGTCCAGGCGGTGCAGGTTCTTGACCAGGACGCTGAGCGCCGCGAGCACGTCGCGGTCGCGCTGCGACGCGTCGGGCGCGAACAGCGAGCGGATCACCGGCTGGGCCTCGAACAGGCGGGCGAAGAAGCCCTCGGCCAAGTCCGGCCCGCGGAACATGGCGGCGTTGAAGGCGGTGCGGATGTGCTGGATGTTGGTCGTGTTCATCATCCGTTCCCGGGCCGGCTGGGTGCCGTGGGCCCGCCTCTGATATCGCTATCGACCGGGACGGCGGCCAACTTTTTCCGGTCCGGATCTCGCCGGACGGGTTTCACCAGGGCAGCGCGGTCCCGTCGTAGTTGATGAACCGCCCGTTATCGGCCCGGGAGAGCCCGTCGAGGGTGCCCAGCATGGTCGAGACGGCGTGGTCGACGGCGAGCGTCGCCTCCGGCCCGCCCATGTCCGTCCGCACCCAGCCCGGGTGCATCGCGACGCAGGTAAACCCCTCCGGCCCCAGTTCGTTCGCCAGGCTGCGGTTCATCTGGTTCAGGGCGGCCTTGCTGGCCCGGTACCCGTAGCTGGAGCCGCCGGTGTTGTTGGTGATCGAGCCGAGCTGGCTGGTGATCTGCACGACGCGGCGTACGGGCGCGGCCCGCAGGTGCGGCAGCACTGCCCGCGTCACCAGCAGCGGCGCGACGGCGTTCACGAACAGCACGTGCGCGAGCTCGCGGGCCTCCAGGTCGGCGATGGACTTGGAGGTGGAACTGACGCCGGCGTTGTTGATGAGGATGTCGACCGGCTCGCCGCGCATCTGCTCGGGCAGCGCGGCGATGCTCTCGGGCGAGGCGACATCGAGCGTGAGCACCCAGGCGCCCAGGCGGATGAGTTCGCGAGCGCCGGCGGGGTCGCGGACGGTGGCCATGACCCGATTGCCGCGGGCGAGGAGTTGACGGGCGAACTCAAAGCCAAGGCCGCGGGAGGCGCCGGTGATGAGGTAGGTGGTGGGCATTGCGGGAGATTAGGAGAGAGCCGGTCCGCGGAGGTGACGGAGGGGCACAGAGCGCGCGGAGGGAGGCGGGCTATACGCGAAGGAGAGAAGGTTTGGAGTGCGATCCAAGAGACCCACCCCTTGCCCCCTCCGTCTGGGAGGGGATGAGAGCATCTGAGCGCGCTACGCGGTGACTTGGAGGGTTGCGCGGCGGTGCGGTTGGGTCGGGTGTTCGGTTGTGGGACGTTGGGGCGGTGGAGGCGGGCGGCGTGGTCGATGGTGCGCGGGAGGTGTGCGCATGATCGATCTTGACCATCCCGCGGTGATGCTGTCCGGCATGTTCATCAGCCTGGTTGGGACCGGGCTGTTCATCTATGGGAAGAAGCAGGCGGATCTGCTGGTGATGCTGGGCGGCGTGGTGTTGTGCGTGGAGCCGTTCTTCGTCACGTCGCTGGGCGGGCTGTGGGGGATCGCGGCGGCCGTGGTTGGTGGGATGGTGTATCTGAAGCGGGCGGGGTGAGGAGGGGTTGAGCGCGAAGGTGTGAGGATGCCGACCCCACGCGGAGCGTGGGGGTACCCAGGTACTCGGGGCGGGAGACGTCACGCCGCGGGGTGGTGTTCGTGGCTTATTCGAAGCGGCCGTGGATGGTGAGGGGGAAGTCGTGGATGGCGGCGATCTGGGCGGCGGACTTGCTCTGGACGTTCGCGTAGCGGTTCACGAGGGCTTCGGCGGCGGCCTTGGGGGCGCTGTCGCCGAGGGTGATGCGGGACATCTGGCGGAACTTGTGCGCGAGGATGGCGTCGAGGTCGGCGGTGGTGTTGCGCGCGTGGCCGGAGGGGTACATGACCAGGCCAGAGTCGAACGACTGGCCGTCGGCGGCGTGGATCTGGATGGAGGTGGGGATGCCGTCGGGGTAGCGGCGGTCGTACTCGGCCCCGCCGTGCTCGAAGGTCATCTTGGCCATGAGGGCGCGGGTGACGGGGTGGTGGATGGCCTGGTGCGAGAAGTCGTCGGGCAGGAGCATGAGGTTCTGGAAGTTGAACTCCCGCGCGCCGGCCTGGCGGGCTTCCAAAGCGCGGCGGAGTTTGGTGCAGACGAGGTAGAGCATTGAGTGATCGGCCGACTGGCGCGTCTTCGGGTCGCGCTTGGCGGGGTCGCCGATGATGCCGAAGGCGGGCTCGTAGGCGGTGACGACGATGCGCTGGATGTTGTTACCGGCGGCGTCGTCGAGCAGGTTCGGGGCCTTGTTGATGAGGTCGATGAGGCCCTGGAGTGCGCCGGCGGACTGGTGCTCGTAGAGGCCGAGCTTGAAGTGCATGCCCATGACGGCGAAGTCGGTGCCGGAGAGGCCCAGGACCAGGTCGAACGGCGAGCGCTTGCCCTTCTTGATGGCTTCGGCGTCGGGGTGGCCGGCGCGTTCGGCGTCTTTGCCGGCGAAGAGGCAGAAGATGGCTTCGGGGTTGCGGAAGATGTCGCGCGGGCCGAGGAAGCCGGCCATGGAGCGCTTCATCGCGAGGATGGCGGCTTCGGAGCTGATGGCGGCGGAGGCGCCCTTGGAGTCGGAGAGTTGCTTGCCGGCGCGGATGGCGCGGAAAGGGATGTAGTGGGCCAGCACCATGCCGACGGCGGACTCGATCTGCTCGGGCGTGGCCTTGAGCATGGCGCCGTAGGTGATGGCGGAGGCGATGGCGCCGTGGACGACGTGGTCGACCTTGTAGGTCTTGAGGCTGAAGACCTCGGCGAGGCGGCCGCGGATCTCGTCGAGGAGGATCATGCCCTTAAGGGCGAACGCGCCGTTCAGGCCCATGATCTGCGCGGCGGCGACGGGGACGGCGTAGAAGTCGTTGTGCCCGAACTCGCCGGCGGTGTGGCCGAGCTTCGGGTTGAAGCCGAAGTTGGTGCCGTTGGAGTCCCACTCGCGCACGGCGGCGTTGTTGGCGACGATGGCCTTCTCGGGCTGCACGGGGACGGCGGAGCCGAAGACGGTGGCGCCGAAACCACGGCGACCTTCGCCGGGGCCGAGCGTGCCGGTGCCGACGGGCGGCGTGGGGTAGGCGAGTGCTTCCTGGCGGAGCAGGACGGGGGCGTTGGTGCCGAGCGCGAGGGCGGAGACGCCGCACATGCAGGCGTCGGTGTGGAAGAGTTCCGTCTTCTTGAGCACGACGGGATCGGGCTCGGCGAAGCCGTCGTCGCCGGGCTTGGCCCAGATGAACTTGAGGGCGTATTCGGCGAGGCCGAGGGCCTGGTTGGAGTCGGCGGGGAGGGTGACGTGCGCGTCGGCGGTGGGCGGCATGGTGAATGGCTCCGGAAGAGGGCCAAGGCTATTCCGGAGGGGGGAGCACGCCGACACGCGAAACCCGGCGGATGCCCGGGCTAGCAGCCGGCGAACCAGGCGGCGAGGAAGTCGAAGAGATCCTGCGGCGTGACGCCGGCGAGGGCGTTGAAGTCCGCGGCTGGGCCGCCGGAAAACCAGGCCGCGAGGAAGGTGAACAAGTCCTGGACGGTGGCCTGTCCGGAGCAGTCGATGTCCCCGCGGCATGGGCAGGGGCCGATGAGGCGCGCGACGAGCCAGTCGGCGGCTTGGGTATCGGTCGCGGCCCCGAGAGCCCCGTGCCCGGCGCCGGCGACGGTGGTGTAGACGTGGGGCACGCCGACGGCGGCCAGCGCGTCGCGGAGTCGGGTGCTCTGGCCGATCGGCACGGTGCGGTCTTGGTCGCCGTGCGCGATGAAGACCGGCGGGTCATTCGGATCGATGTGCGTGATGGGGTTGGCAAGGGCCGCGGTGTGGGCGAGGGCGGGGAACGGGGGCGAAGGGTTGGACAGATTCGCGCGGAGCCAGGCGAGTCCTTGTCCGGGTTGAGACACGCCCAGCAATCGGCTTTCGGGAGAGTCCGGGTCGTCGTGGTTGAATGAGCAGCCGATGGCCTGAGCGGTGCAGTCGGGCTGCATGTTGAGGATGTCGGTCGGGCCGAAGTAGCTAATGCCTGCGGTCACGGGGGTGGTGAACGCGAGGTTGCCGCCGACATCGCCTTCGAGTTCGGGGTTGGCGCCGCTGGTGGTCATCAAGGCGGCGAGGTGCCCGCCGGCTGAGGAACCCCATACACCGATGCGGGCGGTGTCGATGTTGTAGAGGGCGGCGTTTGCGAGCAGGAAGCGGAGGGCGGCTTTGCAGTCGTGGATCTGCGCGGGAAAGGCGGCTTGAGTCGAGAGGCGATAGCCGACGGTGGCGACGGTGATCCCGCGGGCGCGGAGGTTGAGCGCGAAGGCGGGGACTTGATTGTGATCTCCAGATTGCCAGCCCCCGCCGTGGATCCAGAGCAGGAGCGGGCGGCGGCCGGTGCCGGAGGTCGCGGCGAAGATGTCCATGCGCAGGGGCGTGTCGCCGGTGAAGGTGGGTGCGGTGGCGAAGACGACGTCGTTCCACGTGGGGAGGTTGGGGTTGCCGCCGCCGCCAGAGCCCGCCGCGGTGAGCATGTATTGCCAGACGGGCTTGTACACCGGCGTGCCGTTCGAAGAACGCGGGGTCACGGAGTCGATGACGACGCTGTTGTGGTATTGGCCCGGGATCGCGGGCTCGATGGACGAGGAGAGTTGCTGGACGTTGTTAAAGGGGGAAGGGGTGACGGCGATGTCGGTCGCGGGGCCGAGCATGCCCAGCGCGTTCCAGAAGGCGACCTTGGCCGTGAGTGCGTCCTGCACATGGCAGAACCCGAAGCAGCGCGTGGGCGGGGTGGCGAAGGCGTTCCACCATGCGGCGGGGTTGCCGGGGCCGCCGTCGGCGGCGGGCGCGGAGGTGCACAGCCGGCTCACGGCATGGGTGCGGGCGATGACTCCGGCGTTACCGCCGCCTTGGGAGTGCCCCCACAGCGTGATGCGGTCCCACTGGATCGCCTCGTCGATGACGAACGCGTCCCAGCCTTCGTCGGGGTGCTGTGCGTGCAGGGCGGCGAGCACCTTGATGAGCCGGTTCTCGATCGAATCAGCGCGGGCGACGGTGATGAGCGGTGTGCGGTCGACGCCGTCGACGATCTCGCGTCGGAGCGCTTCTGGGCAGGCGGGGTCGCCGGCGCAGACGACGAAAGGGCTCCAGTCGTTGGGATACGTGAGCCCGAGGGCGTGGTAGCCGAGTTCGCCGGCGGTGCGGAGCAGGTCGCGGGCGCCTTGGCCGGTGCCGCCGAGGCCGTGGAGGAAGAGGCAGAGCTCGCCGCGGCGTGCGGCCGGGTCGGTATGGATGACCACGGCGTGATTGGCCGTCCAGGAGGAGATTTGCGGGTCGGTCGATTGTGGCGCGATCGACTGCTCCCGCAGCGCCTGAGCGTCGGCGGGTGTCGCGACGACCTGCGCGAGGCACGCAGCCAGAAGGACGGGGATGTTGGCAAACATGCGGCGGGCGGACGCTCGCGGGGGCATGGAAACTCCTCCTGCCGTGCTCAACGCCGACGGGGGAGGGCGTATTGCGTCTGTGTTATCGCCCCGCGCCCATGTAGAAGTACCAGCCCCAGCCGATGGTGAAGAGCATGCAGCCGTGGAGGGCGTGCTCGATGCAGGCGGCGGCGAGGGAGCGGTGTTTCTCGAGGGTTCGGGCGAAGATGATGCCGCCGACGGTGCTGAGGGCGACGGCGATCCAGTTGTGCATGACGATGTGGGCGTAGCCGAAGATGATGCCGGTGATGAGCCAGCCGCGGGGCCCGAGGGCGAGCGGGCCGAGGCGGCGGGCGGCGTATTGGCGGTAGGCGAGTTCCTGCGGGAAGACGCTCAGGAGCGGGTAGAAGAGCATGACGAGCGCGTAGATCTGCGGGCGCTCGCGCGGGAAGGCGAGCAGGCGATCGGGCTCAAAGGCGGCGAGGACGGCGGTTGCGGCGACGCCGGCGATGGCGAGGCGCAGGAGGATGCCGGGCATCGCGGCGCGGACGCCGGCGAAGTTCCAGAGCCAGGCGCGTTCAAAGGCCGGGTCGCGGCGCAGGATGGCCAGGCAGATGAGGCCTTGCAGCCAGAGCGCGGGGAACAGGAGCGACGGCGGGAGGACGAAGGCGGCGATGGTGGGGAGCGCGGCGAGGAGGAGGAGGACTTCGAGGAGGCGGGAAGCGTTGGCGGTGGTAGGCATGCTTCCCGCAACTCTACGCAGAGCTTGAGAATACCGCACTTGCACCAAGACACATTCTCGACTAGAATGCCAGCGTCCGGTGACGGAGGCGACCATGGAAATCAACCCAGATGTCATTATTAACAAATTGCTAGCTACAATCGCCTCAAATTTGGTAACGCGCGTTTTGGACACCCTTAGAGAAAAGCTCAGCAACCGAGCGGAACAATTTGAGTTCACCTGGAAGCGAGAACTGCCTGCATATCTTGCAGCCGCGTCCGCTCGCCATGACCGCGTCAAGACCCTGCTGAACCGCGAGACTGCTGCCGAGCTGTACGATATCTACGTAGACCTTGATCTTCAATCAGGCAGTGCAAACATTCACCTCGCCAGCTGGACAAAACTGCTTTCGCACGGGACCAAGCACATAATCACCGCCACGGGCGGCGCCGGCAAATCCATGCTTATGCGACACTTGTTTCTTGGGTCTGTCGCCACTGGGAATTCACTTCCCATATTCTTTGATCTACGCAACGTAAACGCTGGGTCGACAGACATCGTCGACCATTTGCTCCTGTTGCTCTCGCAACACAAGCTAGAACTAACTAGAGATCAGTTTCAAGAGTTGCTTGACAAAGGGCTGCTGGCCGTCTTTTTGGATGGCTTTGACGAAGTTGATCCTGAGCTTCGGCAGGAAGTTCGCATGCAAATTAGGCTCTTGACAGAACGATCCGCTGACACGCCGGTGATTGTCTCCTCGCGGCCGGACGACGAATTTATCGGATGGTCTTCATTTCGCCAGTGGACAGTCCAAGGTTTGGACAAAGCTCGGGCAGTAGCACTTGTCGAGAAACTCAACTTTGACAAGAGCACCAAGGACCGGTTTGTAGGCGAGTTGCGCAAGCGCCTGTATGACCAGCATGCATCATTTGCCTCTGTGCCGCTACTGCTCACCATCATGTTCCTGTCGCACCTGTCCAATGCAGACATTCCCCTGAAGCGGCATTTGTTTTACGCCCAGGCGTTCGAAGCCCTCTGGAACCGGCATGATGCGACCAAGGACGGCTACAAGCGACATATATCTTGCGGACTTGCTATGGACGATTTTATCGCAGTGCTATGCGGCACCAGCATGCAGATGTATGTGAAAAATCAAACAAAGGCTACCCAATCGGATTTGTGTCTGTTTATTGCCAAATCAGCAAAGCTATGCGACGTAACGGTGAATCCGGAGAAGTTTCTTTGGGATCTTCGCGAGTCGGTGTGCGTGTACATACAGGATGGTCTCGAGCTTGCGTATGCCCACCGCAGCTTTCTGGAGTATCATGCCGCGCTATTTCTCACTACACGACCATCTTCAATCACTTCCAAACTATGGCCTCATGCACTTCGTCGTTTTGGTCAAGACGACGTACTCGGTCTTGCTCATGAAATGAACACGCCCATTGTCGAAGAGGCGGTACTGCAACCGTTCATGACGAGGCTGTTGAATGAACTTCGACTTCCGATAAATGCGACTTCAACGGAGTGTTTTCTGCGCGTCTCGGAGTGGGCGTTCGACTTCTTTCAGTGCGGGCCGCCTCACGAAAGAGTTTTTGTCATAAGGCCAAACATGCACGCCGACTTTAATGTGCTAGTTTTTATCTGCGTAGAATATTCAGATAAATCTAAACTAGACTTGCAGTATGTCGCTGTGCATGATTCGGTCGAAGAGTCGATCCTGGTTGCCTCGGAAGAGATGCGATTCGACAAGGCGAAGATGGAGGCAGTAAAGCGATGCTTCCCGTTCTTCCCAGCACTGTTCGGTCGTTTAATTTCCTCAGCGGCCCGTCTGAATCAGGCTGTCAACGATCGCGGTGCCTCCGCAGACTCTGCGTTCTCCTAACCCGTAGCGATCTGCTTGTCGTAGGCAGCAAGAAGGCACGGCACGCCAGGAGATCTTCGCGGGTGAGGCCCGGGTAGTTGGCGAGCACCTCAGCCTGGGACCAGCCGTGGGCGAGGAGGCCGACGAGTAACTCGACACTGAGGCGGGTGCCGCGGACGACGGGTTTGCCGGCGAGGATCGCGGGGTCGAGGATGATGCGGTCGAGGTCGGGCATTGGGGGAGTTTATGCGTGGGCGGGGGAGGCCGGGGTTTGCCCAAGATTCGGGCGGGTGCGTGGGTGGTGGGCGTCGGGGGCGGGGCGGGTTCCTAAAGTGCGGCATGAACACTCCAGTCATTGTCGCCGCGCGTCGTACGCCGATCGGGAAGTTCTTTGGGGGGCTGAGCAAGGTGCCGGCGCCGGTGCTGGGGTCGTACGCGATCCGGGCGGTGCTGGATGATGTGCCGGCGGTGAAGGGGAGCGTGGACGAGGTGCTGATGGGGTGTGTGCTGCAGGCGGGGGTGGGTCAGAACCCGGCGCGGCAGGCGGCGCTGAAGGCGGGGCTGCCGGACACGATGTCGGCGATGACGGTGAACAAGGTGTGCGGGTCGGGGCTGGAGGCGGTGATGCGGGCGGCGGCGGCGATCAAGGCGGGGGACGCGGCGTGCGTGATCGCGGGCGGGATGGAGAACATGACGGCGGCCCCCCACTTCGCTCGCGTGCGCGAGGGCGTGAAATACGGCCCGGCGGCGATGGACGATCACATGGCCTTTGACGGGCTGCGGTGCGCGTTTGAGGCGTGCGCCATGGGGGATTCGGCGGACTTCATCGCGCAGAAGTTCCAGGTGAGCCGCGCTGAGCAGGACCGATTCGCGGTGCAAAGCCACCAGCGGGCGGCGGAGGCGACGAAGCAGGGGTGGTTCAAGAACGAGACCATCGCGCTGAGCGGGGAGCAGTGTCTGGACAAGAAGTCGCCGGGCGTGAGCGCGGACGAGGGGATCCGCGCGGAGACGACGCTGGAAGCGGTGAGCAAACTGCGGCCGGCGTTCTCGAAGGACGGGACCGTGACGGCGGCGAACGCGAGCCAGATCTCCGACGGGGCGGCGGCGGTGATCGTGATGAACGCGAGCAAGGCGGAATCGCTGGGCGTCAAGCCGCTGGCGAAGATCGTGGCGTATCACACTTCGGGCGTGGCGCCGAAGGAGATCTTCGCGGCCCCGATCACCGGGATCGCGGGCGTATTGGCGAAGGCGAAGCTGAGCGTCGGCGACATCGACCTGTTCGAGATCAACGAGGCGTTCGCGGCCCAGGCGCTGTGCAACATCGGGGAACTGAAGATCCCGGAGTCGAAGTTGAACGTGTGCGGCGGTGGGATCGCGCTCGGGCACCCGATCGGCGCGTCCGGCGCGCGCGTGCTGACCACGCTGCTGCACCAGCTCAAGCGCACGGGCGGCAAGCGCGGGCTGGCGGCGCTGTGCCTGGGCGGCGGGAACTCGGTGGCGATGGTTGTGGAGGTGTGACGCGGGGAGGGGGAGCCGTCCACAGAGGGCTCGGAGGGGGCACGGAGGCGCGGAGGGGGAGGTTGAACGCGAAGGCTCGAAGGCGCGAAGCGGTGGTTGTGCGTGCGGCGGGTGGGGCTTGGAGATACAGAAACCCACCCCCTGCCCCCTCCCTCTGGGAGGGGGTGGATGAGAGCCCAACTCCTGCCCCCTTCGTCTGGGAGGGGGTGGATGCGGGTGCGCGAAGCGGGTGGAGATCAGCGTTTGCCGGGGAGGTGGGGCATGAAGCCGAGGGAATCTTTGACGCCGAGGTTGAGGTAGATTTCGCGTGTGGCGGAGGAGCGGTTGAGGGTGTAGAAGTGGATGCCCTTGACGTTGTGGTCGAGCAGGTCGCGGCACTGCTCGGTGGCCCAGTGGACGCCGACGCGGCGGACGGCTTCGGGGTCGTTGTTGGTGCGGTTGAGGGCGCGGAGGAGGGGCGCGGGGAAGCGGGCGCCGGCGGCGAGGTCGGCCATGCGGAGCATGCCGGGGATCGACGTCACGGGCATGATGCCGGCGATGATGGGGACCTTGATGCCGGCGAGGCCGCAGCGGTCGCGGAAGTCGTAGAAGTCGCGGTTGTCGAAGAAGAGCTGGGTGACGATGTAGTCGGCGCCGGCGTCGACCTTGGCCTTGAGGTAGTCCATCTCCTTCACGCGGTTGGGCGTGGCGGGGTGACCTTCGGGGAAGCCGGCGACGCCGATGCCGAAGCCGCGGGCGTCGGGGTGGAGGCCTTTGGCGTTGAAGTCGGCGATGAAGCGGACGAGGTCGGCGGCGTGTTTGAAGTCGTCGGTGTTGCGGTCGTAGTTGGGGAGGGACTGGGGGACGTCGCCGCCGAGGGCGAGGATGTTGCCGATGCCGACTTCGGCGTAGCGGGCGAGGATGTCGTGGATTTCTGCGCGGGCGTGGCAGACGCAGGTGAGGTGGGGGACGGGGCAGAGCACGCCGCGGGTTTTGAGGCGGAGGACGAGGTCGTGGGTGAGTTGGCGGGTGGAGCCGCCGGCGCCGTAGGTGATGGAGACGAAGGAGGGCTTGAGGGGTTGGAGGTCTTCGATGGCCTGGAAGAGGGCCTCGGCGGCGTCGGGGGTTTTGGGCGGGAAGAACTCGAAACTGAAGGTGGCGGGCTGGGCGGCGAAGAGGTCGCGGATGTGGTTGAGCGTCTGCGCCGCGGGCTGGCCGGGGGCGGCGCTGGCGGCGGAGTTGGGGGACGAGTTGGGCGAGGACGCGTGGTTGGGCGGCGGGGACATCGTGGGGAGTTTATCGGCGCTCGGCGGGGGTGAGTGGACCGGGTGTAGACCGGGTGGGCGGGGGCGACGGCGAGACGGCGGCGTGAACGATTGCGGGGTGTGGCGGGCGTTGCCGCGTGGGGCGGGTGTGGGTGGATGTGGCGAGGCACGCGCAGGGCGGCGTGCGGGGCGATACGCTTGGGTTCTTGAACTCGGCGGGGAGCGGGCGAGGGCGCCGGATGATCGAACTGGCGGGCAAGCCGACGGTGGGTGTGTATGTGCTGACGCGGGAACTGCCGGCGGCGCTGGCGTTCTGGGGGCCGGCGATGGCTCACGGGGCGGCGGGCGCGGCGGGTGGTACGGGTTCAGGGGCGGCGGGGTCGGTCGGCCCGGGGGGGCTGGTGGGCGGGGTGGTTGGGGGCGTGGATTACCTGCTCGGCCCGGAGACGGATGGGATCGGCGCGATCGGGGCGGGAGCGCACGGGTCGGGCGTGGGTGGGATGAGCGCGGGCGGGACGGGCGGGGGTGGCGCGGGCGGAGGTGTGGTGGGTGATGCCGCGGGCGGGGCTGCTGGGGCGGCGGGCGGGAGTGTGACGGCGCGGGGCGGGCGGGAGGCGCCGGCGCGGTTCGCGGCCCTGCACCAGCAGGATCAGACGAGCCATGTGCTGTATCGGCTGCCGGTGGTGCGTGGGCAGCGGGAGCGGGAGCGCGTGCGGGCGGCGGTGGAGGCGGCGGCCGCGGTGAAGCACCCGCACGTGCTGCGGATTCAGGAACTGGTGTGGGACCCGGTGGGGCACCCGTGGATCGTGACGCCGTTTACGGGGGATGTGGATGGGGTGCGGCCCTTGCCGCGGCTGGTGCGGGAGAAGCTCGGGCAACTCTCGCCCAACGAGACGGAGCACGCGCTGGAGCAGTTGCTCGACGCGCTGCGGCATGCGCACACGGGCGGGGCGGGCGGTGATGGCGCGGGCGGCACGAGCATCGTGCATCACGGGCCGGTGTCGTGGGAGCACGTGCTGGTCGATCGGCACGGGTCATTGATCATCGAGCTGTACGGGCTGGCGCGGCTGCTGGACGAGCGCGCGGGCGAGGGGTCGGCGGGAATGGACATGGTGCGGGAGGAAGTGCGCTCGGTGGTGGAGATCGGGTATCGGGTGATGACGGGGCTGCGGCCGGAGGAGCCGCTGATCCCGGCGAGCCGGCTGGTCAAAGGGTTGGACGCGGCGTGGGACGCGTATTTCTCCGCGGGGCTGGACGTGCTGCGCGGGTTCGGGTCGGCGGCGGAGGCGATCGCGGCGTTGCCGGGGCGGCAGATGGATGACGCGGCGGGACGGCGCGTGGGCGGCGCGCCTGGGGCCGGGGGGCCGCCGCCGGGCAAGGCTGGGGGGAATGCAGCGGGGTGGAGTGTGTGGAACTGGATCTCGCCGCGGGGGTAGGGGAGGGGAAGGGCCGAGGGGATAGGGCCGAGGGCCGAGGGCCGAGGGGGGAGCGAGTCTCGGGGTGTGCGTGGGCCTGGGGTACGTGCGGAACCCACCCCCCGGCCCCCTCCCTCTGGGAGGGGGGGGTGGACTCGGGTTACTCGGAGATCAGGCGTTCGGCGCGGGCGCGGATTTCGGCGGTGGCCGAGGTGTTGAGCTTGTCGCGCATTTTGCGGAGGCGGGTCGAGACAGAGGCGTCGATGAGCTGGTCGCCGATCTGGAGGCGGAGGCCGCCGACCATGGTCGGGTCGGTGTAGGTGTGCACGACGGGCTCGCGGCTGAGGATCGAGCGGAGACGGTCGCGGATTTCGGCGACCTGGCCGGGGTCGATCGGGGCGGCGGTGTAGACGTCGACCTCGACGCGGCCGAAGGACTCCTGCACGAGATGCTCGAAAGCGGCGACGATCGGGGGCAGGTGGCCCAGGCGGTCCTTGGCGTTCAAGACGAGCAGGAAGTTGAGCGTGAAGCGGTCGACGCGGTTCGCGAAGATGTTCTGCAGCGAGCGGGCGCGGCTGGCGGCCGGGAGGATCTGCGAGGCGAGGAACTCGCCGAATTTTGCGTCCTCACGCGCGAGTTCGAGGATGTCCTCGAGCTCGGAGAGGATCTGCTCGACACGCTGCCCCCCACCCCCCCCACCCCCCCCACCACCGCCCGCGTCCGACTTGGCCAGGTCGAAGAGGGACTGGGCGTAGATACGGGCGAGAGCGTCGGGTGCGGCGTCGATGAGGGGCATGGGCGTGTCCGGTGAGCGGGGCGGCGAGGGCGTGAGCGCGGTGGGCCGGGAGCGTGCGGAAGTGGCGGGTGAAGACGATCAGTTGCGGCCGGCGGACTGGAGTTCGGCGAGCGACTCGGTGACGAGGCGCTGCTGGTCGCTCGGGTTGATGTCGCGCTGGAGGATCTTGCCGGCGATGCGGGTGGCGAGGTCGGTGGCGTATTCCTGGATCTCGCTGACGGCGGCGCGCTTGGCGAGGTCGATATCGCGGCGGGCCTTCTCGCGCATGAGGGCGAGCTCGGCCTCGGCCTTGACCTTGAGGTCGGCGGCGATGGCCTGCTGCTGGGCCTTGGCGTCGTCGAGCATCTTCTGGGCTTCGGCGCGGGCCTGGGCGAGGTTGCGCTCGTACTGGGCGAGGGCGGCCTTGGCCTGCTCCTGCGCGAGTTCGGCTTCCTCGATGGAGTTGCGGATCTTGTCTTCGCGGTCCTGCAGGCCCTTGGTGATCTTGGGCCACACGACCAGACCCAGGAAGGCGGCGGTGATGGAGAAGACGACCAGGGCGGTGGCGGCGGTGGCGATGCCCTGCTTGGCGGTGGGCATGGCGCCGACCTTCTCGTGGCCGTGCTCGCCGGGGGCGTGCCCGTGGCCGGCGTGATCGTCGGCATGGGCGGCGGCGGCGGGCGCGGCGCCGGGGGCCGCTTCGGGGGCGGCGACGGCGGGCGCGGAGACAGCCGCGGCGGCGGCGAGGGAGAGGGCGGCGGCGAGCACTCGCAGGGTGGTCATGAGCGTCCTCGTGAGGGCGGGGTGATGATCGGGGTGAAACGAACGGGAGCGGTTGAGATGTCGGGAACGCGGCCCGGGGCGGATGGGCCCCGGGACACGGATGGTTGATTCGGAAGGATTAGGCGAGGAAGCCGGCGGCGACGGCGAAGAGGGTCGCACCTTCGATGAAGACGGCGAGGATGATGGCCGCCGTCTGAACCTTGCCGGCGATCTCGGGCTGGCGGGCCATCGACTCGGTGGCGCCCTTGCCGATGAGGCCGATGCCGATGCCGGCGCCGAGGACGGCGAGGCCGCCACCGATGACGGCGTAGCCCTTGCCGTCGGACGCGCCGGCGGCCGTCTGGGCCATGGCGGGCGAGGCGGCGGCGCCGAGGATGGAGAGCGGGAGCAGCGTGCGAACGAGCTTCTTCATGCGTGATCCTTTAACGGGGAGACTGGTGCACGGGGAGCGACAAGGGGCGCGGGCGGCGGAGGCCGACTGCGCGGGCCCGTTATTCACGCGTGAGCGTGCTCGTGGCCTTTGGCGTGGGCGTGCCCGTGCGCGTGCCCATGCTCGTGGTTGTGATCGTGTGCGTGGTCGTGGTCGTGCTCGTGGTCGTGGTGGTCCATGAGCGCGATGAAGACGGTCGTCAGGAACATGAAGACGAACGCCTGCATGAAGGCGACGAAGAGTTCGAGCAGCATGATGCCGAAGCCGCCGACGACGGAAATGAGCGTCACGGGCCCGCCGATGTAGAACGGTTCGGTGACGAGATAGGCGGCGAAACTGAACAGGGTGGCGAGCAGGATGTGCCCGGCGGTCATGTTGGCGAAGAGACGGAGGGCGAGGGCGAAGGGCTTGATGAGGATCTGGCTGAGCAGTTCGAGGACGAAGATGATGATGCTGGCGGGGAAGGGAGCGCCGGCGGTCATGTGGCTGAAATAGCCGGAGACGCCGAGGTGCCGGATGGCGACGGCGTTGAAGAAGATGCCGGAGATGATCGCGAGCAGGGCGGTGACCCAGATGTTCTGGGTGGCGGTGCCGCCGACGAAGAGGGTGGCGTGCTCGGCCTTGGCGTCCTTGCTGACGAGGTGGACGAGGTCGAGGAGGGGGACCAGGCCCAGGAGGTTGTTGACGAGGATGAAGAAGAAGAGGGTCCAGAGGAAGGGCATGAGGCGGTTGGTGCGGGCGCCCAGGAGGGGGCGGGCGACTTCCTCACGCAGGTAGACGCAGATGACTTCGACCATGTGGGCGAAGCGGTTCTTGGTGATGTAGCGGTCGGTGCCCTGCGCCTGCGGGCCGGTGGCGACGCGGGAGGCGACAAACCAGCCCAGGCCGATGAGGATGAACATGCTCAGGACGAGGTTGCCCTGGTTGCCGGACCAGAGCCACCAGCCGTCGGCGGTTTTGGCGCCGAGGTGGACGTGGTTGTAGACGTGGTCGGCGGGGCTGCCGGCGGCGAGGGTGAGGAGGTGACTGAGCATCAGGCGGGGCTCCGCGTGAGAGATGGGGAGGCTCGGAGGCGTTCGCGGCGGTTGAGCAGCGCGACGGCGGCGAGAGCTTCGACGGTCATCATGACGACGGTGCCGGTGAGCACGCCGTAGACGACCGGTTTGCGTTCGAGATGGAGGATCTGGATCATGGCCATCATGGCGCCCATGGCGAGAAGGGTGCGAGCGCCGGAGACCATGAGGACGATGAGGCCCCAGCGGTCGGGGGTGACCAGCGGCGGGCCGATGAGCGGGGCGAAGGCGATGACGACGCCGAGGGCGAGGACGGCGGCGATGGCCGCGAGCGTCATCGGGGGGACGGCGGCGGAGGCCGTGGCGGCCGCGGCGACTTGATCGGCGGCGGCGGCGGCTGGTGCGGCACTGTCAGCGGAGCCGGCGGCGAGCGCGGCGAGGACACCGAGGCCGATGGACGCGAGCCCGCCGAGCGTGATCGCCAGGGCGAAAGGTCGCGTGGGGATGGGCTGGAGCGGAGTCACGGTCGGAAGAGATCGGACGGGGACGGCGCGCGGGGGAAAGCAGGAAGAGGAAGCGAGAACGACCGCGCAACGCCGAAGGGGAACCCTCGGCGGGGCGGCGGTGGGGCCGATGGTAGGTGGGCAGTTGGCGTGTGTCCGCGCGGCGGCGGGCGTCTGGTCACTGTTTGTTCAGGCGGCGGATGAGGCGGACGGTGCCGACCAGAAAGCCGAGGAGCAGGCCGACGACCAAGCCGACGGGGGAGGAGCGGGCGAAGTAGTCGACGGCCCAGCCGAGGGCGCCGCCGGCGACGGCGGTGGCGAGAAAGTCGATGCCGATGGCGAGGGCGATGCCGAGTTCGCCCAGGCCGGCGAGGGAGGGGCCGGCGGCCTTGGGAAGCTGCGGCTTCTTGACCGGGGTGCGGAGGACCTCCGGGATCTCGAGGCGGGGATCACGGGGGGGTTCGGACATATTCGGCTCGGGGGAGAGAAGAGAGAAGGGAGAAGAAGAACTCAGAGGGCTCGGAGGGGGGGAGGGACTCGGAGGGGGGGAGGGACTCGGAGGGGAGACGGGAGATGAGGGTTGCGGGAGGTGGGTGGGGTGTGATGGGGAGGTTAGTCCCGGGAGGTGAAGTGCGGGGCCGCGGGCGGCGGGGCGGTGGGCGTGTGCGTTGCGAGCGGGAGCGGCGGTGTTGTGTTGATGATCGATTGCGTTGACGTTGATGCGACTATGTTGTAGACTGGCAGGGTAAGTGCCGATGCGCTACCGAAGTTGATTGTCGCCCCTCGAATGACCTTGAAGGAGACCGCCCATGCGTGCAACTCATCCTTCAACTTGCCCGGCATTCATCGTCCGCTGAGCGCAACGCTCGGCTTTGATTGATGTGATGCTCACCGCTGCGATCGCCGCGGCCCTGCGGGGCCTGGCGTGACGGCTATCCCACACACCCTAGGGACCTTGCTTTTCTGAAGTCTTGCGCCGCGCGGGGGCTCCGCGCGGCCATTCTGACCTGAGGATTCATGCCACGCAAACCTGAGAAGCGTGGCCTGCGCGATCTGTGCGCGCAGGTCCACGAAGATGATGTCCATCCCGCGCTGTTGCGGGAGGAGACGCGTCGACAGTCGTCGCCGTCGAGGAAAGACCTGCAAGTCTGCGGAGTAGTTCGGCGCGTCTTCGAACGCGTGATGCATGCCGAATCTGTGCGCCGAAGAACCGGTGTGCTGGTCGTGATGTCGGTCGACCCGGAGCCGACCGCAACGCGGCTGCGGGTGGTGATTGCGCCCGAGGAGCCGGCGAACCCGGAGCGTCATCTGGCGCTGAACGCGCACGTGCGTGCGGCGCTGCCGGTGGTCCGCGACGAGCTCGCCGCGACGCTGGCTCGGAAGCGACTGCCGCAGTTGATCGTCGATGTTCTGCCCGCAATCCCGATCAGAGAGGTGCCGGATGCCTGAAGACCTCCGATCCAAGCTCGGCGTGAAGGTGCCGGTGCGCGCGTGGCTGACCGAGCCGCTGGACGCGGACGTCAAGCTCGCGGTCCAGCGACTAGCCCGCCTGCCGGACGTTGTCCGTGTGGCGATCATGCCGGACGTGCATCTCGCCGAACCGGCGTGTGTCGGCGTGGCGCTGGCGACGACGAGGACCATCTACCCGCAGGCGGTGGGTGGCGACATCGGTTGCGGCGTGACGGCGATGCCGCTGCACGCCGCGGCGCCGGATGTCGAGGGCAAACAGCGGCACGTTCTTGACGCGTTCCGGCGCTGTGTGCCCATTCTTCGGCATCGCGAGGTTGCCCACGCTCCGGCGGTGCCTGAGGACCTGCTCGCCGGCATGGCACTTCCTCCCGACCTGCGCTCGCACGCGCGTCGGAATGGCGTCGTTGAGATGGGCACGCTCGGGCGGGGGAACCACTTTCTTGAACTTCAGGCCGACGACGACGCGCGGCTGTGGTTGTGCGTCCACTCCGGCTCTCGCGGAATGGGGCAACTCGTACATGCACGCGCGGCCAAGCACGCGACGAAGAAGAGCCTGTGGTCGCTCGACAGCGAGTCCGACCTTGGCAGGCGGTACCTCGACGAGGCGGCGTGGTGCGTGCGGTATGCGGAGGCGAATCGGCGGGCGATGCTTGAGGCGGCGGCGGCAACGCTTGCCGAGGATTTTGGGCTCGAGGCCGACCGCGCCGCCGTGTTTGGCACCACGCACAACGCCGTCGCAAACGCCTTCATCGAACGCCCGGACGGGTCGAACGGCAACACCTTCGTTCATCGCAAGGGCGCCAGCGTGGCGCTCGGCGGGTCGTTGATCATCATCCCGGGCTCCATGGGCACGCGAACGTATCACGCGCTCGGGTTGGGCGTCGGCGAGGCGCTCTACTCATGCTCGCACGGCGGCGGACGCGTGATGTCCCGCTCGGAGGCGCGGCAGAACATCTCGGCGGCAGCCGTCGCACGCCAGCTCGACGGCATCGCGTACGACCAGCACCTGATCAACGCTCTCCGGGAAGAAGCGCCTAGCGCGTATCGCGACATCCGGCAGGTCATGCGGGCGCAGAGCGATCTGGTTCGGATCGTGCGAACGCTGCGGACGCTGGTCTGTCACAAGGGTGCGTGAGGTCGCAGCGTGCACGTAGATCGGTGACCCGCGGCGATGCGGGCACCGATCGTTGCTCGGGTACGGGAGGCGGGGTGCGGGAAGCGGGATGCGGGATGCGGGATGCCGAACTCAGAGGGCTCGGAGATGGGGGAGGGACTCGGAGGGAGATTGGATGATCGGGAGGGGATCGGAGATGAAGGTGGGGGTGAGTCGTGGGGGCTGGTGCCGGTCGCGCACTTCGCCGCCGCTTCCTCCCGCCCCCCCACTCTGTGTCCCGATTCCCGATTCCCGTTTCCCGCTTCCCGTTTCCCGAATGCCGTGTCTTTCAGTGCACCTTCTGCATCGCGAACTGTTCCGCCGCGCGCATCGCGTCGCGGACTTTGGTGAGTTCGGTGCCGCCGCCTTGGGCGGCGTCGGGCTTGCCGCCGCCTTTGCCGCCGACGATTTCGCTGGCGAGGCGGACCCAGTCGCCGGCGGAGAGGCCCTTGGCCTGGAGGGGCTTGGGGACGGCGGCCATGATGGCGATTTTGCCTTCGGCGGGGTCGGGCGTGAAGAGCATGACGGCGGCTTTGGGGGCGAGCTGGGTGACGGTGTTGAGTGCGGCCTGGAGGGCCTTGCGGTCTGAGCCGAGGTCGAGGCTGTTGACGATGACGGGCGCGTTGGCGGCGAGCGCGGACTCGGCGATGGCGCGGGCGAGTTTGCCGGCTTCGGCGGCGCGGGCCGCGTCGGCGTTCTTCTGTTCGCCCTTGAGGCGTTCTTGCAGCGTGGCGGCCTGAGCGCGGAGATGATGGCGCCGGGCCGCTGGCATGGTGAGGGTTTCGAGTTCGGCGGTGATCTCGGCGAGTGCGGTTTGCAGGGCGGGGCCGGAGAGGGATTGGGCGGCGGCGAGGCGGCTGGCGACGCCGTCCGCCGCGCGGGCCGCGGCGGAGGCGGCGACGCCCGTGAGCGCGGTGATGCGGCGGATGCCCTTGGCGACGGCTTCTTCGCTGACGAGGGCGAAGGCGGCGATCTGGCCGGTGGATTCGACGTGCGTGCCGCCGCAGAACTCGATGGAGCGCTGGCGCCAGTTGGGGCTGGCGGTGTCGTCGAGCAGGGCCTGGACGGGGGCGCCGATGGAGACGACGCGGACGGGGTCGGGGTAGGTTTCGCCGAAGACGGCGCGGACGCCGGTGATGCTCTTGGCGACGAAGAGGGGCGCGGCGTCGGCGAAGACCTTGAGGTTCTGCGCGATGGCGGCCTGGACCTGGGCCTCGACCTTGGCGAGATCGTCGGCGGCGACGGGGCCGGACTGCGCGAAGTCGAAGCGGAGACGGTCGGGCGCGACGAGCGAGCCCTTCTGGTCGGCGCCTTCGCCCAGCGCGTCGCGGAGGGCGTGGTTCAGGAGGTGCGTCGCGGTGTGGTTAGCGCAGATGGCGCCGCGGCGGGCGGAATCGAGCGAGCACTGAACGCTGTCGCCGACGGCGATCTCGCCGCGAACGACGCGGCCGATGTGGAGGACGTAGCCGGCGAAGGACTTGACGGCTTCGACGCGGAACTCGCCGCCGTCGTGGCGGTCGTGCGGGTGCGCGCGGGATTCGGCGACGACGACGAGGCGGCCGTGGTCGGCTTCCTGCCCGCCCATCTCGGCGTAGAAGTTGGTTTTGTCGAGGATGACGCCGACGAGGTGATCGACGGAGGCGGCGTCGCCGCGGAAGCGCTGGTCGAAGTTCTCGCCGTTCCAGATGGCGCGGACGTGGGCGGAGACGGAGTGCCCGTGGTACTTGTCGAGGTCGTCGGTGGGCGGGACGGAGAGGTGCTGGAGTTTGGCGATGACGTCGGGCTGCAGGACCATCGTGCCGGCGGCGGCGGAGAACTTGGAGCCCGAGCCGGCGCGGGCCTTGTCGCGGGCCTGCTCCATGAGGGCTTCGTAGCCCGCGACGTCGACGGTGATGCGGCGTTCCTCGGCCATCTGCAGCGTGAGGTCGATCGGGAAGCCGAAGGTGTCGTGGAGTTTGAAGGCGTCGGCGGCGGAGACGGAGCCGGCGCGGGCGGCGTCGTCGAAGAGCTTGATGCCGCGGTCGAGCGTGCGACCGAAGGAGTCTTCTTCGTCCTTGATGATGTCGACGACGCGCTGGGGGTTCTTGCGCAGTTCGGGGAAGAAGGCGCCGAAGTGTTCGACGACAACGGGGACGAGCTGGGCGAAGAAGCCGGGCTTGGCGCCGAGGACCTGTCGCCCGTAGCGGACGGCGCGGCGGAGGATTCGGCGGAGGACGTAGCCGCGGCCTTCGTTGGAGGGCGTGGCCCCGTCGGTGATGGCGAAGGTGAGCGTGCGGATGTGGTCGGCGATGACGCGGTAGGCGGTGTCGATGTTGCCGGTGTCGGCGCTGCCGAGGCGGCCCATGTAGGGGCGGGCGCCGGTGATGCGCTCGATGGCGGCGAAGATGGGCATGAAGACGTCGGTGTCGTAGTTGGAGCGCTGGTTCTGCAGGATGCTGGTGAGGCGCTCGAGGCCCATGCCGGTGTCGACGTGCTTGGCGGGCAGGGGCTTGAGCTGGCCGGAGTCCTCGCGGTTGAACTGGATGAAGACGTTGTTCCAGATCTCGATGACGTCCGGATCGGACATGTTGACGAGTTCGGGGACGACGCGGGCCTGGAGCCCGAGGGCGACGAGGCGGTCGACGTGGATCTCGGTGCACGGGCCGCAGGGGCCGGTCTCGCCCATCTCCCAGAAGTTGTCCTTCATGTTGCCGGGAAGGACGCGCTGCGGCGGGAGGAACTTGAGCCAGAGGTCGCGGGTTTCAAAGTCGGGCTCGAGGCCAGCGTCCGGGTTGCCGCCGAAGTACGTGGCGTACAGCGCGTCTTCGGGCAAGCCGTAGACGCTGGTGAGCAGTTCCCATGACCACTCGACGGCTTCCTTCTTGAAGTAGTCGCCGAAGGACCAGTTGCCGAGCATCTCGAAGAAGGTGTGGTGGTAGGTGTCCTTGCCGACGTCATCGAGGTCGTTGTGCTTGCCGCCGGCGCGGATGCACTTCTGGCTGTTGACGGCCCGCTTGAGCCCGTGGAGGGGCGAAGAGGGATCGGTGCGGCCGAGGAAGAGCGGCTTGAACTGGTTCATCCCCGCGTTGGTGAACAGGAGCGTGGGATCGTCGATGGGCACGCAGGGGTTGGACGGGATAAAGGCATGGCCGTGGGCGGCGGCGGGCTTGGCCTTGAAGAAGTCGATAAACGTCTGACGAACGCGGGCGACGGGCCAACGGAGGGAGGCGGAAGTGGTCGGGGTGGGCATAGGCCGCGATGGTAGGGGGATGGCACGTGGAGGTGGGCCAGATACCATCCGGAACGATGACACGGAACCTCCCCACCGGTGTGCGCGGGCGGACCACGGCGGCGGCCGGACTGGTCATGCTCGCGGTCGCGGCGGGCGGAGCGGCGGTGGCGCTGCACGGGTGCCAAGGGGGCAAGCAGCGGCTGGTGGAGGTGACGGACGTTGGGCCTCCGGGTGGGCCGCGGGGGCCGTCGGAGGGGTACCGGTGGGTTGGCGCGGATGAGGAGCCGCCGCCGGGGAAGGGGTGGCGGACGGTGGATGTCAACACGTTAACGGCGGAGGAGCGGGGGCGGATACGGTGAAGGGGAGTGCGCGGGATGGGGTTGGGTGGGGCGTGGTGGTGCGGGTGTGGCCTGATGAGCGAGCGGGGCTTGAAGTGGACGTGGTGGGTGTGCTTCAGCGGGTTCGCGATGATCGGAACCACCGTGATTACTTCGTGCGTGCTGGCGCACACGAGCACGGGTGAGGACCGACGCTTCTGGATGCGCAGCGGCGGGCGGCCGTTTCAGGTTGACCCTTCAACGCGGATGATCGGCGACGTGCTGCTCGCGGTGCTTTTGGCTGGGATTGCCGCGGTGCTGATCGGGAGCGTTGCGTACACGGTGTATCGGCGGCGGTAGATGGGGTGGGCGTGGGGTGGGGGTGATGCGGGGAGCGTGTGGTGCGGTGGCGGCGGCTTACCGTGCTTGGAGGGGAATCTCCCGCCGCGCTGGTCGTGCGCTCCGAGTGCCTTGAGCGGGGGAGCCGGGGGCGGCAGCCCCGGCAACCTTGCCCTACAACCGCAACGAAACCCCGTACAATGCTCCATAGTCCGTTGGCATGTGCCCACAGACTCCCGGAGGCTCGCCTGGCAGCATGGCACGCGCGGACTTGCTCATTTCACTGGTCCAATCGGGGAAGCAAACCCCTGATCCGCGTTTTCGCAGCACGGTCGAGGCGATCATTGCGGAGGAGCGGTCCAAGCAGCACACGGCCTTGGCCGACCAACTCTCCGCCGCGCTACTTAACGGGGTTCACAAGCACGCTCCGCAGACCGCCACGGGTTCAACAGTGGTCGGTGACTTGCTGTACGAACTGGCGCCCGAGCGCTCGCTAGATGATCTGGTTCTCCCCCGCCTCGTGCGTGACGAACTGCGCCGCCTTGTCGAGGAGCATCACCGGGGCGACTTGCTCCGCTCCTACGGCATGGCACCGCGGCACCGACTTCTTTTAGTCGGTCCGCCGGGAAATGGTAAAACAAGCGTGGCTCACGGCCTCGCACACGACCTCATGGTTCCGTTGCTGGTAGTCCGCTACGAGGGGCTGATTGGCAGCTATCTCGGCGAGACGGCTTCACGCCTCCGCAAGGTCTTCGACTACGCGCGGCAGCGGGCTTGCGTCCTCTTCCTCGACGAGTTCGACACCGTCGGCAAGGAACGCGGAGACATTCACGAGACCGGCGAGATCAAGCGGGTCGTCAGCACGCTCCTGCTCCAGATGGACCAACTCCCAGCCCACGTCGTTATCGTCACGGCGACCAACCACGCCGAACTCCTCGATCGCGCCGTGTGGCGGCGCTTCGAGACACGGCTGCAACTCCCGCCGCCCAAGCCTTCAGAGGCCGCCGAGTTTCTTGGGCGACTGTTCGCCAGCTTCCCACTTGCTGCGGGCTACAAGGCGGGAACGCTCTCCCGCCAACTCAGCGGTGCAACCTATTCCGAGATCGAGGACCTGTTCCGCGACATCGCTCGCCGGGCGGTCCTCGAAAGCCCCGAGCCGGACTTTGCCAAGATCGTGCGTGAGCGGCTGGCCGCATGGAAGCAACGCGTGAGCCCGGCAGCAAGCAAGCGCCGCAGGTAAACGGAGTTGCCCCATGCCCGACAAGCCCATCTTGATCTTCCCGCGCGCTGCGGAGGTGGACAAGGCCAAACTCCCTCCGTTTGTGCCGCCAGTCGTGAAGCGGCCCGACAAAGCTGCTCAGGGATCGCGGCTCACGGCTCGCTTTCAAGCCTTGGCTGGCGTCTTTGGAACGGTGCAAGCGACTCCTGACGGCGTTGATCCTGAGCAGGTGATTGTTCTCGAAACCATCGGGTCCGTCACCGACTTTCAGAACGTCGTCAAACGGATCGCGGGCATGGAGTGGCTTGGCGATTTCGATGCCGAGGTCGCGGCGGCAGACCCCGGCTTTCTCGCCGACGGCGCGGACCCTTCACTCCAGAAGGCGCGACTCTTCGTCCTAGCGAGCAATCGCACGGCGTACACCGAAGTCCTTCGCCTGTGGAATCTATGGCTTGCCGCGCCGACAGACAAACTGGACAGGCCGTACGGCAAGCTGGCCGAGGTTTTCAAGTATCTAAATGAGGTAAGCGCGTGGGGGCCCAAACAGCGAGTGCAGTACACCGGTGTGATACCTTGGTGGACGCTGCAGCTTCAGACTGGACGCACACTCGTTCGCTTCGAAGCGGAGTTGTGGTGCCGAGCCGACGCGGCGAAGCGCGATGCTGCGTTCGCGCGGCTTCAGGCAATCGTGACCGGCGCGGGCGGGCAGTGCGTCAAGCAAGCCGCGCTTCCCGACATTGACTACCACGGCGTGCTCATCGAACTCCCCGCCGCCGCCGTCCGCACGACCGTGGACGCGATCAATGCGGGCAACGACACGCAACTCCTGCGGCTCACCGACGTCAAATATCTTGCTCCGGTCGGGCAAGCATCCATCACCCCGATCGACGATGGAGCGGTCGTTGCGCCGCCCAACCGCCCCGCTCCGACGGGCGAACCCGTGGTGGCGATCCTTGATGGCCTGCCGCTAACGAACCACGCCGCGTTGCAGGGCCGCTTGGTGGTGGACGATCCCGACGGGCTTGCAGCAAGCTACCAAGCCGGTGAACACCGCCACGGCACCGCGATGGCCTCGCTTGTCACCCACGCCGAGTACGACGGCAACGAACCCTCGCTCGGTAGCAAAGTCTATGTGCGCCCGGTGATGGCCCCGGGGCTGCCGGACGATCGCGGCAGACGAGACGAGACATATCCGATGAACGAACTCGCGGTGGACCTTATCCATCGTGCTGTCCGTCGGATGTTCGACGGCGACGGAGCCACGCCACCTCAGGCACTTGGGGTCAAAGCAATCAACTTCAGCATCGGTGATCCACGCCAGCCGTTTGACCGACACCTGTCCCCGCTTGCTCGATTGCTCGATTGGCTGGCGTTCAAGTACCAAGTGTTGTTCGTCGTGTCGGCGGGGAATCCCGGCTCCGAGATCATGATACCGGCACCGCCCGCGTCAATCGCCGGAATGTCGGACGACGATCTGCGTTCGCACACGCTGCGCAGCATGGCCCAGCAGCGTGTACAACGGCGGCTCCTCGCGCCCGCCGAGTCCATCAACGCGCTCACGGTGGGAGCCTTGCACACGCAATCATCCCCGCTTGGCAACTCGGGCGCGCTCGTCGATATTCTGCGAGGTGCGGATTTGCCGAGTCCAAGCAGCCCGGTCGCCAGCGGCTTCCGGCGATCCGTGAAACCCGAGATTCTGGTCCCCGGCGGCAGGCTTCATCTAGAGCGCCAGCTCGCCGCGCCTGAGGCGACCAATGCGGTCTTCTGCGTGACGAACGCCCCGGCGCAGCCGGGTCAACTCGTCGCGGCCTGTCACCCGGCGGGAACTTCCAACCAGCACGCCGCCCGCGCTTGCGGTTCCAGCAACGCCGCCGCCCTCACCACCCGCCGTGCGGCGCAGATGGTCGAGCGGTTGAGAGAGTTGCAAGCCGAGCCGGGCGGAGCAGCACTGACGGACGCCCACATGGCCGTGATCCTCAAGGCCATGCTCGTGCATGGCGCGTCGTGGGGGAAGTTTGAAGAGTTCTTCTACGCGAAGTTTGTACCGCCGAAGGATGGAAAGAAGGATTGGCGGAAGGTGAAGCGGGACTGTGCCCAGTTCATCGGCTACGGGCCTGCCGACTTTGATCGCGGGACGGTCTGCACCGATCAACGAGTCATCGTGCTCGGCTGCGGAGCGTTGAACGCAGAAGAGGGGCACCTTTACAACGTACCGCTACCTCCAGCATTGAACGCCGTCAAGGTGAAGCGCAGACTAACGGTCACGCTGGCTTGGCTGACTCCCATCAACCCTCGACACAGGGCCTATCGCGTCGCGGACCTGTGGTTTAAGGTCCCTGTCCCTACGGATACCGACAAGAAGAAGGGCCAGGTCTTCCCGTCGTTCCTTCGGTCGATCGAGCAGCGGGATGTGGATGGGGACACCTCGACCCGGGGCACCGTCCAGCACGAGGTAATTGAGGGCGAGGACATCGTGGCGATCACCGACGGCGACACAATGCCCGTGCAAGTCAACTGCCGCGAGGATGCTGGACGCAAGATGGACAAGCCCGTGCCCTACGCCCTGCTCGTATCTCTCGAAACGGGGGATCCGCTCGCCGCGAGCATCTACACACAGGTCAAGGCCAAGATCGACGCCCTCCATGTGCCGGTGCCTGTCCGCCCCGCGAACACTGCGAGGCCCCGCCCGAGGTGATGGAGTCTCTACGCCGCGTTGCCCCGCCGGGGCAGGATCGAGAGAGTCCGACGGCTTCCACGGGTTGCGCTGCGCTGCACCCGTGGCTACACCCCTGCGCGCCTTCGGGTCGGAGAGGTTCGGGTTGGGGCCGCTCCTTGTTCCGCGGCGGGCGAGAGGGCTCGGGTTGCCGGCGCGTGGGGCATGGCGGCGGCCGTTTTTGCGCTGTTTGAGCCCGCGAGCGGTCCCGCGCTGCCCGTTCTTGCTCCCGTTGTGGCCACAAAATGTTCGGCGCTGCCCGTTCGCGCTCTTTTTGTGGGCACAAAATGTTCCGCGCTGCCCGTTCGCGCTCTTTTTGTGGGCACAAAATGTTTGGCGCTGCCCATTCGCGCTGTTTTTGTGCCCACAAAATGTTCGGCGCTGCCCACTCGCGCTCCTTTTGTGCCCACAAAAACTCCGACACAGGGCAGTTTCTGCGCCGTGAGTACACGCGCGTAAGCCGTGATCGGCCTTCGCGACGCCGAGCGGGCCGAAATTCTCGGGACGTCGCGTGTTTGGGGGCTGTCACCTTGCCCCCCCCGAACAGAGCCAAGGCACTGGGCACTGGGCACTAGGCACTGGGCGCTCGGCACTCAGTACTGGGTACTGGGCACTCGGCATACGGCCCTCGGCACGAGCCGGAGGGAGTTCTTTCGCGTCCCTTGCCCCCGGCCTAGATTTGCGGCCGGCCTTGGAGTCCGTGGTCAGCGGGCATGGAGGTCTCGAATGCCCGAGGCGAATGGTGACCGTGGCGGCGTTGCGGGGGGGGCGGGGGGTGCCGGGGGCAAGCGGTCGCTGCTCGACCGCATCGAGTGGTTGGGCAACAAGCTGCCCGAGCCGGCGGTGATCTTCATTATCCTGGCCGCCGCGGTGATTGTGGCGGCGGCGGTGGGCGACCTGGTTGGCTGGCAGGTGCAGCCGGTGCGGCCGTCGGTGGTGATGGTTGAGCAGCTCGACGCGAACAACCAGCCGGTCATCGGCGCCGATGGCAAGGCGGTGATGGTCGCGAAGATGGACGAGGACGGGCGGGTGGTGACGGAGCTGAAGCCGACGGGGGCGCCGATCGAGCCGCGGAGTTTGCTCAACAGCGACGGCATCTATTGGATGCTGTCGAGCATGCTGCGGAACTTCACGACGCTGCCGGCGCTGGGGCTGATCTTCGTGGCGATGCTGGGGATCGGGCTGGCGGAGAAGTTCGGGTTTTTCTCCGCGCTGATGCGGGCGATGGCGCTGGTGACGCCGGCGAAGCTCTTGACGCCGGCGATCGTGCTGATCGGGGCGAACTCGAGCGTGGCGAGCGACGCGGGGTACATCATTCTGCCGCCGCTCGCCGCGGCGCTGTATCTGGCCGTCGGGCGGCACCCGGTGGCGGGGCTGGCGGCGGCGTTCTGCGGGGTGGCGGGCGGGTTCGGCGGGGGCTTCTTTCCGACGGGCGGGGACGGTGCGCTGACGGGCTTTGCGCAGGACGCGGCCCGCGTGATCGACCCGGAGTACACGGTCAACATCCTGCACAACGCGTTCTTCAAGGCCGGGTCGGCGGTCGTCGTGATGCTGGCCGGGTGGTTCGTGACGGACCGGATCGTTGAGCCGCGGCTGGTGCGGACCTCGCCGGTGGTGGGCGCGGCGAGCGAGGCGGCGGGGGGGTTGGCGAGCATGGCGCTGACGCGGAGCGAGAAGCGCGGGCTGGCGTGGGCGGTGGCGGTGAATGTGGTGGTGGTGGGCGTGTGCGTGGCGATGGTGCTGGTGCCGGGGATGCCGCTGAGCGGGGACGGGCAGCCGACGCTCGCCAACGGGCGGGTGATCGTGCAGCACGCGGTCGAGATTGTGCCGAAGGACGCGGCGTTGCCGGCGGGAGTGCCGGCGACGGACGTGCTGGCGCGGGAGCCGCTGCAGGTGTATGAGACGCCGGTGCGCGGGCAACTGGTGGAGTCGCCCGGGCAGCGGTGGTCGCACGCGATCGTGCCGATCATCTTCATCGCATTCCTGCTGCCGGGGATGGTGTACGGGTGGGTGACGGGGGCGATGCGGTCGCAGCGCGACTTCATCGAGGGGATCTATCACGGGATCCGGTCGATCGTGCCGGTGCTCGCGATCGCGTTCTTCATGGGGCAGTTCGTGGCGTACTTCTCGTACACGCGGCTGGACCGGATGCTCGCGTATGCGGGCGGGTCGCTGCTGGTCGACGCGGACTTGCCGGTGCCGCTGCTGCTCGCGCTGTTCGTCTTGCTGGTGGTCGTGGGGGACTTCGCGATCTCGGGGATGCTGAGCAAGTTCGGGATCATGGCCCCGATCTTCATCCCGATGTTCATGTTCGTGGGGATCAGCCCGGAGCTGACGACGGCGGCGTACCGGATCGGGGACAGCGTGGTGAACATCGTCACGCCGCTGAACAGCTATCTGCTGATCATCCTGGTGGTGCTCCAGAAGTACAAGGAACGGGCGGGGCTGGGGAGTTTGATGGCGTTGATGCTGCCGTACAGCGTGGTGCTGTTTGTGGTGTGGACGGCGTTCCTGCTGGTGTGGTGGATGATCGGCGTCCCGCTGGGGCCGGGGGCGCCGTTGCACTATGTGGCGGGGTAGGGGCGAGAGGTGAGGGGTGAGAGGCGAGGGATCGGAAGGGAGATTTGAACGCGAAGGCGCGAAGGGCGCGAAGGGGCGGTGGGGGCAGGTGTTGGTGTTGGCGGCGTCTTGTGTTGATTGGGCGCTGCGGGAACCCACCCCCCGGCCCCCTCCCTCTGGGAGGGGGAGTAAGACGGGGATTGAACGCAAAGACCGCCGCCCCGATTTGCCCTTTGGCCCTTTGCCCTTTGGCCATTTGCTCTTTGGCCCTTTGTCTCAGCCGCCTGCGGGTTTGGTGGGGTAGCCGAGGGCGGTGAAGTGCTGGACCATGGCGTCGCGGTGGTCGCCTTGGAGTTCGAGTTCGATGGTGGGTGTGGTCGTGCGCGTGGCGCCGCGTTGGGATGAGGTAGGCCAGGCGGTGATGGTGCTGAGGCTGCCGCCGGTGCCGAGTTTTTTCTTGAGGGCTTTGAGGAGGTCGGGGAGTTCGTCGGTGCGCTCGGAGCGTGGGGCGAGGCCGGCGACGACGGTGACGGTCTTGCCGTTGCGCTTTTCGCGGCGGACGCGGACCTGCTGTGTAGCGGGGTCGAGGACTTTGCCGTCGAGCCCGCGTGGGCAGGCGCAGGCGGCGTGGGGTTTGCCGCAGCGCTCGCAGGTGACGGGCTGCTGAAGGGGCGTGCCGTCGAAGAGGCCGGGTGGGGGTGGCGGGGGGGGCGGGGGTGGGGGCATGAAGGAAGGTAGACGGTGTGGTGGGCGTGGGGTGTGAGGGGTCGCTACGCTGGGGCAATGAGTGCGGCGGTGAGCGTACCGGCAGGGCTTGAGGGCGTGTATGGGGCGGTGCTGCGGGCGCTCGGACGCGTCGAGGCGGCGTTTGATGCGCAGCTGAAGTCGGACTTGCCGCCGGTGCAGCGGCTGGTGCGGCACATCGAGGCGTATCGCGGGAAGATGCTGCGGCCGCAGCTGGTGTGCCTGTGCGGGATCGCCGCGGCGTGTGCGCGGGGCGCGATGCACGGCGGCGGCAACGGGCACGGCGGGAACGGTGCGGGCCTTGACGGGACGGAGTATGACGGGCTGGTGACGGCGCGGCACATCACCGTCGCGACGGTGTGCGAGATGGTGCACATGGCGACGCTCGTGCACGACGACGTGCTCGACGAGGCCGACATCCGGCGCAAGGGGCAAACGGTCAATCGCCTGCGCGGGAACGAGATCGCCGTCATCCTCGGGGACTATCTGTTCTCGTCGGCGTATCACCTGTGCTCGACGCTGGACTCTCAGGCGGCGGCGCTCTTGATCGGCGCGTGCGGGATGACACTGTGCACGGGCGAGCTGCTGCAACTGCACCACCGCGAGAACTTCTCGATCGACGAGCCGACGTACTTCGAGATCGTCGAACGGAAGACGGGCTCGCTGATCGCCGTGAGTTGCCAGCTTGGGGCGATGCAGTCTGGCGGGTCGGCGGGGGCGGCGGCAGATGACCTGGCGGAGAAGTTCCGGCTCTTCGGGCTGAAGCTCGGCGTGGCGTTCCAGATTCAGGACGATCTGCTCGATTTGACCGGAGACGCGGCGGTGGTGGGCAAGCCGCTGCTGCGCGATCTGGCGCTAGGAAAGCTCACGCTGCCGGTGATCCATCACCTGGCGACGGCGAGCGCCGAGGCGCGGGGCGAGTCGCTGGCGCTGCTGAAGGCGGCGGGCGATGCGGACGTGGAGTCGCTCCGGCGGCTGGTGCAGGGGCTGAATCGCACGGGCTCGATCGAGCACGCGCGGACGCGGGCGAAGGCGCTGGTTGAAGAAGCCAAGGCCCTGCTCGGCGGCCTGCCGGAGAGCGCGCCGAAAAGCCTGCTAATGCTGGTCGCGGATCAGGTGGTGGCGAGGGCGGTGTGATCGGGGGGAAGGGGTGAGAGGTCAGGGGCGAGGGGCGAGGGGCGGGAAGCGAAGAGCGAAGAGCGGAAAGCGGAAAGCGGCGGGAACACGTGCGTCCGGCCCCCCCACTCCTTCCCCATCAATCCCTCCGAGTCCCTCTGCCCACTCCGACACCTCTGAGTTCGGATCGGGGTTTAGCGGGAAGCGGGAAGCGGCGAGAGCACGCGCGTCCGGCCCCCCCACTCCTTCCCCATGAATCCCTCCGAGTCCCTCTGCCCACTCCGAGACCTCTGAGTTCGGATCCTTCCGGCATATCGTCGCGGCACTATGAAGAGTGCACCGACGGTGGCTGTGGCTGGCGTGACGGGGGCGGTGGGGCGTGAGATGCTGGAGATTCTCGAGCAGCGGCGGTTTCCGCACGGGGAGCTGCGGGCGCTGGCGTCGGCGCGGTCGGCGGGGCAGATGCTGCCGTATCGCGGCTCGACGGTGCGGGTGGAGGAGCTGACGGCGGAGTCGCTGCGCGGGGTGGACATTGCGCTATTCAGCGCGGGGTCGTCGATCAGCAAGGTGTTCGCGCCCGCGGCGGGCAAGGCCGGGTGCGTGGTGATCGACAACTCCTCGGCGTTCCGGATGTCGCCGGGCGTTCCGCTGACGATTCCGGAAGTGAACCCGGAGAGCGTTCGCGATCTGCGTGTGAGCGCGGAGTTGCCGAACGTGATCGCGAACCCGAACTGCTCGACGATCATCCTGCTGATGGCGCTGACGCCGCTGCGGCGTGCGTTCGGGGTCGAGCGCGTGGTGGTGAGCACGTATCAGGCGGCGAGCGGCGCCGGGGCGAAGGGAATGGAGGAACTGGAGGCGCAGACGCGGGACGATCTGGCGGGCAAGCCGGTGCGCGCGGGCGCGGAGACGGGCGGCGTGTTCCACGAGCCGTACGCGTTCAACCTGTTCAGCCACAACACCGCGATCGACCCGGTGACGGGGCTGAATGTTGAAGAGACCAAGGTGATCCTGGAGACGCGGAAGATCTGGAACGATGAGGCGGTGGCGGTATCGGCGACGTGCGTGCGAGTGCCGGTGCGGCGGGCGCACGCGGAGAGCGTGAACGTCACGCTGAAGACGCCGGCGACGACGGAGCAGGTGCGCGAGGTGCTCGCGAAGTTCCCGGGCGTGCGGGTGGTGGACGACCGAGCTGGGAACCGGTTCCCGACGCCGCTGAAGGCGAGCGGGATTGATGACGTGCTGGTGGGGCGGATTCGGCCGGATGCGTCGCGCTTGCCGGCGAACGCCGGACCGGCGGAATATCAGCGGCCGACGGTGGCGTTTGATCTGTTCGTGTGCGGCGACCAGTTGCGCAAGGGGGCGGCGCTGAACGCGGTGCAGATTGCGGAAATCGTGAGTAGGGGGTAGAGGTCAGAGGTCAGGGGACAGGGGGGAGAGGTTGAACGCGAAGGCGCGAAGCGCTCGAAGGGGGAGTGGCGAGAGTTGTTGGTGCCCGCGGGGCTTCTTGGTGAACGGGCGCGGCACGAACCCACCCCCCGGCCCCCTCCCTCTGGGAAGGGGTGCAAGAGGCAGAGACCCCACGCGGAGCGTGGGGGTACCCAAGGTCAGGGGGGAGAGGTCAGGGGCGAGAGGCGAGGGGACGTCGGCGCGTTAGATCGTAAACGTGGTCGGCGCGAGGGCGTTGTTGACGGCGTGGAGGTGTTTTTCGTAGCCGGCGCGGCCCATGAGGCCGAAGGTGGCTTGCTTGCCGAGTTCGACGGCGGGCTGGTCGTAGGCGTCGATGTTCAGCATCAGCCCGGCGTACGCGGTGACCATCTCCCAGAGGTAGATGAACTGGCCGACGTGGCGGGCGTCGAGCTTCGGGAAGCGGATGGTGAAGTTCGGGCGCTGGCTTTCCAGCAGGGCGTACTCGGTGGCGCGCTTCTCGGCGTTGAGGAGGCCGGCCATCGACTTGCCTTCGAGGTACTGGATCGCGTCGACGTTCAGGCCGGTGGGGATGCGGATGTCGGTCTTGCCCGCGCCGGCGGGCATGTCCTCGAAGCCCGCGTCGGCGAGTTCGAGGAAGCCGATGACCTTGTCGTTCGGGCCTTCGCGGTAGAGCTGGACCTGGCTGTGCTGGTCGGTGGTGCCGAGGGCCTTGATGGGCGTGAAGCCGGAGTACACCGTGTCGCCGGTGCGGTCGACCTTCTTGCCGAGGCTCTCGGCCCAGAGTTGGCGGTACCAGTCGGCCAGCAGGTACATCGCGTTGCAGTAGGGCATCAGGACGTGGTTGACCTTGCCCTTCTTGGTGCCGAGCTCGACCAGCAGATACGCGAGCATGGCGGCGGGGTTGGTCGCGAGGTCGGGCTTGGTGCAGAGGGCGTCCATGTCAGCGGCGCCGTCGAGGAGGGCGGCGACATCGATCCCGCACATGGCGGCGGAGAAGAGGCCGACGGGGGAGAGGACGCTGAAGCGTCCGCCGACGCCGTCGGGGACGGGGAGGGTGGCGTAGCCCTCGGCGTCGCAGATCTGCCGCATGGTGCCCTTGGCGGGGTCGGTGCAGGCGACGACGTGCTCCTTGCCGGGGCGGCTGGCGGCTTTGAGCAGGTCGCGGATGACCATGAACTGAGCCGCGGTCTCGGCGGTTTCGCCGGACTTGGAGATGACGTTGAAGACGGTGCGTTCGAGGCTCGGGTCGCTGGCGCGGATGAAGTTCAGCACCGAGCCGAAGTAGGCGGGGTCGACGTTGTCAACGACGAAGATGCGTGGGAACTTGGCGCGGCGGGCGCCGGAGCCGGCGGAGGCGCCGGGCTCGATGAGGTTGTACGTGAACGGGTTGAGGGCCGACTGCAGCGCGATGTTGCCGAGGGCCGAGCCGCCGATGCCCAGGACGACGAGGTTGTCGACCTTGCCGCGGAAGCGTTCGACCAGGTCACGCACGGCGGCGAGGTGTTGGGAGCGAACGGGGTCGGTGTGGAGGGAGCGCCAGCGTTCCCAGCCGGTGCCGCGGGTGGAGTTCAGGCGCTGGGTCAGGTGCGTCACGGCGTCGGCGGCTTCGGAGCCGGGCGCGAGCTGGGCGGGGTCCACGCCGTGGGGGCCGACGCGGGGGGAGAGACAGTTGGCGTAGTCGAGCGTGAGCATGTGATGAGGGTACCGGAGTTGGCAGAGAGGATCGAATGGACGGCGCGGGTTGGATGGCGGGCGCGTCGGGTGGTTACGCAGGCCCGGGGGAATGGCGGGGTTGTGGTCGGGCCGACGGGCGGGACGCGGAGTGGGCGGGGGCGGGTTGCTACGCTGCTGACCCATGATTCACCCCTGGCATGATGTGACTCCGGCGTGCGAGTGCGGCGAGCTGCCGCTGTACTTCAAGAGCGTGATCGAGATCCCGAAGGGCTCGAACCTGAAGTTCGAGCTCGACAAGGGCTCGGGGCTTTTGAAGCTGGACCGGGTGCTGTCGAGCGCGGTGTACTACCCCGCGAACTACGGGTTCATCCCGCAGACGCTCGCGGAGGATGACGACCCGCTGGACGTGCTGGTGTACTGCACGGAAGACATCCCGCCGATGACGATCTGCGACGCGCGGGCGGTCGGGCTGATGACGATGGTGGACCAGGGTCAGCCGGACCACAAGATCATCGCGGTCCTGGTGCAGGACCCGATCTACAACGAGTTCCGCGGGGCCGCGAACTTCCCGTCGCACATCTTCAAGCTGCTGCGCCGATTCTTCGAGGACTACAAGATGCTGGAACTCAAGGACGTGCAGGTGGACGAGATCCAGCCGGCGGAAGCGGCGTACACGATCATCGAGGATTCGCTGGCGCGGTACTACAAGGCGCGGCAGCGTGGGGCGATAAAGGGGTTGGTGAAGTAAAGGGCCGAATGGCAAATTGCCAAAGGGCAAATTGCCAAAGGGCCAAAGGCACAGAGTCTGGCGTGAAGCACGCGGATTGGCGTCACGCTGGTCGGCGCGGGTGCGTGGAAAAAAGAGAGCCCCCGGGTTTGGGCCCGGGGGCTTTTTGATTTGGGCTTTGCGTGGAGATTCAGGGGTTTGGGCAGGGGAAGCCATCTTCGCCTTCGACGCCGGGGATGCCGGGGTAGCCGTAGGGGTACTCGGGCGCGGGGGGAGTGGCGGTGTTGGTGACGGTGCCGGGGGCGCCCGCGGCGCCGCCCGGTGCGGCGGGCCCGCCGGGGCCGGCCTGGCCGCCGTTGCCGCCATTACCGCCGAAGATGTTGTAAGAGAGCGAGGAGATCGCGAAGGGGTCGGGCCCGGCGAAGGAGAGTGATCCGCCGGCGCCACCGGCGCCGCCGAGGCCGCCTTGCTCGCCGTCGCACGGACCGCAGCCGCCGGTGCTGCCATGGGTGCCAGAGCCGCCGGAGCCGCCGACGAGGTCGGCGGTGACGGAGAGGGCGATGCGTGTGGCGGAGATGGCGACGATGCCGCCGGCGCCGCCGAAGTCACCGGCTTGGGAGAAGCCGCCGGAGCCGCAGCAGAGCAGGTCGCAGTCGTTGTCGACCTGAGCGCCGCCGTTGCCGCCGGAGTTGCCGATGCCGCCGCCGCCGCCGAGGCTGACGATGTACACGGAGCCTTGGAGGGTGCCAAGGTCATTGGCGCCCAGGGGCGTGCCGCCGGCCTTGATGGTGGTTCCACCGGCGGCGCCGCCTGAGCCGGCGTTGCCCGCCGCGCCGCCGTTGACGGGGGGCGGGCAGTTCGGTCCGCGGGCCGGGAGACCGCGGAAGCAGAGCACGCTGCCGCCGGAGGACCCGCGGCCGGCGTGACCGCCGTACCCGCCGGAGTTGGAGATCACAGGGATGGGGTAGCCGTAGTAGTAACCGACGGAGGACTCGACGCGGTAGCCAGAGATGGAGACCTTGCCGCCGGGCTGGCCGTTGGCGGCGGAGCCACCGACGCCGGCGGTCGCGCCGCAGCCGTGCTGAGCGCCGGGGGTGCCGTACCCGCCGTTGCCCGCGCTGCCGCCGACGGCGACGAGCCCGCGGTTGATGCCGCTGCCGATGCGGATGACGGCGGTGTTGGGAGCGCCGGAGTGCTTGAGGGAGATGGACCCGGCGGCGCCGCCGGAGGAACCCCATCCGCCGTTGCCTTGGCCGGAGGCTTCGCAGGAGGTGTCGGGCCCGCCGTTGCCACCGTTGCCGCCGGCGCCGCCGGAGGTGTCGACGAGGGCGTTGATGTTGATGTCGTTGACGCCGGTGGCGGAGAAGTTGCCGCCGCTGCCGCCGTTGCCGCCGGCGAAGCCGGTGCCGGCACTGTCGGCGTCACGGCCGGCGGTGCCGTATTCACCGGCGAGGTTGACGCGTGCGTTGATGTGAATGTTGCCGCAGTACGTGCGGGTGACGGGCGTGATGGTGCCGTTGCCGGCGTCGATGACGTCGTCGCGGGAGGTCGCGGCGCGGCCGCGATCGATGGGGAAGACGTCGACGAGTTCCCGACGCCCGCACTGGGTGACGATGGAGAGGCTGTAGCTCTTCTTGCCGTCGTGCCCGTCGGGGCGCGGCTGGCCCGAGGGCTTGAGCCCGTCGATCTGGCCGTCGGCGATGAAGTCGCCGCCCTTGACGATGATGGTGGTGTTGCAGTTCAACCGCGCCCCAACGGGGAGCACGCGGACGTCGACGCCGGAGTAGGTGAGCGTGACGCTGGACGTGCCGGCGGAACAGCCGGGCAAGTCGCCGGAGAGTTCGGCGGTTTGGGCGTGGAGGGTTTGCGTGGCGGCGCCGACGGCGCAGATGGACAGCCCCGCGCACAGCGCGGTGAACAGGGACCTCATGGTGAAGACTCCGCTTCGGGAACCGGCTCGGCGCCGCGTGCAGCGCACGCGAGACTTGCGTCGGGCGATGCGCGACGAAGCTACCGAGCCGCGCGATGGTCCGCAAGGCCCATGTTCAGAAATGAGGCAGGCACCGCGCGGAGTGCCTCGAACGCGGGGGCGTTGGAGGCGCTTGCAACGGTCAAACCGTCCTCAAGCGGCCGAGTTTGCGCGGCCCGTTGTGCACAACCGCGCTCAGCGGCGCTCGATCACCTGCTCGGGGCTGTAGCGCACTTTCTTGAGCGGCGCGATCTCGTCGGCGGGCGAGCGGTAGCCGGCCGTGACGACGACGGAGGTCGCGTAGTCCGTGCCGGTCAGCCCGAGCGCGCGGTCGTACGCGGCGGGGTCGATGCCTTCCATCGGGCAGGTGTCGACGCCGAGCATCGCCGCCGAGTGCATGAAGAAGCCGAGCGCGATGTAGACCTGGCGCGAGGTCCACGCGTTGACGTCGAAGCCCGGCGGCGGCTTGGAGACCCAGCCGGACATCATGTCGATGTAGCCCTGGAACGACGCGCGCGGGACGGCCCGGACTTCCGCGATGCGGTCGGCGAAGCGGCTGACTTCCTTCACGTCCATCGACGTGCGCCGCGCCAGCACGACCAGGTGCGACGCGTCGGTGATCTGCGGCTGGTTCCACGACGAGCCGCGGAGCTGGGCCCGCAGCGCGGGCGTCTCAACGACGATGAACTTCCACGGCTGCAGCCCGAAGCTGGACGGCGTGAGGCGGAGCGACTCTTCGAGCGTGCGCCAGGTGTCGGCGGGGATGATGCGGGCGGCGTCGAACTTCTTGACGGCGTAGCGCCAGTTCAGGGCGTCCAGGATCTGTTGGCTCGAGACAGGGTGCATCGTTGGCATAGTGGGCGAGTGTACTCGGCACATGAAAGGACACTCACCGGTGACTGGGTGAGCGCGCGGTCTCTACCTAAACCCCCGCCCACCCCCGCCAACCCCCGCCCACCCACGCCCCCCCACCTTCCCCATCCCCCACTCCCCCTCCGCGTCTCCGCGTCTCCGCGGCGATTCCCCCCGCCCCCCCCACCCCCCGCCCCCCGCCCCCCGCCCCCCCCACCCCTACACTTGCCGCTTGTTGACCCAGACGCAGGCACACACGAATATCGGCGGGGCGAGCGGACGACCGGGCACGCGGCTGTCGAGCCATTTGCGATGGCTGGAGGCCGAGTCGATCCACATCATGCGCGAGGTCGCCGCGGAGTTTGAGCGGCCGGCCCTGCTGTTCAGCGGCGGCAAGGACTCGATCGTGATGGTGCATCTGGCGCTGAAGGCGTTCCGCCCGGCGCGGCTGCCGTTCCCGCTGGTGCACATCGACACCGGGCACAACTTTCCGGAGGCGATCGCGTTCCGCGACGCGATGGCGGCGAAGATCGGCGAGCGGCTGATCGTGCGGAATGTGGCGGACGCGATCGCGGCGGGGTTCGCGACCGAGGACCCGGGGCCGCACCCCAGCCGCAACCGGGCCCAGATCCCGACGCTGCTGCGCACCATCGAGGAGTTCCGCTTCGACGCGCTCTTTGGCGGGGCCCGGCGCGACGAGGAGAAGGCGCGCGCGAAGGAGCGGATCTTCTCGTTCCGCGACGCCTTCGGGCAGTGGGACCCGAAGAACCAGCGGCCGGAACTGTGGAACCTGTACAACGGGCGCATCCGGCGCGGGACCGCGGCGGGGGCGGGGGGGGCGGAGGAAGGCGAGCACATCCGCGCGTTCCCGCTGAGCAACTGGACGGAACTGGACGTGTGGCGGTATATCGCCGCCGAGGGGATCGAGCTGCCGAGCATTTACTTCTCGCACGAGCGCGAGGTCGTCATCCGCGGGTCGCAGATCTGCCCGATCTCGGATTTCTTCCCGCTGCGCGCGGGGGAGACGGCGGTCAAGAAGATCGTGCGGTTCCGGACCGTCGGCGACATGACGTGCACCGCGGGCGTCGAGAGCCCAGCGGCGAGCGTGGAGGAGATCATCGAGGAGATCGCCGCGTCGCGCACCAGCGAGCGCGGGGCCCGGTTGGATGACACGTTCAGCGAAGCTGCGATGGAAGACCGCAAGCGCGAGGGGTACTTCTGATGGGCGCGGCGGCGAATGGGTCAAGCGCGTTGGCGCACGGGCGCGCGGTCGAAGTGGTGCATCACGACCTTCTGCGCATGATCACGTGCGGGTCGGTCGATGACGGCAAGTCGACGCTCATCGGGCGGCTGCTGTACGACACCAAGAGCATCTTCGTCGACCAGTGGGAAGCGGTGCACCGGACCAGCATCAAGCGCGGCGACGCGCGGGTGGACCTGGCGCTCTTGACCGACGGCCTGCGGGCCGAGCGCGAGCAGGGGATCACGATCGACGTGGCGTACCGGTATTTCTCGACGCCGCGGCGGAACTTCATCCTGGCCGACACGCCGGGGCACGTGCAGTACACGCGCAACATGGCGACGGGCGCGAGCACGGCGGACCTGGCGGCGATATTGATCGACGCGCGGCAGGGCGTGCTGGAGCAGACGCGCCGGCACGCGACCATCGCCGCGATGCTGGGCGTGCGGCACCTGGTGCTGTGCGTGAACAAGATGGACCTGGTCGGGTTCGACCGGGGCGTGTTCGAGTCGATCGTGGCCGAGTTTCGCGCGTTCACAAAGCGCGCGGTCGCGGGCTTCGGCGACGTGTTCGCGGGCACGGAGACGACGGCGATCCCGATCGCAGCTCTGCTGGGTGACAACGTCGTCGAGCGGTCGAAGGCGATGGCGTGGTTCGACGGGCCGACGGTGCTGGAGCACATCGAGACGGTGCCGACACGACCCCCCACCCCCGCCCCCGCCCCCACCCCCCAAACAACGCGCGTCGCGCCGATGGCGTCGGTGCGGCTGCCGGTGCAGTGGGTGGTGCGGCCGCAGGACGCGGCGCACGCGGACTACCGGGCGATCTGCGGGCAGATTGCGGGGGTTGCGGGGGTTGGCGGGGGTGGGGAGCTGCGCGTCGGCGATGACGTGGTGCTGCTGCCGAGCGGGCGGCGGACGCGCGTGGCGCGGATGCACGTGGGCGACGAAGAGGTCGAGACGGCCCGGGCCCCGATGAGCGTGTCGGTGGTGCTGGAGGATGATGTCGACGCGTCGCGCGGCGAGATGCTGGTTCCGGCGAAGGACGTTCCGGCGCGGGATGTTCCGACGGAGCCTGTCGAGGGCGAGGGCGCGGGCAGGGCGGGCGGGCCGCGGGTGACGAACCGGCTCGAGGCCGACGTGGTGTGGATGCACGCGCGGGCGATGACGCCGGGGCGGGTGTACCTGGTCAAGCACACGACGCGGACGGTGAAGGCGCGCTTGAGCGCGCCGAGCGCGCGGATGGACTTTTCGGGGGGGGCCGCGGCGGGGCGCGGCGATGGCGCGGGGGGGGCGAGCGCGGCGGCGCTGGGCATGAACGACATCGGGCGAGTGACGGTGCAGTTGGCGTCGCCGATTGTGTGCGACGCGTACCGCGCCTGCCGCGTGACCGGGGCGTTTATTGTGATCGATGAGGCGAGCAACGAGACGGTTGGGGCGGGGATGGTGGTGTAGCGGGGAACGGGATTTGGGATTCGGGAAGCGGGAAGCGGGAAGCGGGAAGCGGATTGAACGCGAAGGCGCGAAGGGGCGAAGGGGGAGGGGTGGGATGCGGGCGCGTGAGCCAAATCCCGAATCCCGAGTCCCGAATCCCGACCTCCCGAATCCCGGCTCCCGCTTCCCGGCCACACGCTTCTCCCGCACGGCCGCGCGATACAAGCGTGCGGGAAGATGATGTTCCCGAACGCTTTTGTCGCGCGAGCGGTCGGGAAGAGGCTTTGGCCGCACGGTTTTGCTGTCCGAGCGTTCGGGAGAATGATTTTCCCGCACGCTCGCGCAGCGCCATCGTGCGGGAACACGGCCTTCCCGCACGGTCAAACAGCGCAGCATTTGCGCAACACAGCCGCCACGGGCCCCCGGCATCGCCCACAGCCCCCACCGCCCCACCCTCACCGCGTCACCCCCGCACCCCCGCACCCCATCACCGCGGCACGCGCCCCCCCGCCCCGCGGGGCCCCCCGCCCGCGGGGCCCCGGCGCCCC
>CAZTQN010000004.1:183428-203202 GCA_964615765.1 uncultured Phycisphaeraceae bacterium
CCACAAGCCGACAGCCCCGACCCCGGTCCCCCCCGCCCCGGGCCCCCGCCCCCCCCGCCCCGCGGCCCCCCCCCCCGGCCCCCCCCTCCCCCCCCCCGCCCTCACGGACAGCCGCTGAACCACGCGGTGAGGTAGTCGAAGATGTCCTGGACGGTGATGCCGCCAGCGTTGTTGAAGTCGGCGGAGGGGGCGTTGCTGAACCAGGCGGTCAGGTAATCGAAGATGTCCTGGACGGTGATGCCGCCGGCGTTGTTGAAGTCGGCCGGGCAGGTCGGCGTGGAGGTCGGGGGGACGGCGGCCTGGTTGAGAGCGAGGGCGCCGCGGACGGTGGTGCGCCCGCCAGCCGGGATGGTGAGGTTCCACTGGTAAGCGGCGGTGAAGTCGGCGGCGGCGAAGGGGAGGCCGGTGTTGTCGAGGTTGGTGATCGCGGTGTCGGCGAGGGTCCCGCGGACCGTGGAGAAGGCCGTCACGCGGAAGGCATCGGGGGCCAAGCCCAGGAACTGGGCGGTGGCCTGGGTCGCGGTATCGGTAACGCCGATGCGGCCGGGTTCGAGGAGCGAGGCGCTGTCGCTGCCGGCGGTGTTGGAGACGTCGAAATCCGTGTAGGCGAACAGGGCCAGGTTGAGCGTGCTCGCCGAGGTGTTCACGAGTTCGCACGTGTACGCGACGTTGGCGGCGGGCGGGGCGTCGGCGCCGTCGGTGAGGGTGAAGGTGAGGGTCGCGGTGAAGCCCTCCGGCTCGGTGTAGGTGAGGACGATGGAGTTGCCGGTGGCCGAGCCGCTGGTGCGGTTGGAGAGGGCGAACTCGCGGGAGGTCACGCCGTTGACGCGGTACCACCACCAGTGCTGGAAGAGGTGGTCGGTGGTGGTGATGCCGCCGGTGTTGAGCAGGGCGGTGGAGCCGCCAGCGGTGCCGGTGCGGATCGCCGCGCCGGAGGAGTTGGCGAACGTGGCGCTGGGGTCGATGGTGAAGGTGGAGTTGCCGTCGGTCGCGGTTTGCGCGGCGGCGCCGGAGGCACAGACGACGGCGGCGACACACCAGACCCCGAGCGGACGGAGGAAGGACGCGCTGTGCAGACGGACCATGAGTTGAGCCCTCGGTTCGAGGAACGGCCCCCGCCTCCCCGTCCGCGTGAGCGTACCACAAAAACGCCGCGGCGCCCCGGGAAATTTGCGGGTGCAGGGGCCAGAGGTCAGAGGTGAGAGGTCAGGGGCGGGGGGGCGGGGGGGGTTCAGATGGCGAGGGACCAGCGGTGGCCGTCGCGGCGGACGGGGCGGTACAGGGTGTCGCGCTCGACGGGGACGAAGCCGGCGTCGCGGATGGCCTTTTTCAAGGTGTGGACGCCGACTTCCTGGTGGGTGCGGACGTTGTCGCCGGTGTGGCCCTGGCCCACGCCGTGGCCGACTTTCGTGATGTCGTACCAGACGACGGTGCCGTCGAGGTCGTCGGCGCCGGCTTGGAGCATGAGCTGGGCCATGGGGAGGGTCTGCATGATCCAGAAGGCTTTGACGTGGGGGAAGTTGTCGAGCATCAGCCGGGCGATGGCGAGGGTGCGGAGGTTCTCAAGACCGGCGGGGCCGGGGAGCTTTTCGAGGGCGCTGCCGTCGGGAATGAAGGGGAGGGGGATGATGGTTTGGAAGTAGCCGGGGGGGGGAAGGGCCGAGGGCCGAGGGCCGAGGGCCGAGGCGGAGCTAAAGGCGATGTGTTCGGGGAGTGGGGTGCCGGGGCGGGTGAGGGTGATGATGGGGATGTCGTCGCCCTCGTCGGCGGTGTAGCCGAGGTGGTTGGGGTCGGGGGAGGACGAAGGGCCGAGGGCCGGGGGCCGAGGGCCGAGGGGGGATGGAGCCGGAGACGTGGAGGGAGACGACGGGTGAGAGGCGAGCGGAGAAGAACCCACCCCCTGCCCCCTCCCTCTGGGAGGGGGTGAGTGGGATTCGGACCTCGGCCCTTGGCCCTCGGCCCTCGGCCCTCCTTCTTCCCCCGTGTACCCCATCCGCAAAAGCGCGCGGTCTTGGGCGCGGCGGAGCATGTCCATGTGGACGAGGCGGTCGTGGCGGTGCTCGATGTGGCCGTAGAGGATGGTGGCGTTGGAGTTGAGGCCCAGGGAGTGGGCGACGCGGTGGACGTCGAGCCAGACGTCGGAGCGGATCTTGCCTTTGAAGGCTTCGTCGTGGACGCGGTCGTCGAAGACCTCGGCCCCGCCGCCGGGGAGCGAGCCCAGGCCGGCGTCTTTCAGTGCTTCAAGCACGTAGCGGATGCCGGCGGTGCGGTCGTCGGCGCGGTACTTCTTGGCGATCTTCGCGAGGTGCACGATCTCGACGGCGGTGAAGGCCTTGATGTGCAGAGCGGGGAGGGCCGAGGGGGTAGGCCCGAGGGCCGAGGGGGATTCATTCTGCACCTCGGCCCTCGGCCCTTGGCCCTCGGCCCTCGCCTTTTCCGCTTCATCGCGGATGGTGGAGATGAGTTCGGGGTAGTAGTCCCACGGGAGGTAGGGGTGCAGGCCGCCGACGACGTGCATTTCGGTGGCGCCAGCCTCGACGGCCTGGCGGACCTGGTCGCGGACGTACGCCATGTCGCGGGTGTAGGCGCCGGCTTCGCCTTGTTTGCGATAGAACTCGCAGAACGAGCAGGAGAGCGCGCACACGTTGCTGTAGTTCATGTGGCGGTTGATGTTGTAGTACGCGCGGTCGCCGTGGAGCCGGCGGCGGACGCGGTCGGCGAGCTCGCAGACGGCCCAGATGTCCGGGGTTTCAAACAGAAAGCGGCCGTCGTCGAGCGTGAGCCGCTCGCCGCGATCGACCTTGGCGGCGATGGCGGCCATGGCGGCGCTGTGATCGCTGGTGGGGAGCGCGCCAAAGGCGGCGGGGAAGGACGAGGTCGCGCACGTCATGGCCAATGATAGAAATCCGGTTCACAGTTTTCAATGATTCTTGAAAACCGCGGCACGTGGGAGGAAGGGGCGTGAGGCCGTGGGGCGTGGAACCCACCCGGGATATCCGCGAATAGACCCGGACCCTTGTGGGAGAATAACCATGACCAAGCGGGTGCTTGCCGGCGTGCTGTGCGGGGGTGTGGTGGCGATTAGCGTGGGCGGCTGGACGCCCGACGCGCACGGGCAGTGCCCGGGCGGCGGCGTGTGGGGCGCGGCGAGCGGGCAGTTTCCCAACGGGCCGGTGCTCTCGATCACTCGGGCAAGCACGGGCGAGGTGATTGTTGCCGGCGCGTTCTCGACGCCGGGGCGGCGGATCGCGCGCTTCAACCCGACGACGGGCGCGTGGACGGGCTTTGGATCGAGCTTGCTGGGTACGGCGCTGTACGCGGCGGTTGAGTTGCCGAACCGGGATGTCGTGGCGGGCGGCGATCAGGGCCTGTGGCGGTGGAAGGCGTCGAACAACACGTGGTCTCGCGTTGACGGCGTGTCGTCGGCGCAGGTGAATGCGCTGGTGCGGCTGCCGGATGGGCGCGTGGTCGCGGGCGGGTCGTTCAACTCGGGCGCGCGGCTGGCGGTTGTTGATCCGGCGACGGGCACGGGGACGGAGGTGGCGGGCGGGCCGAACGGGGAGGTGGCGGCCTTGGCGGTGGCGGGGGATGGGTCGGTGTATGTGGGCGGGTACTTCACGAGCGTGGGCGGGCAGGCGGCCAGCCGCGTGGCGCGGTGGTCGCCAACGAGCGGGACGTGGACGGCGCTGGGCGCGGGCGTGAACTCGGTCGCGATGAGCCTGCTGGTGTTGCCCGGCGGCGACGTGCTGGTGGGCGGGGACTTCACGACGGCGGGCGATGGGACGGCGTCGCGGCTGGCGCGGTGGTCGCCAACGAGCGGGACGTGGAGCGAGGTGGGCGGCGGCGTGAACGACCGGGTGACGGCGCTGACGGCGACATCGCAGGGCGAGGTCATCGTTGGCGGTCTGTTCATTCAGACGGGCAGGCTGGGGGGGTCGGGGGGGGCGGGGGGCGTGCAGTCGCACCCGGGGATTGCGCGGCTGGACCCGGTGACGGAGCGGTGGTCGCCGGTGGGCGGCGGGGTCAGTTCGACGGTGTACGCGGTGCACGAAGTTGGGAACGGGCGGCTGATCGTGGGCGGCGCGTTCTTGACAGCGGGGAGTGTGAACGCGCCGCGGATCGCGCAGGTGTGGACGCGGCGTGTGTGCGCGGGCGACTTCAACTGCTCGCAGACGCGCAGCGTGGATGATGTGTTCGCGTACGTGCGGGCGTATCTCGAGGGTGATGCGCTGGCGGATGTGGACGGGGACGGCGCGGTCGCGATCGCGGATCTGTACCGGTTCCTGAGCGACTGGCTGGCGTGCTAGCGGAGCGTGCGCGGCAGGCCGGTACACTCGCCGGCCGGATGTCGAGCACTTCTCCAGCCCCACAGACGCCGACGGTCGCCGCGCCCCGCGACGGGGCCGGACCGCGCGTGAACGAGCGGGTGCCGCTGCCGTATCCGCACTTCATGGGCTTTGCGCCGCTGGATTGCTGGGCGCGGGTGCTGATCGGGCGCGGGGCGATTGGTCGGATCAGCCCGCGGTACTGGCTGCGGCTGGCGGGGGTGCTGGCGACGTCGAGCCTGGCGACGGTGCTGACCTTGCCGGAGCGGGTGGTGATGGCGGGGGTGCTGGCGCGCGGGGCGCGACGGGCGGAGCGGCTGGAGGCGGATGCGGGCGGGCCGGAGGTGGTGGTGGTGCTGGGGTACTACCGGTCGGGGACGACGCACTTGCACTATCTGCTGTCGTGCGATCGGCGGATGGTGACGCCGCGGTGGTATCAGGCGCTGGCGCCGCAGGGGTTCGCGGGGTCGTGGACGTTCCTGCGGTTTTTTCTGGTACCGTTTTTGTCGAGCACGCGGCCGCAGGATGATGTCGCGTACGGGCCGGAGTATCCGGCGGAAGATGACTTTGCGGTGTGCAACTGGACCGGCGCGTGCGCGATGCCGGGGCGGATGGTGCTGCCCGGGGAGTGGGCGCGGTACGCGCGGCTGCACGGGCTGAGCGCCCGCGAGGGCGCGAGCGCGGCGGAGCGCGGGCTGTTTGCGCGAACGCAGTGGGCGTTTACGCGAAAGCTGGCGATGCTCAACCCGGGGCGGCGGATCTTGCTGAAGACGCCGAGCCACACGGCGCGGGTAGAGATGCTGCGAGCGATTTATGGGGAGCGGGTGCGGTTCATTCATCTCTCGCGCGAGGCGGGCGCGGTGATGGCGTCGAACGTGGCGATGCACGCGCGGTTTGCGCCGTTTCTTCTCCAGCCGCACCCGGGTGATGCGGAGATCGAGCGGCGCGTCGTCGAGGAGTATGACGCGACGGAGAAGGCGTTTCTCTCGGCGGCGGGGGAGCTGGAACGCGAGGCGGCGGACGGGACGGTGCGGCTGGTGCGGATGCGGTATGAGGACTTGATCGCGGACCCGATCGGGGAGCTGCGCGGCGCGTACGAGCGGCTGGGGATGGAATGGACGGCGGAGTATGAACGGGCCGTGCGGGCGTATCTGGTGAGTGTGCAGGGGTATCGCACCGCGAGCCAGCGCGCGAAGGCGGACGCGAAGGCGGCGTCGCACGCGGTGTCGGCGGGCGCGATGGCGCGGCTCTCGTGGATGCACGAGGCGTTCGGGCATGATCGGCCGGCGCGGGCGAAGGTGGAGATCGGTGCGGAGGCGGCGGGCGCGGGGGAGACGGCGAGGCCAGGGGGGCGGCATCGGCTCGCGGTGGCGGCGGGCGTGGTGATGGCGCTGGTGTGGGTGGGCGTGTGGCTGGCGTGGGCGCAGGTGGGCAAGGCGCGGGCGGATGCGCTGATCTGGCCGGCGGGCTTGGCGGTGGGGCTGACGATGCTGCGCGTGGCGGGGCGCGGGACGATGCGGCTTGGGGTGATCGCGGCGGGCTTGACGCTGGGGGCGTATCTGGCGGCGGCGATGCCGAGCACGCTGATCGCGGAATATCTGCATCATCGGCGCACGCCTTGGTATCACGTGTGGCTGTCGACGTATCGGGGCGTGCTGGCGATGAACAATCTGTTCTGGGTGGTGCTGGGGCTGGTGACGGCGTACCGGTTTGGCAGCCGCCAGCACGTGCGCCCGCCGGGGATGTGAGCGGGCGCGAAAGGCGTGTGCAGACCGATCAGGCGTGGGCGGGGACGTGCTTGTGGACGATGGAGTCGGCCCAGGAGAGGCCCATCGGCACGCCGAGGAGTGCGCCGGCGAGGTAGGTCATGGGTGAGGGGCGGGCGAGGAAGAAAAGGCGGTTGGCGAGGGCGGCGTCTGCGGCGGCGGTGGGGCCGGAGTGCAGGAGCAGCGCGGCGATCCCGCCGAGGACGCCGAGGAGTGTGACGGCGAGAACGAAGACCGCGGCGGAGATGTTGAGCGCGACGACTCGGGCGGCGAGGGCGCCGAAGACGCCGGCGATGATGCAGGCGGCGAGGGTTTGCAGCGGGAGCGTGTCCTGCGCGATGAGATAGACCATCACGCCGGAGACGCCCAGGCACGCGGCGAGCGCGACGGGCAGGTTGGAGGCGAACAGTTGGCGCGGCTCGGGCGGCGGGGTGAGGGGCTGCGGGTGCGGGTGGGCGGCGGTGGGCGCGGGCGTGGGCCAGTTGATCGGGCGGATGGCGAGGACGGCGACCGCGAGGCCCAGGCCGACGAGCGCGAGCAGGGCGGACTCGATGGTGAAGCTCGAGAGGGCGGAGCGGCCGGCGAGGGAGACAACGCTGTTCATCGGGCCGGTGGAGTAGGCCGACCAGGCGAGGACGAGGCCGGCGGCGAAGAGGCCGGTGCGCGGGCCGAGAAGACGCGAGGCGAGAACGCCGGTGCCGGCGGCGGCGATGAGCGCGATGGCGAGGGCGATGAGGGCCTTGGCGAGGGCGGCGCTGGTGAAGAAAGTGGCGTGCCCGCTGCCGTCAACGGCGGTGAGCGCGGCGACCATCCACGCCGAGAGCGGGCCGACGACAAAGAAGGCGGCGAGAGGGACGATCCAGCGGAGTGCGGCGTGGAGCATGGTGGTGTGTTTGGGGAGATTGAACGCGAAGTCGCGAAGGGGCGAAGGGGGGGGGGATGCAGGATTCGGGAAACGGGAAGCGGGAAGCGGGAAGCGGGAAGCGGGAAGCGGCAGATGTTTGCTTCCTCGCGTTGGCCCCCCACTCCTCACCCATGAATCCCTCCGAGTTTCTCTGCCCTCTCCGAGACCTCTGAGTTCGGATCGGGGTTTGACGGGAAGCGGGGGAGGGTAGAAGGGTGCAGCTACTTGAGCGGGTGCAGGCCGAGGGCGTGGCGTTCGCGGTTGACGAGGAGGAGTGCGGGCGGGTGTTCGCGGACGAGTTTGAGGAGTTGGCTGGCGGAGCACTCGAGGCGGAGCGAGGCTTTGCGCGGGTCCCACGCGGAGGCGGCGAGGACGTCGAGGGCTTCGGCGAGGAGGGCGGGGTAGTCGTGATGGTCGGGGTTGATGACCAGGCGGCCGGTGCCGCCGCCGGACCAGCGGCCTTTGGGTGAGGTGCCGGCTCCGTCCCCCCCACTGCCTTTCGCGGGGTCCTGGCGACGGCTGCGCCAGAGGGCTGAGCCGATGTCGCCGAGCGGGACGGGAGCGCGGACGGCGACGGCGAGCGCGAGTCGCAGGCGGCGGAGCGCGACGGGGCGGTTCTCGCGCTGGCTGCGGCGTTCGCCGGCGTGGGCTTCGACGCCGGTGGGCGTGTGGCGGAGTTCGACGAGGGTTTCGACCTTGTTGCGGTTCTGCCCGCCGGGCCCGCCGGAGCGGCCGGTGGTGAGGTCGCACTGCGCGAGCAAGTCCTCATCGCTGAGGCACGCGGGGTGATGCCAGGGGGAGAAGGCGGGCATGCACGCTCAGAGGGCGGAGGTGGGGACGGCGGTGAAGGCGAGGTCTGTTTCGGCGATGCGAGCGGGTTCGGCGAGCAGGTCGAACGCGAGCGCGGCGATCATGGCGCCGTTATCGAGGCAGTATTCGAGCGGCGGGAGGAAGAGTTCGAGATTGGCGGCGGCGGCGAACGCGATGAGGCGGGCGCGGAGGAGGGAGTTGGCGGAGACGCCGCCGCCCACGGTGAGGGCGCGGACGGCGGGAAACTGCGCGCGGGCGCGGTCGAGTTTGAGGAGGATGGTGTCGACGGCGGCGTGCTGGAAAGTGGCGGCGACGGTGGGCGCGTCGAAGGTGGGCGCGGGAGGCTCGTTGCGTTTTTCGCGTTTGGTGCGTACCCAGTCGCTCTCGGGCACGCCGCGGAAGGCGTAGAGGGCGGCGGTCTTGAGGCCGCTGAAGGAAAAGTCGAGGCTGTCGGGGGCGATGCGCGCGAGCGGGAAGCCGGGGGAGAGGGGCGTGGCGGTTTGCGCGAGGCGGTCGAGGTTGGGCCCGCCGGGGAAGGGAAGGTTGAGCGTGGCGGCGACTTTGTCGAAGGCTTCGCCGATGGCGTCGTCGATGGTGGCGCCGAGGCGGCGGAGGGGTGTGGGGCTGTCGAGCAGATAGAGCGACGTGTGCCCGCCGGAGACAACCAGGCCCAGGGCGGGGAAGGGGATGGGGCGCGGCGGGTGGTTCGGTGTGCTGAGGCGGCCGGCGACGAGGTGGGCGTGGACGTGATCGACGGGGACGACGGGAACGGGACGGGCACGTGCGGAGCGGAGGCCGAAGGCGAGGGCCTTAGCGCCGGCGACGCCGACCAGGAGCGAGCCGATGAGCCCGGGGCGGTTGCCGACGGCGACGGCGTCGAGGTCGTCGAGCGTGATGTTGGCGGCGGCGAGGGCGGCGCGGACGACGGGGACGAGGCGTTCGGCGTGAGCGCGGCTGGCGATCTCGGGAACGACGCCGCGGTATTCGGCGTGGAGGTCGTGCTGGCTGGCGATGATGTTGCTGCGGACGCGGCAGCCGTCTTCGACGACGGCGGCGGCGGTTTCGTCGCAGGAGGTTTCGATGCCGAGGATGAGGCGACGCGCGGGCACGGGCGCGAGGGTCACGGCGCGGGCTCGCTGGAGGCGGGGGCGGGCGCGGTTGATTCGGCGGGGGCGGTTGGTTCGGCGGAAGTGGGCGGCTCGGGGTCGAGGTCGGCGATTTCGAGCCAGCGTTCGAGATCGCGCCCGGTGATGGCGAGGCGGGCGATGGGCGCGCCGGATTTGTCGGTGACGACGACGCGGCCGCCGGTGAGGTCGAGCGTGTCGGGCCAGAGGTCCTTGCGCGGGGGCTGCTTGCCGGTGGCGGCAAGGGTTTCAAGGGTTTCGATGCGCTGCTCGAGGCGGGCGAAGTCTCGGCTGAGGCGGGCGCGGGCTCGCTCGAGGGCGGTGAGTTCGGACTGGGCGATGCGGGCGTGCTCGTCCTTGCCTTCGCTGATCGGGACCCACTGCCCGCCGGCGATGCGGCGCGAGATGGCGTCGACGGCGGCGGCGAGCTGCTTGTCCTTGGCGGTGGTGCGGATCCACTCCGGGTCGGTCCAGCGCTGCTCGGCGTAGTCGGCGGGGACGACGTTGCGGTTGAGGATGTCCTGATCGCGGCGGTGGAGGATCCAGGCGACGAGTTCCTGCTCGGTCATGGGAACGAAGAAGCCGGGCGTGGGGTCGACGCCCCACTGCGCGGAGTCGTCGACGCGCTGGATGAGGCGGCCGGAGGGGAGGTAGTAGCGCTGCGTGGTGAACTTGACCTGGCTGCGCGGATCGGCGGGGAGCGGGAGGACGGTCTGGACGAGGCCCTTGCCGAAGGAGCGCTGGCCCAGGACGACGGCGCGGGAGTGATCGGAGAGAGCGCCGGCGATGATCTCGCTGGCGCTGGCGGATTGGCCGTTGACGAGGACGACGATGGGGAAGTTGGGGAGGTCGTCGCCGGGGTTGCCGGAGAAGACGTGCTCGTCGGCGCCGTCGCGGCCGCGGACGGAGAGGATGACCTGATCGCCGAGGAACATGTCGGCGATCTCAAGGGCGGCTTCGAGGAAGCCGCCGGGGTTGCCACGGAGGTCGATGATGAGTCCGGAGAGATCTCCGGCGGCGGCGCGGGCCTCGCCCAAGGCCTGCGCGAACTCATGCGGGGAGGAGGGTGTGAACTGGCTGAGGCGGACGTACGCGACGCGGGCGGCGGGGTCGAGGAGGTAATCCCAGTGGCCCGTGCCGTCGGGGAGGCGGCGGAAGCCGCGGACGGAGCGGCTGACGATCTTCTCGCGCTGGATGGTGAAGGTGAGTTCCTGGGCGTCGCGCTGGACGGCGATAGTGACGGCGGTGCCGGGGAGGCCGGTGAGGCGCTTGATGCAGTCGTCGACGGAGACGCCGAAGGTGGACTGGTCGTCGATCTTGGTGATGCGGTCGTTCGCGAGGATGCCGGCGCGGAAGGCGGGGGAATCTTCGAGGGGGGAGACGACGGTGAGCCAGCCGTCGCGGATCTCGACCTGGCAGCCGATGCCGACGTACTCGCCGGTCATCTGCTTGGTGAACTCTTCGCGGTCGGCGCCGGGGATGAACTCGGCGTAGGGGTCGTTGAGGGCTTCGAGCATGCCGCTGACGGCGCCGGCGGCGAGCTTGTCCTCGTCGGGCTTGTCGACGTGTCGGAGGGAGATGAGGCGGTGGACCTGCTGGACGGTGTCTTCGAGGGAGAGGTTGGCGCCGCGGCCGGCCCAGGACTGGATGGCGGCGATGGTCGTCGGCAGCCGGGCGATGAACGCGCCGGTGAGGAACAGGAGCACGAACGTCCACAGGCGGGCCCGACGGCGGGAGCGGTCGATGGCGTGCTGAGTGAAGTGAAGTGTCATCGGGGCAATGGTAGAGAGGGAGCGGCAGCCCGCCGCCCGCGGGGGAAGTGGTGGGAAAGCGGGGGCGGCGCGGGCGGGGGTGGTGGGCAGGACCGCTATGATTGCGGGAACACATGCCCCTTCCCAAAGAACGCGATTCCATCACGCTGCAATCGGACCGGGCGATTCTGGCGGCGGTCCGTCTGCCGGACTCGGTGTACGACCAGACCAACCCGTTCGGCGAACTTCGCGCGCTCGCAGAGCAGGCCGGGGCGGTGGTTGTCGGCGAGGTTGAGCAGCGGAAGCAGAAGCCCGAAGCGGCGACGTACATGGGCGCGGGCAAGATCGAGGAGATCCGCGACCTGTGCGTGGCGCTGAACGCGACGACGGTGATCTTCGATCACGACCTCAGCCCGCGGCAGATCGCGAACATCGAGGAAGTGATCGGCAAGAAGATCGTGGACCGGTCTGAGTTGATCCTGGACATCTTCGCCGCCCGCGCGACGACGCACGAGGCGAAACTCGCGGTGGAACTGGCGCAGCTGCAGTACACCTACCCGCGGCTCAGGGCGATGTGGGACCACCTGGAGCGCATCGTGGGCGCGGGCGGGATCGGCGGGATCGGGACGCGCGGGCCGGGGGAGCAGCAGCTGGAAATCGACCGGCGACTGGCGCAGCGCCGGCGGCTGGAACTGGAGCGGCGGCTGGCGGACATCCACGAGCGCAAGCGGCGCATGGTGCGCGAGCGCAAGAAGGATCACTTCACCGTCGGGATTGTCGGGTACACCAACGCGGGCAAGAGCACGCTGTTCAACGCGCTGACGGCCGGCGGGGCGTACGCCGACGATCGCGTGTTCGCGACGCTGGTGACGCGCACGCGCGACTGGAACCTGGGGGGCGGGGTGTCGGTGATGCTGTCGGACACGGTCGGGTTCGTGCGCGATCTGCCGCACCATCTGATCGCGTCGTTCCGGGCGACGCTGGAAGAGGCGACGCACGCGGACATCCTGCTGATCGCGCTGGACGTCTCGGACCCCGCGGCGGAGCTGCAGTACAACACAGTGGTGAAGACGCTCGACGAGTTGGAGTCCGAGGTGTTCGAGGAAGAGCAGGCGGAGGGAAACGTGCCGACGGCGCACGCGCGCGGCGAGACGGATGGGTGGCGGCCGCCGACGCGGATCGTGCTGCTGAACAAGACGGATCGCCTGACGGACAACCGGGACCTCTTGGTGTGGCAGCAGCGGGTCCCGGGTTCGATCGCGATCTCGGCGCGGGAGATCGCGGACAACCCGCTGGAGCCGTGGCGCGGGCTGGGGTATTCGGAGTTGACGGCCCGCGTACTGGAGGCGGCCCAGCAGGGCGAGGTCGAGGTCGAGATCACGGCGCCGCTGTCGGCGAGCAAGGTCATCGACCGGCTGGAGAAGCGGTCGGTCGTGCTGGACCGGGCGTACGACGACGGGGGGAAGCACGTGACGATGCGCGTGCGTATCGGACGTCGGCAGCTCGACCAGCTCCGCTCGACGTTCCCGGGGCTGGACGTGCGGGCGGACGGGCCGGGCGTCGTGGGTTCCGGCGGGTAAATCCGGACCTTGGCGGGCGCGGCGTCGGCACTGGACAACGCGCCGGAACCTGCGGATACTCTTGGCCCGAGGCGCAGCGGCCTCGTGATTGCCACCTTAGCTCAGCGGTAGAGCGACGCTTTCGTAAAGCGTAGGTCCAGGGTTCAAATCCCTGAGGTGGCTTTTTTGAAGGGGTTAGAGGTCAGGGGACAGGGAGAGGGGACGGGGGACAGGGGACGCGAGCGTGGACATCGCGGTCGTTGGGGCTGGGGCGGCGGGGTTGTTTGCCGCGATCTGGGCGGGGCGGACGGTGCGGGACGCGGGCGCGGGTGGGCGCGCGGTGCGGGTCGTGGCGCTCGATGGGGCGCGGACGCTCGGGGCGAAGATCCTCGTCGCCGGCGGCGGGCGGTGCAATGTCACGCACCACCATGTTGATGAGACGGCGTACGCAGGGTCGTCGCGCAACGCGATCAAGAACGTGCTGCGCCAGTTCGGGGTTGACCAGACGGTCGCGTTCTTCCGCGAGCGCGGCGTAGAGCTCAAGCGCGAGGACACCGGCAAGCTGTTCCCGACGAGCGACGACGCCCGCACGGTGCTGTCGGCGCTCATCAGCAGTGCGCGCGACGCCGGCGTGGAACTCGTGCACCCGTGGCGCGTCGAGCGCATCGAGCGGGCGGCGGACGGCGCGGGGTTTGTCATCACGCGGCGCGCGGACAGCGCGGCGGGCGATGGTGCGATAGGGAAGGTGGAGACGATGCTCGCGCGGCGGGTGATCCTCGCGACCGGCGGCTTGTCCTTGCCCAAGACGGGGTCGGACGGGCACGGGCATGTGATCGCGCGATCGCTCGGGCACACGATCACGCCGTCGGTGTTTCCGGCGCTGGTGCCGCTGACGGTGGATCGCGCGGCGACGTTCATCCCGGAACTGTCCGGGCTGACGATCGAGGCGACGGTGCAGGTGTGTTCGTCGACGGGGAAGAAGGTCGCGGAGTTCACCAACTCGACACTGATGACGCACTTCGGGCTGTCGGGGCCGGGCGTGCTGGATGTGTCGCGGTACTACACCGACGCGCGCCGGAGCGATCCCGGCGTGCGGCTGACCTTGAACCTCACGCCGGGGAAGACGTTCGAAGAGGTGGAGCAGGCGCTGACGTCGGCGGGGCGGGTGAGCGTGATGAAGGTGATGACGGCGTGGATGCCGGAGCGGCTGGCGCGGGCCGTGTGCGGGCAGTGCCGCGTCGACGCGGGGACGATGCTGGCGAATCTGCGGCGCGAGGAGCGGCGGACGCTGGCGCACGCGATCACGCGGCTGGAGGTGCCGATCACCGGCGATCGCGGGTACACGCACGCGGAAGTGACGGCAGGGGGCGTGCCGCTGAGCGAGGTGCACCTGGCGACGATGGCGTCGCGCGTGGTCGACGGGCTGCACCTGTGCGGCGAGATCTGCGATGTTGACGGGCGGATCGGCGGGTTCAACTTCCAGTGGGCGTGGGCGAGCGGGTACGTCGCGGGCGTGAGCGCGGCGCGGGCGGCGCTCGGGGGCGGTTAACGCGGGTGCGCGATGCGGATCGGGCCGCGGGCGGTGGATGGGTCGACGTCGCGCCCGGCCTGGGTGATACGGACCTTGTCGAGGGCGACGAGGCGGCGGGCGGCGGCCCGCGCGGGCTCCATCAGCGTTTCCCAATCCTCGCCGATGGTCAGCGCGACGGCGCGGGCGGCTTCGGACGGGCAGATGGTTGAGGATGATGCGCGGGCGGCGAGCAGGTCGAGGATGGCCTGTTCGAGGCGGTGATCGGTGTCGGTGGGGCGCTGGCGCCGGCAGCGGTCGGAGCAGTACTTGACGTTGTCCCAATCGCGTTCCCACTTCTTGCGCCACTGGATGTCGCGGCCGCAGGCGAGGCAGGGCTTGATGGGACGCTCGGGCATCGTCATGGGGTTCGCCGCGGGGCAGGCGCGGGATGCGTCGGGCGGGGAGAACGCCGATCCCACGCGGAGCGTGGGGGTACCCGGGGGCAGGGGTAAGAGGTCAGGGGTGAGGGGCGAGGGATGGACGGAAGAGAGCCCACGCGGAGCGTGGGGGTACCCGGGAGCGCGGCGCGGTACACTGGCGGTCGTGCGGAACGTGTGGCCGATTGTCGTGGCGCTGGTGCTGGGGGTGGCTGTCGGCCTGGCTATCAACGCGCTGTGGACGCCGGGGACGTGGGCCCGGATGGGCGTGAACGACGCGGCTGCGTTTTTGAGCGGGAATGCGAGCGCGGCGAATCAGCCGAGCGTGGCGGCGCACGCGGCGAAGTTTCTCGCCGACGGGACGGAGTTTGTCGGGCAGTTGTTCGTGCGGGCGCTGCGGGTGGCGGCGGTGCCGATCGTGCTGTTCTCGGTCGTGCTGGGCGTGGCCGGGCTGGGGAACCCGAGGCATCTGGGGTCGGTCGGGGTTCGCACGCTGGTGCTGTATGTGGTAACGACGCTGATCGCCGCGGCGATGGGGCTGACGATCGCGAACGTCGTGCGGCCCGGGGCGCTGGTGCCGGCGGAGACGAGCGCGGGGCTGCTCGCACAGAGCCCGGCGAACATGGAGGGGATGATCGCGGCGGCGTCGCAGACGCGGACGTTCTGGCAGCATCTTCTGGCGATGGTGCCGACCAATCCGTTTGATGCGTTGGCGCGCGGGGACATGCTGCAGGTGATCGTGCTGGCGGTGGTGGCGGGCGGGCTGTTGGTGAGTTTGCCGACCAGCCGCGCCAAGCCGGTGCTGGACGTGACCGATGCGCTGAACGAGGTCACGGGGAAACTCGTGACGCTGGTGATGCGGGCGGCGCCGGTGGCGGTGTTCTGCCTGGTAGCGCCGGTGGTGGCGAAGATGGGGGCGAGCGTGCTGACGGCGCTAAGCGCGTACGTCGCGTGCGTCGTCGGCGGGCTGGCGCTGGTGCTGGGCGTGGTGTACGGGCCGTTGGTGTGGGGGCTGGGGCGGATGGCGCCGACGGCGTTTTACAAGGGGATGTCGCCGGCGATGCTCGTGGCGTTCACGACGTCGAGCTCGAACGCGACGTTGCCGGTGACGATGTCGTGCGTGACGGAGCGGCTGAAGGTGCCGGCGCGATTGGCGGGGTTCGTGCTGCCGATCGGCGCGACGGTGAACATGAACGGGACGGCGCTGTACCAAGGCGTGGCGGCGGTGTTCATCGCGCAGGCGATGGGGGTGCAGCTGAGCGTCGCGAGCCAGGTGTCGATCGTGGCCCTGGCGACGCTGTCAGCGGTCGGCACGCCGGGCATCCCGGGCGGGAGCCTGGTGTTCCTGGTGATGGTGCTGCAGAGCGTGGGCGTGCCGGCGGAGGGGCTGGCATTGATTCTGGGCGTGGACCGGCTGCTGGACATGAGCCGGACGGTGGTGAACGTGACGGGGGATGCGGCGGTGGCGGTCGCCGTGGCGCGGATGGATCGCGGGGCCAGCGGGGAGCCGCGGGCGAGTGAGGCGTGATTACGCGGGACGGCTGATCGGGTCGCGCTGTTGGACCGCGGTAACTACGGGCGCGGGCCGGAGCCCGGCGTGCCCCCCCCCCCCCCCCCACCACCGCCGCCTGTGGTGCTGCCGGGGGTGACGGCGCTGACGGGGTCGGTCGCGAAGCCGTCGATGCGGGCGAGGGACGAGCTGGTGCTGAGGCTGACGTAGCGCTTGCCGCCGGCGGTGCGGACGGTCGAGGGCCAGTAGGAGTAGCCGTTGATCTGGCGGTGCATGTAGTCGGGGGCGTTGATGAGCAGGGTGTTGTTGAAGGCGCGGATGGTGCCGCCTTCGCCGCCGGTGTCGACCCACTGGTCGGTTTCGACGGTCTGCTGGATGAGGTCGATGAGGTCGCGCGTGCGGCGTTCGCGTTCTTGACGGACATCTTCCTGGGTGCGCTGGTTGTTGTCCTGATCGTTGGTGAAGGGGCTCTGGCCGCTGCCGCCGCCGCCGGATTGCTGAAGGACGCTGGAGAGATCGATCTGCGGGACCTCGGGGTAGTTGGGGATGATCATCAGCAGGTCGTGGATGTCGTAGATGACCAGGCGCTTGTTGCGGTTGAGGGCTTCCTTCGGGCCGAACTCCATGGCGCCGTGCTCGGTCATCTGCCAGGTGTTCTGGCCGACGTCGGTCTGGGCTTTGGTGAGGACGGCTTCGAGGACGTTGAGGGCCGGGCGCTCGGTGACGTTGATGGTGATGAGGCGTTCTTTGTCGAGGCCGGCGCTGTTGGAGGCGTCCTGCCAGATGGGCTCGAGCTCGGCCTGGGTGACGGTCTGGATGAAGGCGATGACTTCTTCGAGGCGCTGCTCGCGCACGTTCAGGCTCAGCGGGCGCATCATGCGGGCGAGCGTTTGGCGCTGCGGGCTGCGGGCGGTGGGCGCGGCGGCTTGCGGGGCGGCCGCGGCACCGGTGCTGGCCGGCGGGGTCGACTGAGCCGTGGCCAGACCCGCCGAGGCGGCGAGGGCGAGGCCGGAGACGATCGACAACGCGGCGGTGCGGCTGAGCATGTGCGAGGCCCCTGATACGCGATCACTCGGAGGAGCAGTCACCCTGAGAACGCGGTTCGCGGGGGGGACTCCCCCGGTTCGCCCGCGCTGCCTCCCCGCCTCTCTTTTCGACGCGCCGACGGGGTGTTTGTTCACCCGTCGGCGGAATTTCCCGGACGCCGGGACAGGGATAGGCATGACTGTCATGGTCGGACGGCGGGTGTTCGGAACCGGTGCGTGGGATGGTGCGGACCGAGGGAGGCCGTTCTGGCCGAGACTGATCGTGGTGGTTGCGGTGTGGGGAGGGCGAGCAGGAGGTGCCGCGTGCGTGGATTCTCGGGTCATCGGTGCGCGGCGGGAGTGGCGGTCGGGGCGGTGATGTTGATGGTGGCGGCGGGAACTGCCGCGGGTGTGAAGGACCCGGGCGGGAACGCGGCCGCCAGCGACACGGGCGGGCAGGCGGGGGACGCGCCGGCGGCGCGGTTTGACAAGCACCGGGTGGTGCGCGTGGAGATGCGAAGCGCGCGGGACGCCGCGGTGATGCAGCAACTGAGCGATGACCCGTGGACGTGCCGGTATGGGCCGGAGGCGGGGAGCGAGGCGGGGAGGCCGGGGGTTGCGGATTTCCGCGTGTCGCCCGAGGCGTTCGAGGCGCTGAAGGCTTCGGGGATCCCGCACCGGGTGCTGATCGAGGACGTGCAGGCGTTGATCGACGCGGAGTCGGCGCGGCTGATCGCGCAGGCGCAGGCGCCGCAGCGGCCGGTGCGCGGACCCGGGTGGTACAGCGACTTCAAGAGCTACGACGAGGTGAACACGTATCTCGACGGGCTGGCGGCGGCGAACCCGAGCGTGGTGTCGCGCGTGAACGTCGGGACGACGGTGCTGGGGCGGGCGATCACGGGCGTGCGGCTGGCGGGCCCGGGCGTGGCGGTCGGGAGCAAGCCGCAGGTGGTGGTGATCAGCGGGCAGCACGCGCGCGAGTGGATCACGGTGATGTCGACGGTGTACCTGGCGGACACGCTGTCGGCCGGGGCGGCCGGTGATGCGAGCGTGCAGCGGCTCTTGAACAACTTCGAGCTCTACATCATCCCGATCGTGAACCCGGACGGGTACGTGTTCACCTGGCCCACGACGCCGGGGAACAACCGGCTGTGGCGGAAGAACCGGCGCGACAACGGGAACGGGACGATCGGCGTCGACCTGAACCGCAACTGGGGCTTCCGGTGGGGCGGCGTGGGCTCGAGCGGGACGACGTCGAGCGACACGTACCGCGGGCCGTCGGCGTTCAGCGAGCCGGAGACGACGGCGGTGGCGGACTTCACGCGCGGGCTGAGCAACCCGGTGCTGTTCTACGACATCCACTCGTTCTCGCAGTTGATCCTGGAGCCGTGGGGCGACACGTTCAACCTGCCGCCCGAGGCGCGGACGTTCGGGCAGATGAGCCGGGCGATGCAGAACGCGATCTTCGGGGTGGCGGGCTCGACGTTCGTCGCGGGCCCGGGGTTCCGGGTGATCTACGCGACGACGGGCGTGGCCGACGAGTGGGCGTACGGCGATCGCGGCGTGCTGGGCTTCGGGATGGAACTGCGCGACGTCGGGCAGACGGGGTTCGTGCTGCCGCCGGCGCAGATCGTGCCGGCGGCGCAGGAGGCGGCGGCCGCCGTGCGCGCGGGGATGGACTGGCTGCTCAGCAACAGCGTGGGGGTGGACTTCTTCGGCGAGCGGCCGGCGCGAGTGGCGGCGGGCGGGACGACGAGCGTGCGCGTGCAGTTCAACCAGGGGCTGCGCCGCTTGGCGAATCTGGGGACGACGCCGCCGAGCGTGAGCGTTCGGGCCGGACGCGTCGGGGCGTTCACGACGACGACGCTGAGCAACCTCGGCGTGGACGAGACGACGGCGCCGGTGTTCTCGCACGGGCTGAGCGGCGGGGCGTGCGGCTCGGTGGTGCAGTGGTACTACACGGTGCCGCTGAGCGACGGGACGACGATCACGGTGCCGCCGGAGGGGGCCGCGCGGGCGTTCGAGGCGGTGGCGCAGACGTTCACGAGCGTCGCGAGCACGGACTTCGAGACGACGGCCTCGGCGACGGGGTGGGTTGTTGGTGATGCGGGCGATACGACGACGCCTGGCGCGTGGGTGCGCGGCAACCCGAACGGGACGCAGTGCCAGGTCGAGTTCGACTTCACGCCGCTGGCGGGTGCGAGCTGCTTCTACACCGGGCAGAACACGCGGAACGACACGTTCGGCGTCGGACGCGTCGGCGAGACGAGCACGGGCGCGAACCAGGTGCAGAAGACGACGCTGCTGTCGCCGACGTTCGCGCTCGGGAGTGCGACGCGGGCGGAGGTGCGGTTCGCGCTTACGTATGCCAACAGCCGTCAGTACGACCCGGATGACGGGCTGAGCATCGACATCACCTACGACGCGGGGGCGGCGACGCCGACATGGACACCGCTGTACACGATCGCGCCGAGCGGGCCCGTCGGCGAGACGACGGCGCTGTGGAACACGTACCGCTTCACGCTCGACCGGGCCGGCGGGCTGGGGAACGTGCGGCTGCGGTGGGTGGCGCGTGAGAACGGCAACGGGGACGCCGTCGAGGTCGCGCTGGACGAGTTTGCGGTGAGCGTGCCGGTGTGCGACCGGGCGGCGTGCGCGGCCGACTACAACGGCGACGGCACCGCCAGCGTGCAGGACCTGTTCGACTTCCTGGGCGGGTACTTCGCGGGCGCGGCGAGCGCGGACGTCAACGGCAGCGGCGAGCTGACGGTGCAGGACATCTTTGATTATCTGGCGTTGTACTTTGCTGGGTGTGCGTGAGGCGAGCGTGCGGGCGGGCGGAGCGCGGTGAAGCTCACGGCGTTTTGCTCTAAAGTGCGCAACGAACCCACCCCCTGCCCCCTCCCTATGGGAGGGGGTGTGGTGGTGAAGTGCGCCGAGTGAACCCGCCGCCCTCCCCCTTCCGCTGAGAGGGGGAGTTGGATCACGCGTAGGCGGACATCGGCGGGCAGGCGCACACGAGGTTGCGGTCGCCGAAGGCGTTGTCGACGCGG
>CAZTQN010000005.1:0-178192 GCA_964615765.1 uncultured Phycisphaeraceae bacterium
CCGCCCCTGACCTCTCGCCCCCCCGCCCCTCGCCCATGGACCAACCCACCAACAACGACTCTTCCCGCATGGACAAGTCCGCCGCCTATTCCGAGGATCAGATCAAGATCCTCGAAGGGCTCGAGGCCGTCCGCCTTCGCCCCGGCATGTACATCGGCGGGACCGACCTCCGCGCACTCCACCACCTCATCTACGAAGTCGTTGACAACTCCATCGACGAAGCCATGGCCGGCTTCGCCGACACCGTCTCCGTCACCATCAACGCCGACGGCTCCTGCTGCGTCCTCGACAACGGCCGCGGCATCCCCACCGCTCCCAAGAAGCACGAAAACCCCGCCTACGACGGCAAGCCCGCCGTCGAGATCGTCCTCACCGTCCTCCACGCCGGCGGGAAGTTCGGCGAAGAAGGCTCCGCCTACAAAGTCTCCGGCGGTCTCCACGGCGTCGGCGTCTCCTGCGTCAACGCCCTCTCCGAATGGCTCGAGTGCGAGGTCTACCGCGACGCCAAGATCCACACCATCCGCTTCCAACGCGGCCGCACCGTCAATCCCCTCTCCGTCATCGGCGCCATCGCCAAAGACGCCCCCTTCCAGACCGGCACCAAGGTCACCTTCTCCCCAGACCCCGACATCTTCCCCGACACCACCTTCGACTACGCCATCCTCTCCAACCGCCTCCGCGAACTCGCCTACCTCAACCCCGGCGTCACCATCAAGCTCCGCGATGAACGCGTCGGGCCCGACGGCCGCCTCCGCGCCGAAACCTTCAAGGCCAAGAACGGCCTCCTCGAATACGTCGAGCATCTCATGCTCGGCAAGTCCCCCGTCTCCGCCCCCGTCCACATCTCCAAGGACGACAAGCCCAACCTCCTCTCTGCCGAAGTCGCGCTCCAATATCACGACGGCTACAACGAAACCCTCCTCGCCTTCACCAACAACATCGCCAACCGCGACGGCGGCACCCACGCCCAGGGCTTCAAGGTCGCCCTCACGCGCTCGCTCAACGCCTACGCCAAGAAGTCCGGCATCCTCAAGGAAAAAGACCCCGTCCCCACGGGCGAAGACCTGCGCGAAGGCCTCGTCGCCATCGTCAGCGTCAAGCTCCCCAACCCCACCTTCAACAACCAGCCCAAGGAAAAACTCCTCAACCCCGAGATCGAAACCTTCGTCGCCCAGGCCGTCGGCGAAGCCCTCGAACACTGGCTGGAAGAACACCCCGGCGAGGCCAAGCGTCTCTGCCTGAAGGGCATCGTCGCCGCCCAGGCCCGCGAAGCCGCCCGCAAAGCCCGCGAACTCACGCGCCGCAAGTCCGCGCTCGAGTCCGGCTCCATGCCCGCCAAACTCAAAGACTGCAAGACCAAGGACGTCGACTCCGCCGAACTCTTCATCGTCGAAGGCGACTCCGCCGGTGGCTCCGCCGGCCAGGGCCGCAACGTCGAGAACCAGGCCATCCTCCCGCTCAAGGGCAAGATCCTCAACGTCGAAAAGGCCCGCCTCGACAAGGTCCTGGGCTTCGAAGAAATCCGCACGCTCATCTCCGCCCTCAAGTGCGGCATCGGCGAAGATTTCGACGCCTCCAAACTCCGCTACGGCCGCGTCATCATCATGACCGACGCCGACGTCGACGGCTCCCACATCCGAACCCTCCTGCTCACCTTCTTCTTCCGCCAGATGCCCGAGCTCATCCGTCGCGGCAAGATCTACGTCGCCCAGCCCCCGCTCTACCAACTCGCCTGGGGCTCCGGCAAGAACCGCCGCACCCAGTACGTCCTCTCCAACGACACCCTCTTCGACACTCTCGCGCAGGTCGGCCTCGCCGCCGCCACGCTCGTCATCCGCGAGACCGACCCGACCACCGCTGCCGTCCGCATCGACCCCACGACGCGCACGCCCGTCATCAAACGCCGCCTCGCGGGCGATGAGCTCGCGCGCCTGGTCCGCCTGCTCCGCCGCCTGCGCGAACTCGTCGAAGTCGCCGAGCGTCGTGGCGTGAAGTTCCCCGACCTCCTCGCCGCCCGCGCCAGCGACCCCGCCAGCCAATCCCGCCTCCCCACCCACCGCCTCGTATGGACCGGCGGCGAGGCCTTCGCCTGGTCCGAAGCCCAGGCCCGCGACATCGCGGCCCGCCGCGGCCTCACGCTCGCCGAACTCGATACTGACACCCAGCCGCCCACCACCGACCACCCCGCCGACGCCCCCGCCGACCACGCGCCCGACGCCCCCGCCGCGCCCGCCATCGCGCCAGCGCCGTCGCAGCCGCCGACCCCCGCCGGCCCCGCGGCTCAACTCCGCGAACTGCACGAGAACCGCGAGCTCGAGCGCCTCTTCAAGCTCCTCGACGCCTACACCATCGCCATCGACGACTACGCGCTCGTGCAGGAAGAGTCCGTCACCGGCGAAAAGCTCCCCGCCAAGTACGCGTGGGAACTCGCCGCCCCCGGCGCCTCCGCCGCCGCCGCGACCACCGCCGACACCGACACCGACGCCGCGCTCGAAGACGACGCCGTCTCCCCGGAAGACGCCGCCGCCACCGGCAACGCCGTCCGCACCAGCGCCGCGTCCAAGTCCGCCCGCGTGCTCGAAGCGGCCAACATCCCCGCCATCCTCGACACCCTGCAAGACGCCGGCCGCCGCGGCGTCGAGATCAAGCGCTTCAAGGGTCTGGGCGAAATGGACGCCGAACAGCTCTGGGACACCACCATGGACCCCACCCGGCGCACCCTCCTCCGCGTCACCTGGGACGGCGCCGCCGAGGCCGAATCCCTCTTCTCCATCCTCATGGGTGAGCAGGTCGAACAGCGTCGCCGCTTCATCGAAGAACACGCCCTCGAAGTCCGGAATCTCGACGTGTAACGGTCACGCCGCACGCTTCCCGCGAACGTTTCGGCCGAACCGCACGAGTTACCCGCGCACTTGCGACCATCCACTGAGGGGTATCCAACCCCCCTCGCGCGTTGTCCTTGCTTGTCCCCACCATCCACCCGATACCCGGTGTGCTGGTGACATTCTCACCAGCGCGCCCGCCCGTCGGCCGCCGGCGCTTCGTGCCCGGCTCGCCGCGCGGCGGACGCGTCCACGGTTCGCGCGTCACTCGGTCCATCTCCCATGACCGCAGCTCCGTCGCAACAACCTCAGCCGGCCGCCACCACGCGGTCCAACTCGCTCGGGCTCTCTCCCGCCGAGCTCACGGCGTTGCTCGATCGCCTGGACGCCGACGCCGGGGCCGCGACGCCCCGCCGTCAGTCCAGGCGCCTCGAATACCGCCGACCCGCCGTCCCCATCGTCATCCGCACCGACATGGGCGCTCGCGCCGCCGTCTCCGTCGCCACCCGCAACCTCTCCCGCGGCGGGCTCTCCTTCCTCCACTCCGCCTACATGCACGTCAAGACCGCCGTCGTCGCCATCCTCAAACACCCCGTCAAGGGCGACGTCCCCATCCCCGGCGCCGTCGTCCGCTGCCGACACATCGAACGCCACATCCACGAAGTCGGCGTCCGCTTCATCAAGCCCATCGACGTCCGCGACTTCCTCGATATCGACCTCATCGGCGCCCAGTACTCCCTCGAAGTCGCCGACCCCAGCCTCATCCGCGGCAAGCTCCTCCTCGTCGCCGACGACCAGTTCGACCGCGCCCTCCTCAAGCACTACCTCGAACCCACCAACGTCCACATCGTCGTCGCCGACTCCAGCGTCGACGCCGTCCGCTCCGCCCTTACCGGCGAGCCCGACGTCGTCCTCACCGACTATGACCTCGGCTCCTGCACCGCCGTCGAACTCGTCAACGAGCTCCGCACCGGCGGCATGCGCGCCCCCGTCATCGTCATGTCCGCCGACCTCTCCACCAACACCCGCAAACGCGTTCGCGACGCTCGCATCGACGCCTTCCTCCCCAAGCCCATCCCCAAGGACCTGCTCTACTCCGCTCTCGCCGAGTTCTTCCTCCTCGGCGGCGAGGGCGTCACCACCCCCGCGCTCATCGTCACCGGCCTGCCGGAAGACTCCCCCCTCCGCGCCCTCGCCGAGAAGTTCTCCACCGAGATCATCAGCACGACGCCGCGCCTCGAAGCCCTCCTCGCCGCCAAGGACGCCGCCGAATTTGTCCGCACCGCGACGCGCCTGTCCGCGACAGCGATGGCCCTCGAGTTCCGCCCGATCGCCAAGCTCGCCGAAGCCGCCGTGCACGCCATCAACGCCTCCGGCTCGCTCGACGAATCCGCCGAAGCCGCGACCGCGTTCATCAGCGCCTGCAAGCGCGTCCGCAAAGCCGCGTAACGCCCGTTCACGATCGCAAATCACCCCGGGCCACCCTTCGCAGCGATGGGCCCGACGCGCCTCGCGCCCCGCGAATTTCCTGAACCTTCGCCGCTTCCCTGACCTCTAACCTCTATCCCCTACCCCTTCGCCGCTCATGCGCATCGCCCTGGCTCAGATCGCCCCCGTCGTCCTCGACCGTGACGCCACGATCGCGAAGGTCGTCCGCGCCATTCACGCCGCGGCGGACCGCGGCTGCCGCCTGTGCGCCTTCGCCGAAGCCCTCGTCCCCGCCTACCCCGTCTGGCTCTCGCGCACAGACGCCGCCCGCTTCGACGAGCCCGACATCAAGCGCCTGCACGCCGAATACATCGATCAAGCCGTCGACATCGACCCGCGCACGCTCGAGAGCCCGCACCTCCAACCCATCTGCGCCGCCGCCGCCGCCCGCGGGGTCTCGGTCGTCATCGGCGTCATCGAGCGCGCCGCGGACCGCGGCCGCCACAGCCTCTACTGCGCCCGCGTCTTCATCGAAGGCCGCGGCCCCTCCGCCGGACGCATCCTCTCCGTCCACCGCAAACTCATGCCCACCTACGAGGAGCGCCTCTCCTGGTCCCCCGGCGACGGCGCCGGCCTGGTCGTGCACGCCGTCGACGAGTTCACCGTCGCGTCGCTCAACTGCTGGGAAAACTGGATGCCCCTCGCCCGCGCCGCCATCTACGCCCAGGGCGCGAATCTCATCATCCCCCTCTGGCCCGGCTCCGACCGCAACACGCGCGACATCACCCGCTTCATCGCCCTCGAAGCCCGCGCCTTCGTCGCCTCCGCTTCCGCCCTTATGCGCTCCAGCGACATCCCGCCCCACCTTCCATCCCGCGACGCCTGGGCCGGCGTTGACGAACTCATCAACAACGGCGGCTCCGGCATCGCCGCCCCCGACGGCTCTTGGCTCGTCCCGCCCGTCGTCGACCGCGAAGACATCCTCACCGCCGACCTCGACCTGCGCCGCGTCCTCGAAGAACGCCAGAACTTCGACCCCTCAGGCCACTACGCCCGCCCCGACGTGCTCAGCCTGACCGTCGACCGCCGCCGCCAGTCCGCCGCCCGCTTCCTCGACGACTGATCGCATCCGCCCGCGCCGTCTCTCCCCGTTGGGCCCCGCGGCGGCGCGCGCACACGCCGCGCGCGCGCGCCGCCCCTTTCCAAAATCCGCGACAAAATCTCAAAAAACGCACGCACACCGCGGCCGCATCCACGCGCGCACCGCCCGCGAGCCACCGCATCCACCCCCTCGCGCGCGCACGCCCGCGCCGCTCCGCCCAAGGGTGAGAGGACCACCGGCCCTCACCCTCGACCTCATCGCGGAGCACCCCATGCCCCTGCACCCCCAACGCACCTCGCCCACCGCCCCCGCGACCGAACCCGCGAACACCGCCGCGTCCGCCTTCGCGCCCGACGCTCCGCCCTTCGCCGATCTCGCCGCCACCGGCCTCTCGCGCACACAGCTCGACGACCTGCTCGATCGCCACGACCGCTTCACGCGCCCGCGCCTCGCCGCACTGTGGGACTACTACCGCAACCCCGCGCGGAACCCGGCGGCCGCCCCGCGTGATCGCCGCCTCGCGCAAGAACGCGGCCTCCCCTTCCGCCTCACCGGCGTGCACGACCCCGCCCAGCACGCCGCCTCGCGCCCCATCAGCGCCGACGACCGCGCCTGGAGCCGCAAGGAGATCGTCATCGAGAACGACATCGCCTGGCGCATCCACGCCATGGTCGACTTCCTCTTCGGCCAGCCCGTCTTCGTCCGCTCGACCGACCCGGACCCCGCCGTCCGCGCCGCCGTCGACGCCGCGCTCGACGCCGTCTGGTCCGCCTCCGGCGGCGTCGCCCTCTTGCAGGACCTGGCCCTGCTCGGCAACGTTTTCGGCTACGCCGACCTGCTCGTTCGCTCCGCCGCCAGACCTCTCGGGGACGTGGGGGACCCGTCGGGGAGAGAGCGCGGGGAGGAGACCACGACGCCGCGGGACGCGGCCGGCGCGACCACCACCCGCGCCACCGCCGACGGACCCGCGCACGCCCGGCCCGACCAGCCCGGCGTGCCCGATCCGGCCTCGATCCGTTCCGCCGCACCGCTCGCCGTGCGCGTTGAACTCATCGAGCCGTCCCGCGGCGTCGCTCTCCCCGCCCCCGACGACTTCCGCAGCATCGCCGCTTACGTCCTCCGCTGCCCACGCACCACCGCCGCGCCGCGCTCCGCCGCACGCCCCTCACCATCCGCCCGCTTCACCGCATGGCGCCGCACGCTGCTGGGCCTCCCGCCGGCTCACGCCGACACCGACACCGCACACTCCGCCGCGCCGCACGACGACCCCGCGCCCGATCTCGAAGTCATCGGCCCCGCGCACCGACGCCGCTACCGCGCCGGGCCCGACGGGCGCTACCGCCTGATCGACGCCGCCCCCAGCCTGGCCGACCCGCGCCGCGCTGATCCGCAGCCCCCCGTCGTGCACATCCAGAACCTCAGCCAGCCCTTCGAGTACGACGGCCTCTCGGAAGTCGAGCCGCTCATCCCGCTGCAGGACGAGCTCAACACGCGCCTCTCCGACCGCGCCAGCCGCGTCACCATGCAGTCCTTCCGCCTCTACCTCGCCAAGGGCATCGACAACCTGCACACCCTGCCCATCTCCCCCGGCACCATCTGGTCCACCGACAACCCCGACGCCCAGATCACGCCTTTCGGTGGCGACAACGACGCGCCCAGCGAAGAGGCGCACATCGAACAGATCCGCGAAGCCCTCGACAAGCAGTCCGGCGTTCCGCCGCTGGCCAGCGGCGTCGTCCGCGCCCGCGTCGGCAATCTCTCCAGCGAGAGCGCTCTCCGCCTCACGCTCACCGGCCTGTTGACCAAGACCGCGCGCAAACGCGTCACCTACGGCCAGGGCATCCTCCGCGCCTCCCGCCTCATACTCGAAGCCCTCGACGCGCTCGGCATCTTGCCGACCACGCCCGGGCAGCGCGGCCTGCGCGTCGATTGGCCCGACCCGCTCCCGCGCGACACCGCCCAGATCCTCGCCGACGCCCGCGCCCGCGCCGAACTGCCGCCGCAGCGCACCGGCAGCGACGAAACCCTCGCGCCCACGCCCGTCGCCACCACGACCTGACCCGCGCGTGCAGCGCGCCAACACCACGACATCACGAAGGGAGTGCACCATCATGTCTGACACAGAGTCCACCACCGCGCCCGCCGCAGATCCAGCCGTGACGACCGGCACGCCCGCGCCCGGGGCGACCGATCTCGACCAGCTCCGCGCCGAAGTGCGCGACCTGCGCGAGCAGATCGCGCGGCTGAAGAGCCCGCCCGCCGCGGCCTCGCCCAGCGGCGTCATGGCCCCGCGCGTGCCCGGCGAGACCGACGAGCCCCGCCGCCGCGCTGCCGCCGCCTTCTCGCGCACCGGCGACCGCGCCGCGCTGCTGGCCTACATGCGGGCCCGGCGGCAAGGCGCCGACTGACGCGCACTCGGCGCTCAGCCCGCACGCCCACACCGTTGATCCATCACCAGTTCGCCCGTTCACATCACACCCGTTCACATAGGGGGATCCGCACATGCCGTTCACCGGAAAAGCCACCTTCTCCGCCGGGGCCGACCTGCCCGAACTCGTGGAAGACGTCGCCGACGTCATCGGCCTGGTCAGCCCGTACGAGACGCCGCTGCTCGATCACCTGGGCGACCCGGCCCGGGCCGCGACCAGCACCGTGCACGAGTGGCTCGAGGCCACCCTGCTGCCCAACGCCGACACAATCAACCAGACCACTTTCACGCCCAACGGCCAGGACGCCACCGCGCTCACCGTCACCGCCGGCTCGCGCTTCCGCGTGGGCGACCAGGTCCGCCCCGACGGCGCCCGCGAGATCATGCTCGTCACCGGCGTGAGCGGCAACACGCTCACCGTCTCGCGCCGCTACGGCGGCACACCGGCCAGCACCATCGTCAACGGCCAGCGCCTGCTCATCCTCGGCAACGCCGCCCTCGAAGGCGACGACCGCCCCGCCACCGCCTTCACCTCCCGCGTCCGCCGGCGCAACTTCACGCAGATCTTCACCGCGGGCGTCGAGGTCAGCGGCACGCTGCAGGCTTCGCAGACCTACGGCGTCCGCGACGAGGTCGACTACCAGAAGCAGGAGCGCATGCGCGAACTGCTCCGCGACCTGGAGAACTGCGTCATCAACGGCGCCGCCGCCGCCTCCAGCCCGCAGGGCTCGGCCACCGTCCGCCGCACCATGCAGGGCATCATCCCCTCCATCACCACCAACGCGTTCACGCCCGGCTCGGGCGGCTTCCCGTCCGGCGGCGGCTCGGGCAACACGCTCAACGAGTCGCTCATCAACACCGCGCTCCGCACCATCTGGGAGAACGCCTCCGGCCGCATCGACACCATCGTCGTCGGCGGGACCCAGAAACGCCGCATCAACGACTTCATCGGGCTGCTGCGCCAGTACGACGCCGACGACCGCACCTTCCGCTCCAACGTGCAGACCTACGAGAGCGACTTCGGCGTGCAGCGCATCGTGCTGTCGCGCTGGATGCCGGCCGACACCGTCCTGCTGCTGGATTCCTCGCGCGTGAGCGTGCTGCCGCTGGCGGGGCGCAGCTTCCACTACAAGCCGCTCGCCTCCAGCGGCGACAGCGCCGTGGGCATGGTGATCGGCGAGTACACGCTCGAGTTCAAGAACGAGAACGCGCACGGGCTGATCCGGGGTCTGTCCATCTGACACGGACGCGTGCGCACCCGGGCGGGGCCGACGGGCCGCGCCCCGGCTTTCTCTCCGATCCATCACCACACGCACACGCGAAGGGGGACCGCATGTTCATTACCGACCGCGATCTTGCCGTGCTCGAGCCCGGGCTCGGGCGCGACGTGGCCTGGGCCGGGCAGACGCTCGCCCGCGGCACCGGCACGCTCTCGGGGCGCACGGTCATGATCCCGTCGATGCGCGCCTTCGACGCGGGCGTCCGCGCCGGCATGCTGCTCGTGCTCGGCGGCGCCACCTTCGAGATCGTCAGCGTCGACTCCGACGAGTCGGTGCTGGTCTCGTCGATGCGCGACAGCGCGCTCGACGAGGCGCGCGTGCCGCCCGGCGGCGTGCCGCCCGCGCCCGCGTCGATCGTCACCTTTGGCCCGCAGATCCAGACGGTGCACCGGCAGATCCTCGGGATGCTTGGCGTGTCGGAGTTCGCGACCGCCGACCGCCCGCCGGGCGACCCGCGCGTCGGACGCGAGCGCATCACCAACCCGCGCGACCTGGCCCTGCTCGAAGCGCTCGGAACGCTGCACCTGATCTACGCCGGGGCCGAGGCCCTGCTCGGGGCCGACTCCGTCGCCGCCGCCAAGGCCCGCGTGTACCGCGACCGCTTCAACCGCGAGCGCTGGCGCGCGACCGCGCTCATCGATACCGACGGCGACGGCGTCCCCGACGCGACGCGCCGCATGAACGTGAGCGTGCTGACGCGGGGGTAGGAAGGGCCGAGGGGGTAGGGCCGAGGGCCAACGTGAAGAGGAGGTGCGGTGTGTTGATTCTGAATCCGGAAGTGGCGCGGTTTGAGCAGTGGGTGTGGGAGGACGTGGCCGGCGCGTCGATCTCGCGCGGCGCGACGCGTCGTGTCGAGGCCTGGGGCGATCGGGGGCCGCACCCCGAACTGGTCGACGTGCCGGAGATCCGCACCGTCGTCCGCCTCACGCGGCGTGTCGTCGGCGGCGACCTGGTCATCCCGCCGCTCGGCACGCTCGGGCTGCTGGTGGTGTACACCGCCCGCGGCGGGAGCGACGCCGGTCGCCGCAAGGTCGAGGTCCGCTGCGTGCTCACCAGCGTCCGCAGCGACGTGCCCGGCATGCGCGGCGAGCGCCGCCCGCCCGGCTCGCCCATCGCTGGCGCCCAGACGCTCACCTTCGTCGCCGTCAGCGAGACCGGCGGGCCCGATCCCGTCGTCGTGACGGAGGTCGGGGCGTTGGAGTAGGAAGGGCCGAGGGGTTAGGGCCGAGGGCCGAGGGGGAGCGAAGAAGATCGAGCCGCGAGGTGAGCATGAGAACGAAGTACGGCGCGCGTCGTTGATGAGTGCTTGAGCGTTGGTGCGGTGAAGTGCGGCGTGTGTTGCTGGTTCATCGCACCAGGTCCCATCCATCCGAACCTCGGCCCTCGGCCCTTGGCCCTCGGCCCTTTCCCAAGAGACCTCCCATGTCCTCATTCGGCGGAGCGGCGATCTTCGCGAGCGGGCCGCATCGGTTTGCGGAAGGCTCGTCCGGCGTGCAGTTGATCCAGAACACGGCGCTGTTCCCGGGCGTGCCGGGGCGATCGGCGCTCGGGTCTTTGGAGCGGACGGTGACCGTGACCGGGCGCCTGGTCGCGTCGAGCGAAGCGGGCCTGTGGTCGCTGCGCGACGCGATCGCGACGCGGCTGACCTTCCCGCCGACACGCGGCACCCTCATCGATCAGCACGGCCGCTCGTGGACGGACATGGACTTCGTCACCTTCACCCCGGGCCCGACGGTGGAACGCGGCCGCGTGTGGTCGGTGGAGTATTCGGCGCGGTTTGTGCGACTGACGGGCACTTGAGAGGCGGGGGAAGTGGCGGAGTGGCGGAGTGGTGAAGTGGCCGAGTGGCGAAGTGGCAAAGTGGCAAAGTGGCGAAGTGGCGAAGTGGGGCCGACGCGAGACCGTTCCGCATCGCTGCGTGATTCGGCTGGCTGCGAGTGATCCACTTGGCCACCTTGCGACCTCGCCACTCTGACCACTCTGCCACTCCGCCACTCCGCCACTCCGCCACTTCCCCTCCCACCACTCCGCCACTTCCCGCTCGTCCGCTACACTCGGCCGTGTTTGACGGCGGTGGAACCAGCGGGCTGTGGGTAGGGGCGGGACTTGCGGTGGCCGGCGCGTATGTGCTGGGGTCGATTCCCTTTGGCGTGCTGATCGCGCGGGCCAAGGGTGTGGACATTCGGCGGCATGGGTCGGGGAACATCGGTGCGACCAATGTCGGGCGCGTGCTCGGGCGCAAGTTCGGGCTGGTGTGCTTTGCGCTGGATTTCCTCAAGGGCTTGGTGCCGAGCGCGGCGTTTGGGGTGTGGGTGACGAGTTTCGGCGGCGGAAGCGCTGAGGACGGCGGCGGGCTGGGCGCGGCGGAGATTCTGGCGTGGCTGCTGGTGGCGGCCGCCGCGATCGCGGGGCATGTGTTGCCGGTGTGGCTCAAGTTCAAGGGCGGGAAGGGCGTGGCGACCAGCGCGGGGGCGCTGCTCGGCGTGTTCCCGGTGATGACCGTCGGCGTGGTGGCGGCGGCGGCGGTGTGGATGATGGTGGCCAAGTGGACGCGGATGGTGGGCGTGTCGTCGTGCGCGGCGGCCGTCAGTCTGCCGGTGATGGTCATGCTGGCGCCGAGTGCCGCACGCGGGCTCGGCGTGCCCTTGTGGAACACGGGCGCGGACGCGGCGGCGGGTGATGGCGGCGCGAGTGTCGGCGTGGCGTGGCCGTATGTCGTCGTCAGCGCGCTGCTCGCGGCGGGTGTGGTGTATCTGCACCGCGGGAATATTCAGCGCACGCTCGCGGGCACCGAGCCCAAGATCGGCGCGAGCAAATCACTCGCGACGCAGCACGCGGCGGCGGCGCGGGTCAACGGCACGGGAGAAACGCGGTGAGCGGTGCGGCGGCGGAGATGACCGGTTCGGCGGCGGCGCGGGGGACGTTCGCGAAAGTCGCGGTCGCGCTCGGCGACATCAAGCTCGCGCACTCCGTGTTCGCGCTGCCGTTTGCGGTGCTTGGGGTGTTTCTGGCGTGGCGTGGGCCTGAGGGCGATGGGGGCGGGTGGGCGCGGTTGGCGGGGCAGTTGGCGCTGGTGGTGGTGTGCATGGTGCTGGCGCGGACGTGGGCGATGCTCATCAACCGGCTGGCGGATCATCGGCTGGACGCGATGAACCCGCGGACGGCGCGGCGGGCGGTGGCGTCGGGGAAGCTCGCCGCGGGCGATGCGCGGTCGATGGCGCTGGTGTCGGGCGCGCTGCTGATCGTCGCGAGCGCGGGGTTCTGGCTGTGGTTTGCGAACCCGTGGCCGGTAGCGCTGAGCGTGCCGGTGCTGGGGTGGCTGGCGCTGTATTCGTATACCAAGCGGTTCACGGCGCTGTGTCACATCGTGCTGGGGATGGCGCTGGCGGCGAGCCCGCTGGCGGCGGCGCTGGCGGTGCGGCCGGAGGCGCTGGCGGACACGCCGTCGGTGTGGTGGCTGGCGGGGATGGTGGTCGCGTGGGTGGCGGGGTTTGATGTGATCTACGCGCTGCAGGACTTTGAGTTTGATCTGTCGCAGCGCCTGTACAGCGTGCCGAGCACGCTGGGGCCGACGGGCGCGATCTGGGTCAGCCGCGTGCTGCACGCGGGGGCGCTGGCGATGCTGGTGATGGCGTGGCGGAGCGACGCGCGACTGGGGCCGGTGTTCGGCGCGGCGGTGGTGCTGGTGGGCGGGCTGTTGGTGCTGGAGCACGCGGTGCTCGCCGTACGCGGCAAGGCGGGCCTGCAGATGGCGTTCTTCACGATCAACGGGATCGTGAGCTGCGTGCTGGGTGTGGCGGGGGTGGTGGATTTGGTGGGGCGGTAGGGGATAGAGGCCAGAGGTCAGGGGACAGGGAAGAAGAAGAAGAGAAGAAGAAGACAAACCCACCCCCCTGCCCCCTCCCTCTGGGAGGGGGTGGAGACGGGGGCAGGGGATAGAGGTCAGAGGTCAGAGGTCAGGGAAGAAAAGAAGTACAGAGAAGAGAAGACAGAACCCACCCCCTGCCCTCCCAAGCCCCTTTCCCTCTTCTCTGAGACTCTGTGCGAACTTTGGGTGCTCTGTGGACGGCTCTTTGTTTGGGCGATGTACGTAATGGCCCCCATGTAGGGGTTGTCTCCGGAGAAACGAGTCGCTATTTTGACGGGCGTTTCGGCCGTTGGCTGGCAGGACGGGTGGGGGCGGCGACGGCGAGAACGCGCGTGGGCTTGGCCGACGCGGCGGGTTCACCAAGGAGATTGCGCATGGGTCTGCTCACCGAGTTTCGCGAGTTCGCTCTCAAGGGCAACGTGCTGGACATGGCGGTCGGGGTGATCATCGGCGGGGCGTTCGGTGGGATCGTGAGCTCGATGATCTCCGACCTGATCATGCCGGTGGTGGGCATGGCCGGGAACGCGAACTTCAAGGACTCGTACATCCCGCTGTCGAAGTCGGCGCGGGACGCGGTGACGGCGGCGGGTGACAAGGCGTTGCCGCTCGCCGAGGCGCAGAAGGCCGGCGCGGTGCTGGCCTACGGCAACTTCATCACCGTGACGGTGAACTTCCTGATCCTGGCGTTCATCCTGTTCATGGTGGTGAAGGCGTTCAACACGGCGAAGAAGCGGTTCGAAGCGGAGAAGCCGGCGCCGGCGCCCGCGGGCCCGTCGGCCGAGCAGAAGCTGCTGATGGAGATCCGCGATCTGCTGGCGAGGAAGTGAGCGGGAAGGGCCGAGGGCCTAGGGCCGAGGGCCGAGGGGTGGGACGATGGGCGCGGGCTCCTTTTAGGGGCCCGCTTTTTTTGATGCCGTCCACAGAGTGCTCAGAGGATGCACAGAGGGCGCGGAGCGTTGATGCTCAGGCCGTTTCTCTGGGGACTCTGTGTGGTCTTTGGGTGCTTTGTGGACGGCGCTTCACGTGCCTTGGGGCAGCGCGGCGTCGTCGGGGAGGCGGAGGCGTTCGACCAGGCGGGCCGAGCCGATGGCGCTGTTGGCGCGGGACTCGAGCGACACGAGTTCGCCGGTCTTGAGGACGAGGCTTTCGGGGGGCAGGCCGGCGGAGAGGACGCTGATGAGTTCGGCGAGCTGGGGGTTGTGGCCCACGATGAGGAGGGCGCGCTGGTCGGCGTGGCGCTGGATGAGGTCGAGGGCGCCGGAGACGGGGCGGTCGACTTCGAGGGCGGGGTCGGTGATGACTTCGCGGTCGAGGGCGGCGGCGATGATGCGTGCGGTCTGGATGGCGCGCGGGTAGCGGCTGGAGAGGACGAACTTGATGCGGCGTTCGACGAGGGGGAGGTGCTGGGCGAGGTAGCGGGCCTGGGCGTAGCCGCGGGGCATGAGGGGGCGGTCCCAGTCGGCGGGGTAGCCGTCGGGGCGGGGGAACTCGGCGGTGGGGGTTGGTGCGTCGACGGCCTTGCCGTGGCGGACGATGTGGAGGCGCACCGGGAGCTCCGTGGGGTCGGGGTCGGGGGGGTTCTCAGCAGCGCGGGGAGTATCGGCGGGCATGCCGAAGATCTTGACGCGGGTGTGCGGGGAGTGCAAGGGGAAAAGTGCGCGGGCTCGGGTGCTTGGGCGAGAAACCCGGCGAGCGGGTAGAACGGTGCGCGTAGGCATGTGCGCGTAGAACAAGGACCGACTCAGACGTGGAACCGGCCCTTGTTCACGAATCGGAATGTGTGAGGAACGCGGCTGGGCGTTCGGGAGGGGTCGGTTGCCGGCCGCGGGTTGGGAAGCGGCGCGGCGGGTTGGTCGGCGCGCGGCGGCGCGACGCACATGAAATCGGTCTTCACGAGGGATGAGATTCGGTCGGGGCGAAAACCGTTCGCCGAGAGCGGGGATGGTGGCGGACAGACCCGGAGATGAGGGGGTCGGCGACGGCGTTGGCGGGGCGGCGCGGGCGTTTTATGCGGCGTTTGTCAGGTGCCGCGGGTGTGTCCGAAGAGTTCGATGTGGAGGCGGTGGGCGTAGCGGAAGCCGCGGGCGAGGCAGGCGGCGAGGACAAGGTCTCGGAGCGCGGGCGCGGGCGTGGTCACGCCCTCGGGCATGAGGAGGACTTCGCTCGGCGCCACGGGCGGGAGGCGGGCCAGTAGCGCGTCGATCTCGGCGAGGTCAGCGGCGGAAGAGACGACGAACTTGAGTTGCCGCGACGGCGACGGGTAGCGCGTCAGCAGTTCGGTGAGGACGGGAATGTTGATGCGGCGCTCGTCGTGGCGCGCCGACCAGACGTGCAGCGGGTCGCGCGGGTCATCGCGCGGCGTGGAGTTCGCGAGCTTCGGGCTGATCGACATGAGATGGCACGTCAGCGGGAACTCGGCGCTCGGGGGCGTGGGAATCGTGGTGCCGGCGGTCTCGATGGTGATGTGCATCGCGGCCCCCACCCCCCCCACCCCCCCCACCCCCTGCCCCCCACCGCCTGCAGACTCGCGCGGTGCGGCGAGGCGGGCGGAGAGTTCGCACAGTTCGGGGAAGAGCATGGGCTCGCCGCCGGTGAGGACGGCGTGGCGGAGGTTGGTGGCGCGGGCCCAGGCGACGAGGTCGTCAACGGAGCGGGCGTCGCCTTCGGGGGACCACGAGGCGTATGGGGTGTCGCACCAGGCGCAGCGGAGGTTGCAGCCGGACAGGCGGATGAAGGCGGAGGGGACGCCGGTGAGGGCGCCTTCGCCTTGGACGGAGGTGAAGAGTTCGGAGATCTGGAGGTAGCGGTCGGACATGAGGCGTCGCACTTGCGTTACGAATTGATCGCGTTACGTGAATGCTACACTGTCATGCGGCGCACGAAGCCTCGCCAGTTTTGGCACGACCACGATAGCGAGCTTGGAAGAGGCGGCTCACTTGGCTGTACTTGACGACAGCGCCGCGCCAGTGATACGGCGGCATTTCGGGCCGAGCGAGCATCGGTCCTAGGCCCCTCCGAACCTTCATCGGTTGACCCTGTATTTAGAAACTCAATCCAGTTCTCCAAACGATCCTTCGGAAACACAAAAACTACTTGATCAAAGAGTTGGACAGAAATGTCACTTTCTCTTGCAAGCTGCACGAACTTAGACTTGAGTGCGGAAGGATCAGCACAGTTGTCATCGCAGTCTGCAATGACCATGAGCGTCGTTTTCCCACCCAGCGATGCACATGCTCGCAACTCGGCCGGAAACCGCTTCAGCACCTCGGCGCGACTTCCGCAGGGAACAAAACGCACTTTCTGGGAGGAGTTGGGTCGAAGCCAGGGTGGGTCGATGGCCTTGATGAACGCATTGACGAATATTGAGTCGAGACTGTCTCGAACTCCTTCGCAAAGACACACGATCTGAGTTCGCTTAGCCATTCACCCACCCCCGCGCGACGGCTTCGGCCGCAGAGACACCTGCCGGGACCTTGAGCGGGCCGATTCGCGTTGGAGACATATGAGAATCACGCCAAATGTACCTACCATGAGTGTCGCCAGAATTAGCGAGCAGCTCAGGGTGATGTGATATAATTAGGCACTGATGTTGATGATCGAGAAGCTCCCTCATAGATAGCAGCCACGGCTGAAGCTCGGGAAGACCGACGAAGTTGTCAGGCTCATCGATTAGCACGGTGCGAGCGGAGCCGGTCTCCAGTGCGGTACGGATCATGTACAGGGCAATGAGCGCCCGTTCACCGTCGGACAGTTCACTGGTCGTCAAATGGATCGGCTTCGGGGAGGCATCTGATTCGAAGCGAAGCTGGAGAGCTTTGGCGTTCCCGCCGACATCGACCTGTTTGAATGACCGGAAGTCCGGCCAGATTTGCCGAAGCGCGTCTCGAAGCGAATCCGTCCAGTCCTGCTCTTGGGCGAGCGAGCGGTACCAAGATGTTAGATTGCTGATCGAAAGGTCGGGTTGGCGGGACTCGGCCTTACTCTCAGCTTCCATGCTCCTGGGATTTGGTCGAACAATGAGCAGCCGCTCGAACTCTTCCTGGAGCATCTGCAGTGGCGCGATCGCTTTGCCCTGCGGACGCAGTGCGGCAAGAGCAGCATGGCGCCAATCTAGTGGGAACATGGCGAATCCGCCGTCGGCTCTTGGAAAGCGGACGCCGTTCAGGTCGCGTTCAAAGAGAACTTGGCCGTCACGCTTGGCCGATTCCTCGACGATTCGCGGCTTCTCCAGATCTGTCGTCTGTTCGACTTGGAGCATGTAATCAAACGTACTCCCGTCGATCAAAAAGGATGCTTCGAAGTGCTGTGTGCGGCTGGCAACCCATTTCGTGAGGTCGAGCGACGGGACGTCGAGTTCGCCCTTCCCCCCGAGCACGGCGTCGCCGGTGCCCAGATTCCGCAGAAGGAGCAAAGCGTCGAAAACGGAGCTTTTGCCAGCGCCGTTCGGCCCGCAGAAGACCGCGAAGGGCTCAAACTGCGCTTCGAAAGCGACGAGGGAGCGGAAGTTGTTGACGTATAGGCGCTTCAGCATGGTGAATGGTAAGCGCGAGCCGGGAGTTGGGACGGCTGGTTTGGACGGGATGGGGGCGGAGTATTCCTCGTCTCACGGGTAACGCGTTGGGTCGGGGACGCCGGCGTCTTTGAAGCCTTTGGCGCGGATGAGGCAGGAGTCGCAGTGGGCGCAGGCGAGGGTGGCGGTGTCTTTGGTGATGGGGTCGTAGCAGGAGTGGGTGAGGGCGAAGTCGACGCCGAGGTCGAGGCCTTTGCGGATGATCTGGGGTTTGGAGAGTTGGAGGAGGGGCGTGTGGAGGCGGAAGGCCAGGCCGTCTTCGGCGCCGGACTTGGTGCCGAGGGTGGCGGCGTGGGCGAAGGCGCGGAGGAAGGGCTCGCGGCAATCGGGGTAGCCGGAGTAATCGACGGCGTTCATGCCGGCGTAGAGGTCGCGGGCGTGGATGGCTTCGGCGTAGGCGGCGGCGCAGGAGAGGAAGATGAGATTGCGCGCGGGGACGTAGGTTGGCGGGACGACGTGATGGCCCGGGGTGGTGGGGGTGGTGGGGGACTGCGGGCGGTCTTTGGGGACGGGGATGTCGTCGGCGGTAAGGGCCGAGCCGCCGATGGCGCGGAGGTTGATGGTCAGCGTGCGCCGGTGATCGGGAGGGATGGCGCGGCTATCGGCGACGCGGGCGGCGGCGGCGAGTTCGTGACGGTGGCGCTGGCCGTAGTCGAAGGTGAGAACGTGACAGTCGTGCCCGTCGGCTTGAGCGCAGGCAAGAACGACGGCGGAGTCGAGCCCGCCGGAGAGCAGGACGACCGCGGGCGTGCGGGGAGGCATTGGGGAGGGTAGTTGGGGGATGGGCGGGGAGGGGAGGGTGAGGGGTGAGGGGTGAAGAGGTGATGGGGTGATGGAGTTGATGGAGGTGATGGAGGCGGGGCTTAGGCGGGCGCGTGGGGTAAGTAAGGCGCGGAGGCAGGACCCACCCCCTGCCCCCTCCCTCTGGGAGGGGGTGGGGAAGGGAACGCTGCGCGGAGGGGGTTCCCGGCGCGACGGGCATCTGAGTTGTCTTCGTGGACTCTGTGTCCGCTCTAGGTCTTTGTGGACGGCACGGGCGATCAGTCGTCCGGGTCGACTTCCATGTCGCCGAGGGGGCGGAAGGCGGATTCGTAGGCGAGGAGGCAGGGGGTGATGCGGTCGGCGGCGGCGGGGGTGTTGATGGCGGCGGGCGGGAGGTAGGTGGCGGGGAGGGCTGATCGGAAGGTGAAGAGTTTGTCGTCGTCGCGGAAGTGCTCGACGGTGAGGCGGAGGCCCTCCACGCCGTGGTCGATGAGTTCTTCTTCGATGAGGTCTTCCATCTTGTCGCCGGTGTGGACGAGGTCGGCCTCGATGGATTGGCTGAGCCAGCGGGCGGCGGTGACGAGGGCGATCCAGACGCGGCCGGCGTCGATGAAGACGCGGTACTCGGCGGGTTCGGCGCTGGCAAGGACGGGGCAGATGAGCATGGGGCCGTGACGGGGCGAGGGGTGCACGCCGGCGGACCTGAAAACGTTCGTCTCGGCGACGCGGTTGCGGACCTCCATGAGGATGTGCGCGAACTCGGGCGGCGTGGCGGAAGAAGCGGTGGACGGGTTGGTGGAGGGGCCCTGGGGGGTCATGGGGGATGGTAGAAATGGAGCGGGCGGGGAGCGCGAGGGGGGTTGGTGATTGGGGCGCGGGCCCTGACTTGCTCAGAGCGGTCGTTCGGCGGCACTTCGTGTGCGTGCGATCGGTCGAACAGATGGCAGCGCGGTCGTTCTACGGCTCAGCGAGCAGCCGTTGCCGAAACCTGAAGCTTCTCATACGGATAACATCAGCGGCCGTTATGGCCGAGTGCAGAAACGCCTCGGCCGAATAGTCGTTATGCCAGACAGAATAATTGAGTTTATACGCTTCGCGGTCGATTTCCGCTTGATCTTCTGCATCGATGACCAACATGGGATTTTGGCCATGTCGAAGCACAGAGCCAACTTCGGGCAATACCGTGAACGGATCAGCAACGACGATAGCCGCGTCCGGCTCGAACACACAGTGAACAAAAATGAGCGCGCCGGGGTCCTTTGCCAGATCACTCTTGCCAGATGGTCGGGAGGAGAACTGGCGAACCAGCCTGAGAAACTGTCTATGGGTTGCCAAGTCATTGGCGTCGGAACTCAGATACATCTGACTCGCTTGATCTACCGCACCTTCTTCTGTCGTTATCTTTGCGAGGAAGCCGACTAGAGTGTTGTCTTCAATCCAGCGGTCAATCACATAGCATCGTCGCCAGTTGTTGCTCACCACGATCGTAAAAATTCGCTCTGGGCGAGATGTGCCTAGCCGCATGAGGACGCTCTCTCGCTCACGCTCGGACAAGTTAAGCGACTTCTCGCCGAGACCAACGTGACCCGTTGTTGCGCTCAATTCGTGCTGAGCGGTAACGCTATCGGTCGCGTTGCAGGCCATCAGTTGCAAGGCGACCAGCAACATTGACAACGCCGCGTACTGCTTGACATGCATGGATTGCCTCCTCCTGCTTGTGCGGGCCCGGATTGGGCTCGGGCGGCGTCCCTTGGTTTGAATGGGGAGGATGGCCGTCACGCAGGAATGTACGCCTGGGCGCTGCTGCAAGATCCGAGCACTGACCCGCTCAGAGCAGCGGGTCAGTGGCACGACTTGGTACGAGTTGGCAGCACGGGCACGACGTGGGCCGGCTCCGTACGGCGGACAAACTCAGCGTTGATTCGCCGCGGTGTCGGTGGGTTCGGTACGGCGGAGGTACCACTCGAGGGCGGCCGCGTCGGCGTCGGTGGTCACGCCGTCGAGGTTGATGTCGCGCGGGGTTTGGTAGAGGGCGTAGAGGTCGTCGATGGTGACGACGCCGTCGGCGGTGGTGTCGAAGGCGGCGCCGGTGGCGAGGGGGAGCAGCGGGCCCTGGTCCTCGGCGGCGGGGAGGAGGAAGCGATAGGCGTCGGGGAGGCGGGCGGCCCAGGCGGCTTCGTTGTGCTGTTGGCCTTGGCCGATGACGTGTTTGAGGTCGCCTTCGAGGAGGAAGGGGGTTGAGCCGCCGGCGCGGGCGGGGTTGATGAGGTTGTCGCGGAGGTTGAGGATGGGCCAGTAGTTGTCGCTGGCGGTGCCGGCGTCGCCGGAGTCGAGGTAGAGGCGGATGGCGCGTTTGGGTTGAGACTGGACGCGGTTGTAGAAGCCGCTGTTGAAGATCTGGAAGGCGCCGGAGAAGGCGCCGATGCGGGTGAAGGTGGAGGTGTAGTCCCAGCCCATGTAGAGAGAGATGTGGCCGCCCATGGAGGAGCCGATGGCGGCGGTGTTGGCGGCGTCGGGGAGGGTGCGGTAGCGGGAGTCGACGAGGGGTTTGAGTTCTTCGCGGAGGAAGCGGACGTAGTTTGCGCCGTTGCCGCCGGCGTCGGGGGCGGAGTAGTCGCTGAGGCGGTTGGGCCCGTTGTCGACGCCGACGAGGATGACTTCGCGCATCTGGCCGGCGGCGGTGAGGGAGCCGGCGGTGGTGTGGGCGTTCCAGGTGCCGAAGGGGCCGGCTTCGAAGACGTTCTGGCCGTCGTGGAGGTAGACGACGGGGTAGCGGCGGGCGGTGTGCTGGTCGTAGCCGCGGGGGAGGATGACGCGGTATTCGCGGGGTTCGGGCTGGCCGGAGACGGTGAGGAACTGGGAGGCGATGAAGGGGAGGTTGGCGGTGGAGTAGTCGCGGCGCCAGCCGGCGACGGCGGGCGCGGGGACGTAGGAGAAGAGGTTGCCGTCTTGCACGAAGACGGCGTCGAGGGCGGTGGAATAGACGGCTGAGCCGAAGGGGTCACGCGAAGAGCCGTCGGGCGAGGTGAAGTAGAACTCGACGGGTTTTTGGCCGAGGGCGACATCGAGAGCGAGCCAGCGGCGCTCGGCGGGGGAGCGGCCGGGGGCGATCTCGGTCATGTCGACGCGGGTGAAGGTGGCCGAGCCGGGCGTGCGCCAGTAGAGGACGGGTGGGGTGAAGTCGGAGTGGTAGAGGATGGCTTTTTGGGGGGGGCGGGCGGGGGACGGGGCGGTTGGCGGGGTGGAGGCGGTGAAGGGGCCGGAGATGAGGAGCTGGTTGGTGGTGTCGGCGCCGCGGCCGGGGCCGTCGTCGCGGCGGTAGAACGAGTAGGTGTAGGTGGTGCCGGCGGGGAGGCTGAAGGTGGCCTTCCAGATGGGCCACTGGGTGGGCTCGAGTTTGATGGCTTTGCGGATGTCGTTGTTGCCGAGCTCGGGGATGTTGCCGAGCACGAAGACGGATTGGCCGACGGAGGTGTTGCTGTAGGAGATGGAGAAGGGGACGGGGTGGCGGTCCTGGGCGGAGGCGAGGGCGGCGGGGAGGAGGGCGAGGAGGAGGAAGAGGCAACGCATGGGGAAGTTTAGGGGGAGACGTCCACAGAGGGCTCGGCGGGGGCACGGAGAGCACGGAGGGGGGGCGGGGGGTGGGGGGTGGGGGGTGGGGAGATTGAACGCGAAGGCGCGAAGGGCTCGAAGAGGGGTGGGGAGGGGAGGGAGGTGGGGGCTGGCGGTTGGGTGCTTTGGCGCTTTGGCGCTTTGGCAATTTGCCCCTTTGGCAATTTGGCACCTCGCCACTCCGCCACTTCACCCGAGCGCGGTTTTCTTACGTCGTCCGGCGAGATAACTTTCCATGATGGTGGCGGAGAGGTCGCCGGCGACGCAGTAGTACGCCGTGCCGCGGGTGAGGCGGGTGAGGCGTTCGACGAAGCCGACCCAGTCCATGCCTTCGTATTCCTCGACAAGGGCGAAGGTGGCGAGGCGGATGCCGAGTTGTTGGCAGCGGAGGGCTTCGGCGAGGGTGGCGTCGGTGCTGGCGGGGTCGGGCGGGTAGATGAGGTTGAGGGTTTGGCCGAGGCCTTCTTTGGGGGCGGAGAGGTGGGCGGTGGGCTGGCCGTCGGTGATGATGAAGATTTGTTTGTTGGGGGCGCCGCGGCGTGCGAGGGTGGTGCGGGCGAGTTGGAGGGCGTGGTGGAGGTTGGTGAAGTGCGGGTGGGTGGTGACGTCGCCGCTTTGGACCTGGTCGAGCGGGACGCGGACGCGGATGCGGTATTCGCGCGTGGTGATGGGCTTGGGGAGGATGAGCGGGAGGTCGGATTCCTGCAGAGGCTCGGCGATGGAGGCGAAGCCGATGTAGTCGATGGTGTCGAGCGGGAAGGCGCGGCGGACGAGGGCGCGGAGGCCGAGGGCGACTTTCTTGGCGGCGATGTGCCGGCCGTAACGCATCATGGAGCCGGAGAGGTCGATGAGCACGGCGGTGGCGCACTCGGCGGTGGCTTCGAGGTTGTTGAGTTCGAAGTCGTCCTCGCGGAGGTCGATGTGGCGCGTGCGAGGGTTGGAGGAGGAGGCGGGGGTGCGGGCCTGGCGGGCGAGGGCGTTGCGGAGGGTGTCGTGGAGGGCGATTTCGGAGAGGGGGTCGCCGAACTGGTAGGGGCGGGTGCCGTCGGCGCGTTCCCCGCCGGGGCCGAGGGTGCGGGGCATGTGGGTGGCGTGGCCGTCGCGGACGCCGGGGCGGAGGCCCTTGAAGATTTCGAGCAGGGCGCGATGTTCGAGGCCTTGGACGAGGCGTGGGGTGGGGCGGAGGCGGCCTTCGGCGTCGCGTTCGAGGAGGCCGGCGTCGAGCATTTGCGCGACGAGGTCAGCGAGTTGTTCGTTGATGTCTTCGGGGTCCTGGCTAAGGGCGTCGAGGCCGGCCTCGCCGTAGGCGAGGAGGAAGTTGAGCATGGCCGGAGGTGCGAAGAGATCGTCGGGAGACTGGAAGGGGGAATCGTCGCCGTGCTGGCCGTAACGGATTTTCATGGGTCGGCTCGGGGCAGGTCGGCTCGGGGCGAGTGGGTGAGAGCGCCGGTCAATCGCGCTTTGGCGCGGGGTGTCGTGGGACGACGTGGACGGTTGGGATCGGCGCCGGGGGTCGGGCGGGAGCGGAAGGTGCTGGGGGTGCGGGGGGTGTGGGGGGTTGGGCTTCGGCGGCGGCGCCGAGGGTGTGCTGTGTGTGTTCGTGGGCGATGCCCGGGTGGACGCCCCAGCGGATGCGATACCACACGCGTTCGTGGAGGTAGTAGAGGATGATTTTGACCACGGTGTCGGCGATACCGACGCCGGCGGCGATGTCGAGCCGGCCGCTGAAGAGGTAGGCGATGGCGGCGGTGGCGAGGGAGCCGAAGACTCGGTAGGAGACGGCCTTGGCGAGGTGTCGCTTGCGTTCGACCATCGGCGGAGGGTTCTCGGACGCCGCGGGGGTGAGACGCCGGGGTTGGGCGGCGGGCGGAGACCCCCCACTGCTGAGGGGGATCGGCGCGGGCCGCCCGGGCGCGGAGAGCGCGGGGCGGGGTGAGGATCGGGGCGCGGGGCCGCGATCAGAATGCCCAGGAGAGGATTCGAACCTCCATGCCTTGCGGCGCTACCACCTCAAGGTAGTGCGTCTGCCAGTTTCGCCACCTGGGCGGGCTTGTGTCCCCGGGGTCGGACGAGCCGTCCGGGGGGACGAGTGTACGACGCGCGGGGGCGGGGGGTAAAGGGGCGGGCGAGGTTGGCGGGGTCAATCGAGGGCGTCGGCGGGTCGATAGTCCGGAAGGGCGGGCTGTGGATGTTTGGTTGGGGGAGGGGTGCGAGGCACGCATGAGCGGAACGGGACAGGGCAACGGAGCAACGCCGGACCGGGCCGCGGCTGCGGGTGCGGGTGCGGGTGCGGGCGGGGGGAGCGCTGCGGGGCGCGGGGCGGCGGTGCGCGTGCTGGTGGTGGATGACTCGGCGTTCATGCGCAAGGCGCTGAGCCAGCTGATCAACTCCGACCCCGGGCTGACGGTGATCGACACGGCCCGCAACGGCGAGGAGATGATCGAGAAAGTCCGGAAGATGAACCCGGACGTGGTCACGCTGGACATCGAGATGCCGGTGCTCAACGGGCACGAGGCGCTCAAGCGGCTGAAGGCGATCGAGTCGACGTTGCCGGAAGGGATGCCGGCGGTGCTCGTGTGCTCGAGTCTGACGTCGGCCGGGTCGCACGATGCGCTGCAGGCGCTCAGCGAGGGCGCGGCGGACGTGATCGCGAAAGAGGCGTCGTTCTACAGCGCCAACATGGACGCGATGCGCGATGAGCTGGTGCGGAAGATCAAGGCGGTGGCGCCGGGGCGGCGGCGGCGGGTGATGGACGGGACGGGGGCGGCGGGGGCGGCGGGCGGTGGGGCGGCGGGGACGCTGTCGCCGTGGGCGAAGGGTGCGTCGCCGGCGAAGCTGCCGATTTTCACCAAGGAGCTGCCGGCGTTTGCGACGGTGGAGCCGCGCGAGGTGCCGCTGCGTGGGAAGACGTTCTCGGTGATCGCGATCGGGGCGTCGACGGGCGGGCCGCCGGTGCTCGAGAAGGTGTTGTCGGCGTTGCCGGCGGACCTGCCGTGCCCGATCGTGATTGCGCAGCACATGCCGGCGACGTTCACGAAGGCGATGAGCGAGCGGTTGGACGGGCTGAGCCCGTTGAGCGTGATTCACGGGGAGCACGGGATGCCGCTGCACGCGGGGAGCGTGTACGTGATCCCGGGCGGGCAGCACGGGCGTGTGCGGAGCATGGGGGGCGGGCCGCTGCGGCTGGAGGTGAGTCCGGAGCCGCGGACGGCGCCGTTCAAGCCGAGCGTGACGGAGCTGTTGATGTCGGTGGCGCAGCACGCGGGGAATCGCGGGCTGGGGGTGGTGTTCACGGGCATCGGGGATGACGGGAAGCTGGGGGCTGGGGCGCTGCTTGCGGCGGGGGGGCTGGTGTTTGCGCAGGACCCGGCGACGAGCGCGGTGTATGGAATGCCTCGGGCGGCGGGGGAAGTGGGCGGGACGGTGATGACTCCGGACCAGGTGGCGCGGTCGATCGCGTCGCTCGGGTCGCGACTCAAGACCGATAGTCGGGCGGCGTGACGTTGGTTGAGGGGGGAGAGGGGCGGAAGGGTGAACAGAGCGTGAATCGCCGGACTGGTCGGGCCGATACCGACGCCGGCTCGGTGGGCGGAGCGAACTTCCGCCGGGGCCAGACGGAGGCACACGACATGAGCGGCGCGGCGATGCAGAGCGAGAGTCTGTCGGAAGTGATCCACAACGCGCGGGCCAGCGGGACGGCGGTGACGCTGCAGCTGGTGACGTTCGGGCTGGGGAGCGAAGAGTTCGGGGTGGACATTCTGGCGGTGCACGAGATCAACCGGATGCTGTCGTTGACGCGGGTGCCGCAGGCGCCGCCGGAGGTTGAAGGGGTGATCAACCTGCGCGGGAAGATCATCCCGGTGATCGAGCTGCGTCGGCGGTTCCGGATGCCGGAGAGCGAGCGGAGCGAGTCGAGCCGGATCATCGTGGTGGAAGTCGGGGACAAGGTGATCGGGTTCATCGTGGACCGCGTGCACGAGGTCCTGCGGATGGATAGCTCGATCGTCGAGCCGGCGCCGGCGATGGTGTGCTCGATCGATTCGGACTTCATCGCGGGCGTGGGCAAGCTGCCGGACCGGCTGCTGATCCTGCTGGACCTGCACAAGCTGTTCGACGAGGCGACGCTGAAGACGGCGGCGAAGCTCGCGGCGTGAGCCGCGGCGGCGCGAGAGCGTGAGCGAGAGAGCGAGCACTCTGGGGATGACGGGGGCGGGGGCGTCGAGCCCTTGCCCCCAGCGCTTCCCGACGAGCCTTTTTTCGAACCTTCTGGATCGCACGAGAGCCGACATGTCTGATACGACGTCCGCCAAACTGACGATGACCGGCGCGCAGTTCTCGAAGCTGGCGAAGATCATCTACGACCGTGCCGGGATTCACTTCCCGGAGACGAAGAAGTACGTGCTCGAGTCTCGGCTGGCGCGCCGGCTGAACGAGCTCGACATGGACAACTACGACACGTACATCGCCTTCCTGACGATGGGCCCGTACCAGCAGGAAGAGTTCCAGGAGATGTTCAACAAGATCACGATCAACGAGACGTCGTTCTTCCGGAACGAGCCTCAGCTGGACGTGTTCGAGAAGCAGACCCTGCCGGAACTGCTGGAAGCGCGGAAGGGCGTGAAGCGGCTGCGGATCTGGTCGGCGGCGTGCTCGAGCGGCGAGGAGCCGTACACGCTGGCGATCATGATTCACCGGTCGCTGGGGCTTCGGCTGATGGACTGGCGGGTGGAGATCCTGGGGACGGACATCTCGGAGCTGGCGCTGGAGACGGCGCAGTCGGGCAAGTACACGGATTATGCGCTGCGGTCGACGCCGCCTTTGGTGAAGCAGCGGTACTTCAAGCACGAGGGCGCGTTCTGGGTGCTTGATCCGACGATCAAGTCGATGGTGAACTTCGAGGTGCACAACCTGAAGGATCGCCTGGCGGCGAAGCGTCACGGGCAGTGGGACGCGATCTTCTGCCGCAACGTGCTGATCTACTTCGACAACCCGATGAAGGAGCAGGTGATCAAGACGTTCTGGGAGCAGCTGCGCCCGGACGGGACCTTGTTCATCGGGCACTCGGAGACGCTGCGCGGGCTGCCGGTGGGCTTCGAGCAGCTGCCGATGCCGCAGGGCTTCTGCTACAAGCGGCTGGACGACGGGTCGGCGAAGGTGGTCTGAGACGGTGGGATCGCGGACAGCACGAGGAGACCGGGCGTGAACGGGTTTGACCAGGAAATCCTGCAAGACTTTCTGACCGAGTCGGGCGAGCTGCTGGAGCAGCTGGACAAGGACCTGGTGCTGCTGGAGCAGTCGCCGCGGGATCCGGAGCTGCTCAACCGGGTGTTCCGCGCGCTGCACACGATCAAGGGGAGCGCGAGCTTCCTGCAGCTGACGAACCTGGTGAGCGTGGCGCACGCGGCTGAGTCGGCGCTGAACGCGGCCCGCAACGGGCAGGTCGTGGTCGGGAAGGAGGCGATGGACCTTCTCCTGGCGGCGGTGGACGTGATCAAGCGACAGTTCGGGGATCTGAGCGCGGGGCGCGCGCTCGCGAAGGCGGGGGACGATCTGGTCGCGGGGTTGACGGCGATCGGCGAGGGACGCTCGCCGAGCGCGGCGGGCGCGGGGGCCGGGCACGGCACCGAGACGGACAGCGCGATCGGCGGACTCGCCGCGGCGCACGGCGCGAGCGGGCCGACGGCGACGCGGACGCCGCTGCTGCTTAGCGACAACAAGCTGATGCTCGTGGAGTTCCTGGTCTCGGACCTGCGCGAGACGGTGGCGAAGGTTGAGCGGTCGATCGGACAGATGGGGGATGCGGGCGCGCGGAGCGCGGCGTGCGTGGAGATCGCCGAGCACGCCGACGCGCTGCTCAAGCATGCGCAGTTCTTTGACTTCACGACGATGCGGGACCTGGCGCAGGCGCTGTACCGCGTGGCGGGCGCGGGGGCGCGGCTGTCGGCGGAGCAGATCGCGCAGGTGACGCCGCGGTTGGCGGGGATCGTGTGGCTGATCCGCGAGCAGGCCGAGGGGCTTGGGCAGTTGCAACTGGTGACGCGCCCGGTGCACGGGCTGTGCCATGTGCTGGAGCAGATCGCGGGCGGGGAAGAGTTGACGGCGTGGCAGGTACTGGCGGAGGGGAGCACGGCGGAGGCGGCGCTGGTGCATGATGGGTGCGCCGATGCGCAGGAACTCGGCGCGAGCGCGAGTGCCGCGGCGACGACGAACGAACATGGGACGGCAGCCGCGGCGGGGATGCTGGACGCCGCGGTGATGGAGGAACAAACGTCCGTTGAGACGGCGGCGGCGACGACGGCGGCCGTGCCGGCGGCGACGGACGCCGTGGGCGCGAGCGTGAGCGCGACGGCGACGGTGCAGGCGATCGCGGAGACGCTGAGCCGGGGTGGCTCAGGGAGCGCGGTCGCGGCGGCAGCGCAGGTCGCGGCGGCGATGGCGGCGGCAACGGACGCGCCGGCGAACACGATGGCGGGTGCGGGGGGTACGGGAGGTCCGGCGGGCACGGCTGGCGGGGCGGCGGCGGGGGCGGCGGGGGCGCAGAACGCCGCGGCTCAGGCCGGGGCCGCGCAGGGCGCCGGGGCCCAGGTCGAGCAGACCATCCGCGTGGAGGTCGGGCGGCTGGAGGCGCTGCTCAACCTGGTTGGCGAGCTGGTGCTGCAGAAGAACCGGATCTCGTCCATCGCGCGGCAGGCGGTGGCGCTGGCCTCGGGCCCGCAGGAACTGCGCGACCAGATCGGTATGGCGGCGGGGCAACTGGACCGCGTGACGGGCGACATCCAGGTCGCGGTCATGCGGACGCGCATGCAGCCCTTGGACAAGCTGTTCGGCAAGTACCCGCGGCTGATCCGCGACCTGGCCCGCAAGACGGGCAAGGACATCCACCTCGAGATCGAGGGCGGGGAGACGGAAGTCGACAAGTCGGTGATCGAAGAGCTGGGCGATCCGCTGGTGCACATCATGCGGAACTCGGCGGATCACGGGATCGAGACGCCGGAGGAGCGGCGGGCGGCGGGCAAGGGGGCGCAGGGGACGATCCGGCTCAGCGCGCGGCACGAGGGGAGCCACGTGGTGATCCGCATCCAGGATGACGGGCGCGGGCTCAGCCGGGCGCGGATCTCCAGGAAGGCGGTCGAGCGCGGGCTGCACAGCGAGCAGGATTTGGCGCGGATGTCGGACCGCGAGGTGAACCAGATCATCTTCGCCGCGGGCTTCTCGACGGCGGACAAGGTGACGGACCTTTCCGGGCGCGGCGTCGGGATGGACGTGGTTCGGACGAACATCGAGAAGATCAAGGGTGTGATCGAGCTCGAATCGGCGGAGGGGCAGGGGACGACGATCGTGATCCGCATCCCGCTGACGGTGGCGATCATGACGGCGATGATGGTGGGCGTCGGGGACGAGACGTACGCGATCCCGCTGTCGAGCATCACGGAGATCGTCAAGCCCGAGGGGACGCAGCTGGGGAGCGTGAACGGGCATCCGGTGCTGCGGCTGCGGGACCGGGTGCTGCCCTTGCTGTCGGCGTGCGACTTGTTCGAGCTGCAGGCGGCGCGGCGGGCGCCGACGCCGTTCGCGGTCATCTGCGGCGTGGGCGACAAGCGCGTGGGCGTGCAGGTGAGCCGGCTGATCGGTCAGCAGGAAGTGGTCGTCAAGCCGCTGGACGGCGTGGTGAAGAAGGCCGGGCCGGTGAGCGGCGCGACGGTGCGCGATGACGGTGGCGTGAGCCTGATCGTGGACATCGCGGCGGTGGTGCGGCTTGGTGAGCAGCAGGCGACGCAGCGGCTGAAGGAGCCGGTGCGTGCGGGCGGGGCGGGGAGTGTGGGCGGGGTGGGCGGGGTGGGCGGGACGTCCGAGAGGCGGGCGGCGGCGAAGGCCGCGTGAGACGGAGATGGGATTGGGCTCGGAAACCCGGGCGCCGGCTCAGGCGAGCGGGTGATCAGCCGATAGTGACGGCACTGGGCGGTTCACAACCTTGAGGCGAGATTCTCATGGATCCAGCGTTCATCACCCCGTTCATCGCGAGCATCCAGAACGTCTTCTCGACGATGATGCAGTTGCCGGTCACGATCGGCGAGCCGCATCTGAAGTCCGAGGGGAACCTGAGCTACGACATCTCGGGGATCATCGGCATGACGGGCGATGTGGTGGGGTCGGTGGTGGTGTCGTTCCCGTCGAGCACGGCGGTGGCGTGCGTCGCGCTGTTCAGCGGGACGAAGCTGGCGCCGGATCACCCGGACTTCGCCGACGCGATCGGTGAGCTGGTGAACATGATCTCCGGGGGCGCGAAGGGGATGTTCCAGGGGAAGAAGAAGGTCTCGATCTCGTGCCCGAGCGTGGTGATGGGTCGGAGCCACATCGTGGCGCGGCAGAAGGACGTGCCGTGCATCGTGATCCCGTGCACGACCGACTGCGGTGAACTGGTGATCGAGGTTTCGATCCGCGAGGCGGCGACGGCCGGGGCCGCGGGCGCGGGGGTCGCGGCGGGCGCGACGCGGTAAGGACACAGACAGGCAACCGGCCCAGGGACGGGCCAGGCGGACGGACCGTCCGCCGGTTCAAGCGCGAAGCGGGATCCACCATGAAGATTTTGCTCATCGACGACTCGAAGACGATGCGGAACATCCAGAAGTCGGTGCTGACCCAGCTCGGGTACACCGACGTGGCGGAGGCCTGCGACGGGCAGGACGCCCTGTCGAAGGTCGGCGCGTACCAGCCGGACCTGATCCTGGTCGACTGGAACATGCCGAACATGGACGGGCTGTCGTTCGTGAAGGCGTTCCGCCAGAGCAACAAGACCACGCCCTTGATCATGGTGACGACCGAGAGCGAGAAGTCGCGCGTCATCGAGGCGATCAAGGCGGGCGTGAACAACTACGTCGTCAAGCCCTTCACGCCGGACCTCCTGAGCCAGCGGATCACCGAGACTTTGAGCAAGTGCAAGGTCGCGGCCTGAGCGCGTGGTGGCGGGGCGGGGGCACGCGGGCGGAGAGAGCGGGATGGACGGCGCCTGAACACGCCGAGGGCGCATGCGGGATGAACTCGGGCAACTGGTGCGCGTGACGGTGAGCGCCGACGGGATGTCGGCGACGCTGACGCTCGACCGTGGCCTGCGCCCGGAGGAAGTGGATCTCTCGACGGTGCTCGCGATGGTGCGGGTGCGTGTCGCGGCGGATGTCGCCGTGGAACGCGCCGTGTCGTCGCTTTTGGAGCGGTACCGCGCCGGTGTGGACGGGCCGGTGGAAGGCGCGATCGCCGCGGGCGTGCCGCCGACGCACGGCGTCGACGGGCGCGTAGAACTGATCCCGCTGGAGCAGATCCTCGGGACCGGGGCGAGCGCGGAGAAGAGCGACGAGGCGCCGGCGGAGGTCGCGGCGGACGCGGACGATGCGGAGGCGCACGCGGGCGGGGCGTCGAAGGTGGATTTCTACAAGTCGCTGATCCCGACGATCGCGCCGGGGACGCGGGTGGGGCGCGTGTTTGCGCCGACGCCGGGCGTGGACGGGCGGGACGTGACGGGGGCCGTGGTACCGGCGCGGCCGGCGCGGGAGGCGGCCCTTGAGCTGGATGACTCCATCCGCAAGGAGGCGGAGGGGTGGCTGGTGGCGCAGCGCGGAGGCTTTCTGGAAGCGGCGCTGCCGCGGCTGTGCATCCGGTCGGTGCTGGATGTGCGGGCGGTGGATTTCTCGACGGGGAACGTTGAGTTCGCGGGGGATGTGACGGTTCGCGGGACGGTAAAGGACTTGTTCAGCGTGCGCGCGGAGGGGAGCGTGCGCGTTGGGGACCTGGTGGAAGCGGCGACGGTGTGGGCGGGGACGGACGCGCTCCTGGTGGGCGGGATGTCGGGGCGCGGGAAGGGCGTGCTGTCGGTGCAGCGGGACGCGCAGGCGAAGTACCTGGACAATGTGCGCGCGGATATCGGGCGGGACTTGGTGCTGCTGCGGGAGATGGTGAACTGCCAGGCGCTGGTGGGCGGGCGCGTGACGTGCAGCCGGGGGTGGATCGCGGGCGGGGAACTGGTCGCGGGGCGACGGGTCGAGGTCGCGGTGCTCGGGTCGGCCAATGGCACGGCGACGCGGGTGGCGCTCGGGCGCTTGCCGGAGCAGGAAGCGCTGCTGGCGGCGGCGGAAGAGGCGCTGGAGCAGCTGCGTGTGCGGACGGCGCGGAACGCGGAGCAGTTGGCGCCGATGCAGGCCGCCGGGACGCGCGGCGGGGCGTCGGTCGCGGAGAAGTTGACGGAACTGCGGTACGAGCAGTCGGTGCTGGTGAAGCGGGCGGCGGCGCTGGCGGTGCGGATCGATCAACTGCGGGCGTCGATCGCGCAGCGGGCGGAGTGCCAGTTGATCGTGCGCCGGCTGGTGCACCCGGGTGTGACGCTGTACATGGGGTCGTACGTCGCGGACTTCGATCACGAGCGGGCCGGGCCGCTGCGCGTGTTCGCGGAGGGGACGGGCGAGCCGAAGGTGACGTTCATCAGCAGCGGGCAGACGGAGCGGCTGGGAGCGATCGCGCGGGTGCGGCGGTATGACGGGTATCAGGGGCCGGGTTTGACGCGGTTGGCGGCGCCGGGGGCGAGCCGGTTGGCCCAGGCGGCGTGAGCGCCCTTGGGAGCCGGGAAAGGGGTCGTTGGGGGGGTTGGGGAAGCCGCACTACAATCGCCTCGTGCGTGTGCGGCGAGTCATGAGCGTGAGTGTGCTGGTGTGCGCGGCGGGCGCGAGCGCGCAGGTGTGGTTGCCGCCTGCGCCGCTGGCGTTGTTTGATCCCGCGCTGCGGGCGGCGGTGGTGAGCGGGGCGGGTGAGGGGGATGAGCGCGATGGGCAGCCCGCGGGGGGCGCGGCGGCGGATGCGGAGGCGGCCGACGAGGTCGATCCGGAGGTGGTGGTTCATCTCAAGGATGGGCGAGTGATCCGGGGGCTGCTTGCGCCGGGGCCGGAAGATCAGGTCACGGTGCGGGTGGAGGGTGTGCCGGCGAGTTTTCGGCGTGACGCGGTGGAGCGGGTGGAGCGATTGCCGCCGCTGCTCGATCGGTATCGCGAACTGCGGGCGGGCGTGGGGGACGATGCGGAGCAGATCCTGCGGCTGGCGCGGTGGCTGCAGGCGCGGGAGCGGTACGAACTGGCGCTCTCGGAAGCGCGGCGGGCGCTGGCGATCGAGCCGGGGAATGTCGAGGCGGGGCGGCTGGCGACGCTGCTGGAGGAGCAGGTTCGCCTGAAGGCGCTGCGGATCACGCGGGAAGGCGGCGGGGAGAAGGACGCGGAGGGGGCGCGGGAGCGGGACAACGCGGCCAAGGCGGCGAGCCGCCCGCACGCGTTTTTTCCGACGCTGAACCCGGCCCAGGTCAATCTCATCAAGGTGTATGAGCTGGATCTGGAGGACAAGCCGCGGATGCTGATCCCGCGGGCGAGCGTGGAGCGGATGCTGGACGCGTACGCGGAGCATCCGGCGGTGCCGGGGACGCGGGAGGGTCGGGACGCGCTGATGCGCCGGCCGGCGGAGGAACTGGTCGCGCTGATGTTCGAGCTGCGGGCGCGGGAGTTTTACGGCGAGGTGCAGGTTCTGGACACGCCGAAGTCGATCCTGAGTTTTCGGGATTCGGTGCAGCGGACGTGGCTGAGCAACGCGTGCGCGACGACGCAGTGTCACGGGGGCGCGGAGGCGGGGCGGCTGGCGCTGACGAATCGGCGGCCGGGGTCGGAGTCGTCGGTGTTCACGAACCTGCTGATTTTGACGCGGTTCAGGACGCTGGACGGGCGGGGGCTGATCAACTGGGAGGCGCCGGAGCGGTCGGTGCTGTTGCAGTATGGATTGCCGCGGAAGTCGGCGATCACGCCGCACCCGGAGGTGCCGGTGTCGGTGCCGGGCGGCGGGGTGAAGGACGCGTGGCGGCCGGCGTTCCGGTCGCAGGCGGACCCGATGTTCCGGGCGGGGGTTCGGTGGATCGAGTCGATGCGGCGGCCGCGGAGCGATTGGCCTGTGGAGTACACGCCGCTGGCGCCGCTCACGGTGGAAGAGAAGCCGGCGGGAGGCGCCGGGGGCGGGGCGGGCCCGGGCGGCGCGGGGAGCGGGCCGGGCGGGGAGCGGCCGGGGGCAGGACCGGGTTCGGGGCCGGGTGGGCGGCCCAAATCGGCGGAACCGTCGACCCGCTGAGCACGCATGGACGTAGCACGGGGTGGGGAGTTCGGCGGACGCTCGGGGTGGCGTTCGGCGGACGGTGGATGTGCGCGTCGATGGGTGGATGTGGGCGGGGGAAGGCGGGGGAGGGACGCGCGGGGGTAAAGGCTGGTACAGTCACCCCCCTCCGGGCCGGGCGGCCGGTGCCGAGGGGGGCATGTCGCGAGGGCGCGGCGTGGATGTGGAACACCGATGAGAACGAGGCTGCCGATGCCGAGCGCGCGTGAACCCGGTCGATTGGTCAACCCCACCGCCGCCTCCATCATGCGGAGGTCGGGCGGCGCGGTGGTGCTGGGCGTGCTGGTGAGCGCGGCGGTGCTGGCGGGCGGGTGCGGCGACAGCGACGAAGCGACGCGGGCGCTGGAATCGGCGAAGGTGCAGCTCGGGGCCGTCAGCCTGGGCGGGGCCTCGCCGCTGCCTTCCGTCGAGCGGCGCCGCAAGATCTATACCGAGGTTGTCGGGACGCTGAAGAACGCCGGGACGGACATGAGCCAGGCGCAGGCGGCGGCGGCGGGGACGCTGGCGGCGCGGGCGCACGCGGGGCTGGCGGAGATCGCCGCGTCTGAAGCGGCCCAACTGGAGTCGAAGTTCCTGTCGGACCTGGTCGCGGGGCGGGCGCTCCTGGATCAGTGGGTGGCGATGAACGCGACGGCGGACCTGGTGGGTCGGTATGACCCCGCCAAGGACATCGCGGACATTGACGCGCAGATCGCCGAGCGGACCCGCGAGGCGGAGAAGGCGCTGGCGGACAAGGCGGCCCAGCAGGAGATTGTGGAGGGGCTGCGGGCGCGGGCGAAGGAGATCGCGGGGCGTGTGGCGGCGATCCGGGCGGAGGAAGGGGCGGTGCGTCAGCAGGCGCAGAATGTCGCCGCAGTGCAGCGGGCGAGCCTGATCGAGCAGTCGGCCGGGAAGCGTCGCGAGGCGGACCTGCTGGAGCGTCAGGCGGCGGAACTGCTGGCGCAGGCGTCGGTGGAGGCGCCGAAGATCGAGGAACTGGACCGGCTGGCGACGCGCCTGCAGACGCAGAAGACGCTGCTGGAGCAGGCCAAGGCGGACGCGCGGGCGCGGGCGGACGCGGGGCGACAGCACGCGGCCCGGGCGCGGGAAGAGGCGGCGGGCGCGGGCCGCCGCGCTGTCGAGGCGATCTCGGCGATGGCCCCGGCGCGGGCGGCGATCGATGGGCCGACGGACCAGGCCCTGCGGGAGTATGCGAACGCCGTCAGCGCGGCGAACAAGGGCGCTGGGTCGGGGCGTGACGGGCGCGGGGTGTCGTCGGTGACGGTCGGGTCGCTGCTGCAGTCGTCGGGCGATGTGCACGCGACGCGGGCCCGCGGTCTGGGGTCGTTCATCGGGCTCTTGCAGTCGGCGAGCGCGGCTTCGCCGGCGCTGCCGGGTGCGAGCACGCTGACGCAGCAACTGGAGACGGCCCGGGCGGCGTTCGACACGGCGACGAAGGACGCCGGCGACGCGTACAAGCAGGCGCTGGAGAAGTTCGAGTCGGCCGGCGGGTCTGGGGATGTGAAGTCACGCATCGAGGCGGTGACGCGGGCGATGCAGCGGCTGCTGGAAGAGCGCGAGAAGGTCTCGTTCGACCCGAAGGCGGCCGAGGCGCAGATCCGGGCGGAGTACGCGGCGATCGCGGCCCTTGCGAACGAGGGCAAGCTTGATGACTACGCGGCTCGGCTGAAGCTCGAGGACGGGCCGACGAAGGAGATGTTCGACCTGATGATGCCCGCGCAGCGGACGATGGCCGACCTGGACGCGGCGCTCAAGGAGAAGTTCGGGCGCGATCTGAAGACGATCATCGCCGAGTCGGAAGAGGCCAAGGGCAATCCGATGTTGGCGCAGTTGCTCGGCGGGCTGAACACGACGCTGGCGTCGCCGGACGATGTGCAGATCGAGGTGCTGAGCCCCTCGCGGGCGAAGATCGTGCCGAGCGGGGGGGCCGGGGCCGGGGCGGCCGCGGGGATGACGCCGGCGATGGAACTGGTGCGCGAGGGCGACGTGTGGAAGCTGGCGCCGACGCTGCCGCCGGCGGCGGCGCAGATGATCCCGATGCTCAAGCCCTTGATCTCGGGCGTTGAGAAGGTGCTCGGGACGCTGGCGGCGGACGTGCGGTCGGGCGCGATCCCGGACGCGAACTCGTTCGTCAGCGAACTCGGCAAGCGGATGGCGGCGGGGATGGGAGCGCCCGGCGCCGGCGGTTGACGCCCCCGCGCGTTTTAGGCTACCTTTTGCCCCCTCGATTCCCGTGACCCCGCCGGACTTGGCCCGGCTGACTGTGCCCCGTTGATCCCCAATCGGACCCGCTCATGCACCCACACGCCCGCAGCATTTCGCACGCCCGCCCCGCTTTGCTGGGCGTGCTGCTCGTGTGCGGGATGGGCCTCATCGGCCCGGTTGGCGCGGCGATGGGGCAGACGGGGATTCCTGAGCAGGTCATCACCGGCGGGCCGGTGAGCCCGGACGGGCTGGCGGCGATCAAGCAGTTGATCGCGGACAACACCGCGGGGCTGGCGAGCGACGATCCCGCGCTGGTGCGCCGGGCCCGGCAGACGCTGACGGCCCCGCTGCGCGAGCCGGCGGCGACGACGGACTTCCGCACGGCGTTCGCCGCGGAGATCGTCGAGACGCTCCGCCCCATGGCCCGCGGCGAGCGCGAGAACGCGGCGATCAACGCGCTGGTGGTCGCGGGGGAACTGGGCACGCGCGAGGGTGTGGACATCCTGACGGCGGCGCTGGAAGACAAGCGGCCGGCGATCCGGGCTCGCGCGGCTCTCGGGCTGAAGCGGACGTTCACGATCTGCGCTGATGCGCGGACGCCGGCGCTGCTGGCCCGGCAGGTGGACGCGGCGGTCGCGGCGCTGGAGCGGGCCTCGGCGGCGGAGAGCGACGGGCTGGTGCTCGACGCGATCGCGGCGGGCCTGGAAGGGGCGGCGGGGATCCCGGAAGCCAAGCTCGAGGGCGTGCGCGAGAAGGCCGTGCTGGCGCTGATCCGCGTTGTGAACTCGGGCGCGGCGCGGCTGGGCGCCGCGGCGGGCGCGAGTGCGGAGGCCGGGGCGGTGCTGGAACTCCGCGGCACGCGGGCCCTGTTCGACATCCTGCAGAACACGGCGGTGCAGCTGAACAACGCGTCGCTGGTCGAGGCGGCGGGCATGGGGGGCGAGGCGCTGGCGCGGGTGGCGTGCCGCCTGAAGGCGGGCGAGGTGGCTCCCGAGGATCGCCAGCGGCTGGCGCTGATCGCCACGCAGGCGGAGCGCGTGGTGGTGTTCGCGTCGTCGCGGCTGGGTCAGCAGCGGAACGAGGTGCGCATCGGCGACGCCGTGGCCCGCGCGGACGACGCTCGCGTGCAGGCCGAGGTGACCCGCCTGGCGGGCGACGCGGGCGACCTGACCAAGGCGCCGTTCTCGCTGCCGGCGGCGCGGTTTGCGTGCAAGTAAGCGGGGAAGTGGCGAAGTGGCAAAGTGGCAAAGTGGCGGAGTGGCGCAGTGGTCGAGTCGCTGAGCACGCCTCACGGTGAGTAGCGATCTCCCGGATCCCGGATCCCGGATCCCGGATCCCGCTTCCCGCTTCCCGCTTCCCGCTTCCCGCTTCCCGCTTCCCGTCTCATCTTCGCCCCTTCGCGCCTTCGCGTTCAACCGCCTCCTCTGCGTCTCTGTGTCCCCTCTGGGCTCTCTGCGGACGGGCTTCCGCCGGCGCGGGTAGCGTTGGGCCATGTGGAAGTTTGTGCTCCCCTTGCTGCTGCTGGCCGGTTTGGTGCTGGCGACGGTGACGGCTGACGACGCCCCGCCGCGGGCGGATTTCACGTTTATCAACCGGGGCGACGTGTCGACGCTGGACGTGCAGCGCGCGAGCTGGGCCCAGGACCTGCGCGTGATCCGCTGTCTGCACGAGGGGCTGGTGCGGAACAACATCTTCACGCACGAGTTTCGGCTTGAGCCGGGCGTGGCGGAGCGGTGGGAAATTGCCGAGGACGGGCGGACGTACACGTTCCACCTGCGCGCGGGCGCCAAGTGGTCCAACGGCGAGCCGGTGCGGGCGTCCGACTTCGTGTTCTCGTGGCGGCGAACGCTCCTGCCGGATACGGCGAGCGACTACACGGCGTTGTTCCAACTCATCGAAGGGGCTCGTGAGTTCTACGCCTGGCGCGAGGAAGCGCTGAAGGCCTTCACGCCGGGGCCGGGCGCGGCCCGGGCCCTGTGGGCGCAGACGGAGGCGAAGTTCGCCGAGATGGTGCGGATGCAGGCGGTCGACGAACGCACGTTCCGGTTCACGCTGGTGCGTCCGACGCCGTATTTTCTGGATCTGTGCGCGTTCGCGGTCTCGTACCCGGTGTACCCGCCGCTGGTAAGCCGGTACGAGACGCCGTCGGAATCGACGGGGCGGCTGGAGATCCGGTCGGGGTGGACCAAGCCGGGCGTGCACATCGGCAACGGGGCTTTCCGGCTGGCGACGTGGCGGTTCAAGCGGGACATGCGCTTGGTGCGGAACGAGCACTACTGGGACGCGGGGCGGATCGCGCTCGACTCGATCGAGATGCCGAGCGTGACGGACCCGAACGCGAGCGTGCTGGCGTATCGCTCGGGCGCGGTGGATTGGGTCAGCGATGTGACGCCGGAGTATCGGGCGGCGATGCTGGAGGCCAAGTGGGCGTTTTACCGCGAGCATCAGGCCGAGGTCGACGCGATGCGCGCGGAGGGGCTGGACCCGTTCGAGATCGCGCGGCGGCTGCCGCCCGACCCGCGGAACCACATCCACCCCGTGCCGGCGTTCGGGACGTACTTCTGGAACTTCAACTGCATGCCGAAACTGCGGGACGGGCGTGACAACCCGTTCTACGACAAGCGCGTGCGGCGTGCGTTCGCGATGGCGATCGACAAGCGGCGGATCGTGGACGAGGTGCGCCGGTCGGGCGAGCCGATCGCGAGCACGCTGATCCCGCCGGGCTCGCTGCGCGGGTACGTGTCGCCCAAGGGGCTTGGCTACGACCCGGCGGCGGCGCGGGCGCTCTTGGCGGAGGCGGGCTTCCCGCGCGGGAAAGGGTTCATCACGGTCGAGATGTTGTTCAACAAGGACGCCGGGCACGACAAGATCGCGGAGGCGATCAAGAAGGATTGGGAAGAGAACCTGGGCGTGAACGTGTCGCTGGAGACGCGGGAGATCAAGGTGTTTCGGAACGACCTGAAGAACCAGAACTTCATGGTCAGCCGGGCGGGGTGGTTCGGGGACTATGGCGACCCGACGACGTTCCTGGACCTGCTCCGCAAGGACGACGGGAACAACGATCGGAAGTACGCGGACGAGTCGTATGAGCGGCTGATGGACGAAGCGGCGGCGACGTCGGACCCGGAAGAGCGGCTAAAGATCCTGTCGGAGGCGGAACGCAAGATCGTCGAGGAGGATCTGCCGCTGATCCCGTTGTATCAGTACGTGCAGGTGTACCTGTTCGACCCGCACAAGATCACGGGGATCTCAAGCCACCCGCGGCAGGAGCAGAACCCGTTCGAGGTGGATGTGCTGGGCGACGGGAAGGGCGCGGAGAGGCCGAAGGTTCTGCCGCCGCTGCCGGGACGGGGGGAACGGGTGATGCCGGATCGGATGCGGTGAGGGGGGAGATTGAACGCGAAGGCGCGAAGGGGCGAAGGAGAGGCGGGATTCGGGATTCGGGAAGCGGGAGTTCGTTACTTGCGAGCCGTCTCGTCCACTCCGCCACTCTGCCACTTCGCCACTCGACCACTTCGCCACTCTGCCACTTCGCCACTTTGCCACTTCCCGTCATCAACCAACCTGATCCGCGTACGCCCGGACCGTTTGGCGGAACGGGCGCGGCGTGAGGCCGAGGTCGGTGGCGGCTTTGGTGGGATCGCCGGCGGAGTCTTCGGTGGCCATGAGGGCCTGGCCCGCGTCGAAGGGGAGCAGCCCGCCGAGGCCCACCATGCCGGCGGCCTGGGCGATGTATGAGGCGTGCAGGCCCGGGACGAACCAGGTGCCCATGCCCTTCTTGCCCGAAGGAAGCGTGTCGCGGAAGAACTCGCTGAGTTCCTGCCAGTTGAGGCGCTCGGGGCCGACGAGGTTGTAGACCTCGCCGACGGCGGCGGGGGTGTCGAGGGCGCTGGCGAAGGCCTCGGCGACGTCGAGCACGCTGACGGGCTGGACGAGTGCGGGCGTGAAGTCGACCGGGCCGAGCGGCACGGACATGTCGACGGTCATGCGGACGAAGTAGGGGATGAAGACATACGGGGGCTGGTTGCCGGAGACCAGGCCGGACATCATCTTGACGAACTCGCCGTCGGGCCCGTGGATGAGCGAGGGGCGGAAGATGGTCCAGTCGAGCCCGCTGCGGCGGACGAGCAGTTCGCCCTGCCACTTGGTCTGCTGATATTCGGCGCGGCCTTGCGGGCCGACGCCGAGCGCGGACATGTGCAGGTAGCGCTTGACGCCGGCGCCCTGGCAGGCGGCGAGGACGGCGGCGGTGGCCTGGATGTGCATGCGCTCGAAGGTTTGCGCAGCGCCGGAACTGGTATCGCCGCGGGCTTCGCGGATGATGCCGACCAGGTGCACGCAGGCGTCGGCGCCGCGGAGCAGTTCGCCCAGCGCGCCGGCGTCGGTGACGTCGCCCTGCACGAGGGTGAGGTTGTCGGGCTTGCCGAGCGCGGCCCGGGCCCGGGCAAAGTCGCGGGCGAGGACGCGCACGGCGTGCCCGCGGGCGAGGAGTTCCTTGACGACGGCCTTGCCGACAAAGCCCGTGCCGCCCGTGACGCCGATGGTCTTCTTGGTGGTCATTGCGTGGTCGTGCCGAGTGTGCCGGGCGCCCCCCGCCAGCCCCCGCCCCGTCGCCGGGAGGCAAGGGTACGGCGGGCGTCGTACACTCGCCCATCATGCAGTGGGTGCTCGCACAATCCGGGTCAGGCGGCGGGATCCCGTGGGGGCAGATCATCCAGATCCTGTTCGTGCTCCTGATCTTCGGGGGCGGGGCGATCCAGCGCGTCTACAAGAGCGCCCGCGAGAAATCCAAGAAGCGCCAAGCGCTCGAAGCGCAGCGCAGGCGTGAGGAAGAGGCCCTGCGGACGGGGCGGATGAGCACGCAGGGCGGGGCGCAGGTGATCCCGAACATGGGCCCGAATATGGGTCCGTCGGCGGGAGCGGAGATGGGGCGGCCGGTGGCCACGTCGATGGGCGGGCCGATGGGCGGGCCGGCGATGGGCGGGCCGTCGGGCCCGGGGACGATTGTGGCGGGGGATGACGAGGCGAAGCGTCGGTTGACGGAACTGGCGCGGCGTCGTCGGGAGCAGATCGAGCAGATGACGCGTGGGCAGCCGCCCCCGACGCAGACGACCTCGACGCAGGTGCCTTCGCCGACGCCGGGACGGGCCCGGCCGGCGCCGCAGCCCGCGTCGCAGCCGATGTCGCAATCGCGACCGACGCCGCCGGTGGTGGCGGTGCCCGGTCCGAGTGGGAGCGGCGGGCGGCAGGGCAATCGCCAGCAGAAGAAAGAGGGTTCGAAGAAGGAGCAGCGCAAGGCCCGGCCGAGCGCGGAGATCAGCTCCGTTGGTTCGGACACGTGGCTGAGCGGGCCGAAGATCGGGGAGCGGCGGAGCCAGTTGGATCGCGAGCGCGATCTGATGACGGCGGCGGAAGCCGCGGCGTCGGGCCCGGCTCCCGCGCCGCCGACGACGATGCGGTCGACGCTGATCGGGGCGCTGCGCGTCGGTGCGGGCGGGAGCACGGAGGAGCTGCGCCGGGCGCTGATTTTGGGCGAGGTGCTGGGGCGGCCGCTCGCGGAACGCGACCAGGTCGACCGGGCCTGGACGGAACGCGTGCAGACGGACCAGACCCGCGCGGCGGGCTGAAGCCTCAGCGTTCGATGCGGTCGAGCGTCCAGCGTTCGCGGTTGTTACGGATCTGCACGCCCAGCACGCGCGTGCGCTCCTGGTCGATCTCGTCGACCAGCCCGATACCCGGAACGAAGAGTTGGTCGGTCTCGCTGATGACCTCCGCGGGGGCGAGGTCGGCGGTGAAGCGGGACGTGAGGCGGAAGCCCTGACGCTCGCCGAGTGGCGTGCGGACGGGCTGACGCCCGACGAACGTGATGCGGTTGACCAAGGGGCCGCGGCTGCGGACGCGGGCGCGATCGCCCAGCGGGTGCACCGTCATGCGGAGTTCCTGCACGTGCTGGGCGCCCGGGGCGAGGCCCGCGGGGAGGACGACCATCGGCGGGTCGAAGACGACCTCGACGCCTTCGACGCGGTCGATCTGCTCGGCGAGGGCGACGCTGCCGTCGAGTTGTAGTTCGAAACGCTGCGTGCGCGTGGCCCCGCCGGCGGCGGAGGTGGACCCGCCGAGGATCGTGCGGCGGACGTCCCAGCGGCGGGCTTCCGGCGTGACGTCGCGCTCGATGCGGAGCGAGCCGGTGTCGCCGGTGAAGATGGTCACGCTCGCAACATCACGGGCGAGGCTGACGGGGTCGAGGGCGGCGACGCCCTGGACTTCGGCCGGGGGCTCGTCGGCGCGGGCGTCGATCGGGGTGTTCTGGGCGCAGCCAGCGAGGGCGGCGGCCAGCAGGCCGACGGCGAGGACCGCGGGGTACCGGCATCGGAGGTACCGGCTTCGGAGGTACCGGCTTCGGGGCAATCCCGGATGATCAGCGGAGGGCATGGGGCGAGGATAGAGCCTGAGCGGGTGGCGGTGAGCGGGGACGGGGCGGGCCCTATGATTTCAACCCGCGGGCTGGGATTGTGGGGGTGGGATTGGCGGGGGCCTGGGGACGGCGGCCGGCGGGAAAGTCGTCCGTCGTGACGGCTTGGACCGATGGCGCGAGCATGACCGAGCACATTGAGCTGGTTTCCGCCGCCCGAGCGGCGATGAGGGGCGCGGCGTTGATCACCTCGGTGATCGGCGCGGCGGTTCTGTCCGGGTGTATCGACCGGGACGCACGAGAGCAGATGTCGGCGGGGGACAGCGTGCTGGCCCCGCTGTTCAAGACCACGACGGTGAAGGAGGCGGCGGCGTGGGCGGCCGACCCCTTTGATGCCGACAAGCGGGCCCGCGGTACGCTGCTTTTGGCCAACGCCCCGTTCGGGGGCGAAGAGGCGTATGTCGAGCTGTACCGGAAGCACGCCGCGGACAGCAACACCAATGTGCAGTCGGTGGCGGCGCGGGCGCTGGGCATGCACGGGGCGCCGGACGATGTCAGCCTGCTGATCCCCTTGGCGAACTCGCAGGATCGCAACGTGCGGCTGGAGGCGGTGCGGTCGATGCAGCGGCTGCACAACTCGAGCGCGATCCCGGTGCTGCTGGAGCGGATCAATCCGTCGAAGGAGACCGAGCCGGACATTCGCGCGGAGGCGGCGTCGGCGCTCGGGCAGTACGCGGATTTGAAGGGGCTGACGGGGCTGATCGCGGCCTTGGGGGATTCGAGCCTGCTGGTGAACGTGAAGGCGCACGACTCGCTCAAGACGCTGACGGGGCAGGACCTGCCGTCGGAGCGGCGCACGTGGGCCAAGTGGCAGAAGGAAACGCCGGCGCCGTTCGCGGGGCGGCAGGCGTATGTGTACCCGGTGTTCTGGCGCGAGCGTCGGTGGCTGGACTATGTCCCGATCATCGGCGGGCCGCCGCCCAATGAGACGGCGAGCACGCCCAGCGGGTTCCCGGACCTTGGCTCGGCGTCGGAGCCGACGGCGCAGGCGCCGGAGAAGAAAGGCTCGTGACGGCTGGGGCGGGAGCGCCGGGGGCGCTGTGGGGCGGGCGTGCGTGAGCCGATAGCGGCGTGTGCGCGCGGTGGTGTCGGATGGCCGTTCGATCCGTGTGGTGAGCGATCACCCGGACCCGGTGTGCGCGCCGGGCGAGGCCCTCGTGCGCGTTACGCGAACGCTGCTGACGCCGGCCGACGTGTTGGCGGCCCGGCGGGTGGTCGCGGGCGGCGGCGAGGGCGCTGGCGGCGCGGGTGCCGGGGGGGGTGGGCGGGTTCATGTCGGCGTGCTCGGGCACCGGTTTGTCGGAGTGGTCAAGGCGATCAATATCCCGGGTGATGCGCCGCACACCTTGGCGGCCCGGAAGGGGTGGGTCGGCAAGCGCGTGGTCGCGTCGCCCGCGGTGGTGTGTGCGCAGTGCGACCTGTGCCGGCGCGGGCTGAGCCCGCACTGCCGGGCCCGCAAAGTCATCGGCGTGCATGAGCGCGACGGGTGCCTGGCGGACCTGGTGTGCGTGCCGGCGTCGGCGCTGCAGCAGGTGCCCGAGGGCGTGGACGACGACGCGGCGACGTTCGCGCTCGACCTGGCGGGCGCGGCGCACGCGGGGCACCTGGTCCGCGTCGAGGGGCACGCGTATGTGACGGTCATCGGCGACTCGGCGCTGGCGCTCATCACGGCCCAGGTGCTGGCCCAGCGCAACGCGACGGTGCGGCTGCTTTCCAGCAGCTCCGAAGCCGCACGCGTGTGTGAGCGCTGGGGGCTCAAGCAGCGCGGGCTGGACGAGCCGGGGCGGAGGCAGGACCAGGACGTGGTGGTCGACTGCTCCGGCGCGGCGCCGGGGCTGCGGCTGGCGCTGCAACTGGTCCGGCCGCGTGGGATGGTCATGCTCAAGAACCCGGCGGCGCTGGCGCCGTTCACGGCGGGCGCGACGCTCGGGCCGACGCCAGCGGCGTATCAGGCGGGCGTGGACCTGTCGCTCGCGGTGGTGAACGAAGTGCAGATCGTCGGTTCGCGCGAGGGGGCGCTGCCGGACGGGCTGACGCTGCTGAAAGAGCGCGCGGTGGACGTCGCGGGGCTGATCTCGCGGCGGGTGCGCCTGGCGGAGGCGCCGGCGGCGCTGAGCGGGGAGCCGGGCGGGGCGCCGGGTGTGATCGTGGATATGGACGCCCGCTGACGGACGGTGTGGGGATATCCGTACGGACGCCGCACAAGCGGGGCGGGGGAATGTCGCCGCGCGAACCGGGGCGGGGGCATCCGGTATATTCCCGCAGCATCCAACACGCACAGGAGGTCAGCATGCGTCTTCGGGCCAACAGCAGCAGCGCGGCGGAGTGGACTCGGGGCGTGATGACTTGGACGGCGATGGCGGCGGTGATGGCGGCGGCGCTCGCGGGCGCGGGCGTGCTGTCGGCGCCGGCGGTCCTGGCGGCGGAGACGGTGGAGGCGGAGGCGGGCGGCGGGGATGTGCCGCCGGTGTTCAGCGATGTGTCACTGAGCGACGCGATCGCGCAGACGAAGGACGGGAAGAAGATCGCGGTGGTGAAGTTCACGGCGGACTGGTGCCCGCCGTGCAAGCGGATGGACAAGACGACGTGGCGCGAGGACGCCGTCGTGAAGTGGGTGAAGGACAACGGGGTGGCGATCCAGGTTGATGTGGACAAGAAGCCGGACGAGGCGCAGGCGCACCGCGTCGAGGCGATGCCGACGATGGTGGTATTCGTGAAGGGGGAGGAGTTCGACCGCGCCGTCGGGTTCATGTCGGGCGAGGCGATGACGTCGTGGCTCGAGGGCGTGAAGGCGGGGAAGAAGCGCGACAAGCCGGTGATGTCGCGGCGTGCCGCCCCGGATTCGAAGCCGACGCCGGGCGGGAAGACTGTCGACGAGCGGATGGAGGAAGCCCGCGGGCTGGCGTCGGACCGCAAGTTCAAGGAAGCGGCGGACGCGTACGCGTGGCTGTGGACGAACATGCTGGAGTACCAGCCGTCGATGCTCGGCGTGCGCGGGTCGTTCATGGCCAATGAGATGGAGCGGCTGGCGGAGCGCGACGCGGGCGCGAAGGCGACGTTCACGAAGCTGCGTGACGACGCGGAAGCCCGGCTGAAGGGCGAGCAGAAGACGATGAACGACCTGGATGACTGGGTCGTGCTCAACGACGTGGTCGGCGAGCCGGCGAAGACGCTGGCGTGGTTCGACCGCGTGAAAGACGATGCCGGGGCGGCGGAATCGATCCAGCACGTGTCGTTCCGGCTGGAGCCTCTGCTGATTGAGAACAAGCGGTGGGCCGACGTGCCGCGGCTGGTTGGTGATCCGCTCGCGAAGGTGGACCAGGACTTCGAGCAGGCCGAGACGTTCCTGCGGATGACCAAGGGACGTGGCGACGACGAAGAGATGCAGAACATGGCGATGGGGCAGTTCCGCGAAGGCGCGAGCGCGCTGTACGCGGGGCTGTTGGCGGCGGGGCGGGCGGAGGACGCCGGGAAGGTCGCGGCGCACGTTCTGAAGAAGGATGACACGGGCAAGGCGCGTGTGGCGCTGGTGACGACGGCGCTGAAGGCCGGTCAGGCCAAGCCGGTGCACCTGGAGTGGCTCGCCGAGGCGGGGAAGAAGGGCGAGGCGGTGGAAGGGTTGACGAAGCAGGTCAGTGAGGGCCTAGGGGCGAGAGGTCAGAGGTGAGGGGCGAGGGGGGGCCGGGGGCGGATGCGCCCCACGCGGAGCGTGGGGGTACCTCGGGAGCAGGGGAGAGAGGTCAGAGGTGAGAGGTCAGGGCGGGTGCGCGCGGCCAGGTGCGCCCCACGCGGAGCGTGGGGGTACCCGGAGGGCGCGTTACCAGAGTTCGCGCAGGCGGATGGTCTCGGGGATGTCGCGCAGGCGCTGGATCATCTGCTTCTTCGCGGGCGGGTCGATGTCGAAGACGACGTAGCCGACGTCCTCGTTGGTCTTGAGGTACTGGGCCGCGATGTTGGCGCCGGCGTCGGCCATGATCGTGTTGATCTTGCTCAGCACGCCCGGGACGTTGCGGTGAAAGTGCAGGACGCGGTGGCGGCGGGCGGATTTGCCGGCGCGGGGGGACGCGTCGTCGGTGTCGAGCGTGGGGTCCTGGCTGGGCAGGTCGACGTTGGGCACGTTGACGGCGCCGGTGGTTGAGCCGTTGTTGATGAAGCGGATGAGCTTGGTCGCGACGTCCTCGGCGATGGCGAACTGGGCTTCTTCGGTGCTCCCGCCGACGTGCGGCGTGAGGATGACGTTGGGGAGCCCGCGGACTTCGCTGATAAACGGCTCGGTGTTGGCGTCGGGCTCTTTGGGGAACACGTCGAGCGCGGCCCCGGCGAGGCGGCCGGATTTGAGGGCGGCGGCGAGCGCGGGGATGTCGACGACGTTGCCGCGGGCGTTGTTGATGAGCATCGCGCCGGGCTTCATCTTGTCGATCTGCTTCTGAGCGATGAGGCGGTCGGTCTGGCGCGTCGCGGGGACGTGGAGCGAGACGACGTCGCTCTGCGTCAGCAGGTCGTCGAGCGTGCGCACCGGGCGGGCGTTGCCCAGGGGGAGCACGCTGTGGATGTCGTAGAACAGGACGCGCATGCCGACGGCTTCGGCGAGGATGGAGATCTGCGAGCCGATGCGCCCGTAGCCGACGATGCCGAGCGTGCGCCCGCGGACTTCGTGCGCGCCGGCGGCGGACTTGTCCCACTTGCCGGCGTGCATCTGCGCGCTCTTGTCGAGCAATCGCCGGTGCAGGGCGATGATCTCGGCGAGGGTGAGCTCGGCGACGGAGCGGGTGTTGCTGAACGGCGAGTTGAACACGGGCACGCCCGCGTGGCAGGCCGGACGCAGGTCGACCTGGTTGGTGCCGATGCAGAACGCGCCGACGGCGAGCAGGCGCGGGCAGGCCTTGAGGGCCGCCTCGCGGACCTGCGTGCCGGAGCGGATGCCGAGGGCGTGCGCGTCCTTGGCGGCGTCGACGAGCGCGGGCCCGTCGAGGGCTTTGGCGAGGCGGGTGACGGTGAAGCCTTCGTCCTGGAGCATCTCCGCCGCCCGGGCGTGGATGTTCTCGAGGAGGACGACGCGGATCTTGTCTTTGGGGTAGGACGTCTTCACGGCGGAGTATCGGACGGCGCGAGGGACAGGTTGAACGGCACGGCGCCGCTCGGGGGTGGGGGTGGGAGGGTATCGGGGCGGGGCCGCGGGGAGGCTGCGGGGAGTTCGCGGGGAGTCAGCGGCGGTCCATGCCGAGGAGGCCCCAGGAGGTGTGCGCGATGGGGATGCCGTTGTTGGCGTTCCACGGTCCGTAACTGCCGGGGTCGGACTGGAAGTAGAACCGGTTGATGGTGCCGGGGAGGAGTTCTTTGTTGTTGACGGAACTCGCCGAGAGGTCGAACCAGGCGACGGGGCGCTTGGTGGTCATGTACTTGGTCTGGAAGTCCGGTGGATAGATGAGCGGCTTGCCGGGCTCGTCCGGAATGCGGACTTCGATGAACGGATTCTGGTGCACGAACCCCTTCTGAGCGGGCAGCGCGACCGTCGACATCTGCTGCGTTCCCCATCCGGCAGGCGTCTGCGACTGATAGACCCAGTAGTTCGGCGCGGCGTACAACGTCTCAGTCAATTCAAAACTCGTCGTGACAAGGACTTTGCCGCGGTTGGTGTGCTGGTAGTACGCCTCCTTCGGAAAGGGGCCCTGCAGGACGTCGTTCGGCAGATACGGGTCGAGCAAGTACTTGTACATCCCGCGGTTGCCAAACCAGTGGGACTGAATCGCGGCGCCGTCGATGACCACTTCTGTCAAGTGTTCTTCCGGCCAGCCGGGGTTCGGGATGAGTGTTGGGGCACGATCCTGGCTCTCGGCGGAGTAGACCATCACCGCGCCGGCGATCTGGCGAACGCTGGAGAGGTAACGGGTCTGGCTGGCGGCCTCACGACTATTGCGCAGGGCCGGAACCGCGAGTGCACCGATCACCGTAACGATCGCGATGACGACGAGCACTTCAACCAGCGAAACGGCGCGCCGAGTTTTCATGCACAGTCCTCACGCAGTCGCACCAACACGCTGAGTTGCGACGCACTACTGGTCACGCGAGCGCTTACTGTCAAGATTGGTTCCGGCCTCGGATATGTTGAGATACGTGTGTGACGGTAGTGTAGATCCGAACTGGATGCATCGCATCAACAGGGAGAGGGCCGTCGGCGGACGGTCATTCGACGCTGGGAATGGAAGAGGAGGATCGTGATGCAGAGCAACCGCGTGCTTGGGCTATCGGCGATGGTCGCTGTGGCCGCGTGTCCCGGCGCGTTCGCGCAGGACTGCGCGGACACGCTGCGGCGTTTGACGGACGCGCACGCGCAGCGGCCGCAGCACGCGTTCACGATGTCCGCGGTGATTCAGGTCGACCCGGAGATGGAGAAAGTGCTCCGCGCCGAGCCGGGGGCGTGGGGCGTGCGCGACTACTACACAGACTTGGCGACCGGGCAGCGATTGCCGATCACGAGCACGACGACCTTCGGCGTTGACGAGAATCTCCGCGTGGTCACGCGGTTCCGGGTGTTGATTGGCACGGTCTCCGCGCAAGCGAACACTTCGACCGAGATCATTTCGCCGACGGAGTGGATGCAGTCGGTCCCTGAAGGCCGGAACGCGATTGCCAGGGTCACCCGGTATGGGGAAGAAAATCCGGAGGAATCGCGACGGCATCGTCGCGCGGGCCGCATGCCGCATCGGCTGAACTGGGCGGACACGACGTACATCACGCTGGTGACGTACTGCATAGAGAATCTGAAGGTTGCGCCGGATCTGGTGTGCGTGCGGGATCAGGACGCAACACGGCTGTCGTCGGCGTATCACGGGACGGAGATCTGGGTGGACGACGCGGGCGAGGTGCCGCGGGTGCGATTGCAGTGGCCGGGCGGCGACTTGGTGCGGCATGAGTTTTCCGGTCGGTGGCCGGCGGCGGTGTATCCGGCGCGATTGCCGCGGGAAGTGCGCGTGTTCAACGATCGCGTCAACGGGGTTGACGGGGATCCGAGCGTGCATGTGCAGTTTGAGCTGTTCTCTGAAGTGACGGTGCCGGCGCCGGCGGATCTGCTGGCGATCACGCCGCAGTCGCTGGGCGTGCAGGTGACGGAGCTGGTGGGCAAACCGGTGCAGGACTCAGCGCTGGCGAGCGCGGCGATCGCCGTCGGCCTCCCGCCGCGGCGGGGTTGGCAGATCGGGCTCGTCGTGCTCGCGGTCGTCGCGGGCGTCGGCGCGATCGTCGCGGTCCGGTACGCGCGGCGAGGGCGCGCCTGAGGCCGCACGATCGGGCGCGCCGCGCGGCGTGCGCCGACACGCGGCTTACCTCGCCCCCGCCCCCACCGTCATCTTCATCCATCGACGAGGAAAGTCGCACATGAGCGAGGTGGCGGCGGGGCAGAATCCCTACCATCGCGTTCCCTGGCGGGGGCGAAGCGTCGCCGGGCACTTCCCGCGAGGACTTTATGAAGAGCTTACGAGCCGGCGCCGACGCTACGCTCAGAACGTCTCGACCATGGTGGCGGAAGAAGCGTTGGCTGGCGGCAATTGTGTTGCTCGTTGCGATCGCTACTGGCGGGTGGTTCGTGCTGGGCGTGCTTGATGCGAAGCCGCGAATCGTCACCGACTACCGGAGCAGGCTTGAAGCCCTTGTCATGGAGTCACAGAACATGCCCGCGGGGGCAGCGAATGCGTGGCCGGAGATTCAAGCCGCGGTGGCGAAGCTCCCGGGCTGCACGGACCGGGTAAAGGCCAGCGACATCTGGGGCGACGCGGAGCCGGTGGTGGACGTCAAAGTCCTGTACGGCTGGGAAGAGTCTGCCGACTGGAAAGACGCCTCGCCGGAGCAGGTCGCGTCGGGCGCAGCGATGTACATCGCGTGCCTGCGCGAAGCGGGGGTGTTCGCCGACCTCGATCGGATCGCGGGCATGAAGTACGCCGCCCGAACGATCGTCGACGAGCCGCTGCTGCTGTCCACGCTCCCGGAGGCGACGGGTGTACGCGTGCTTGCACGGGTATGCGCCGCCCGTATGGCGGTTGCGTGCGAGGCGCGCGATCTCACGGAGTGGTCGAGCGCGGCCCGGCAGGCCATCGGTCTTGCCAATCACATCTCGCGCCAGCCAACGCCGATCGAGCACCTGGTCGGCCTCGCGATCGTGAACCTCATCATCACGGAGCTGCGGTACAGCATCATGGCGGTCCAGAACCATCCGGCGTGGATTGAGGCCGCCGACGCGGTGATGCGCACGATTCATCTCGGCTCTTCGCGCGTCGCGTACGAGGGCGAACGCATCATCACGCACGACGTCATCCAGCGGGTATGCACGGACGACGGCGGCGACGACGGGCGCATCATCGTCACCGAGCTGACACGATTCTCGTCCGTGGACCCGAACGCGCCCGTGTCGGAGTCCGAGCGCACGTGGAGACATCGACCGATCGGGAACTTCGTGGGGTTTACGCTTCCGGGGCGCAAAGCTAACGCACAGGCCATCGACGAATTTTTCGATCTTCTCAAGACTGTTGATACGCTGCCGCACGAGCAGCGCTGGGACGCGATTGATCGCCTGGAGTCAATGGTCGAGGAGACCCAGCCCAAGCGCCTCATGATCGCGGGGATCTATCTCCCGGCCGTCCGCAAGTTCCATGAATCGCTCTACTGCACGCGGTGTCAGGTAGAGGGCACGCGGCTCATGCTGGCGATCGAACGCTTCAAAGCGACGCACTCGCGCCCCCCCGCTTCGCTGCCCGAGCTCGTGCCCGAGTTTCTCGCCGAGGTACCGATCGATCCAATCAACGGCGAGCCCTTCGGCTACCGGCCGGTCACAAGCACTGCTTCGTCGATCGGTGCGGGATATGTGGTGTACTCGTTCGGCCGGGACGGCGAGGACGACGACGCGAAGATCGCGGACGATCCCGGGCGTGCGTTGACCGAGCGCGGCACCGGACACGATTACGTGTTCAACCGCGCCAAACCCGCGCCCGGGTCACATACGCCCGACACGAACTTTCTCAGATGAGCCGACCGGGACCACTCGATGCGAGCACGATCGCGCGCTGCCCACTCGCCGAAAGCGCGGTGGGCAACACACCCTTCGCGTGCACTCGCGGCTTCGACGCTGAATAGCGCCTTACCGCGCCCCCGCCCCCACCGTCATCTTCACCGGCACCAGCGTCGGCTTGACGCGGGCGGGAAGAACAGACCTTGCCGGCACACGTATCGGCGGAGCGTCAGCACCCCGCGAAGTACCCGGCCAGGAAGTCGAACAGGTCTTGCACAGACACCGTGCCGGACGCGTTCACGTCCGCCGCGGGGCTTTGCGCGAAGAACGCGGAGATGAAATCGTAGATGTCTTGGATGGTGTCGGCGCCGGAGCCGTTGAAGTCTCCCGGGCAGCGGAACTCGGACGCGCCGATGTCGATCATGGGCGGAGCGCCGTCGCCGGTGTCGGGCGTGGCCGGACGGTCGATGAACCTGGGTGAGCCGGCGATGTCGGTCGTCACACTCGGCGCGACGGCGAGGAACGCGGGGTTGCTGCCGGCGTCGATGCACGGCGAGGCGGCGCTCAATCGGAAGTCTGTCGTGGACACGGTCGCGAACAGCGGGTCGTTGAAGATGTTGCCCACGCCCGGGGCGCCGGCTGGGACGACCGATCGCTGAACGGTGATGGTTCCGGAGAAGGGCTCTGCGCCCGAGTTCCACACGATGGTGTTGGTGATGGTGGCGAGGTCGGTGGCGGAGAGCGCCGCGACGGCACCGACGCCGGGTGCGCCCGCCGCACCGGGGACACAGCAGGGCGGGCCGAACGTGCAGAACGGGGACTGAGCCGCGCCGGCGCCCGGCAACCCGGGGGTGCTGTTGACGATCGTGCAGTTGACCAGGTCCAGCGTGCTGCTGGCGGCGACGGCACCCCCGGTGCCCGCGTTTCCGCCGTTGTTGCCGCAGTTGAACCCGCTGATCATGCCGGCCCCGCCGTTGCCTCCCGAGTTTGCGGAGAGCACCGAGTTGACGATCACGGTCGGGGTAAGCGAGCCGGCAAAGACGGCTCCGCCGCGGCCGCCCACGGCGCCGGGGCCGCCATACGCGTTGGGGTTGGTCGAGAATTGGGTTCCTCCGTTCCCGCCGAGGTTGGAGACGAAGGTTGAGGACTCGATCCGAAGCGAGCCACCCTGGACGGCGATACCGCCGCCGTCGCCGCCCGCGCCGTTGGCGGCTGCGTTGCCGCCGAAGAGTCCGCCGCTGCCACCGCCGCCGGCCTGGTTGTTCTCGAAGCGGCAGTTGCGGAAGGTTGAAGTTGAGTTGAAGGCCCAGTACGCCCCTCCGCTCCCGCCGGGCCCGCCGGCGCCGGAGACGATGATGCAGCTATCGCCGTTGACTCCGTTGCCGGCGCGGTTGCCGATGAAAGCGCAGTTGATGAAGGTGGGCGAGGAGTTCAGGGAGGCGACGGCGCCGCCGTTCCCGCCGGGCCGGTTGTTGGACGTGGCGTTGCCGCCGCTGCAACCTCCTCCGAGGGAAGGCACGGCGCCGCGGTTGTTGCTGAACACGCAGTTGGTGAACACGGGTGTCGAGCCGAGGCCGATGGACACGGCGCCGCCGGGCAAGCCGCCGAGATTGCTCGGGTTGCCGGTGGGGCGGAAGTTGCCGACGTGGTCGTCGAAGACACAGTCGTTGACGCGTGCGGCGCTGGCCAGGACGTGAAGCGCCACGCCGCCGAACTCGGTTGCACCATAGAAGCCACGCCCGCCGGAGATGGTGACGCGATCGAGAAGCGTGGCGGCTGAGGCGCCGTTGAATCGGAACGCGGGATCCACAAAGGGCGGCGGGCCGGATGCCGCGCCCGTGATGCGGGTGCGGCTGGCGAGGGGATCTGCCGGGCGCTGGTCGATGCTGGTCTCGGTGCCCGCAAACCCGCCGTAGACCTTTACCCCGCTCGGGATGGTCATGGTCTGCGTTGTTGGGTACGTCCCTTCGGCGATCCAGACCTGGTCGCCGCTGACGGCGTTGTTGATCGCGCTCGCCAAGTTGGTCGTCGCGGTGTTCCAAGGCGGAGCCGCGCCGGGGCCGGCCGCACGCACCGTGCGGATTGTCTGGGCGTTGCAGAAACCAGCGGACGACAGCACGGCGAGAACACCCGCCGCAGCCACTCGAAACTTCAAAGTTGACATGACCACTCTCCGGAGCGCGACGCCGTGGTTTGCACGCACATGTCCGTACACACCTTTCGCAGTCTACCCTGAGCGTATCAGCACCGCCAACGAATCCGCGGCGGCTCTCATGGTTGTTCTAACTTTCACACTTTGCTGGACAGTCTATCACCCGATTTAGTGGTGAGTGCGCGACCGCGTTCGCCGATTCTGCTTCGGCGAGCTCGGCGCGTTTGCAAAAAAAACGTTCGATTCGTTCCGACGGGAAGCCGCTTACATCGGCGTTGTGGTCACCGCGCCCCCGCCCCCACCGTCATCTTCACCGGCACCAGCGTCGGCTTGACGCGGGCGGTGAACTCTTCCCAGTACTTGTTCATGATCGTGCGCACGGCCCAGTTGTTGCCGTCAGCGAGGCCGCAGATCGTGGTGCCCGGCATCGCGCCCATGCTGGTGGCGATTTCCATCGCGAGGTCGAGGTCCTTGGTGCGAGCGTTGCCGTCTTCGATGCGGCACATGAGCTGGTAGAGCCACCCGCTGCCCTCGCGGCAGGGCGTGCACTGCCCGCAGGACTCGTGCTTGAAGAAGCGCGAGATGTTGCGGGCGACGGCGACCATGTCCGTGTCTTCGTCGAAGACCGTCGGGCAGGCGGTGCCCAGGCCCAGGACGTTGTACTTGCGGCCGATGTCGAAATCGAGTTCGGCGTCGAACTGGTCGGGCCCGAGGATGCCCATGCTGACGCCGCCGGGGATGGCGCCCTTGTAGCGCTTGCCGTTGCGCATGCCGCCGCAGTATTGCTCGACGAGCGTGCGGAGGGGGATGCCCAGGTCACACTCGAAGACGCCGGGCTTGTTGACGTGCCCGGAGACGCCCATGAGTTTGGTGCCGTAGCTGGGCATGCCGCCTTTGAAGGAGGACTCGGTGCCCTGCTTCATGAACGCGTCGGCGCCCTGGCCGATGATGAAGGGGAGGTGGGCGAGGGTTTCGACGTTGTTGATGATGGTGGGCTTGCCGAAGAGGCCCTTGATGGCGGGGAAGGGGGGCTTGTTGCGTGGCCAGCCGCGCTTGCCCTCGAGGCCTTCGAGCAGGGCGGTCTCTTCGCCGCAGATGTACGCGCCGGCGCCGCGGTGCAGGTGGCAATCGACGGCCCAGCCCTTGCCGCCTTGCGCGTTGGAGAAGGGGTTCTTGGTGTCAGCGCCCTTGAGGAGGCCCTGCTTGCCGAACACGCCGTGGGCGTAGGCCTCCTGGATGGCGTTCTCCATGACCTTGGCCTGGTGGTGGTATTCGCCGCGGATGTAGAAGTACGCGGTCTGAATGCGGCAGGCGTAGCAGCAGATGGCGATGCCTTCGAGGACGAGGTGAGGGTCGAAGTCGATGAGGAGGCGGTCCTTGAAGGTGCCGGGCTCGGACTCGTCGGCGTTGATGGCGAGGTAGCGGACGCCGCCGTCGCCGGTGGCGGCGTCGGGCTTGGGGAGGAAGGTCCACTTGAGGCCGGTGGGGAAGCCGGCGCCGCCGCGGCCGCGGAGGGTGCTCTTTTTGACTTCCTCGGTGACCTGCTCCGGGGTCATGGTGAGGGCCTTGCGGAGGGCCTCGTAGCCGCCGGTGCGGACGTACTCGTCGTAGGAGACGATGTGCCGGGCTTTGGGATCGCCGAAGGGGACGGAGGGGATACGGGCGGTGAGGACGCCGGCGGTGGTTTTGGGGGTCCAAGGCATGGCTGGAGGGTATTCGGTCCCAAAGGCTCGAGAGAGTCATGTCACCCGAACGGGAAGTTCTGCCGGGAAACGGCCAGAATTGGGTGGGTTGACCGGCGTTTGAGTGGTCAGTAGCCGATCCTTCGGTAGTCTATTGGCACGCGGCCGGGATGCCGCGGAGATGAATACGCGCACACCCTGGCACACCCCGCCTCGCGGGCTCGGGAGATGTTCGGCATGCGGACGATAATCAAGCGTGCGGTCGCGATGGCCGCGGGGATTCTGGCGCTGTGCGGGTCGGCCGCGGCGTCGCCGAGCGCGGAAGCGTCCGCGAATGCGGGTGACGACGAAGTTCTGTACTGGAACAACGTCCTGCTGGACCGGTATCGCGAGGACTTCGGGACCGGATGCCCGTGCCCGCTGGCCCGGGCCGGCGCGATGGTGCAGGTCGCCGTCTACGACGCGGTCAACTCGATCGATCGTCAGTACGAACCGTACTTGGACTTTGTGGACTCGACGCCGACGGCCTCGAAGGAGGCGGCGGTGGCGGCTGCGGCTTACCGGACGATGATCGCCCTGTTCCCCAACTCCCGCCTGGAACTGCTGGGGCTGTACCAGAACCGCCTGAGCCGCATCCCGATGAGCCCGGATCGGGCCGAGGGGATCCGGATCGGCAACCGTGCGGCGCGGCAGATCCTGGCGGCGCGGGAGAACGACGGCTCCGAGTTGGAGCAGACGTACACGTTCGGGCGCGAGCCGGGTGACTACATCCCCGTCCCGCCGAACTTCAGCCCCGTGTGCGACCCGCAGTGGACGCGCGTGACGCCGTTCGCGATGGAGATCAATACGCAGTTCCGCCCGAAGATCGGGCCGTGCGGGTTCCGGAACATGTCGCGCCTGCTCAAGAGCCCGCAGTACGCGGCGCAGTTGAACGAGGTGAAGTCGCTCGGCTCTCGCAACAGCACGACGCGCACGGACGAGCAGACCCGGATCGCCTTCTTCTGGGCCAACGACATCAACGGAACCTACAAGCCGCCGGGCCACCTGTTCGACATCACGCAGGTCATCTCGCGGCAGAACAGCCTGACGCTGACGCAGAACGCGCGGCTGTTCGCGCTGGTGGGCCTTGGCAACGGGGACGCCGGGCTGGTCGCGTGGGACGCGAAGTACGCGACGGACGTTGACTTGTGGCGTCCGGTGACGGGCATCCGCCGGGCTCACCTGGACGGCAACCCGCTGACGGAGCGGGCCCCGAACTGGGCCCCGCTGAACCCGTTCACCCCGCCGTTTCCGGCGTGGATCTCGGGGCACGCGACGTTCGGCGCGGCGAACGCGGCCGTGCTGGCGGGCTACTTCGGCACCGACACGATGACGTTCACCATCGACTCGGAAGACCCGTTCTACAACGACCTGCCGGTGGCGGGCCCGCGGACGTTCACGTCGTTCTCCGCCGCGGCGGTTGAGAACGGGCTGAGCCGCGTGTACCTGGGCGTCCACTTCCGGATGGACGCGAGCGACGGGAACGCCGCGGGCTTTGCCCTCGGGACGTACATCGCGCGGAACTTCCTGAACCGGCTGTGCGTGGCGGATTACAACCGCGACGGGCTGACGGACTCGGGCGACATGTTCGGGTTCTACGACGACTACAACACGGGCGACCTGGCGGCGGACCTGAACAACGACGGCGACGTCGACATGAAGGACCTGGACGCGTTCATGAACGCGTACGTCAACGGCTGCTGAGCCGACCGCCGCCGCGGCGTTCCGCGGCGCCAACCTGCATCACCTGTGCCGCCCGTCGGGATTCGCCCGGCGGGCGGTGTGTTTCCGGACGCGATGAGTCTGAAGCGATCGGGGGGTCGACCCGATAGACGGGGTATGGACACGCGCTGGTCCGCCGACGCCGCCGATGCTTCGCCGAACTCGTCCCCGGTTCCGCCGCCGGTCATGCCGCCGGTGCGCGAGGGAGCGGACTTTGCGCCGCGCCCGCGGCATCGGGACATGGCGGCGGCCCAGGAACTGTCGCGCCTTGAGGGGAAAGTCGGCAGCGGGGCCCGCAACATGGGCATGGTGCTGGCCCTGGGGCTGGTGTTCCTGGGCGTGGCGAGCCTGATCAAGCCGGACCCGCGCTCGGCGACGGCGAACCCGGGGGGCGGGACCGGCGCGATGCCGGTCGCGGGCGCCGACGGGCTGGAGCACATCCGCACGGTGAAGCCGGAGCGGGCGGCGGAAGTGGCGGCGGAACTGGCCCGCACGCCGCACCCCAAGGGATGGAAGCTGCTGGGCCTGCTGCAGGATCAGCGGTACCACGTGCTGGTGTACACGAGCCCGGACGGCCCGCGGTACAGCGTGTTCGCGCTGACGGGCGCGCTGCTGGAGGCGGACCTGCCGGCCGACCAGATCTACCGCGTGTTCCCGGATCTGGACGTGACCAAACTGCGGGCCGACCCGCCGAACGGCGTGACACCGACGGGCCCGCTGATGCTCGCGGACCCGAAGGGGATCGGGGACTGAGGGGCGGGCGCGGCGCGCACTTCAAGCGGCACGCCGCGCGCGGGCAGGACCATCACATCGGTCGATCGGCCAGCGCCACCGGGTCGGTGGGGCGGGTGTTCACGCGTTCGCCCTCGAGGGGGTAGAAGCGTGAGCCGGCGAGGCGGACTTTCTTGTTGCTGGTGGCGCGGGGCAGGTCGGTGATGAACAGGGCGATCACGCCGAGGAGCCCGAGGTTGAACAGGAGCATGGCCCACCAGCCGGTGTGACCGGTGTGAGTCATGATGCTGACGCCGACGAGGATGGCGATGGCGAGGGGGATGGCGCCGTTCCAGGCGACGGACATGACCTGGTCGAACTTGAGGCGGGGGATGGTCCATCGGACGAGCATGATCAGCCCGATGATGAGCAGCATCTTGAAGATGAACACGTGGAACTTGGCGAGCACGCCGAGGATGGTGAAGTTCTCCGGGTGCAGCAGGTGGGCCCCGTCGGCGCCGAGCCAGCCGAGCGGGAGGTGGTAGCCGCCCAGGAACAGCAGCGCGAAGAAGGCGGCCCCGGTGGAGAAGTGGATGTACTCGCTGAGCAGCAAGAGGCCCATGCGCATGGCGGTGTATTCGGTGTGGTACCCGCCGACGAGTTCCTGCTCACACTCGGCGTTGTCGAAGGGCGTGCGGTTGGATTCGGCGAGCAGACAGATGAAGAAGAGCACGGCCATGACGGGCTGGGCCAGGATCAGCCAGCCGTGGGCGGCCTGGTAGGAGATGATGTTCTGCGGGATGAGCGAGCCGACCATGAGCAGGACGGTCAGGATCGCCAGGCCCATGGGGATCTCGTACGAGATCATCTGGGCCGAGGCGCGGAGGGCGCCGAGGAAGGAGTACTTGTTGTTGCTGGCCCACCCGGCGAGGGTGACGGCGTAGATGGCCAGGGAGGCCGTCGCGAGCAGCCAGACGATGCCGATGTTCAGCGCGGCCCCGGCGACGGTGACGGTCTGAGCGGGGACGGTCCATTCCAGGACCGGGATGGTCCACTCCGGCACGCGGAGTTCGCCGCCGAAGGGGATGACGGCAAAGCCGATGAGCGCCGGGATGACCACGATGACGGACGCGAGAGTGAAGAGGGTTTTATCCGCGCCACGCGGCGTGTAGTCCTCTTTGAGCAGCATCTTCAAGCCGTCGGCGAGGGCCTGCCCAAGCCCGAAGAACCCCTTGAGGAACTTGAGGATGGGCAGCCCGAGGTCGAGCCCGACGCGGTTGGGGCCGATGCGGTCCTGGATGTAGGCGGAGATCTTGCGCTCGAGGTACGTGCCCCCGCCGCCAAGCCCCAGCAGAAGTTGGAACACCACCACAACCACGGCCACACTGATGAGCAGCTGGCTCGTCAACCAGGAAGGGGCCGGAGTCGCGGCGAGAACGCCCGTAAGCGTCGCGAGGTTCGTCGGGTCCATGGGCGGACAGTGTAGGGGCTCGGCGGCCCGACACCACTCTCAGATCACCCCGCCCTCCCCCGGCACGACGCCGGTCGGGTGGCTTCAGAAAGGAATCGGAACGTGCTCTACACCATCCTCGGGATCATCCACCTCATCCTGGTCGTGTTCGCGGGGTTCGAGATCCTGACCTCGTCCAAGCCGCTTTTGCACAAGGTGCTGTGGCTGCTGTTCATCCTGCTTTTGCCGGTGATCGGGCTGGTGGTGTACTTCCTGGTCGGGCGCGGGTCGTGAGGCACGACGCAGGGATGGGGAGAGCCCTCGGGCCCGGTGCGGCACTACACTCCGCGCGATGACGGCGTTTTATCAACTGGACTTCGAGAAGGCGGCGACCGAGACTGAGCGGCAGATCGAGGCGGCCGAGGCGCGCTTGCGCCGCGTGCAGGCCGGGGTCGGCGCGGGCGTGGGCCCGGGCGACGGAGACCGCGCCGGCGAGGACGGTCTGCCCGCCGCGGACAGCCCGGAGTCCATCCGGCGCGAGATCGACGCCCTGCGGGCCCGCTTTGCGCAGCAGTTGACGGAGGCGTACCGCCAGCTGTCGCCGTGGGACACCGTGCGGGTGGCCCGCCACCCCAAGCGCCCGCAGACGCGCGACTACATCGAGATGATCTGCAAGGACTTCTGCGAACTCTCCGGCGACCGGCGCTTCGGCGACGACCCCGCGATGGTCACGGGCTTTGCCCGCATCGGCTCGACGAAGGTCCTGATCGTCGGGCACCAAAAGGGCCGCACCACAGGCGAGAAGATCGCGTGCCACTTCGGGTGCGCCCATCCGGAGGGGTATCGCAAGGCGTTGGCGAAGATGCGGCTTGCGGAGAAGTTCCGCCTACCGATCGTGACGCTGGTGGACACGCCCGGCGCGTACCCGGGCGTCGGCGCGGAGGCGCGCGGGCAGGCGGAGGCGATCGCGCTGAACCTGCGCGAGATGAGCCGCCTGAAGACGCCGATCGTGAGCATCGTCATTGGCGAGGGCGGCTCGGGCGGCGCGCTGGGGATCGCCGTCGCGGACCGCGTCGCGATGCTGCAGCACGCGTGGTACTCGGTGATCAGCCCGGAAGGGTGTGCGGCGATCCTGTGGAAGCAGGCCAACGAGCAGACCAACGCCGCGGCGGCGCACGCGCTGAAACTGACGTCGAAGGACAATCTGTCCCTGGGCATCGCCGACGCGGTCATCCCCGAACCCGTGGGCGGCGCACACCGCGACCCGAAGGGCACGGCGAGCAACCTTGAGCGGTGGATCGTGGACCAGTTGCACGAACTCAAGCAGCACGCGCCGGCGACATTGCCGACGACGCGATACGACCGCTTCCGCAAGCTGGGGTCGTACGCCGAGTCGGCGTGACGGGGCGGATCCCCCGTGCGTTGACGTAGGGAGGGCGTTTCCGTATACTCCCCGACTTTTTTCGGTCGGATGGCGTTCGGTACACCCCAAAATCACCGTTCTACGTCATGGACGGCAAGCGAGGACCCATGGCCAAATCATCCCGACCAGCCGCGACGGCCCGCAGTAAGCCGTCGTCCGACCGGGTGAGTGGAAAGGCCGCAGGGTCGAAGACGTCGACCGGGAAGCCCAAGGGCCCGACCGGGACCGCATCCGCCGCGAAAGCGACGGGCAAATCGGCGCCCAGCGCCAGCAAGCCGAGCGGGAAGCCCGCGGCACAATCGCAGAGCAAACCCGCCCCCGTGAAGACCACCTCCGCCAAGTCGACCGCCACCAAGCCCGCGTCTGGGAAGCCCGCGCCCGCGAAGCCCGCGGCCAAGCCGGCGCCGGGCAAGCCCGCCGGTGACAAATCCACCAAGCCCAAGGCCGGCGCGCCCGCGGCGGAGAAGAGCGGCGCGGACAAGTCTGCGACCAAGCCGGCGCCGGCGGCGTCCAAGTCGATCGACAGCAAGCCGACCACCAAGCCGGATGGGAAGTCTCCCGCGCCCAAGCCGGGCAAGCCCGCCGGCAAGGCCGCGGACAGCAAGCCCGCAGACAGCAAGCCCGAAGCGACGAAGGGCGACGCGGGCGCGAAGCCCGGCGCGAACAAGCCCGCGCCTGGGAAGCCCGCTCCCGCCAAAGCGGCGCCGGGCAAGCCGGCGCCCGCGAAGGCTGAAGCGCCCGCAGCCCCCGCGCCGGCGGTCGCCGCGACCAACGGCGCCGCGGCCGGAACCGCAGCGGCGACCGACGCCGACGGCAAGAAGCCCGCGCCCAAGGGCATCACCATCGTCACGCCCAAGCCCGTGAAGAAGCCCAAGGCGAAGGTGCTGGAGATGCCCATCCAGCCGCTGCTCAAGCCGGGTTTGAAGTGGAAGCCGCTGATCCCCTCGGGCCCGAAGGCGCCGCCCTCGACGGGCATCCCGGGCGTCGCGGCCCCCTTGGAATACAAGATCGATCCCAAGGCGCGGATGAACAAGAAGGAGCTGGACCGCTACCGCGAGATCCTGCTCCAGAAGCGGTCCGAACTCGTCGGCGACATCGCCAACATCGAGGACGAAGCCCTGCGGGCCTCGTCGGGCTCGCTGTCCACCCTGCCGCAGCACATGGCCGAGCAGGGCTCGGACGCGTTCGACCAGGCGATCTCGCTCGACCTTGCGCAGGTCGATCGGCACCTGCTCCGCGAGATCGACGCGGCGCTTAAGCGGATCGACGACGGGACGTACGGCATCTGCGAGCGCACGGGCAAGCGGATCGCGCCCGAGCGTCTGGCCGAGCTGCCGTGGGCCCGCTATTCGATCGAAGCCGCCCGCGAGATGGAACGGCGCCCGGCCCACGAGCGTGAAGAGGCCTCGGACGAGGAGCCTTTGTGAGCGAGGATGGGTCCGGGGGCGAATCGAAGGTGGTGCCGCAGCCGCAGCCGCCGACGACGTCACCGTCCGCCGCTTCGTCAACCAGTGCGCCCGCAGATTCTGCCGGTGGTGCGCCGGTGGCGCGATCATCGCCCGCCGTCGGCGTCTCCGCGTGGCGATCCCGCCGCGCGTGGGTGGCGCTGCTGATCACGGTCGTGGCGTCGCTGGTGATCGACCTCGGCAGCAAGTGGCTGGCGTTCGAGCGCGTGGCCCCGGCGCCGGTGGTGATTCAGCGGGAGGACGTGCTGCGTGTGAAGCGGGAGATCGACCCGCGCGCGATCTCGCGGGAACTGATCCCGGAGCACCCGCCGCGGGTGGTCGTGCCGCGCGTGCTGGAACTGACCTTGGTGCTCAACCCCGGCGCGGTCTTCGGCGTGGGGCCCGGGCAACGGATCTTCTTCGTGACTTTCACGCTCGGCGCGCTGGGCTTTGCGATGTTCATGTTCGCCCAGTGGACCGGCCCGCGCGACACGTGGGCCCACGCGGCCCTGGGCCTGCTCATCGGCGGCGGGCTCGGCAACCTCTACGACCGCCTCGTGTACGCCTGCGTGCGCGACTTCCTGCACCCGCTGCCTGGTCTCACATGGCCGGGCGGCTGGACCATCAACGGCACGCGCGAAGTCTGGCCCTACGTCTCCAACCTCGCCGACCTGTTCCTGCTGATCGGGATCTTCATCCTGCTCCGCCACCTGTGGCGCCGCGACGCGGCGTGAGGGTGGAGGGTGACGCGGGGACGCGGGGACGCGGGGACGCGGGGACGCGGCCAGGATCGAACCCTCGCCCCTGACCTCTGACCTCTCGCCCCTGCCCCCCGACCTCTCGCCCCTGCCCCCTCCTCCATGGATACCCTTGCCCAAGGGTCATCCGGGTGGGTGAACGGGAACGGGAGGCCGCGATGCGTGCAGTCACGGATCATCGTGCGGTTTACGGAGTGCGCGTGGGCCGGGCGTTGGCGTGTGCGGCCATCGCGGGCGCGGCGATCGGCGGCGCTGCCGGGGTCTTCGCCCAGACCGGCCCGTGCGTCGGGTGGGAGCCTGTGGTGCCGATGACCGGGACCGATGCACCCGTCCGCGGCGGGCTGGTGTGGGATCCGGATGGACCGGGGCCGCGCGATGAGGTGCTGGTCGCGTACGGCGACTTTTCAACCGCGGGCGGGGTGGTCTCGCCGGGGATCGCTGTGTGGGACGGCGACGCGTGGCGCGCGTGGGACGGGCCGCTGCTCCCGTTCGACGGGCGGCTGTACACGCAGGCGCCGCTGGTGATGGCGGTGAAGGACGGCGCGCTGTACGCGGTTAACGCGCAGCAGTTGTTTGTCCTGCGCGAGAACGCGTGGGTCGAGGCGAGCCCGCCGTTCCCGTCACGCCTTGTCACAGCGTTCTCGCTCTACGCCATTCCGCCGGTGCGGGCGCTGGTGCCGCAGCCGGACGGCTGGATCGTCGCGGGCCACCCGAGCCTGCGCCTTGCAGATGGGAGCAGCTCTTCGATCCTGCGGCTGCGCGACGGGGTGTGGACCGGGTTCGGGGGCGGCGTGGGCGCCGGCCACGACGGCGTCTCCTCCGTCGTGGTTACGGACGAAGGCGTGTTCGCCGCGGGCTCGTTCCGGACCGTTAACGGTGTAGCGACGCAGTTCGCCCAGGGCTTGGCACGCTGGAACGGGCAGGTCTGGATTCCGCCGATGGGTGCGGGTTCAGATTCAGTGACCTCCGGCGTCCCGCTCGCGCTCTCGCGAGGACGTCCGCTGGTGACGATCGGCCAGCAACTGTCGTATTGGGACGGCGACCAACTGCTGCCCGCGCGGCTCCAGACGTTCGACGTCGCCGATGTCGGGAACCTGTTGCCCTTCGAGGACGGTGTGCTCGCGGCCGGGGTGTATCGACGTGCGGGCCAGCCGGGGCGCGGGGCGACCGCCGTGCTGAGGATCAACAGCGACGGGAGCACGTCGCCTTCGGGTGCTCCGGTCTCGAGCGCGTACAGCCTGGTCGGCGGCTTCAGCGTGCAAGGGCGGACGGTGTTCCTGGACTCGCCGGGCCTCGTGATCACCCCCGGGACCGCGCCGCAGGCGGACACGCCCGTCGGCGAGGTTCTGCCGTGGCGGGGCGGGCTGGTGGCGCGGGCGGGGCGCGATCGGCTGCTGTACAGCGCGTCGGGCGATGCGGGCACGTGGCGCGCGTTCGGCGCGAGCGAGTCCGTCGGGGTGACCACGCATGAGCAGGTCGTCGATGTCACCGTGTGGAACAACGAGGTTGTGTTTGCGATCAGCGGCGTGGACCCGGTGATGGCCTTCGACGGCCGATCGGTGCGGGCGCTGCGGCCCGCGGGCTTTGACGGGAGGCTCTCCGGCAACGTTGTGCAGGTGTTCGAGCACACCGGCGACCTGTACGCCGCGGGCAGCATGACCATCGGCTCGATTACCGGCGTGCAACTGGCCCGGTACCGGGACGGGGTGTGGTCGCCGGTCGGGGCGCGGCCCGGCGCGCCCGCGGGCGTGCGGTTCACCTTCACCACCAGCACGAGCGTGGGCAGCGTCGCGTTCCACTCGTGGAACGGGCTGCTGCTGGCGTCCGGGCGGTTCGACACGGTCGACGGTCAGCCGGGCGGGTTGCTGGTGGCGTTCGACGGGACGACCTGGCGCCGCATGGACCTCGGGCTGACCACCGACCTGTCGGTGATCGCGAGCGGACCGGGGAGCGGCGGGAGCAGCGTGCTGGTGGGCGTGGGCGGCTCTGTCCGGAACCAACTGTGGCAGTGGAACGGCGAGCGCTGGCAGACGCGGGCTCCGGGCGCGAATCTTGACTACTGGGCCCGGATCGCCGTGCACGACGGCCTGGTGCACGTCGTGTCGCCGGGGCTCGGCGGCGTAGCCCGCCTTGAGAACCCCGGGACCGCGGGCGAGCGGCTGGTGCGGATCACGCCGACGAGCCTGGGCCAGTCGGTGCCGTTCGCGGGCGGGTTCGCGCTCGCCTCGGTCAACGGGCGTCTGTACACGAGCGTGTTCACGGGCACCCGGGCCCGCGGGAGCCTGCCCACCGCGCGGCTGCTGCGGCTGACGGGCACGCCGACGGCGCCGCTGTTCCTGCCGGGGTTCGACGGGACCGACCCGGCCGCGCCGCGCTCGGTGTCGGCGTTCGAGGGCGGCGTCGTCCAGTTCAACCTGCGCTTGGCGAACACGACGGACCTGACGCGCTATGAGACCCGCAAGGACGGCGTGCCGCTGCAGCTCGGGCCGCAGCCGACGGGCTCCACGCTCACCACGCCGTTCGTGCTCAGCGGGGTCCGCCGCGCCGACAGTGGCACGTACGTGGTCACGGCCGACGCGTGCGGCCTGGCGGCGGACTCGGCCCCGGTCACCGTGCAGGTCTTCTGCCGCGGCGACGCCAACCGCGACTCGGTCATCTCCGTCGCCGACGTGTTCTACTGGGTCAACGTGTGGTTCAACGGCGGCTCGCAAATCGGCGACCCGGTCGGCCCGCACTCCAGGTTCACCGACTTCCTGCGATTCCTGAACGACTGGTTCGCCGGGTGTGATGGGTGACGGGGACAGGGGGACGCGGGGACGCGGGGACGCGATCGGGATCGAACCCTCGCCCCTAACCTGTGACCTCTCGCCTCTGCCCCCTTACTCCTTCGGCATGAGATCGATCACCACCGGGTAGTGGTCCGAGGCGTAGCCCGTCGGCGGGGGCGTGCGGCGCCAGTCGGCGTCTTCGGGGCGCTGCATGGTGCCGAGGACGAAGCCCGAGTCCTTGACCATGTCGGCCGCCGCGCCCGGGCTGAGCAGGAGGATGTCGATCGCGCGATTCGACGCGTGCGTCTGGAAGGTCGCGTCCTTCGGGTCCTTGCCGGCGAGCGCGTTGACGAAGCCGCCGGTCAGGTAAGTCTGCACCGAAGCTTCGCTGGCCATTGCGTTGAAGTCGCCGGTGATGATGACGTTGGCGTTGGGGTCGGCGGTCAGGATCTCGCCGGCCCACGCGGCGACCTTCTTGCCCTCGGCCTCGCGCTGGTAGGTATAGAACGCGCCGCTCTTGTGGTGCACGACCAGGAACGTGAGCGTGTACGGCTTGCCGGTGCCGGTCTTGTCCGCGGGGACCTCGATCGTCGCCTTCAGCGGCGAGCGGGCCATGACCAGCGGCTTGCCCGCGTCGCGGTTGGGACGCCGCCCGAGCTTTTCCGGGTGCACGCCCATCTCGGGGCGGGGCCAGTTGCTCTCGGCGGTGATGGGGAAGCGGCTGATGATGGACTGCTCGATGCCGCGCGGGTCGCCGGCATCGATCGAGGCGACGTGGTCGTAGCCCAGGCCCTTGAGGTACTCATCGCGGAAGGCGATGAGCGCCTCCTTCGATTCGATCTCCTGCAGGGCGATGATGTCGGCGTCGATGCGCTTGATGGCCTCGGCCGCGGCGGCCTTGTGCTCGGCGGGCTTCGCGGGCGTGCCCCAGCCTTCCCCTCCGTCCTTCTCGCCGGGCTGGTCGGTGGTGAACAGGTTCTCGATGTTGTACGTCGCGATGCGGATCGCGCCCGGCGTGCGGGGCTTGGGGTCTTTCAGGCCGTGGCGGATCACGCCGGCGAGGCCGGGGATTGGCTTGGCCGCGGTCGCGGGGGGAGCGCCGTCTTTCGGCTGCGTGGCGGGCGCGGCGTCCTTGGGCTGAGTCGCGGGCGCAGGTGCCTGATCCTGCGTGAGCGCGAAGGCCGGGCCGGAGAACAGGGCCACACCCGCCAGCGCGGACACCGTCATGACGCCCGACACGCGACGCACGATTCCGGAAGATCGATCCGCCATGGCCCGCTGCTCCTCGTTCACTCGCCCCACAACGCCGCAAACACGGATAACCCCCCCACTGCCGTCGATCCCTCAGCCCGCGACCGGACTGCTGGCGCCCGAACCAGTCGCGACAGAACCGCCCGCCGCCCGCACGTACCGGGCCAGGCTCATGACCGGGAAGTAGTGCCGGTACAGGTTGTACCGCAGGTAGAAGACCTTCGGGAAGCCGGTGCCGGTGAAGAAGTGCTCGGCCCAGGCGCCGGCGGAGTCGGCCATGAAGTCGGTCGCGGCGTACTCGTCCGTGCCCTCTTCCACCATGTTCACGCCGGTGCACATGGCCTTCTCGAAGGGCGCTTTGTCCTGGTAGATCTGGTGATCGCACAGCCAGCGGACGGCCCGCTCGACGGCGGGGTCGCTCGGCGGGCAGGCGTACAGCAAGCAGGCCAAGCCCCACGCCGTCTGGCTCGCCGTCGACGGGCCCTTGCCCATCAGCGAGCGATCGAGGTACGAGTTGGCCGTCTCGCCGAAGCCCCCGTCGGGGTTCTGCACGCTCTTGACCCACGCGATGGCGCGAGCGATCGCCGGGTGGCTGGGGGCGATGCCCGCGTGCACCAGCCCGCCGAGCGCCTGCCATGTGCCGTAGATGTAGTTGCACCCCCACCGGCCCCACCAGCATCCTTCGGGCTCCTGCTTCTCGAGCAGATAGCGCACAGCGGCGACGATCGCGGGGTGCGACGTCTCCATGCCGCAGGTCACCAGCGACTCGATCGTGCGCCCGGTGATGTCGGCGCAGGACGGGTCCTGCATGGCGTTGTGGTCGGCGAAGGGGATGGCTTCCATCCACGGACGGTCGCGCGTGCGGTCGAACGCGGCCCAGCCGCCGTCGTCGTTCTGCATCGCGACGATCCAGCGGGCGGCCTTGGCGGCGGTGGCGCGGATGTCGGCCGGCCCCCCCTCCCCCCCGCCCCCAGCCCCGGCCCGCCACATCGCCTTGGCGATCATCGCGGTGTCGTCGACGTCGGGGTACCAGTCGTTCTTGTACTCGAAGGCCCACGCCGCGGCGTCCACGCCCAGGCGGATGCGCCGATCCTCCGGGCGCAGGTTGCGGGCCCAGTCGCCCGTCATGCGGACCTGCTTGCGCGTCAGCCAATCGCACACGCGGGCCAGTCGCGGCGAGTTGCCCGCCGTGTGCCCCGCTTCCGTCATCGCGTACAGCGCGATGCCCGTATCCCACACCGGGCTGAAGCACGGCTGCAGGCGCACGTGGTCCAGGCGCGGGTCCGGGTTGGGCTCATCGATGATGAAGTCGTCCAGGTCCAGCTCGGCCTTGCGGATCACCGGGTGATCACGCGTGTAGCCCAGGGCCGTGAAGGCGATCTGCAGATAGACCATCGGCGGGAAGATCGCGCCCAGGCCTTCCGTCGTTTCGGAACGGACGCGGTCCACGATCCAGCGCTCGGCGGCCTTCAGCGCGCTCTTCCGCAGCGGCGACAAGCGCAGGCGCTGAACGACCTTCAGGAACCGGTCGCACGCGAGGAAGAAGTTGCGCCAGGTGATCGGCTCGTCGCGGTCCCACGGCTTGGAGAGCACGCGCTTGTAGCGCGTGTTCAGGAACAGCTCGTCGATGTTGATCGGGTTGCCGCGGGCGTCCGTCGGCACGCGCACGGGGCGCAGGGCCGTGCAGATCGCCAGGGGGACGATCATCGTGCGCGTCCACGCGGCGACCTTGTCGAGGTGGAAGGGGAACCAGCGCGGGAGGAACATGACCTCCGGCGGCACGGCGGGGCACGCCGTCCACTCCACCGCACCCAGGCAGGCGAGGTAGAACGTGCTGAACGTGTTGCACTTTTCCGCCCCGCCCAGGGCGCGGATGCGCTCGCGGGCGCGGGCCATGTGCGGCGCGTCGATCGGGTCGCCGAAGCACTTGAGCGCGAAGTACGCCTTGACGCACGCGGAGATGTCCGGGCCGGAGCCGGGGTACTGGCCCCAGGTGCCGTCCTCGCGCTGCGTCAGGCGGAGGTGATTGGCGATGCGTTCGAGCGTCGGGCGGCCGACGCGGTAGCCGCCGGGCTGGCCACTCGGGCCCGGCTCGGGGCCTTCGCGGTCGTCCTGCTGATTCAGGAACAGCTTCATCAGCAGGTACTCGCTGGAGAGGATCGAGTCGCCCTCCAGTTCAGCGCACCAGTGCAGCGGGGCCGGGCGGCCGGGTGCTTCCGGCTCGCGCGGGTCGGTCATGAGTTTGGCATCGAGGGCCCGCAGCGCGTCCTCGAGCGCGGCGGCGGCCCGCTGGCGGAGCGCGGCGCCCGTTGTGCCCGAGGCTTGGCTTCCAGCCGCCCCCCCACCCACCCCCCCCACCGCGCGTGCCGCCGCGGACGCCGGGTTGGACGCCGGGTGCACATCGACCTTGGGGACGGAGGGGACGGGCATGGAACGAATCGTCGTCATCGCGGCGGGATCCTGTCGCCGGCGCGGCGAGGCCGCCCGGGGCGGAAGGGTAGTGCGGGTGTGCCCGGGTCACCAATCACGCCTCACCCGGGGGAGCCCTCAACGCGGGCGGGTGGAATCGCCGGTTTGGGGCGAAATGGCGGGGCGAGGGGCGGCGCCGAAGGCCCGTTCGTGCTCGCGCAGCGCGTCGGTCCACTCGGTCAGGGCGTGGGATGTGTTGTGCCAGACGCCGCACTCCGGGCACTGGCCGATGGGCGCGGGCATACCGGAGAGGTCGAACGCGCACTGCAGGCAGAGTTGCCCGCCGGTGGCGATGCCGCGCTGGCACATGGTGGCGATGCGCCGCCTCATCCATCGACGCGCCGCGAGGTACGCCGCGACCACGCCGACGAAGACGGCCACGCCCGCGGCGGGCGCGATCGTTTTCCACAGAACGACTGCGCCGAGCGCAAGCACGGGCATCGAAAAGTGCGCGACGACCAGCCAGCGGGTCGTGCGCCGGATGCAGGCTGGCGTGGTCATCGCGTCGTCGTCCGGTCTTCGCGCACACGCGGTTGTCGCCAGCGTCTTCGGCGGAACTGCTTCAAGTCGGCGAGCCAGCGCTGTGTTTCCGCCCAAAGAAGGCGCAGATGCTCGGCGCTGTACGGGCGGCCGCATTCCGGGCATTGTCCCTCGGGCTTCATGCCCGAGAGATCGAACGCGCACTGCGGGCATTGCATGCCGTCACGCGCCATCGCCCGATCGCACACGCGCGCGGCCGATCGTCGGATGGCCTCAGCCCCAAGCGATGTGATGATCACCCACAGCGTGAGGGCGCCGATGAACCACCACGCCGGGGGTCTCGTCAAAGCGATCGCAAGCGCGCCTGCAAACGCCACAGCCGGATAGCCAAACCGCGCGACGTTCACGTGCGATTCCAGGCACCGGGGATGGTTGCTCCACGAGATGTACAGCCGCTGCGGTGAGTTCGACATGGTGTGCAGGCGAGCGCGCTGTGCCCAGCCGTGACCGTGCGGTCGGGAGACCGCTATCGCCGCTTCTCGCTCTTCAAAACCCCCAAAACCGTCTCCTTCAGCGCCCCGTTGGTCGCGGCGAAGTCCGGGCCGGTCACGGTGTCTTGGCCGCTCCAGTCGCCGCACCACCCGCCCGCTTCGCGGATGATCGGGGCCACGCCCGCGATGTCCCACACGCTGATGCGCGGGTCGAGCATGATCTCGGCCCGGCCCGAGGCGACGAGCATGTAGCCGAACACGTCGCCCCAGCCGCGGTTGAGTTTCACGCGGTGGGCCAGGTTCATGTACGCGTCGGAGCGGTCGATCGCCCGCGTGATCGAGCCGGCCAGCAGCGTCGCGTTCTCCAGCGTGCTCACCGGGCTCACGCGGCAGGCGCGCCCGTTGATCGTCGCGCCCAGGCCCTGCCCCGCGCCGTACAACTCGTCGAGCGCCGGCATGTACACCGCGCCGACCAGCGGCTTGTCCTTCACCAAACAGCCCACCACCGCGCCGTACAGCGGCACGCCGTGCACGAAACTCTTGGTCCCGTCGATCGGGTCGATGACCCAGGTGTAGTTGGGATCGCCGGCGGAGCGCCCGTGCTCCTCGCCCAGCACGCTGTGGCTGGGGAAGAAGCGCTGGATCACGCCGCGGATGACGGTCTCGGCCTCGCGGTCGGCCCGCGTGACGGGCGTCTCGTCGCTCTTGGTTTCGACCTCGGCGCTGCCCTGCCCGGCGTTGAAATACGCGAGCGTGCGCTTGCCCCCGGCGTACGCCGCCTCCATCGCCACCGACACAAGATCCTTCAGCGCAACCGGCCCGCTCGACGTCCCGTGGCTCATGGCGCCAGCGTAGACCTCGTCACACGGATCGGCACTCGCGGATCGGCGCTCAAAGAGCGGCTTACGCGACGGCGGCCGTCGCGGCCCGGGCTTCCAGGCTCAAGACCGCCTCCAGCCCGCGACCCGCCTCGCCCGCCGGCGCACCGGCGTTCATGTTCAGCACCGGCGCGACCGGCGCGTACGCCACCACCGGGCGGTGCGGCACACGCACGCCGTTCACCAGCAGTTCGATCGTCTCGTCGCCCAGCCCGGGCTCGAACCCGCACTTGACGGCGACCCGCCGGCTGGCCATGTTGTCCTCCGCGATCAGCCCGATGAGCTTGTGCAGCCCGAGGCCCTGCGGCAGGTCGGTGAAGGCGTGGTCCATCGCGGCGCTGAGCATCTCCCGCGCCATGCCCCGGCCCGTCGCGTCCGACGCCAGCCACAGCACTACCTCGCCCGTGCACTCCAGCCCGCGCGAGATGTCGTTGATGTTGACCGAGCCGATGAGTCGCCCTTCGGCGTCGAACGCCGCGCGGCGCCAGGCCCGTCCGGATTCGTCGCCCCGGCGGGCGAGGTTGACCTGCCGCGCGAACGCGTGCTCGTCGTCGAGGTTGCGATCGCCGACCTTGTCGATGGGGCAGAATCGTGCCAGATGATCGCGGCTGGCGCGGAGGACGCGTTCGAACTCCGCGCGGTCATGCTCAACAAGCGGGCGGAGCGTGAGGCGCTGCGTGCGGACGATCGACGCCTCGCGGGCGCGGGCCTCGCTCATTCGGACTCGGGTGACCATCTGGGCCGCGCGGGCCAGGCGGGCCAGCGTCGACGGGGCCGGGCCCGGCGAGGCGGGCAGAAGGTCGAGCAGGGAGTGTCCGGCGATCGCGCCCACGGTGAATCAGACCTCCAGTTGCGGACGCTTGGGGTCCAGCCAATCGAGGTGGAAGAACTTGCCGCGCGGCTGGTCGACGCGCTCGTAGGTGTGGCTGCCGAAGTAGTCGCGCTGCGACTGCAAGAGATTGGCCGGCAGACGGGCCGAGCGGTACGAGTCAAAGTATGACAGCGCGCTGGAGAAGGCGGGCACGGGCACGCCGTCGGTCGCGGCTCGGGCCACGACCGCGCGCCAGTTAGCCTGGTTCTCCTTCACCACGCCGGCGAAGTACGGGTCCAGCAGCAGGTTCGCGAGGGCCGGGTCGCGCTGGTAGGCCTCGAAGATCTTCTGCAGGAAGCGGGCCCGGATGATGCACCCGCCGCGGAAGATCATCGCGATCTCGCCGAGCTTGAGGTTCCACCCGTTCTGCCGGCTGGCGGCGGACATGAGCGCGAAGCCCTGCGCATACGAGCAGATCTTGGAGCAGTACAGCGCGTCGCGCACGCAGCGGACCCAGTCCCGCGCCGGGCCGGTGTCCGCCGAGCGGGCCGGGCCCGTGAGCAGCGCCGCCGCCTTGACGCGCTCGTCCTTGAGCGCCGAGACGTTGCGTGCGAACACGGCCTCGGCCATCGTCGGGGCCGGGATGCCCAGGTCCAGCGCGCTGTTGATCGTCCACTTGCCGGTGCCCTTCTGCCCGGCGGCGTCGAGCACGATGTCGACGAAGTCCTTCCCGCTGACAGGGTCCTTCTGCTTGAGGATGTCCGCGGTGATTTCGATGAGGAACGAGTCGAGCTCGCCCGCGTTCCACTCGGCGAAGGTCGCGCCCATCTGCTGGTTGCTCATGCCCAGCGAGTCGCGCATGAAGTGGTACGCCTCGCAGATGAGCTGCATGTCGCCGTACTCGATCCCGTTGTGCACCATCTTGACGTAGTGCCCGGCCCCGCCGGGGCCGATGTACGTCGTGCACGGAACCGTGTTCTCGCCGTTCACCGGCTTGCCGCGGGCGGCGCCGATCAGCGGCTTGCCGGTCTTGACGTCGACCTTAGCGGCAACAGCCATCCAGATCGGCTTGATCAGTTCCCACGCCGCGGGATCGCCCCCCGGCATGAGCGACGGCCCGAACCGGGCCCCTTCTTCACCGCCCGAGACGCCCGAGCCGACGAACAGCAGGCCCTTGGCCTTCAGCGCGGCTTCGCGGCGCACGGTGTCGTTCCACTCCGCGTTCCCGCCGTCGATGATGCAATCGCCCGGCGACAGCAGCGGGACCAGCCCGTCGATGACGGCGTCCGTCCCCGGCCCGGCCTTGACCAGGATCATGACCCGGCGAGGACGCTTGATGCTGTTGACAAAGTCCTTCAGGTCGGCGGCCGGCACCAGCGCCCCGCCCGGCCCGATCACGCTCGCCGGGTTGTCCTGCACGAACTTCTCGGTGACGCCGGTCGTGCGGTTATACACGGCGACCTTGAAGCCGTGGTCGGCCATGTTCAGGGCGAAGTTCGCGCCCATCACCGCCAGCCCGATCAGGCCGACGTCCGCTGAGTCTTTCGCTGGAACAGGCAGGGGCATCACAGTCTCCGGAGGCGGCTATCGGACAGTCCAGAACCGAACTTTCGGCTCTCGGACTTTGATGGGCACGATAGCCGGAGGTTTCTCGGTCGCCCGAACCATTCCGTCAAGATTCTGTACGGCTGACGACCCGGACGGAGCACTGACACCGCGCGCGAGCGACCACGCCGGCACAGCCCGCCGGCCGATCGATCACGCGGATCGCCTCACTCCCGCCCGCTGCGTTCCTCTGTTCACCCGCACGGCGAGAAGTACGCCGTCAGATACTCGAACACGTCCTGCACGCTCACCGTCCCGCTCCCATCGATATCTGCACGCGGCAGGCCCGCGAAGTACAGCGCGATGTAGTCGAAAATGTCCTGCACCGTCACCGTGCCCGATAGGTCCGTGTCGGCCACGCAGGCGGGCGTAACGGCGATCTCGACCGGCTCGCTGGTCGTCAGCGCGCCCGGACCGGTGGACACGTCTTCGATCTGCACCATCGCGTGGAACGTCTGACCCGGCTGGGCCGTCGTTACGATGTTGAACAGCGGGTGCACGTCGAAGGGGGTCTCGCCCAGCGTGATCGTCCCGCCGACGGGCACCGCGGCGAACCCGTCGTACACGCTCAGCCCGGCGTCGATGCTCAGCAGGCGCACGCGGACCGTCGTCCCCGCTGGCAGCACGAACACGCCGGCGCTCGGCTCATCCAGCGGCAGATCTTCGAAGCCGATCGACGGCGTCGCGTAGCCGATCAGATTCGGGAACACCGACCGGGGCACGTGCACGGCTTCGTGCGTCTCAGCGAGAACGACCAGTTGTCCCGCCGCGCTTCGGCCGACGAGCACTTCCAGCGCGCCGTGCCCGAAGGCCTGGCCCGCGCCGGCCCCCAGGCAGACCAACGCCGCACCGAGAGCCGCGGCGTGAACGGGGTTCCGAGCGATGCTCCGGGTCTGCACGAAGGGCACGGGCCGCATGGGTCGCGTTCCTGTCAACAGTCGCCGCACGGTCACGGCGTGGTACTCGCAACGTTGCCGAGACGATCCGCGCCCGGCGGAGAGGACGGCCCGAAGTGGGCCGTCCTCTCGCCGCATGCACGTTCGACCCCCCCACTCCCACTCCCCGCTTGAGCCACGATCACCGCGTTCAGCGGCGACGGCGCGCGATCAGCAGGCCGCCCATCGCCAGGGCCGCCGCGGCCGACGGGGCCGGGATGTACCCGCGAATCTCGCCGCCCGAGGCGAACGAGCTGTGGATGTTGAAGTAAGCCCGGCCGGTGCGCATCAGGTTCAGCAGCCCGTCGCGAGCGCCGTTGGTGGTGCCGCCGTTGCTGGTGATCCAACCCGCGGCGTAGGTGCCCGTGGCGCCGAGGTCGAAGGTCTGGTCGTACGACCCGCCGCTGACGCCGACGGGGAAGTTCAGCAGCGTCGGGGGCTGCACGATGACGCCGGCGTTGCCGACGAACGGAGTCAGGGTCGTCGCGCCGTGGATGTGGGCCACGGTCGTGACGCCGGTGAGCCCGGAGAAGTCGACCTGCATGCGCAGCGTGTTGGCGACATCGTCATACACGAACGTGCCCCAGCCGATGCCGTTCGAGACGACCGGGGGCGATTCCTGCGCACCGTCCATGCGCGTGGTGAACACTTCGAACGCGCCGAAGGCCTGCCCGCACACACTTGCCGAGAACACAGCCACCAGGACCGAACGCGCACGCAACGTCGACGTTTTCATCGCATCTCCCTCTTCTCGGAGGTCACACGGGACACTCTGGCCCCGGCCTTCAGGCCGCGCCGTGGCGCCAAACTATCGTTTTCACAGGTTCTGTCAAGACAAATTTGGTCGCTTCTGTCCAAATCCGGGTTGTCGAGCCCCAGGCTGGCATCTCGCGGGCGATCCCCACCTTCGGGCAGATCGCGGTCAGAACCCTCGAAACCCCCAGCCGCACGCGGGCGTCGGACATGGTACAAATTTTGGCAGTACCCGCCGCTTTCCGATACCCCCGCCACCGCTCCGGAGCGTCCCGACCATGCGCGCCGACATCCGCTACAACAACATCATCGACTCCGACGAGGCCCGCCTGGCGCAGTCGTGGGCCGACAAGGCGCCCGAGACCCCCGCCGGCGAGATCAACGCCGACAAGTTCTACATCACCCAGCAGTACCACAAGTACACGCGCGACAACCACGAGGTCTGGCGCGACCTGTTCAACCGCCGCTGGAGCGTCCTCTCCCAGCAGGTCAGCCGAACGTTCATCGACGGGCTGAAGGTCCTCAAGCTCACCGGCGAGCGCATCCCGAACCTCGAAGACCTCACGCTCGACCGCGATTGCGAGGGGTGCGACGGGCAGATCCTCAAGGCCGGCACACGCCTGACCGGGATCAACACGTATCTCAAGGCCGTCTCCGACTGGTCGTCCTACGGCGTGCCGGGCTATCTGCCCGCCAAGGCCTTCTTCGCCTGCCTGGCCCAGCGCGAGTTCCCCACCACCGTGCTCATCCGCCCGCGCGAGGTGATGGACTATCTCCCCGAGCCCGACATCTTCCACGATGTCTTCGGGCACGTTCCGCTGCACGCGTCGCGCGTCTTCGCCGACTTCCTGCAGACCTACGGCAAGGCCGCGCTGCTCTGCGAGGACCCCGAGCACATCGAACGCCTGGGCCGCCTGTTCTGGTTCACCGTCGAGTTCGGGCTCATCAAGGAAGACGGGCGCGTGAAGGTGTACGGCTCGGGCCTGGTCTCGTCCCACGCCGAGAGCGCGTACTCGCTCACCGGCGCCTGGGAAAAGACGCCCGACGGCCCGCAGAGCGCCACGCCCTGCTCCACGCGCGACGTGCCGGAGTGGCGCCCGTTCGATCTCGAACGCGTCTGCTCCACGCCCTTTGACATCGATCACTACCAGCCGATCTACTACGTGCTCGAGAGCTTTGAGCAGCTCCGCGACGCCATGAACGACTACGCGGAGCAGGTCATCGGGACCGCCGGCCTCGCCGCCGCTTCGCGCCACTGACCTGCACCGATCAGGCCTTCGCCGGCGCCTCGCCCGTGCGCGCCTGGCCCGCCATCAGGCGGTCCGGGCGGATGATCACCATCCCCACCATGCTCGCCGCCAGCAGCACGAGCATCTCGCTGGCGCTCACGACCAGCACGATCACGGCGAACTCGCTGAGATCCACGCCCGGCATCAGTTGGACAAGCAGCAGGGCCGTGAGCCCCTCCCGCGCGCCGAGCTGCCCCGCGATGGCGACCGCGCCGATGAAGAAGTACAAGCTCCCGGCCAGCACGGCCTGATCCCACGGCATCGTCTGGCCCACGATCATCGCCGCCACGAACACCCGCGCCGACTGGGCCGCCAGGTCGATCACCCGCACGCCCACGCACGCCGCGAATGACCTCGGGTGCGACAGCATCCGCAGCCCGTCGCGCACGCGATCGAGAAGGCCCGATTGCAGCACCCGCCGCGGGATCGGCAGGCGCTCCACCGTGCGCGTCACGCGGCTCCACGGCCCGGGCGCCGAAAGAATCCGGGCCGCCGCGAACGCCCCGCCCGCGAACAGCACCACGCCGACCACGGTCGCCACGCCCCACCACACGTCGGCCCGCCCGCGCCAGGCGCTCGCAAGCATCACCGGCGCCAGCACAGCCATGATGACCACCGCGACGGCCGTGAACCACGCCCCGATGGTCAGCAGCGGCACGCCGTCGCGCCGGTTGTGCACCAGCACGCGGAACACGACGCTCAGTTTGAACGGCAAGAGCGCCAGCAACGACCCGATGGCGTTGGTCGCCTGCACGCCGACCAGGTCCAGCCGCTTCACCGGCATCAGCACGCGCCGGAACGTCTCCCCGCTGCAGAACACCACCACCGCCGACAGCCCGAGCATCGCCGCCAGTTGCCCGGGCGAAGCGTCGCCCAGGCGCTCCAGCTTCGCCCGATTCTGCGGCTGCAGCGCCACATACACGCACCAGCCCAAGAGCCCCAGCCCGATCAGCCCGCCAACGACCTGCAGCGCCAGCGTGCCCGGCGACAACCGCCGCGACGCCGGCACCGGCGCGGGCGGACGCGCGGGCGCCGTTTCCGACGCAGGCGGCGCGGCGTGCGTCATCGCGTCCCCCCGCCGCCTTCGCCCGGCCCGTCCAACCGGTACAGCGCATGCCCCGAAGGCACGCCCGGCGGCGCACCCACCCGCGGCCAGCGGCGCACGAGCGTCACGCCCGTCGGCCCGTCGGCGCCCCCGAAGCCGAGCCACCGGGCGATGTCCGCCGTACGCACGCGCGGGTCGAAGTACCGGTCCCGCTCGATGAGCCGCCCGAGTTCGTCGAAGTTCACCAGCACATGCCGCACGCCCGCGCCCGCCAGCGCCCGCGTCCACGCGCGCGGATCATCCGGGCTGGCCGCGATGGCATCGCCCAGCGGCGAGCGGTCCCACGTGGTGTGATACCGCACGCGGCTCGCGCCCGCCTTCGCCGGGCGATCGCCCATCGCCCCGGCGAAGTACAGCGCCGCCGCGTCGCCCAGCAGATAGACATCGCCGCCGCCCGTCTCGTGCGGCTTGAGCGACAGGTTCACAAACCACGCCGGCCCCGCGCCCGGGGACTCGAGGGCCCGCTCGCGCTCTTCCGCCGGGGCCCGGTCGAACGACTCGGCGAACGCCAGCCCGCTCAGCGCGCCGGGCCCGGCGACCAGCAGGCGATTGGGCACGCCGCCCCCGTCACGCAGAAAGATCAATACCGACGCGCCCACGCACGCGAGCGCCAGGAGGGCCGCGCCCGCGATCGGGGCCGCGTCGCGGGCGGCCTGTCGCCCCGCCGCCTGCAGCATCGTCCACGCGCCCGCCGCCCCGAGCGCCATCACCAGCGCCGCCGGCACCAGCAGCGGCATCAAGAACCGTGACTGCAAGTGCGTCATCGTCATCCACGCGATCAGCGCGAGCACGACACCGATCAGCGCCGCCGCGCCGGCACGCCGCGTCACGCGGCTGACGATCGCCATCGCCGCGCCCAGCACCAGCGCCAGCCCCGCCGCCCCAAACTGCGGGTGGGCCCACCCGAACTCCGTCGACACCAGCCGCAGCACGCGCTGCACCGGGCTCAGGCTCACCATGTGGCTCGCGGCGTACCGCTCGATCTGCTCCGGCGACCAGTGGGCCGCGCCCAGCAGCCCCGCGGCGAACGGGAAGACCGGGTTGCCGCCCGCCAGCGCGTTGCGCACCAGCCACGGCGCCATCGCGACTACGCCAAGCACCGTCCCCGCAACCACCGCGCGCACCGCGCCGGCCCGCCCGACATGCGCGAGCAGCAGCACGCCGACCACCGGCCCGATGAACAGCGCCGCCGTCGGCTTTGCCGACGCCGCGACCCCGACGCACAGCCCTGAGATCGCCCCCGCCGCGATGGGCTTGAGCGTCCGGTCGCTCGCCGCCAGCGCCCCCGCCGCCCCGAGCGCCAGCACCGCCGCCTCGTTGTACGCCAGGCTCCCGGTCACGATCGTCCACGGCGTGCCCAGCACCATGAGCCCTGCGAGCGATCCGATCGCGCCCGCAACGCTCTCCGGAACGTCCGGCGCCGCCCGGCGGACCAGCGCGATCGACGCCCGCGCCGTCAGCACGCCCGCGATGATCGCGATCCCCGCGTGCAGCATGTGGCACGCCAAGATCCACGCGCCCTCGCCCCCCACCGTGCGGCTCACCACGTCCGCCCCCGGCGTCATCGCGCTCAGGTGCAGGTACGCCGCCTCGACGTACGACGGCAGGTACGAGTACACGTTGTGCTCGACCGACGCCAGCGCCGCCCCCGGCGCCGCCCACTCCTTGGGCAACTGCAGGTGATAGCTGAGCGCGTCGTACGCGCCGAACTCGCTGGCCCACAGCGCCCCCGGCGGGCTCGCCGCCGCCACCGCGATGAGCCCGATCGGCACGCCCCACAGCGGCGCCGTGCGCGACCACACGGGCCAGCGTTCCGGCCGCAACGACCCCATCGCCAGTTGATGCGCGAGCAGCGCCAGCCCGATCCCGACGGTGCCCCACCCGAACACCCGCGGCCCGATCCCCTCGCCCGACAACAGCCCGAGCGCCCCGAGCGCATGGCTCAGCCACAGCATCAGCGCGAGCCCGACGCCCAGTTGCAGCCCGTGCCGGTGGGCGGAGGTGCGCATCGACCCCTGCACCGCCAGCCGCCCGAGGCCCATCGCGCCCAGCAGATACGCCAGCGCGATCGGCCCGGCTGAGAGCGTCGCGAACACGGCGCTGATCAGCCCCGCCGCCGGGGCCGTGCCCTCGGCGAGCCCGCGCGTGCTGAGGATCCCGATCGTGACCACGACCACCGCCGCCAGGCCCACGGGGCCCGCGAGACGTCTGCCCGGGCTGGCGGCCGAGGGATGCACGGGGCGGAGTGTACAAGTCCCGCGCGGGCCTGTTCTACGATGCCTCGATGCACGAGCCCCCGCACACGCCCGCGGCGGACGCCGACGATCTGCGGATCGTCGAGCCGCTCTGCGCGGTGTTCCGCCGCCGCCTGAAGCAGGTCGGGCTCAAGTACACCCCCGAACGGGCCCAGATCCTCGACGCCATCATCCAGCGCGAGGACGTCTTCCAGGCCGACGCCCTCATCGAGGACCTCCGCCGCGCCGGGCTCAGCGTCTCCAAGGCCACCGTCTACCGCACCATCCACCTGCTCGCCGACGCCGGCATCATCCAGCAAGTCCTCTTCGACGCCGACACGGCCCACTACCAACTCGCCTATGGCAAGCGGGCCTCGGGCCTGCTGGTCAACATCGACAGCGGGCACGTGCAGGCCCTCGACGTGCCCGAACTGCCCGCGCTGGTCGAACGCCTGTGCCGCCAGGCCGGGCTCGTGCCCGAGGGGCACCGCCTCGTGATCTACGCCCGCTGATCGCAACCCGCAGAACCTACGCCCGACTTGGCTGACGCCCCGCCAGCAGCGTCTCGGCCCGCACGCTCCCCACGCGCGGCCCCGTCACGCCCGTGACCGACCGCCACAGCGGCGTCTCGCCATCCTCAGAGAACCACGCACGGAACTGCCCGCTCGGGTCCTCGCGGTACACATCGAGCGCCGCCCGACCGACGAACACGACCCGCTGGATCAGCAGCAGATCCTCCCCCATCAGTTCACTCTCAAGGGCCGAGCCGATCAGCGTGTCGGCCAACCGCCCGAACAGGCGCGGATTACGCGCCAGCAGTTCGTGGGCGTCGCTCCACAGCAGCACGCGGCGTTTGACCGCCGGCCGATTCCCCGGCGCGCCCCCGGCTTCTTCCGGCGAGCGGCGCAGCAGGCGGAACAGCAGGTCCGGGTCGTCGACATCGCCCCGGTCCGGGTGCGCGCCCAGGGCCCGCGCCAGCGCCGCCGCGAATGTGCGGACGTCGTGCACGCCCGCGCCCTCGATCACGCCGACCGCGGCGTCCGTGATCTGCCGCACATGGGCCGCCAGCCCGTCCACCACCTCGCGGCGCACGCCCGCGTCGTCCGACCACACGCACAGGTGCTGCTCATCCAGCAGGCGCAGGGCTTCGACCTGCCAGGGCAGGTCAACGCTGGTCCGCGTTGTTTGAGACGCTGCGCTGCGCATGCTGGCCCCGCACGCCCCCCGCCGCCCACCCCGGCTTGAGTGCCCAGGTTCCCAAGAGTGTGCAACTGCCGCGAGAGGTCGGCAAGGCGGCCCGAGCGGGAATGCAAAAACGGGCCGAACGCCGACCGATTTCGGGGGGCGAATCGGTCAACACGGGCTGTGCCGGTCGTCACCGGTCGGTGAGTATCCGTGCAAATCCCGCCCAGAACTGGGGTGAAGATGCTCAGGGCGCGGCGTCGCGCACGCGGGCGCCGGTGAACGCGTCGTACGTCACCGCGCCGGCGCGGGTGATGACCAGGTCGCGATCCGGCGTGCGCACGCGGGCCAGCGCGCTCGACCAGCCGGGGATCGCGGGCGCACCGCCCGGCGGCGGGAGCAGGTGCACCGTGCCACGCGCCAGCGCGATGTGCACGCTCGACGTCCCGTCGCGCTCCTGCGCCAGTTCGATGCTCAGGCGGGCCAGGCGATCGACGCGGACCACCAGGCGGTCGTCCACCAGCAGTTCCGCGTCACCATCAAGCCCGGCACGGACTTCGACGCGGCCCGCGGCGGACGCGCCGGGCTCGATCGGCATCCACCCGCCGTCGCCCGCGCGCCACTCGACGCCCGGGCCGCCCGACACGCGCAGCACGCGGGCACGCGCCGGGCCGAGGGCGGCGACGTCGTCCGATCGCCCGAGATTCAAAGGCTCCGAGGCGCGGGCCCGCGCGGACCCGCCAGCGCCGCCGGCGTCCGCCGACGCGCTCGGCGTGCGCCGGGGGCGGGGGGCTTCCTGCTCGATGCGCTGATCGCGCACGGCGGGCGCGCCCTCCGGCGAGACCGCCGCCAGCGACCGCTCGTCGACCGCCGCCGGTCCGCTGCCCAGCGTGTCCGTCCCGCCCGCGATGGCCGCGATCGGTTCGCTCGGGCTCGTCGGCGCTGGCGCGGGTTCAACCGGTGCGGGCGGCGCGGGCGGCGCCGACGCAGCCGGGGCCGGTCGCGGCGTGGACGAGGGCAGATCGATCAGCGTGTCGTCGGCGGGCCCGGCGCTTGGGGGCACCGCGGCCGCCGCGGGCGCGGGGCGCGGATTGGGGTTGGGATTGGGCTGACCGGGCACGATCTGCCCGTCGCGCAGGTGCCGGGCCTGCGCCTCCAGGTCGATCAGCGGGCGCCGCACCGCCGTCGGCGCCGGGGGGGCGAACCGTCGCCCGCCTTGCCCGCGCGGATCACGCGGGTCGCGCGCGGTCTGCGATTGGCCCTGCGACTGATTTTGCGATTGGCCTTGCCCGTACGACGCGCCGGCCAGGCCGATCAGCGCCGCGGCGAGCACCACCGGCATCACCAGCCCGCGGGCGAGGGAGCAACCAGAACGCGGCGACAAGTGCGTGGGCATGGGCGTGTGGGTCATGGCGGAGAAAACTCGTCCGTATCGGCGTGGGTTTCAGGGCGTCGGCTGGCCGGCCGGAAGGCTTGCCGGCAGCGGTTCGGGGCTCTCGGTGGGGGTGGGCGCGGGTGTCGCCGCGGGCGGGGTCATCGGGCTGGCGGGCACGGTGCCGCTCTCCCGCCGCGCGTCCGCCGCGTGGCCGATCACCGACAGCAACTGCGCCCCCGTGATCCCCTGGTACGGCCGGATCGTCGACGGCAGCGCGCCCGACGCCACCAGCGCGTCGACCGCCGCCTGCGGGTCGATCTCCCGCCCCGGCTGCTCCGCCCGCGCGATCAGCACGCTCACCTCGCCCACCGTCACCGCCTCCCGCGCCGGGCGGCTGAAGCCGGGGGCCAGCAGGCCCAGTTCCGTCGCGCGCCGGACGCGCTCGTCGTACGTCGACGCGCCGACGCCCGTCGTCAGGAGCAGCACGCTCTCGAGCGCATCGTCATGGCACGCCAAGCCGCGTGTCTCCAGTTCGTCATAGAACCGCAGCACGGGCGAGGCCCCGACGGGCTCGAACACGCCCGACTCGGCGGCGCTGCGCGCGACCATCGGGCGGTTGCTTCCCCCAGCCCCACCCCCGCCGGGACCGGCACACCCGCCCGGGGTAATCGCGCCCAGCAGAGTCAGGACCACGAGCGCGGCGAGCGTCGGAGCGGTGTCACAACGACCGGCGGAAGGATGGGCCGCCCCGCGCGGTGCGCGGGCGGCGGTGCGGGAACGGATGGCCATGCCCAAGTCTATCGGGCGGTGCGCGGCGGCCGCCGCAGCGGGGGATTTGACGCCGCTTCCCCGCCCAGCACGCTGGCGAGCGCGCCGGCCAGTGCGCCAGGCGAGCTGGTCAGGATCCGCTGGGTTCGGGCACGATGGGCATCAGCGGACCCGGGCCCATGGGCTTGGATTCGAGGTAACCCAGGGCGCGGGCGACGAGCTCGCCGCGGCTGGAGGCGTTGAGCTTGCGGTGCAGGCTCTTGACGTGGTCGTGCACGGTGTGCGGGCTGCGCCCGAGTTCCTCGGCGATCTCGCGGACGCTCTTGCCCAGGAGCAGGTGCTGCAGGATGACCTGCTCGCGGGCCGTCAGCCAGTGGGCCGACTCGGCCGGGCCGGTGCCGATGGCGAGCATCGCGCGCCGGGCCAAGAGCGGGAGCACGGCCTCGACGATGGGCGACTCATCCTCCCCCGGCGGGGGCGCGGCGCCCGGGCCGGTGGCGGCGAGTTCCACGATCAGCGCGCGCCCATCCACCCCGAGCGACACCGCGCCCAGCAGCAGACGCGTGTGCGGGATCGACTCCCATCGGCGGGCCACCTGCGCCTGGGCCTGGTAGTGCCCGGGCAGCAGGATCAGCGGGGAGCCGGCGCGGACGGGCTGCTGCGTCGGCGTCGGGCCGGCGTAGGCGGCAGGGCCGATGGGCCAGTGCAGCTCGCGCGTCTGGGCCATGTTGGTGCGCACGCGCACCAGGGCCGCGTCGTTGGGGTCCAGCATCACCGTGCTGAGCGCGGTGCTCCCGCGCCCAACGCTGGTGGTGATCTCCGCGACGGCGCACCCGGCGACGCCGGTGGCCTCCTGCCGGAAGATCAGGCCCTTCTCGTCGATCTGCGCGATGAGCGTGACGCACACGCCCGCGCCGACGATGGGGAGCATGGCGGCGGCGGCCTTGTCGCACCAATCTTGGGTGGCGACGGCCGGCAGTCCGCAGACCAGTTCCGCAACGCGGACTGTGGCCCGAAGAGCGCCGGCGGGATCAGCGACCATGTTCAGCATGGGCTGCATACTCCTGAGCGTGCCGACTGCGCGCACCAACACGCCCGCGTCATGCCCGATGGGACCTGCGCCACCCACTGACGCACGCCCACCGATTCATCACGCTTCCGGATCCGTCCTTGAGAATACGCCATCTGACCTCTCTCCAAGGGGTCTTTTCACAAACCACGATGACTTTCCCGTCAAAGACTGCCGACCGTGTCGTCTGGGGCACCCTGAACAGGCGTTTGGTGGCCCAAATCCGCGGCGTGTGGTTCGCGGTACGTCGGCGTTCCGGACGTGTTGTCTGTAAAGCCTTGCCGCGGACTTGCAATCGTCAACCGTGTAAAGACAGTTTCACACGCGCGTCCGGAACCCGGCGCACCGCTGCTAACCTGTGCGTTCTTCCACAGAGGTTTCTGCACGATGTCCACCCCGACCAGCGTTCATCGCCCCGCCGCCTCGCGCGACGAGCCGCGCATCGTCATCCTCGGGTGCGGGCCCACGGGCCTCGGGGCCGCGTATCGCCTGAAGGAACTCGGGTATTCCAACTTCGTCGCGCTGGACCGACACCCGTACATCGGGGGGCTGGCCCACAGCTTCGTCGACCCGCAGGGGTTCACCTGGGACATCGGCGGGCACGTGATGTTCAGTCACTATTCGTATTACGACCGCGTCTTTGACCGGTTGATGGGCGACGAGTTCACGCTCAACAACCGCGAGTGCTGGGTGCGGATGTTCGATCGCTGGGTGCCGTACCCGTTCCAGAACAACGTCCGGTATCTGCCGGCGCAGGCCGCCTTCGAGTGCATCTCGGGGTTGATCCGCGCGCAGACGGGGCGCGGCGCCGTAACCTCGCCGGCCGCCGCCCGCAACTTCGGGGAGTTCATCGACGCCGTTTTCGGGGAGGGCATCGCCCGTTACTTCATGCGCCCGTACAACTTCAAAGTCTGGGCGTACCCGCCCGAGATGATGAACAAGCAGTGGATCGGCGAGCGCGTCGCCGTCATCGATATCGAGCGGGCCCTGCGCAACGTCATGCTCGGGCTCGATGACTTCGGGTGGGGACCCAACAACCAGTTCAAGTTCCCGCTCCGCGGCGGGACGGGCGAGTTCTATCGACGCTTCGACCGTATCTTGGGATACGAAGCCGACGGCGGGCACATCCGCCTCAACGCGGGCGTGCCCAGCATCGACCTTGACGACAAGGTGATTCATCTGACCGACGGGCGGACCGAGCGGTACGACGTGCTGATCTCGGCGATGCCGTTGGACGTGCTGCTGAACAGCGTGGCTCGGAGCCGGTCGGCGGAGTTGGGCCAGGTTGCCCAGACCGCCGCGGGCCTGAAGCACTCGTCGGGGTACATGGTCGGCATCGGGCTGAAGAGTCGGCGGCCTGGGGGCGGGACGCCGGACACGAAGAGCTGGATGTACTTCCCGGAGGAGAACTGTCCGTTCTACCGGGTGACGTACCTGAGCAACTACTCGCCGCACATGACGCCGGACAAGGACAACTACTACTCGCTCCTGTGCGAGGTGAGCGAGAGCCCGATGAAGCCGACGCCGGGACAGCGGGGCGCGGACAAGGACGCGGTGATCGAGTCGTGCATCACCGGGCTGGAGAACGCGGGGCTGCTGGAGCCGGGGGAGCGGGCGAACATCGTGTCGCGGTGGTGCTACTACGCGGACTACTCGTACCCGACGCCGAGCGTGGAGCGGGACGACATCCTGGCCCGGACGATCCCGTGGTTGGAAGCGCGGGACGTGTACTCGCGCGGGCGGTTCGGGATGTGGAAGTACGAGGTGAGCAACACGGACCACACGCTGATGCAGGGCGTGGAGCTGGTCAATCGCTTGGTGCTGGGCGAGGCGGAGACGACCATCGGGATGGTGTACCAGGTCACGGAAGACGGGCGGCAGGCGGCGGTGCACGAGCGCAGCGTGCACGCGGGCAGCGGCGAGAAGAAGACCCCCCCGGCGGCGGCCGCGAAGGCGGAGGCGGCGAGCGAGCCGCGCGTGGTCGTCCGGATGCGTTCGCTGAGCGCCAGCGGCGGGGCCCGGGACGTGGGCGATGTCGGCGAGGCCCACGTCTCGGAAGAGGAACTGGGCGTGACGACGCCGCCCAAGGCGCGGTAACGCGCCGGCGGCGGAAAGCAAGCGTTACTGAGCCGCGGGGGCTTGGGCGCTCGGCGGAGCAGGCGCGTCGAGGGCTGCGCGGACGCGGTCGACGATGCGCTGGGCCAGGCGGCTGTCCTGCTCGATGGCGACGGAGTAGGACGCCATGTTGCGGGCCCCGAGCGCGGGGTCGTACGTGCGCGTGCTGTAGAGGATGTGCCCGGTGTTGATGCGCCGGCCGGGGTAGTAGATGCGGTTCACCGACGCCTGCACCCGCATCGCCAGCGATTCTGAGGACTGCCGCAGGTCGGTGTTCGTGTCGATCGAGGAGGGCGCGGCGCCGGCGGGGGCGAACTCGACGCGGACGACGCGGTTCTGGCGGTGCATCGCGTCGTCGAGCTCCTGGTCGACGCCGGACTGCACCGGGTCCCACGGGGCGAAGACGCCGATGCTGTCGTTGGGCTGCGTGGTGATGACCCCGGCCTGGGCGTCGACGCGCTCGAGCAAGAAACCGACGTCGCGCAGGGCCCGCTTGGCGGCTTCGAAGGCTTGCGCGTAGGCCCCCGGAGCGACGGTCAAGGTCGGGGCGGGCTCGGCGGCAGCCGTGCTGGTGGTCTCGGCGGCGGTCTCGGCGCCGGCGGCGGAACCCTTGGACTGGCAGCCCAAGCCGGCGGCGAGCATCGCGAGCGCGGACGCGGTGATCGCGGCGCGGGCCATCACGGCTCGGGCGGCGGTTTCAGCGGGCGGGGGAGTGTCGTCCATGACGCGTCAGGATACCGCATCGGCGGCGGCGGCGATCTTGTCCCACGCGCCCGGCACCCCGCTCGACGGATCGCCCAGCACGTGCCGGGCCTCCGTACGCGTCGAGCCGATGGCCAGACGGAGCGTGAGGGCCGGGTGCGGGCGGGCGGCGGTGGGCGGGAGCGTGGTGTGCGTCAGGTAGATCGCGCCGGTCGCGTTCAGGCGGTCGAGCAGGGCCCGGTTGCGGGCGTCGGTGGCGGCGGGCAGTTCACCCGCGCGTGGGCGGAGGCGGAAACAGACCAGCGCGCTGGTGCGCGGCGCGGTGATCTCGAAGCGCGGGTCGGCGGCGCAGCGGCGCTCGAAGGCCTCCGCCAGGCGCAGATGCTCGCGGATGAACGCGCGGAGGCCCGAGAGGCCGTAGTGCCGGATGACCATCCAGAGTTTCAGGGCTCGGAAGCGCCGGCCCAGCGGGATCTGCCAGTCGCGGTAGTCGATCACGCGGGCGGCGCCCGCGTTGGCGGCGCCGACGTTGCGGAGATAGTCGGGGTTGATGGACAGCGCGCTGGTGAGGGCGGCGGCGTCGCGCGTCCAGAAGCAGGAGCAGTCGAAGTTGGTGAGCAGCCACTTGTGCGGGTTGAAGCAGAACGAGTCGGCGTGCTCGACGCCCGCGAGGGGAGCCCGGTGTTCGGGGCAGATGAACTGGGCCCCGAGGTACGCCGCGTCGACGTGGAGCCAGAGGTGGTTGGCGCGGGCGATGGGGCCGAGATCGGCGAGGCGGTCGATGGCGGTGGTGCCGGTGGTGCCGAGCGTGGCGCAGACGAAGGCGGGGGTGAGACCGGCGGCTCGGTCGGCGGCGATGGCCGATGCGAGGGCTTCGGGCCGCATCGCCAGGTCGTCGTCGACGTCGATGAGGCGGACCAGGCGGCGGTCGTCGGGCCCGTCGGCAAGGCCGGCGATCATGGCGGCCTTGATCACCGACGAGTGGGCCTGCGGGGAGGTGTACAGGACCGGCTCACCACGGGCGGTGGTCGATGGGCCGACCCGTGCGCGGTGGCGGGCGGCGAGCAGGGCGACGAGCGTGCACTCGCTGGCGGTGGACTGGATGACCCCGCCGCCAGGGCCTTGGTCGGATGTGCCGGCGGGCTGGCGGCAGAAGGACTCGGGCAGGCCGATGCCGCGGGCGAGCCAATCGAGCACGCGGGTTTCCAGTTCGGTGCAGGCGGGGCTGGTGGCCCAGAGCATCCCGTTGACGCCCAGCCCGGAGGCGAGCAGATCACCCAGGATGGCGGGGTAGGAGCCGTCGGCGGGGAAGAAGGCGAAGAAGTTGGGCGACTGCCAGTGCGTGAGCGCGGGGAGGATGATGCGGTCGAAGTCGGCGAGGACGGCGTCGAAGGGCTCGGGGTGCTCGGGGGCGGCGGCCGGGAGGGCGGCGAGGACCTGACCCGGGCGGGCGGTGGAGAGGACGGGGCGGGATTCGACGGTTTCGAGGTAGTCGGCGATGAGATCGATGACGGCGCGGCCGCGCTGACGGAACTCCGCCGCGGACATGTGCGGGACTGGGCCGGTGGGCCCGGCGGATGGGTCCGGGCTGCGGTGTGCGGGGTCGGTGGGGTCTGGGTGCATCGGGGCACGGTAAGCCGGGCGGGGGTGGTGGCGGCGTGGGCGGAACTCGGGCATACTGCACACGAGCGGCGCGGCGGCGTTTGGGGGGGGTGGCGGGGTAGGGTTCATCGCGGCCGGGGACCGCTGTCCTGGAGCCTGGCATGTCCAAGACCGCCCTCATCGTGATCGCCGAAGGCACCGAGGAGATCGAGGCGATCGTTCCCGGGGATGTGCTGCAGCGGTGCGGGGTGGATGTGACGTACGCGGGCATCGGGATGATGGACCCGATGGGCGGGCACCATGTGCCGCTGCGGGCCGAGTGTCTGCTGGAAGATTGCGGGGAGATTCTGTTCGACGCGCTGATCCTGCCGGGCGGGGGCAAGGGGGCGGAGAACATGCACAAGTCGGACATGCTGACGTCGACGATCAAGCGGCACTTCAGCGCGGGGAAGATCGTGGCGGCGATCTGCGCGACGCCGGCGGTGGTGCTCGGGCCGATCGGCGTGCTCGACGGCAAGCACGCGACGTGCTTCCCGGGGCTGGAGCGGCGGTTCTCCGGCGCGGTGATCCCGATGGAGGCGAAGGTGGTGGTGGACGGGAACCTGGTGACCAGCCGGGGGCCCGGAACGGCGTTCGAGTTCTCGTTCCGTCTGGCGGAACTGCTGTGCGGGGCGCCGACGGCGCTGAAGATTCGGCAGTCGATGCTGGTCTCGGTGTGAGCCCGGACGCAGAGCGGAGCGGCATGAACCCGGACGACGATGTGTGCCTGTGTTTCCACGTGAGCCTGCGGAAGGTGCAGAACTTTCTGGCGCGCGAGGACCCGCCGGTGGCGTCGCTCATCAGCGAGTGTCTGGGCGCGGGGACGGGGTGCCGCTGGTGCGTGCCGTTTTTGAAGAAACTGCACGAGCAGCACGTGCGCGGGGAGGCGGTGGATTTGCCCGTCTCGCCGGAGCAATACGCCGAGCGGCGGGCGAAGTATCGAGCGACGGGGGAACGGGCGGAGACCGACGGGCAGCCGGGGGGCGCGGCGGGGGACGACGCGGGCGGGTGAGGCGTGCGGGTATGCTGGACCAGTGAGCAACCGCGGACGTGTGATCGAGCCGGGGCGGCGTGAACGGGCCATGCCGCGTGATCTGGCGCTGGGCGTGTTCGCGGTGTTTGCGCCCATCGGCGTGCTGTTCGCGATGATCAACCAGCCGCCGGGGACGTGGAGCGCGGGGGTGGTGAGCGCGGTGTACAGCGGGGCGGTGGCGCTCGGGTGGGCGTACGCGTTCGCGACGCGGCGGTACTGGCTCTTGGCGATCGTGGTGCCGGTGTCGTTCGTGCTGCCGGGGTGGGTGTTCCCGCCGCTGGCGCGGATGGGGGCGTTCGACCTGGGGATGTCGGTCCCGCACTTTGCGCGGGCGCTGACGCTGGCGATCCTGTCAATCGTGCTGATCTCGGTGGGGTTCATCTTCATGGTGCGGCACATCCGAGACCGCGAGCGCGGGCAGGCGATGGCGCGGGCGGAGCTGGACTTGGCCAGGAGGATGCACGAGACGCTGGTGCCGCGGATCGAGCTGAACAAAGGCGGGGTGACGATCGTCGCGGAGTCTCGCCCGAGCGAGACGATGGGCGGGGATTTGATCGACGTGGTGGAGCGCGCGGGGGAGATCGACGTGTACGTGGCCGACGTGTCGGGGCACGGCGTCGGGGCGGGGATCGTGATGGGCATGCTCAAGAGCGCGCTGCGGATGCGGCTGCTGTCGCCGGCGCCGCTGGACGTGATCGCGCGGGATCTCAACTGCGTGCTGGCCGGGCTGGTGCCGACGGGCACGTTCGCGACTTTCGCGTGTGTGCGGCTGCGGACGCCCGGGGACGTGGGCGACGCGGGCGGGACAGGAGGGCCGATCGTGTTCGAGTACGCGATCGCCGGGCACCTGCCGATTCTGCATGTTCTGAGCGGTGCGCCGGCGGGTCGGCGCGTGCGAGAACTGGCGAACGAGTGCCTGCCTTTGGGCATCGAGCCTGAAGAGAACTTCACGGCCGGGCGGGGCGTACTCGGACCTGGGGAGAGCCTGGTCCTGATGACCGACGGGCTGACGGAAGTGCAGGACGGCGGGGGTCGAGAACTGGGGCTGAGCGGCGTCAAGACCGTCACGGACGCGCAGGCCGGCGCCGGGGCGAAGGCGGTTTTCGACGCGGTGTTCCGCGCGGCGAGCACGCATGGCACACAAAGGGATGACCAGACGCTGCTGATCATCCGGGCGGCGTCGGGAGCACCCGCGGCGACGATGACCGTCGCCCGGCCGCACGCGTCCATCCCGAACATGAAGGGGGCGACCCCATGAGACTGGAACCGGACATCGTCGAAGCGCTCGTGCGCACCATCGAGATGAAGGATCGCGTGACGGCGGCCCACACGTGGCGCGTGGTCATGTACGCCCGCGTCATGGCGGAGCGCCTCAAACTCGACCGCGACGTGGTGCAGCGGCTGTCGACGGCCGCGGCCCTGCACGACCTGGGCAAGATCGACATCCCCGACAGCGTGCTGTGCAAGCCCGGGCCGCTGACCGTCGACGAGTACGAACTGATGAAGCGGCACACGGTGCTGGGCTACGAGCGGCTGCGCTCGATGGGCGAGGACGACGAGCTGCTGCTGACGGTGGTGCGGCATCATCACGAACGCGTCGACGGGACGGGCTATCCCGACGGGCTGACGGCCGACCGCCTGCACCTGGCGGCGCGACTGTTCGCGGTGGCCGACTCGTTCGACGCGATGACGAGCGTGCGCCCGTACCACGCGGAGTACGGGACGGACGCGGCCCCGAAGGCGATCCGCACGCTGCGCGCGGAGGCGGGGACGCACTACTGCCCGGCGTGCGTGGGCGAGTTCGCGGCGGCCCACGCCGCGGGCGACCTGGACTGGATCCTGATGAACTTCCACGACCGGGCCGACCTGCCGAGCTATCGCAGCGCAGAGACGGCCCAGGCGATGAGCGAGAAACTGCGAGCGGTGGCGGGGCGGATGCTGTGATCAAGACAGCCGCCGGCTCGCGTATGAAGGCGCGAGCCGGCGGGCTGGGAACAGGCGAGATGGCGGCGTGGCCGCGCGGGCGAAGCCGGCTCAGCAGCCGAAGTAGTCGCGCAGGAAGGCGAAGATGTCGCCCGAGGTGACTTCGCCGGAGGCGTCGACGTCGGCGGCGGGGGCGACGGAGAAGTACTCGTTGAGGTACGCGAACAGGTCGCCGACGGTGATGCCCGGGGCGCCGTCGAACTCGGCGGGGCAGGTGATGCGGCGGAGGTTGTCGGGCGGGCCCTGAATGATGACGCGGTCGCGGTAGGTGCGGAGTTCGAAGCCGTTGACCGTGAACGCGGCGTCGCCCGCGGTGAGCGGGAAGACGTGGAAGGGCGTGTACGTGATGCGGAAGCGGTTGTCGGAGAAGGGCATGACGTCGACTTCGAGGAAGCCGTAGTGCTTCCCGCCGGAGATAAGGCGGTTGCCGTCCCACAGTTCCGGCTCGGACTGGTCGGCGGACCACTGGTGGAAGGGGTTCATCTGGAAGCCGGGGTTGGCGGCGGTCCACTGGGCGATGGCGGGCGTGGTGGCGAGCGGCGGGGCGGGGTCTTCGACGCCGCGGAGCCCGTCGCCGGCGGCGCCGACGTCCCACAGGTTGACGCCGAAGCCGTCGTTGTCCTGGTCGATGAACGAGCGTTCGGAGACTTCGGAGTGCCCGCAGAAGATGCCGGCGACGCGGAACTGTTCGGCGACCGGCGTGTAGATGCGCATCGCTTCGCCGGACTGGTTGGACGTGAGGCTCGACCCGTGGATGCCGCGTGACCACGGGGTGTGGTGCCACTGCATGAACACGATGCGGCCTTCGGCGCGCGCGGCGGCGAGCTGGTCCTGGGCCCATTGCCATTGGCGGGTGCCGACGTTGAAGTCGGGGATGTCGCCGAAGGTGTAGAGCTGGTTGAACCAGGCGCGGTTGGTGTCGCGGTTGGTGATGGTCGGCGCGCCGCCGGTGACGCCGGTGCCCGTCGGGCCGACGAGGTGGTTCGCGGCTTCGGTCGCCTTGACGGAGCACAGGCTGAGTATGGTGATCGGGCCGAAGTCCTGGCGGAAGTAGGTGTCCTGGAAGGCGGGCTCGCCGTTGGCGGGGAAGTCGAAGTAGGCCGTGAACTGGTTGCGCGCCAGTTGGATGCGGGTGTTGATGAAGTTCAGCCCGGTGCCGGTGGCCGAGCCGCCCATGAAGATGCAGTTGTTGCCCATCACGGCGACCAGCGGGTGGTTCGAGAGCAGGTCGTCGTACTGCCCCGCGTTGTGCCGCCAGAACTCGTCCCAGCGGCGCTGGGCCTCGGCGCCGGAACCTTCGACGATGTCGCCGGGCATGACGATCAGGTCCGGGTCGCGGGCGTCGATGGCCTTGATGTTCTCCTGGTAGCCGAGCGTCTCGGTCACGAGGTAGCCCGGCTGCCCGGTGTCGCGGTTGGAGAGGGGGAGCGCCGCGGGGCGGCCGGTCGAGCCCGGGGCCTGCGGGCTGACCGACCAGCCGCGACGGATCGAGCGACCGGCGACGAGCGTCTCGGAATCGCTGAAGACGGCCATGCGGATGCGGCGCTTGTCGGCGGGCAGCGGGGCCGTCTCGAACGTGCGGGTGAACGAGGCGCCGCCCTGCACGACCGTGTAGGTGTATGTCTGGCCCGGCGTCAGCCCCGTGACCACAACGGAGTGCTTCCAGTTGCGGGCCGCGGCGCCGCCCGCGACGGCGGTCGCGGCGAAGTTCGACGCCGTGAGCTCGTCGCTGATCTGATAGTCCAGCGCGGTCTCCAGCGTCGGCGTCGTGGTGACGACCAGCGGCGTGGCGAGCCCGGGGCCCTCGACCGTCAGCGTGCCCGGCTGATCCGTGAACGAGATCCACGCGATCGTGATGCCCTGCGTCGACGGGCTGGTGAGGTACGGGTTGACGCGGAAATCGCTCGCGTGCGCGGCTCCGGCGCTGAGCGTCAGCAACGCCGCGGTCATTCCGATGATCCGACTGGGCAGGATCCTCATAGAGCAACTCCTTCGATGAAAAGACGATCCCCCGGCCCGTGAACGGTGCCGAGTAGGTTCGCGTGTACCCATGGCCGGAGGCGCACGGCGCGCATCAAGTTCGCGTCAAGGTTGCGTTGCCCTTGTGTCAAGGCGCAAGCGAATCCGACTGGATCACCTTATCGAAATGTCGCCAATGTGCAACGAACACACGCCCCCAACGGCGAGTTGTCACTGCATCGCACCCTGCAATCATGACCGGCTGTGCTGGACAGCCAAGAGAGACGACCACTCGACCCGACCAACGAAAAGACTCTAGGACCCAAAACTAGTATCGCCGGGCCGCCTCAAGATTACTGGCCAAGTCGAGCCTGTTTAGCAGAAACTCTAGTGCTCTCTCACTAGGGCTGCCAAACTGCGAGTTCCAAAAATATCGCTTTGCCCTATTCAAAGTCATTAAGGGGAGTCCGCACGCAGTAGCGTACACACTTTGCAATTTATTTGGCTCATCAAGCACAAAACCAAGGCGCGCCATATTTTCCGAGTGAAATCCAAACCCTACAAAGACAACTAGTTTCGCTTGTGCCAACCAGTCGCGCGCACGCGCAAATGCGTCTGGCAACGATGATTCCCGGCTGATCGTAGTGATGCCGTTAGCACTATTACGATAATCAATTGGCACAAGCTTAGCCATTTGGCCTCCCCTGCCATATCCCAGGGACATATCGCCCACCAAAGAGCCGTATAAGTGAATGATCGGGACGTCATCGGGAGAGTAATCTCCCCCGAAAGTCACCGATGCCATACGAGCCAGTGCAAACTCCAACGTCCGATCGTAGTTAAAAGTCAAGAAGCCTAGATTATCCATTCGCAGACGTTGGGGATCAACATCTCGCAGTTGATTGAACAGCCACTGATACCAGTCTGACGAGATACCAGTGGACGTCATAGCGTCCCTCTCCTTCGACAACAAATGTGCCGCAATGGACAAACGCCCCATATCAGCGTATTGAGGTCGCGCTTCCAGGAATGCATCGATCGAATACAAGCCACTAATCCTAAAATTATATGCCATTTCTTCAAACTGCTCCCTCGCGTCGGCGACTGCGTCATAGCGACTTACAAGAAGCTGGATCACTTCAGGAAGGGGCTCATTGCAAATCATCTCCTTGAGCTCGTGAGCGGTGGGCAGGCCATACGGCTTGCTGCCTCCGGCTCCCACAACGAAGACGATTTGCTTTGTCTCGGTGTCTGCCTTCTGCCTTAACATTTTCTAGACTCCAACATCTAATGGATTCTAAAAGAGCCCAGGAGCAACGTCCACCGGCTCCATCTTGTTCGTCTTCGGGTTCCAGCGCAGTTTGGGCTTGTGCGGCTTGGCGGCCGGGGTGCTCGCGGCGGGGGTCGGTGCTGGCGCGGGCTTCGACGCTGCGGGGCGAGCTGGCGCCGCGGGCTCGGTGCGTGCGCGATCGCGTGCGGGCGCGGCGGCGGGCTTCGGCGCCGGCGCGGTCGGCTTGCCGGATTTGCCGGAACTCGCCGAGGACGAGCCGCCGCGTTTGGGCGGGACCTTGCTGCGCTTGGCCGGCGCGACGTCGAGGAGCCGGGGCTCGTCGTCGTCGCGCGTGGCGACGACTTTCAGCATCGCCGCCTCGGCCTTGGTCTGTGTGAACAGGTCGGCGGCGGCGGAGGCGCGGGCGCGGGATCCGGGCTTGCCTTCGGTCTTGCCCTCGGGCTTGCCGCCGGGGTTGGCGTCGGGCTTGGTGGCGGGCGCTTCGCCCGCGGGGGCGGCGGTCTCGATCACCAGCACGCCGTCCTGGTCCGCCGGGTCTTCGTCCTTGATGCGGCGGCCTTCGTCGTCGAGCTTGAGGTCGGCGACGGCGGTCCGCTTCTTGGCCTGCGACAGCAGGGCTTCGTACAGACGGCGCTCCTCGGTGCCGTTGATCGCGTTGACGGCCTTGGCGATCTCGCCGATGTACCGCTCGAAGACGTCGCGGCGCTCGCTCTCGCGGCGCATGCGCAGGCGCTTGCGGAGGTACGCGCCGAGCTTGCGTCCGCATTCCATCAGCGCGAGCTTCATCTCCTTGCGGATTTCGTCGTAGTCGGCGATGGCTTCCTTGCTCTCGCTGGTGAACGGCACCCACACGCTGGCCATGTGGATCATGATCACCAGTGGGCCGACGGGCGCCCCGCCGCGCGGCTGCTGCAGGTCGTAGTTGCGCCAGTTGGTCTCGGTGACGGCCTTGAAGCTGGAGCAGGCGCTCTGCTGGAACAGCAGCGGGACGCGGTTGGCGAAGCGGATGACGCGGGCCGAGTCCTCCGTCGGCAGTTCCCCGCCGAAGGCGATGGCGGCTTCGATCAGGAACGGGCGCCCGCGGTACACGTTGGGCTCGCGCGAGCTCGCCGCGTAAAACTCGGCCCGCACGCCCTTGAACATGCCCTTGAGCAGTTGCTGCACGCCGATGGGGGCCAGGCAGTCGGTCGGCGGCGGGGGGAGCTTGGCGTCCTGCAACGCCTGGAAGAGCTTTTCCGCCAGCGCGTGGTCGACGTCGGACACCTTCGAGCGGGTGTTGAGCCCGACGCCCTTGCAGAAGTCGCCGGAACTCGACGCGCTCACGCGGCTGAACTTGTCCTGCAGAAAGTTGTACAGCGTGTAGGTCTTGTTCTCCTGCTCCGCCTCCTTGAGCATCTGCAGCAGGATGCCGAGTTCGACGCCCTTGGGGTGCGGCTGGATCTCCTTGGTTTCCGGCGGCAACTCGGCGACGGCGCGCGGGAAGATGATCACGCCGCCGGTCTCGGTGGTGATGGCCGGGGCGGCGGGAGCCTCGGTCATCGGCGCGACGGCCGTACCACCGTCGGGCGCGGCGGCGCTGGGGGCCGGCTTTTTGCCCTTGGTGAACTCAAGCTCGTCGTCAATCTCGGCGGCGCTCTCGCGGCTGGGCGGAACGAACGTGATCCGCGCGTGCGGGTTGGCGATCGCCGTCAGTTCGAGGAACTCGTCGACGCTGCCGCGGCCTTTCTGGTAGCGGCCCTCGAGCTCGACGCTCACGCTGGTGCCGGTCGGGTACGACTGGTGGGCGAGCAGTTCGCCGCGCTGGGCGAGCTCGCGCGTGCCGGGCGTCAGGCCGCGGAGGCGCGCGAGCGGGAAGTCGTCCGTCTCTTCGTCGACGGTCACCTCGGCTCGGTTGGTCTTGGTGTTCATCGCCAGCTCGATGTGGTGAGCCGGCTTGGTGGCGTGCGGGCGGGTCTGGATCATCATCGGGCGGCCGGTGGTGATCAGGCCGTACATCCCCGCGGCGGAGATCCCGATCCCCTGCTGCCCGCGCGACATCTTCAGTCGGTGGAACTTGGACCCGTACAGCAAGCGCCCGAAGATGTTTTCGACCTGCTTGCGCACGATGCCGGGGCCGTTGTCGACGACGGTGATGCGGTAGCGGCTGGAGGCGGCCTTCTTCGCGGGCTTGCCGTCGGCGGGGGGCTGGGCGGTCGGCGCGGCGCCCTCGGTCAGATCCTCGATGACGACGGTGATGTCCGGGAGGATCCCGGCTTCTTCGCACGCGTCGAGGGAGTTGTCGACGGCCTCCTTGACGGTCGTCAGGAGCGCCTTGCGCGGGTTGTCGAACCCGAGCAGGTGCCGGTTCTTGGCGAAAAACTCGCTGACGGAGATGTCGCGCTGCCGGGCCGCCATGCTCTCGGCGGTGGCGCGGGGGGTGCCGTTGTTCTTCACGCCTTTGCTCTCGATTTCGACGCCCGGGGAACTCGGGGGCGCGGCGGCGACGGTATCCATGGTGCTCAGCCCTCCGTAGCCAAGCGGTGCACACACGAGCGCGCGGGATCGAACGCCCGCGCGCCCGCCGGGAACCGGCATTCCGGCCCGGCGGCGCGCATCGTACCCGCCTTCACCGCCGGCGCGGGCGCGGCGGGATCCGGAACTCAGCGACGGACAGCCGGCGCAGGCGGGGCGCCTTCTTGGCCTGGTGCCCGTGCATGCGCCGCAGGATGTCGTCCAGCGTCCGCACCGCCGCATCGACGTACGGGCCCTTGTTGAGCATCACGCACTCGGCCCGTTGACCCATCGCGGCGTCGGTGACCTCGGCCCGCGACGGCCGCCCGGTGGACGCGAGCGATTCGAGCACCTGCGTCGCCCAGATCACCGGCGCGTGGGCCGCCTCGCACAACCAGAGGATTTCTTCCTGCACCTCGGCGAGCCGCTCGTAGCCGAGTTCGACGGCCAGGTCGCCGCGTGCGATCATGACGCCCAGGAGCGGGCGGCGCATCCCTTCGAGCAGCAGCGCCGGCAGACGCTCGAAGGCCTCGCGGTTCTCGATCTTCAGGATGACGGGCATGTCCGGGCGGCCGGCGCGGGCGAGCTGGTCGTGCAGGCGGCGCACATCCGATTCTCGGCGAACGAACGAGTAGCAGACGGCGTCGGCGATGCGCTTGATGACCGGGAGGCAGCGCAGATCGTCGGGCGTGAGCGCGGGGACGTCGATCGGGCTGTCGGGGAAGTTGATGCCCTTGTCGGCCCGCAGGCGCGAGCCCTCGGCCCGCGCGACGGTGATGCGGACCAGCACGCCGCTGTCGGCGCTCGCGCCGCGGCGCGCACGCGCGGCCCGTTCGACGACGCCGGCGATCTTGCCGTCGTCAAAGAGCACCCGGTCGCCGCGGCGCACGGCGGCGAGTGCTTCGGGGAGCGTGCACGCGACGGTGGGGACGGTGGTCTGCCGCCCGTCGGCGTCGCGGGCCCCGACATGCCCGGGCCCCGGGGCCGTCGTGAGCACGAGGGCGTCGCCGGGGCGGAGCGTGATCGCGCCGGGCACCGCGGGCAGCGGGCCGACGACGCCCACGCCGACGAGCGTCCACCCGGTCGAGCGGCCCGGCGGTGTGCGGCGGACGCGGAGGCGCGTGCCGCTGAGCACGTACGCGGTGCGCGTCAGTTCGCACGCGGCGCCGGGGCCGTCGGGCCCGCGGGCGACGCGCGTGACGCGCATGGTGCGCCGGCTGCCGCGGGTGTCGGTGAAGGCGATCACGTCGCCGCGCCGGATGCGGGCCAGCAGCGGGGCGTCGACGGGCAGGTGGGCCCGCCCGCGCCGAGGCGGCGCGCCCGGCGGCGCCAGCCAGACCGCGGCCGGCGCCTGCACGCGTCCCAGCACGTCGCGCACGGGGCGGATCTTCAGCACCGGGGGGCCGGGCTCGATCGGGCCCGTCCGCACCTTCGGGCCGGGCAGGTCCATCACGATTGGGATCGTCGGCGCTTCGCCGCCGCGTGCGGCCCCGGCGGCCTGCGCGATGTGGGCCGCCATGCGCGACCACGCCTCGGGCGTGTCGTGAGCGCAGTTGATGCGGGCCAGGTCCATCCCGGCCCGGCGAAGGACGCGCGGCACGCCGGCGTCGCTCGCGGCGTCGGAGGGCATCGTCACCATGATGCGGACCGAGCGCCGCGTCGGCGATGGGCCCAGCAGCGCACGCGCGTTGTGGGCCAGGCGCTCGCGCCCGGTGCGCACCGCGGGCCGGAGCGGCGTGCGGGCGCGTTCGTGCGAAGACGCCGCGGCCAGCAGGTCGTGCACGGCTTGCACGCTGGCGCGCACGTCCGACTCGGCCCGGCCCAAGGACGAGAGCCCGAGGGCCGAGAGCCGGTCCTGCACGTCGCGCAGGTCACGCCGGCGCAGGGCGAGGTAGTGCAGCAGGTTCATCGCGCTTGGCCGCTGATCCGGGTGAGCCGCGGCGATCAGCGGGGCGGCGTCGCGCTCGGCGCGGTCGAAGTCGCCCAGGATGTCGCGGAGTTCGGCGAGCAGGTCGCCGGCCCCCCGCCGGGCGGGTGCACGGGCCGAGCCGCGGGTACGCCGATCGCCGGTGCGGGCTGGCATGTGCGACTGTACTCCGTGCGCGGCGGCGTGCTTGACGATGACCCCGGGCGCGGCGAAGCTGGGACATGCCCCGTATTGACTTTGCTGCCCGCCGCCGGTTTCCCCGGATGTTCGCTTGGCGTGCGTGCACGTCGGTGGCGCTCGCGCTGAGCCTGATGGCGATGGCCGACGCGCGGGCCCAGCCGGCGTCGAGCAACCCCCCCGCTATTCCGCCCGCCGCCGGGGCGCCGCTGGAGTTCGAGCGCATCGGCGCGGACCTGGGCCCGATCTCCGACCGCGACCGGCGTGTCGAGACGTTCCGCTTCACGAACGTCTCCGGCCGGGCCGTCACGCTCCGCATCGGCGGGTGCCACTTCTGCGGCGTGCCGACGACCGACAAGCCGACGTACCAGCCGGGCGAGTCGGGCGTGGTGATGGTCGATGTTGATCCGAGCAACCGTCGGGGCGTGCTGCGGGCCGGCGGGCACATCAGCATCGACGAGATCCCGGGGTACACGCAGTCGATCGACGTTGTCGCCGAGGTGCGCCCGCTGGTCTGGATCGAGCCGGAGCAGGTGACGATCAACGAACACCCGCGCGGCTCGCCGGCGTCGGCGGAGGTGCTGTTCCACGCGCGGCGCGGGGCGAAAGTCGTTGCGATCGAGCCGCGGCGGGCCGATCTGGTTGCGACCATCGGGACAACGCGCGAAGCCGCGCACCCGGACGACCCGGGCGACCAGTTCGTCGTCACGCCGCTGATGTTCACGCTGCCGGGCACGCTGACGACGGGCGAGCACGAGGGCGAGGCGGTGGTGGTGACGGACGATCCCGGCTCGCCGCGACACACGGTGACGCTGCGCGTGCGCGTTGAGGGCGAGGCGGTCGCGACGCCGAGCACGATCCTGCTCGGGCGCGTGCGCCCTGGCGAGGGCGTCGTCGGCGAGACGCGCGTGCGCTCGCGCAGCGGCGGCGTGCTCCGCGTGGTCAGTCTGGAAGTTTCAGATCGCGGCTTGCTGGAGCAGATGGCGCTCGACGTGTTCCACGCCGGGCCGGACGGGGAGGTGATCGTCCGCGTCGCCGCGGTTGCGCCGCTGCGCACGATCCGCTACGGCGAGTCGAGCATCGCGCTCACGACGCGGGCGGCGGACGGCGAGCTCGAAACGCTCATCATCCCCGTCGGCATCAGCGTGCGGCACGCCGAGACGCCGGAGGAGCGTTAGGCGTTCAGGAACTTGAGCGTGGGCCGGACCGCCGCGGTGATCGCGCCGGCGCTCGAGCCGGACGCGGCGCCGACGGGCGCAAAGTGCACGCTCGTCCCCGGCGTGCTGTGCGACCATTTCATCATCGCCAGCGCGATCGGGCGGCCGCCGAGCATCGGGCTGGCGCACGAACTGGTGACGACGCCCACGGGCTGCGGCGGGGCAGCATCCGCCGGGGTTCCCGGTGTCGACGGGGCCGGGCCGGGGAAGAGCGGCGTGCCGGTGTCGGGCTGGGCCTCGGGCGAGGCGGACTGAATGTCCAAGCCGACGAGGCGCTGCTTCGGGTGCCCGAGCGCGTCCATCCGCGCGACGACCTCCTGCCCCAGGTAGCAGCCCTTCTTGAAACTGACGCGCTCGTGCAGCACGCCGGTTTCGTGCGGGAGAGAGTCGGGCCCGAAGTCGAGGTAGTACACCGGCGTGCCGCCCTCGATGCGCGCGATGTTGAGCGCGTGCCACCCGATGCGCCGCGCCAGGTCCGTCTGCGGGGCGGCGGGCTTGCCGGCGCGGGCCGCCCACGGCGTGGACAGCGCTTCGTACACACGCCGCGCGTGCTCGACGGGCATGGTGAGTTCCAGCCCAAGCACACCCGCGACGTCGCGCCGATCGACGATGACCTCGGCGGGCGTCTCCCCCCCCACCGCGATCCGCACGCGGCTGATCTGCCCGGACTGGATGTCCAGCACCCCGACGCCGTCGAGCGGTTGGCTGAGGCGCGCAAGCAACGCCGCCGACGCCGGGCCGTGCAGCGCCAGGCGGTGGTGCGCGTCGCTCGCGTCGGTGATGCGCACGTCCTCGGTGATGACGTAACTCTCCAGCCCGCTCAGCGCGCGCCCGGCGGCGTGCACGTCGACATCCAGCACCACGCGGTCCGGCAGGTGCAGGACGTGCAGGTCGGCGTCGATGCGGCCCTTGCGGCTGAGCCAGAAACTGCCCCGAGCCGTGAACGGCGCGAACCCCTTGGTCGGGCTCAGTTCCTGCGTCAGCATGCGGTTCAGGAAGCTCAGGCGGTCCTCGCCCGTGACAACGAGCGTGGCCCGGTGCGGCTGATCGAAGAGCGCGGTGTGCCGACGGATGGCGGCGTATTCGACCTCGACCGGGTCGAACGCCGCTACAACGGCCGGGGGCGCTCCGGGGTCGGCGCCTGCCGGCCCGCTTTGGCCTGAACCGGATTGGCCTGAACCAGATTGGCCTGAACCGGATTGGCCCGGCCCGGCGTACGGAACCAGCATCGCTTCGCCTTGCTGGTGAATCTCAAGCAGCGGGGACCGGCGTGCCAAGGTGGGAACTCTCCGGGAAAAAACACAAGTCTCGGGCGCTGACCGGGGCGCCCGCCGGACGGAAACCGCGTCGGTGTGCGTCCCGGTCGGGTGACCGCTCGAAAGGGTAGTGCGAGGCGCGATATGCTCGCCGGGGACCGGGCGGCGGCGTGCGAGCGGTCGATGCCGCGCACGCGCTCGACGCGATACGCGAGGGAGATGACCGTGGCCAAGTCAAGCGGCGGAACGTTGAACCTGGACCTGCTCAAGCGCCTGTGCGAAACACCCGGCATCCCGGGACGCGAAGAACGCGTGCGGGCCCTGATCGAAGAAGAGATTTCCGCGGCGGACGGCGGGCCGCTGTTCGATGAAGTCCGCACCGACCCGATGGGCTCGCTCATCTGCCGGCGCGGGCCGCGGCTCAGCACCAAGGGCGGCAAAGGCGGCAAGGGCGGCATCCAGCACCGTCCGACGCGCGTCGCCATGCTCTGCCACATGGACGAGATCGGCTTTTACGTCAAGGGCATCGACGACCAGGGCTTCATCCGCCTCAACAACGCCGGCGGGTTCGACACCCGCAACCTGTTCAGCCGGCGCGTCCTGGTCTGCACCGACGACGGCGACCTGCCCGGCGTGATGAACCCCGGCGGGCGCCCGGTCCACATCGCCAGCGAAGAGGACAAGAAGAAGATCCCCGAAGTCAAGGAGTTCATGGTCGACATCGGCCTCAAGGCCGAGCAGGTTCGCAAGAAGGTCAAGATCGGCGACTACGTGGTCATGCACGAGCCGGCGATCCAGATCGGCGACAAGTTCGTGAGCAAGGCGCTGGACAACCGCATCGCCTGCTGGCTGGGGATCGAGAGCGTCCGCGCCCTCGAGGCCTCCGGAGCCGCACACGCGTGCGAGATCTACGTCGTCTTCACCGTGCAGGAAGAAGTCGGCCTGCGCGGGGCCCACACGGCGAGCTTCGGCGTCGAGCCCGACATCGCCATCGGCATCGACGTCACGCTCTCCTGCGACACGCCCGGCGTGCCCAGCGATGAGATGATCACCAAGCAGGGCGCCGGCTTCGGGCTGCACATCATGGACAGCTCGTTCATCGCCGATTACCGCCTCGTCAACGAGTTCGAGGCGCTGGCGAAGAAGAAGAACATCCCGTACCAGCGCACGATCCTGGCCCGCGGCGGGCAGGACGGGGCCGCCGGGCAGCAGGCCCGCTCCGGCGCCAGGGCCGTCGGCATCGTCGTCGGCACGCGGTACATCCACACCGTCACCGAGATGTGCGACCTGGTCGACCTGCGGGCCGCCCGCGATGTCCTCGCGGCGTACCTGCCCACGGTCTCGTAATCGCGCCTGAGACCAATCTCGTGATCACGCTCAGCGGGGCGGAGCGGTACCGGTCGACCGGGCCAGTTCCGCCCCGCGGTCGCGCCCGGCGAGCACGGCGTCAACGAGCGCGCGACGGACCTGGCGCGACTCCAGCACGCCGATCGCCGCCTCCGTCGTGCCGCCCTTGCTGGTGACGGCGGCCCGCAGCGCCTCGGGCGGCTCGCTCGATTCACCCAGCAGCGCCGCCGAGCCCGCCAGCGTCTGCCGCACGACCCGGTCGGCGGTGATGCGATCGAACCCGGCCTCCGCGGCGGCGCTCAAGAGCGCCTCGGCGAGGTAGAACACGTACGCGGGCCCCGAGCCGGCCAGCGCGGTGTACGCGTCCATCAGCCGCTCGTCGATGCGGACCACCTCGCCCAGGCTGGCGAACAGGTCGTACGCGAGGGCCGAGTGGGCCGGCGTCGTGCCCGGCGCGGCGCTGAGGGCCGTCATGCCCTTGCGCAGGCGGGCCGGCGTGTTGGGCATGGCCCGCACGATCGGGCAACCCGCAAACGCCGCGGCGAGTGTCGCGATCGGCGTGCCCGCGAGGATCGACACCACCACGCGCGGCGACGCCGCCAGCGCGGGCCCGATCGTCCGCGCGACGTCGCCCAGCGACTGCGGCTTGACCGCGAGCACCACCTGCCCGCCCAGCGCGCCCAGACCCTCCGCGACGCGGGCCCCGCCCAGCCCGCCGGGCAGGTCCGTCGGCACCGGGGCCAGACGCGCGAGGGCCGCGTGATGATCCGCGACCGCCGCGACGCCCCAGGCGGCGAAGGTGGATCGTTTGCTCGCGTCGGGCTCGACGACGACGATCTCGCCGGGCGAGAGCAGGCGCGCGTCGAGCGCGCCGAGGATGATCGCGCGGGCCATGTTGCCCCCGCCGATGATCGCCAGCAGTGCGTTCGACCCGCGCGGCCCGGAGGTGGTCATAGCCCGGACGGTACGCCCGCGGCCCTTACCGGCGCGCGAAGACCCAGACCCACGTCGGCTGGTCGGCCTTCATGTCGTTGTCGCTGGCGACGATCAGCGTCCGCCGCCCGTCGGGCAGTTTCGGGCCGGTGGTGACGGCCTCGATCTTCTCCGGCATGCTCGGGCCCGCGAGCCCGAAGGCCGGGTCCATCAGGTCCAGCAGCAGCGTCTTGCGGACGGGGCGGATGGCGCCCGCCGCCTTCCCCGGCGCCGCCTCGGCGCTCGCGCCACTGCTGGCGAGCGCTTCGCGCGGCAGGGCGTCGATGTTCGACACGTCGGTCGCGCCAGCGAGGTCGATCGTGTACAAGCGGCGGACCTTGGCCTCGGACCCGCCCTTGCCGTCGCGCTCGAGCACGATGAGCGAGCCGTCCTCGTCCGCGGCGATCTCGGACACGCCGTGGCGCGGGCTGTCGAGCACGTACACCACCTCCCGCGTCGCGCCGGAGGCGATGTCGATCGCGAGGATGCGGATGTTGTGCCCCGCCCGCTTCGGCTCGGCGCCGGGCTTGGGCGGCGCGGGCTCGAAGGCGCCGTCCTGCATGAGCGGGCTTTGCGGCATCGCGTACAGCGTCTTGCCGTCGCGGCTCAAGGCCAGGCCCTCGAAGCCGCGGTTGGGCTGACGCCCGCGGGTGTTGTGCGGCGGCAGCTCGTCCGCCGGGTTCTCCGCGTGGACCTTGACGCGGAAGCGTTCGGGTACGGCGAAGCGGCGGATGCGCCGCCCCTCGGCGGAGAACTGGTCCACCGCCGGCCCGTACTCCTCGCTGATGACCATCGAGCCGTCCGGCAATACGCGCACGCCTTCCGGGTCGTAGCGCAGCGACGCCGCGGCGTCGGCGTCGATCGCGCCCGACCACCCCACCACCGCCCGCCCGGCTTCGTCGGCGAGCAGCGTCGTGCGCGTCAGCGTCAGTTCGGCCCGGCCGGTGTCTGGGAATGTCAGCGTGAACGCGTGCACGCGGCAGCGGTACTGCGTCACGCCGTCGCCCGGCCCGCGGTCGGGCGCGGCGATGAAGGTGTTGTTCGCGCCCGTGAAGTCGATCGCCGAGCCGAACGCCCCGAACCGCGTGTGCGGGATGTCCTTTCCGATCGTTCCCTTGAGCCCGGACAGGTCGCTCGCGTCAGGCTTGATCTGCACGCGCGCGACGAGTTCAAAGCCGCCGTCCGCGTGCGCCCGTGCGGCGGACAGCGCAAGCGGCATGATCGCCAGCACCGTGCACAGCGCACGGGCGCGGCGGGAGCGTGAGCGTCCTTGGTTCAGCATGATCCCTCGGTGCAGCAGTCGGGGTCGCGGCGAGCGGGTGTGCGGGTGTGTGTGCAGGTCAGGGCAACCCGCCGCTGAGGATCCACCCACCGAAGACCTTATCGCCGAAGTCGTCGTAGCGCGTGGTCTGGATCCCGCCGATCGTCGCGGGGCGCACGCCTGCGAAGGTGCCGTCGCGCGGCTTGCGGTCGGAGAACAGCTCGGCGTGCCCGTCGGCGAAGGCGATCTGTCCGGCGGCGCGGTCGTGCTTGACGCTGTCGACGAAGCTCCCCTTGCCGTGCACCGGCCCGAAGTCTTCGTAGTTCTGGCGGCCGAGCACGGCCCCGCGCCCAGGGACGAAGTCCGTCAGCGGGCCGTCGGTCAGCGCCTTGGCCCCGTTGACCTGCTGCCCGTTGATGATGCCGCGATCGTCCGGCTCGTCGAGGTCGACGGTGCCGTCGCCAAAGAGCGGGATGCGCTCGGGCCCGGCGGCCCCGCTGATCTTGTCGGCGTTCAGCGGGCCGACGGTGTTCATGATCATCTTCGGATCGCGGGCCGTCTGGCGCACGTCCTTCATCTCCGTGTGCACCATGAACCAGCTCTGCACGTAGTTGGTGTTGTACCCAACCTTGATCAGCTCAAGCATGTCGGGCTCGCTGATCCCCTCGCGCCGACCGTTGAGCACGTTCTGGCTGAACCGCCCCGGGTTGCTCGGGCACAGCACCTTGCCCGGGTTCATGTACTCGCCCTGCAGGTAGTTGTGCACCCAGGAGGAGTCGAACGTGCCGGGCGTGGGCGTGCGCCCGCTCCGGCTGTCGAAAGCTCCGGTGCAGTACAGCCCGCGGTAGTCGTTGCTGTACGTCGTCGCGGCAATCCCCATCTGGCGCAGGTTTGACCCGCACACAGTTGTCTTGCCCGCCTCGCGGGCGCTGCCGAGCGCCGGCAGAAGGATGCCGATCAGCAGCGCGATGATCGCGATGACGACCAGGAGCTCGATGAGCGTGAACCCGCGCGCCGTGCCCGCGACCGGGCCGGACCCCGCACGCGCTGAGATGACCGTTCTCATCAAGGTGAACTCCGAGCGGCCGCCGCCCGAGTCGCCGGCGTGACACGCCGGGCGGCCCAAGAGGGGGGCCAATGTAAAGCCCCCGCGGGCCCGCTTCGCCAGTTCTTTGCAGGACCTTTACACGGTCTTAACGCGATCTTGACGCTTTCTTTGCGCTGGGTGCGGGGCAGCGCCGTCTACTCTGCCGCCACTCGCTTCCGGGCTCCGCCGCGCTCCGTGCCGGCGCACCGATCGGCGAGCGCCTTCGGGGCCGGGTGCTGCAGGAGGTCGTTCATGCGTCCGAGTTGGCTTTCGGTGTGCGCGGTGGTCGCCGCCTTTGTCGGCGGCGTCGCCAGCGCCCAGTCCATCATCACCCAGTGGAACTTCAACTCTCCCGTGCCCGACGCCAACACGGCCACCGGCACCACCGCCCCCAACATCGGCGCCGGCTCCGTCTCCGTCTTCGGCGGCGTGACCACCGCCTTCAACAGCGGCGACGCCAGCGGCGGCTCCTCCGACCCCGTCACCGGTGACGACTCCGGCTATCAGACCACCACCTACCAGCCCCAAGGCGCCGAGAGCGGCGAGCGCGGCATCGAGTTCGCCGTCAGCACCGTCAACTTCACCGGCATCTCCCTCACCTGGGACCAGCGCCACAGCAACTCCGCCTCCCGCTGGCTCCGCGTTTCCTACTCCCTCGACGGCTCCACCTTCCTCACCGCCAGCGAGATCGAAGCCACCCTCGGCGGCGACACCTGGTACAACGGCCGCTCCGTCGACTTCTCCTCCATCCCCGGCGCCAACAACAACCCCAACTTCCGCGTCCGCATCGCCCCCATCTTCGTCCCGGGCACGATGCTCTATGAGCCCACCACCATCGGCTCGAACTACGGCACCGGCGGCTCCGGCGGCGGCACCAACCGCTTCGACATGGTGACCTTCCGCGGCACGCCCATCCAGTCCACCCCCCCCACCGGCACGGCGATCGCCTCCCCCGCCGCCGTCTGCAACACCGGCGGCACCTTCCTCCTCACCGTCGCCGTCGTCCCCGGCGCCTCCCCCACCAGCTCTGGCATCACCGTCAACGCCAACCTCGCCAGCCTCGGCGGGGCGGCCTCGCTCGCGCTGAATGACGCCGGCACCAACGGCGACGTCGCCGCCAGCGACGGCACCTTCTCCGCCCTCATCACCGTCGCCGGCGGGCAGACCCTCGGCGCCAAGAACATCCCCATCACCATCGCCGACGCTGAACTCCGCTCCAGCAGCATCACCCCGAGCGTGAACGTCGCCGACTGTGCCCAGAACGCTTCGTCGCGCGTCGTCATCAGCCAGGCCTTCGGCGGCGGCGGCAACGAAGGCCCGCCCGCCGGCACCTACAACGCCGACTTCGTCGAACTCTTCAACCGCTCCGCCCAGACCGTCGACCTCACCGGCTGGAGCCTCCAGTACGCCAGCGCCGTCAGCGCCGGCGGTTTCAACAACACCGGCGACCGCGTCCTGCTCTCCGGCGTCATCCGCCCCGGCCAGCGCCTGCTGGTCCGCATGAGCGACGAGGGCATCGTCGGCCTGCCCCTTCCCACGCCCGACTTCTCCACCCAGCCCGGCTTGGGCGGCATGAGCAACACCGCCGGGCGCATCGCCCTGGTCCGCACCAGCACCCTGCTGGGCACCAACTGCGCCTCGACGGAGATCGAAGACCTGCTGGGCTACGGCGTCGCCGCCGGCTGCTTCGAAGGCGCTTCCAGCACGCCCAACACCGCCAACGACCAGGCCGTCGTTCGCAACGCCGACGGCGCTCAGGACGTCAACCAGAACTTCGCCGACTTCACCATCGGCACGCCCAGCCCGCGCAACCGCGCCAGCGGCGGCTTCCTCGCCGGCTACTCCGGCCTCTCCAGCGCCGCCGCGTGCAGCGGCACCAGCGTGACCATCACCACCATCGTCAGCGCCGCCACCTCCCCCGCCAGCACCGGCATCCAGGTCCGGGCCGACCTCTCGCAGCTCGGCAGCGGCGCGAGCGTCCCGCTGATCGACCAGGGCGGCGGCACGTACGCCCTCACCTACCTCATCCCCTCCGGCACCAGCCAGGGCTTCAAGTCCCTCGCCGTCACCACCACCGACGCCCAGGGCCGCACCGACACCGGCGCGCCCCTCCCCATCACCGTCTTCAACTGCACCGACTCCGGCTCGCCGGTGGTCATCAGCCAGGTCAACGGCGGCGGCTCCAACGCCGGCTCCACCTGGAACGCCGACTTCGTCGAGATCTTCAACCGCTCCCAGTCCGCCGTCAGCCTGAACGGCTGGGCCATCCAGTACGCCAACGCCGACAGCGTCGTCGGATTCAACGGCGGCAACCAGGTCAACCTCTCCGGCTCCATCGGGCCCGGCGAGTATCGCCTGATCCGCACCAACGCCCTCGGCACCAACGGCGCCCCCATCCCCACGGCCGACTTCGTCGCTACCCCCGCCTTCGGGATGGACAACCAGTTCGGGCGCGTCGCCCTCACCAACACCCAGACCCCGCTGGGCCCGACCATCACCCTGCCCGACGCGCGCGTCGTCGACTTCGTCGGCTACGGCAGCACCGCCATCAACTTCGAGGGCCTCCTCGCGACCGGCACCATCAGCAACACCACCCTCGCGCTCCGCCGCCAGGGCGGCTGCCAGGACTTCAACCAGAACGCCGTCGACTTCGACATCGTCTCCCCGATCGACGCGCCGCGCAACAGCGCCTCGCCCGCCAACCTCTGCCCGACCCAGGGCGGTCGCTGCTGCATCGGGGCCCGCTGCTCGATCGTCACCTCGCAGGGCCAGTGCTCCGGCACCGGCGCGGCGGGCGCGGCCTTCTCCGCCGGCGCCGCCAACTGCAACACCACCTCCCTCACCACCCCCTGCTGCTTCGCCGACTACAACAAGCAGAGCGGCGTCACCGTTCAGGACATCTTCGACTTCCTGACCGACTACTTCACTGGCAGCGTGAACGCCAACGTCGCGGGCGACGGCACCACCGCCCCCACCGTGCAGGACATCTTCGACTACCTCACGGCCTACTTCGCCGGCGGCTGCTAAGCCCCGCTTCGACATCGCAACACATCAACAGCACGCGGCCCCGCCACTCCCGGCGGGGCCGCTGTGTTTTTGGCTCAATGCGGCTTGCGGGCCAGCATCAACATCGAACTCGTGCGGCACCCCGCCGCGCTGCGCAGCAGGTCGAAGCCCGTGAACGCCGCCAGCGCCGGCAGCGCCACCACGCCGCCGAACGGATCAAACGCGCGGCTGGCGACACGGCACACCCCGCCCAGCCCCGCCGCCCGCGCCCCGCGCACGTACCGCGCGCTGTGATGCACGCTGTACATCCAGAAACTGTGTCCCGTTTGGTACCGCGTGCGAATGACCTCCAGCCCTGCCGCCCGCATCAGCCGCTCCAGCGTTCGCGGCGTGAACAGGTTCCAATGCCGCGGGATGTGGTACCCGCCCCAGAACGTCCGCGCAAACGAGCGTGCGTCCAGGCTGTCGAGGTTGGGCGTCTCGAGCGCGAGCACGCCGCCGGGCGCGAGCCACGCCGCGATCCGCGACACCACGCGCACCGGGTCGTCGACATGCTCGATGACGTGGAACATCGTGCACAGGTCGAGCGCGCCGTCCGGGATGCGCGTGCACCTCTCGACCCGGTCGTGTACGCCCACGAACCCCTCGCGCCGCAGCCGCTCGACCACGCCCTGATCAAGTTCGAGCCCGAAGTTCCGCTCGTCCGGCGTGCCCGCCTGCCGGGCCAGGCGCAGGTACCGCCCGTCGCCGCAGCCCACATCCGCGAACCCACGTGGCGAGCGCACGCCCGCATCCTTCAAGATCCCCGCGAACTTCCGCGCATCCAGCGCGTTCTTGATCCTGAGCGCCACGCCCGGCACGGCGTCCTGGTACCGGTACGCGTAGTAATGCGGCGGGTAGATCGTGCTCAACGTCGATGTCGCCGGGCGCGGGTTCAACCACACGTGCCCGCACGCCTCCGCCGCGCACCGGACCAGCCGCCACGCGTTGCGGCACGTGCGCAGTTCGTAATCGAACCCCACCGCCGCCGCTTCGAACCGCTCCCGCGCGCACAGCGGACACCGCGGCACGTCTTCCACAGCGATCCGCGGCGCGCCGCACGCGACGAACTCCGCCGGCGGCGCGACCGACCACGGCTCCACCACCACCGGCGGAACAACCGGTGTGGGCATGGTGCGTCGGGCCGGCCCGCTCACGCGGCGTCTCCCGCGCGCACAGCACGTCGTCGCGACCTTCGACGATCCGCCAGACACGCCCCGATCGGCAGCGCCACCCAGTACCGCCACAGGTAGCCAACGTACGACCCGCGCCACGTCAACCCCGCGCCCGCCGCGGCCCGAACCTCGGCGTCGGCGATCGGCAGGTTGTAATACGGGATCGACGGCCAGAGGTGGTGCGCGATGTGGTAGTTCATGTGCATCGGCGCCATCAGCACGCGCTCCACCGGCCCGGGCAGGTACGTGATGAGCCGGTGCGTGTCCGCCGCGTCGTCCGCCTCGGGGTGCGAGTGCTCCGCGAAACTCCGCACCAGGTTGGGCAAGTACGTCATTACGTACACCGGCACAACCCACAAGAGCGGGTACCCGAACCACCCGCGGAGCACGACCTCGAGCGCCGTCGCGCCGCCGCGAGAGACGCCGACCAGCGCCGTCAGCCCGACCACCAGCATCGCCTGCCAGATCAGCACGATCGCCGCATCGCGCAGCGAATGCCGCCCGCGGGCCGGCGCTTCCGGCGCGGGCCCGGCGCCCCGCTCGTCGCGGCGGAACAGGTTCGTGAGCACGCTGACAACGCTCGAGAGCCCGGTGAGAAACAGCAGAAACTCGCCGCGCGTCGCCTTGTTGAAGCAGGCGTGCTTGTGCAGATCCGGGTCGTCGTCGTGAGCCAGGTGCTGATGGTGCAGCAGGTGATTCCGCGCGTTCACGCGGCAGACCATCCCGATGCACCCGATGTGGAACAGATCGGTGAACAGCTCGCTCTTCGGGCCCGAATCAAAGATCCGCCGGTGCATCCCGTCGTGCCCGAGGACAAACAGCGCGTAGTACCGGTTGCCGACGATCACGATCGCCCCGGCGCACGCGAGCCACGCCGCCCACCCGCCGATCGTCAGCCCCCACGCCGCCAGTGCCCACCCGATCAAGATGCCCGCCCAGCACAGCGCGGTATCGCGCATCACGCGCCAGGGGCGCAGGCGGCTGAGTTCCCGCACGCGCTGCGGCGTGAGCAGGCGCCGGTACGGCGCGTACGCCGCGCTGACCACCACCGGCCCGCCCGGCGGCTGCATCGTCGCGTGCTGTGCGTTCACCGCGGGCATCCTCGAGCGTCCTTCCCTGAGCGATCACCATTCTACGAGCCGCGCCCTACCCCGTTCTTTCGTGCACGCTGATCACGCTCGTGCCGATCGGCACGCGGCAGAATGGCAGCACGTGCTTTTCAATCTCAAACCCCGCCCGCAGCACGCCGTTCAGCGGCCCCCACAACGGGCGCACGCTCGGCTCCGCCGGCACTCGCCCCGTCACCGCCCTGCGACCCATCTCCGCCACGCGCGCCCCGACGACCAGCGGCATCGCCAGCATCTGCGCGTACGACAGCACGCGCACCGTCAGCGGCAGCCCCTCGAACAGCGTCCCGAACTGCCGCCGCGAATACCGCCGCACGTGCCGGTTGAAATCGTCATGGGTCGACCACAGCCACCGATGCGCGGGCACGGTGCAGATGAGCACGCCCCCGGGCTTGAGCAGCGCCGCCGCCGCCTGGACAGACGCGCGGTCCTGCTCGACATGCTCGACGACTTCGGACATCACGATGACGTCGAACGCCTCGGGCGGCGCAAACGGCAGGCCGTCGGGCAATGACCCGTCGACCGCGCGCAGCCCGCGCGCCGCGCAATACGCCCGCGCCAGCGGCGACATGTCGACGCCGATCGCGTCGTACCGCTCTGCCAGTCGCGACAGCACGCCGCCCGCACCGCACCCGATATCCAGCGCCCGCCCCGCACGCCCCGGAGTCTTCGGCGCGTACCGATCGACCAGGCTCATGATGATGCGGTTCTTCGCGACCCACCACCAGTACGTCTCTTCCCGCTCGGCGTGCAGGCGGTAGAGCGCGTCATCCACGGGCCGGCTCCGCCATCGCCCCGGCCCGCACCACCACCTTCGCCCCCTCTTTGCGCGGCGTAGGCGATGTCGGGCCCGAGTCCTCCGCGATCACGTACAGCGGCCGCCCCTGCACATTGCGGAACACAAAGCCTAGATACTGCGCCACCATCCCCAGCACGAACAGTTGCACGCCGCCCATGAAGAACACCGCGCACGCCAGGAACGCGAACCCGCGCGGCGCCTGGCTGTTGAACGCGATCTTCTCGACAATCACCACCAGCGCCCCGACCACGCTCAGCACCACCACCGCCGACCCAAGCCACGACGCCGCCCGGAGCGGCGCCTGCGAGAACGAGAAGATCCCATCGAACGCCAGCGCCACCAGCCGGCGCAGCGTGTACTTGCTCTCCCCGCCGGCCCGCGCCGCCCGCTCGAACAGCACCGGCTCCTGCCGAAACCCGGCCCACGGCACCAGCCCGCGCATGTACCGCGGGTTCTCGCGGCAGGCCCGCAGCACGTCCACCACGCGCCGGTCCATCAGCCGGAAGTTGCCCGTATCCAGAGGGATGTCCACATCGCTGATCGACCGCAACACGCGGTAGAACACGTGGATCGCCGCCCGCTTCATCGCCCCGTCCCCCGCGCGCGACCGGCGCTGCGCGTACACCACGCGCACCCCGTCGCGCCACCTGGCGATCATCTCCAGGATCAGTTCCGGCGGGTCCTGCAGGTCGCCGTCCATGATCACCACCGCGTCGCCGCCGGCCCGATCGATACCCGCGGCGAGCGCCGCCTCGTGCCCGAAGTTCCGGCTCAGCGCCACCACCCGCACCCGCGCATCCTCGCGCGCGATCGCCATCAGCCGCTCGAACGTCCCGTCCGTCGACCCGTCCGAGACGTACACGATCTCATGCTCAACGCCGAACCGCTCCCGGGCCACGCCCAGCACGCGCAGCAGTTCCGCGTGCAGCAGCGCAACGGTGCCTTCCTCATTCAACAAGGGGATGACGACGGACAGCAGCATGGTCAGGGTCGCGAGGCCGGAACGGTATTCGCGGGCGTTTCTACACGCCCCATGGGCCGGCATGTCTCAAGTTGGCCGGGTCTTGTTCGGCGGCCCAGCCCACCGGTTCGTCCGACCCGGTCGATCGGACCCCTCCCGATGCCGAAATTCTGCGTGACACCAAGGGAAACTCAGGCTGCCGGTCGACCAAGGGCGGTTCTCGTTCGTATCGGAAAGACCATGCCCACGACGCCGCCGGTGATCACCACGACTTCCTCCCGCACCCGCGGACCCGTTCGGGCCCCATTCGCGCGAGCCCTAGCCGCGTCCGCCGTGTTGGCCGTCGCCGGCCTCGCGAGCGCCGGCGGCGGGCCGGGCGTCGTCGATGACGAACTGCTCAGCCACGTCGCCTTCGCCGACCGGCGCCCCATCTGCCCGGTCAACGGCGAGTCGTTCGACGTGCTCTTCCAGACCGCCGCCGGCGACCTCACCGAGGCCCGCGTGCTGTTCGACGACGGCGCCGACGGCGTGGACATTGTGTCCATCCCCGCCGTGCGTCAGCCCGTCGGCGCCACGCCCGGCATCCCGCCGATCTACAACCTCTGGCGGGCCACCATCCCCGCCACCACCTCCGGGCGCCTCGCGTACATCATCCGGACCACGGACGGCGCCGACCAGCGCTACCTCGTGCCCGCCGGTGTGGCGACGGCGGAACCCGCGACGGCGCAGTGGTTCACGCTCGATTTCACCACGCTGTCCCACGCCCCCTACGGCGCCACGCCCGTCACGGGCGGCACCGTCTTCCGCGTCTGGGCCCCGGGCGCGACCTCCTGCATGGTTCGCGGCTCGTTCAACAACTGGACCACCGGCTACACCTTCGCCGGCACGCCCAACGCCCACGTGCTCACGCGCCGCGGCGAGGACTTCGTGGGCCTCGTTCCCGGCGTCAACGCCGGCGCGTCGTACAAGTACTTCTTCAACAACACCCTCTGGAAGCCCGACCCGCGCGCCGCCTTCATCAACAACGCCGACAACTTCAACAGCCGGGTCTACGACAATCTCGCCTACTCATGGCGCACGCCCAACTTCACCCCCGTTTCCCGCGACCGCTGGGTCATCTACCAGCTCCACGTCGGCACCTTCAGCGGGCTCAACGACCCGCTCGGCTCATTCACGCGTCAGGGCACCTACCGCGAAGTCGCCGCCCGCGCCGCCCACCTGTCCGAGCTCGGCGTCACCGCCGTCATGCTCAACCCGATCAACGAGTTCCCGGGTTCCGGCTCGGGCGGGTACAACCCGATCTCGTACTGGGCGTGGGAATCGACCTACGGCACGCCGGACGATCTCAAGTTCATGATCGACGAGCTGCACAGCCGCGGCATCGCCGTCATCGTCGACATGGTCTGGAACCACGTCGACGCGAACAGCAACTTCCTCTGGCAGTTCGACGGCACCCAGCACTACTTTGACACGCCCGACGTCCAGACCCCCTGGGGCTCGCAGCTCGACATCGACCGCCAACCCGCCTTCGACTACATCTTTGACACCATCGAGCACCACCTCGGCTGGTTCCGCCTCGACGGCTACCGCCAGGACGCCGTGTTCGAACTCGTGTCCGCCACGCAGTGGCAGGCCGGCCAGCGACTCATCCGCGGGATGAACGACCGCATCGACCGCCGCTTCGCCGACGCGCTCGCCATCGGCGAGATCTACAACAACTCCGCCTGGAACACCAGCACTGCGGGCATGAACTTCGACGGGCAGTACCACGAAGCCTTCAAGAACGCCATCGCCGACGCCGTCTTCGCCGCCGGGCTGGGCGACCCCGACGTGGGCCGCCTCGCTGGCTCCATCGACGGCTCCGGCCCGTTCGTCGAGGGCGACCGCGTCCTCAACTACTTCGAACTCCACGACGACGCTTGGCCCCTCAACAACAACCAGCGCGCCGTCCGCGATATCGACACCACCGCGCCGCACGACGACCGTTACGCCACCGGGCGCACCAAGCTCGGCAACGGGCTCACCCTCCTCTCCCGCGGCATGCCCGCCATCCTGCAAGGCACCGAGTGGCTCGAGTCCAACGGCTGGGAAACCCAGAAGATCGACTGGGCCAAGAAGACGACCTATCGCCCCGTCTTCAACTTCTACCGCGATCTCATCGCGCTCCGCACGTCTCAGCCCGCCCTCTTCGCTGGGGCCAACCTGCGCATCACGCACCTCAACGAGTCCGGCAACGTCTTCGCCTTTGAACGCACCGCCCCCGCCACCCCCGGCGGCGACACCTTCATGGTCATCGCCAACTTCTCCAACGTCGACTACCCGCAGTACCTCCTCGGCGTGCCCACCGGCGCCTGGAGCGTGGCCATCAACAGCGAAGACGCCATCTACCGCGGCCGCGGCGTCGGCTCCACCGGCTGCCTCACCGTGCAGCCCGTCAGCCGCGATGGCTTCGCCAACCGCGTCAGCCTCTCCCTCCCCGCGCACGGCTTCCTCCTGCTCCGCAGCTCCTCCCCGCTCTGCCGGGCCGACTTCAACTGCACCGGCGGCGGCAACGCCGGCGTCACCGTTCAGGACCTCTTCGACTTCCTCGCCGCGTGGTTCGAGTCCTCCCCCCGCGCCGACATCAACGGCCAGGTCGGCGTCACCGTGCAGGACATCTTCGACTTCATCGCGACCTGGTTCGCCGGCTGCTGAAAAGCACGCCGGCTGCCGAAAAACACGCCGGCTGCTGAACCACTACTCGATCCGCGGGTCCACCCAGCGGTACAGCACGTCCACCGCCAGGTTGAACAGGATCAGCATCGTCGCGTAGATCAGCACCACGCCCATGATCAGGAACAGGTCCTTGTTCAGGACCGCGTTCACGAAGTGCTGGCCCATCCCCGGCACCGTGAACACCTTCTCGACCACGAACGAGCCCGTCATCGCCCCAGCCGCGGCGGGCCCCAGGAAACTCAGCACCGGCAGAAACGCGTTCTTCAGCGCATGCCGCAGCAGCACCCGCGCCTCGCCCATGCCCTTGGCCCGCGCCGTGCGGATGAAGTCCGCCTTCATCGTGTCCAGCAGCCCCATCCGCGTCAGCCGCGCGATGTACGCCGCCAGCGGCAGACTCAGCGTGAACGCCGGCAGCACCACCTGCCCCGGATCGCCCCACCCGCCGATCTTCCCCCACCCAAGCAGCACCGGGAACGCCAGCACGAGCAGCGTCCCGATCACGAACGTCGGCAGGCTGATCCCCACCAGCGCGATGATCAGCGTCGCCACGTCCGCCAGCGAGTTGGGCTTCACCGCCCCCACCACGCCCGCCCCCACGCCGATCACCAGCGCGATCATGATCGCCGCCAGCCCCAGCGTCACGCTCACCGGCAGGCTCGACGCGATGATCTCGTTGACGCGCCAATCCTCGTATTGCAGGCTGGGCCCAAGGTCGAACACGCGCCGGGGCGGCGGGGCCAGCCCCGCCTCGATCGCCGCCGCGTCCCGCCGCGCCGCCTCCCCCGTGATCCCCTCCCGCACCCACCGCACGCCCAGCGCGCTGTCCAGGTACGACACGTAAAACCGCGGGAACGAGTCGAGGTTGTACTGCGCCAACATCGCCTGCTCGACGTCCTTCGACGGGCGGCGCCCCTCCCCTTTCTCCAGCGGGTTGCCCGGCACCGCCCACGCCAGGATCAGCGTCAGCGTGTAGATCACCAGCAGGATCAGCGGCATCTGCAAGAGGCGCCGGAGGATCAGCGTCGTCATGAGCACTCTCCGGCGTGTCCGCCCCGGGCCCGCGCCGAGGATCGTCGGGGAACGGTATCATGGTGCTCGCCGTGCGCGGGGTCGCCGCGGCAAGGCCGCCCTCGGCCCTCGCCCCCGGGTACCCCCACGCTCCGCGTGGGATGCCTCCGCCTCAGGCACCCACACGCTCCGCCTGCGGCGCCGCCAGCCGTCCCCGTCCACCGCTCACCCTCTTCCACCACCTCATCCGCTTCCTCTTCGCCCGCGCCCCGGCGCCGGCCCGATGCTCATTGATGTCACTCAAGTTTGAACGCCGCCTCCTCGCTCACCTGGCCCATGACTCCTACGAGCCGGCGGATATCGCCCGCCTCGCCGGCGACCTGGGCGTAGAGCCCACCGACCTCCCCGAGTTCCGCGCCGCCGTCGACGCCCTCGTCGCCGCACGCCGCCTCATCACCGACGGGCAGGGCCGCGTGCAACTGCCCCGCATGGGCGACACCGTCACCGGACGCTTCAAAAAGAACCAGCGCGGCTTCGGCTTCGTCACCACCGACACCCCCTTCCGCGAGGGCGATGTCTTCATCCCGCCCGACGCCGTCTCCGGCGCACTCACCGGCGACACCGTCCGCGTCGCCGTCCGTCGCGGCGGGCGCGGCGGCGAGAACGACATCACCGGCGTCATCCTCGAAGTCCTCGAACGACGACGCGCCAGCTTCACGGGCGAACTCGTCAAACGCGGCGGGCTCTGGCTCGTCATGCCCGACGGACGAGAACTCACCACCCCCATCGTCGTCGATGACCCCGCTGTCAAAAACGCCGGCGCCGGCGACAAGGTCCAGGTCGAGATCACTTCTTACCCCGAAGCCAGCAACGAGCTCGCCAACGGCGTGATCGTCAAGGTCCTCGGCGAGGCCGGCCTGCCCGACGTCGAAACCCAGGCCACCATCGCCGCCTACGCCCTCCCGGGCGAGTTCCCCAAAGAGTGCGTCGACCAGGCCCGCGCAGCCGCCGCCCAGTTTGACCGCGAACTCGTCCAGGGCGACGCCGCCAACTGGCCCGACCGCGTCGACCTCCGCAACGAACTCGTCCTCACCATCGACCCCCCCGACGCCAAGGACTACGACGACGCCATCCACATCATCCCACGCGCCGACGGCGGGTGGGACCTGGGCGTCCACATCGCCGACGTCGCCCACTTCATCCCCCCCGGCTCTCACCTCGACGAAGAAGCCCGCCAGCGCGGCAACAGCGTCTACCTGCCGCGCCTGGTCATCCCCATGCTCCCCGAGGTGCTCAGCAACGGCATCTGCTCCCTCAGCGAGGGCGTGCCCCGCTTCACCAAGAGCGCGTTCATCTCCTACGACGCCGACGGCCGCGTCATCTCCGAACGCGCCCACGCCACGCTCATCAAGAGCGCCAAGCGCCTGACCTACCTCGAAGCCCAGGCCCTCATTGACGGCGACCTCCGCGAGGCCCGCAAGCACGCCAAGACCGAGCCCAAGTACACCGAGCCCATCATCAAGGCCCTCCGCGAGATGGACCGCTGCTCCAAGGCCATCCGCCGCCGGCGCAAGGCCCAGGGCATGATCCACCTCGACCTGCCCGAGGTGGAACTCATCTTCGACGACGCCGGGCACGTCGTCGACGCCCAGCCCGAGGACAACGCCTACACCCACACGCTCATCGAAATGTTCATGGTCGAGGCCAACGAGGTCCTCGCCCGTCTCTTCGCCGGCATGAACGTCCCGCTGCTCCGGCGCATCCACCCCGAGCCCGTGCCCGGCGACGTCGGCGACCTCCGCCGCATGGCCAAGGTCGCCGGGTTCGCCATCCCCAAGAGCCCGACGCGCCAGGAACTGCAGTCGCTGCTCGACGCCACCGCCGGCACGCCCGCGGCTCGCGCCGTCCACTTCGCCGTCCTCCGCACGCTCACCAAGGCCGAGTACTCCCCCGCGCTCGTGGGCCACTTCGCCCTCGCCAGCGAGGCGTACGCCCACTTCACCAGCCCCATCCGCCGCTACCCGGACCTCACCGTCCACCGCGCCCTATCCGCGTTCCTGCGTCAGACCGACAACGGCGTCCGCGCCCCGCGCCGCGACGCCGACCGCGCTCGCTTGGGCCGCGTGCTCATGGACCTCGGCCCCGAACAGGGCGTGCTCGACCAGGACGAACTCGTCGAGATCGGGCGCCACTGCTCCCAGACCGAGATCAACGCCGAGGCCGCCGAGCAGAACCTCCGCCAGTTCCTCGTCCTGCAACTGCTCTCCAACCACCTGGGCGAGACCTTCGACGCTGTCATCACCGGCGTCACCAACTCGGGGGTATTCGTTCAGCTCGACCGCTTCCTCGCCGACGGCATGATCAAGTCCCAGGACCTCCCTCAACCCGGCGGACAGTCCACCGGACGCTGGGTTCTGGACCAGCGCTCCGGCGCCCTCGTCCACGGCCCGACCGGCCGCTCCTTCAACGTCGGCGACCGCCTCAAGGTCACCATCGCCGCCATCGACCTGGCCATGCGCCAGATGGACCTGGTCGTCGCCGACCCCGAGTCGCGAAACGTCGGTAAACCCAAGCAGCTCAAGAACATCCAAGGCAAGGACCGTCCCGGAAAGACCAAAGACGGCCCCCGCACCGGCGAGGAGTTCTTCAAGCCCAACCGACTCAGCGGCGAGAAACGCCGCGCCATGCGTTCCAAGGCCCGCGACCAAGCCAAGCCCGACCACCGCCGCAAGAAAAAGGGCACGTAACCGCCCATCCGGAGTGTCAGCGGTTGCAGGCGACCGCTGGGTCAGTTTTTCACGCCCCCTCGCAGCAGACCGCCCGTTTCGGACGTATCACTTGGGCCTCCGGCCGCCATCGCGGTCGGGGCGTCGATCGGGAGGCAACGTCATGCGGATGCGCGTGCGGCTGGCTGGGTGTGCTGGGGTTATCGGTCTTCTGTCCGCCTCCGTCGCGATCGCCGCGCCGGGCGACATTGTCTCCGGCACCGCCAAACTGAACATCAGCCCCGGCGCCGGCGCCCTGCCAGCTCCGTTCAGCGCGCCCTTCGGCGACGCCGCCCTGTTCACCGACGCCAACACCCCCGACATCCTCTACAAGTACACCTGGTACTACCGCACCGAGATCGACTCCCGCCCGCGCCTCATGAGCGCGCTCACGACCCCGACCTCCACCCTCGTCGGCGACACCGCCACGTACAACTACCCCAACACCGGGCCCGGCGTCGCCGGGGGCGGCGGGCGCTTCGACGCGCGCATCACCGTCCGCATCGAATCCACGCCCGACCCCACCCAGGCCCGCGTGCTCAGCACGATGGTCGTCAAGAACATCAATCCCACGCGCCGCACCTTCAAGCTCTACCTCATCAACGACATCGACCTGCCCAACGGCCTGCCCGTGCCGCAGACCGACGACGCCGTCAACCAGGTGCCCGGCGCCCCGGTGCTCACCTTCCGTCAGACGGAAGTGACGTCGAACGACTTTGTGGAGTTCGTCGCGCCCGACGCCGCGGGCTGGTTGCTCGCCAGCGGGACGGACGTTCGCAACGCGCTGAACAACACGACGGTCAACGACCTGGGCAACGGGTTGAGCACGTTCGACGGCGACGCGGCCCTCGCGTTCCAGTGGACACTGACGCTCGACCCGCAGGAATCGCGCACGATCACGACCACCTTCGCGATCAACGCCCCCGCCGTCGCCCCGCCCGCGTGCCGCCCGGATTACAACGGCCAGGGCGGCGTCACCGTGCAGGACATCTTCGACTTCCTCGCCGGCTGGTTCTCCAACGCGCCCGCGGCGGACTTCAACGGTCAGAACGGCGTCACCGTCCAGGACATCTTCGACTTCCTGACGGCCTGGTTCACTGGCTGCTGAGTTCACCGGCTGCTGAGTTCGCCGGCTGCTGATCTGCTTCACAACCGTCGCCACGGGAACCCGGGCGGGATCACGTCCGGGCGGTCGTTGAGGTAGCCGACCAGGAACTCGAACGCGTCGACGAGTCGCGGCCCGGGGCGGTTGAACATCTGGTTGCCGTCCACGACCGCGACGCGCCCGGCCTGCACCGCCGGCAGCCCGGCCCACCACGCCGACGCCGCCAGACGCTCCGTTTGCGCAATTGCCTGCTCCAGCGGCACGCCGCAGGGCGACACGATGAGCACGTCCGGCCGCGTCGCCGCGAGGATCTCGGGCGGCACGCGCACGCTCTTGCCCGCGACGCGCAGCGTCTGCCCGGCCGGCCCTTCCGCAGCACCCGCGCCCGCCGTCGCCTGCGTCGGGTTCAGCGGGTGCTCGCCCCCGGCCCGCTCGATCAACTGCGGCGTCCAGTGCCCGCCGATGAACAGCGGGTCGGTCCATTCCAAAAACGCCACGTTCGGGCGGGCGGCGTACGGCGAGACGTACTCCTGAGCCGCGTACAGCCGCTGACGCAGCCCAACGACCACCTCCCGCGCCCGGGCCGCCAGACCCAGCGCCTCGCCCACCAGCAGCACGTCGTCGAGCACGCCCTCGATGCTGAGCGGGTTGAGGCTGATGACCCGGGGCGTGCTGGCCAAACCCGCCGCGACTCGGCGCACGCTGGCCAGATCGATCGAGCACACGGCGCACAGGTCCTGCGTGATGATCACGTCGGGCTTCAGATCGCGCAGGCGATCCTCGTCGAGCGTGTACAGCGCGCGGTGCTCGGCGAGGGCTTCGCGGACCTGGCGATCGATGTCGGCCGGGTCATCTCCATGCGTCCGGGCCGCCGTCAGCACGGGCAGGCGTTCCAGCCAGGGCTCGCGGGGCGCGTCGCACTCGTGCGAGCGGCCGACCAGTTCCGGGCGGCTCCCTCCCCCACCGCCACCCCCAACCCCACCGGGCCCATCAAGGAGCAGGGCCACAATCTCGGTCGCCGACGGGAGCAGACTGACCACACGCATGGCGGGAGTGTACGAACGCGGTGGGTGCAACCGGGGTGCGCCGGCCCGTTCACGCCGACCGGCGCGCGGTTTGATGGGAACGTGCATCCACCCCGCGCCAAGCCGGTTCAACCGCCGACGCACACCCGCGGCGACATGCCGACGGTTGGGACAAGCGTCCAGCGCGGAAGGCCGAGCACCCCGACCCAGGCAAGGGCGGGGCGCGGGGCCCGAGCGCCGGAGGCTGTGCCGGACCCTGTGGTGGCGCGTCCGGGGGTGTTGGTGTACGCTTGGCTCGCTGAGTGTCCGAGGGGGGCGGGGTGATGGGGCGCGCTTGGGCGCCGGCGATCCTGCGTTGCGCGGGCAATGACGGATTTTCGCAGAGGACGGCGATGGACAGCAGACGCATGGAGCACCGAGAGGGATCCGACACCACGTTGCGGGCGGCCTGGCTCACAGCCGCGGCGGGCGCCGTCGTGCTCGCCGGGATCGCCCCCGATATCCGCCTCGACGACGCGGGCGGCGTGCGCATCGGGCTGGTCTCAAGGGCCGCGCTCGCGCAGCAGTCCGACGCGGACAAGAAGTCCGACGCGGAGAAGAAGTCGGACGCGGAGAAGCCCGCCGAGGAAAAGAAGGATGACGCGGGCGCGCCGGCGGGCGTGGACAAGACGCCCGAGCAGATCGAGCGCGAGCGCATGATCCAGCGCCTGCGCGAGCAGGCCGCCAAGCAGGGCGTGAAGTTCTCCATCCCGGAGACCGGCAAGGCCCCGCCCGCCCCACCCGCCGCCCAACCGGCGGCCAAGTCGGCCACCCAACCCGCGGCCCAGCCTGCGGCCCAGCCCGGCGCCCAGTCGCCGTCGCAGCCGAACGTGCGGCCGCAGCCGGGCGCGCAGCCGGCCCAGCCCGTGCAACCGGTGCCCGTGCCGGATGTGCAGGGCCCGCCCGTGCCGCTCGCGCCGGGACAGCCGATGGCGCCGGCGGGCGCGAGCGCTCAGCCCGCCGCGGACGCCGACATCGTGCCGGAGGGGTTTGTCCGCCTGGAGTTCACCGACGCGGTGCAGATCCCGGTCCTGATCAACTGGGTGCGCGACACGCTGAACATCCAGCTCATCCTGTCGGACGCCGGGCTGCAGGGCCAGACGGTCACGTTCACCGCGCCGATCACGATCCGCAAGGCGGATCTGATGGACTTCCTGATCGGCGTGCTGGAAGGCAAGGACTACACGATCGTCCAGGACAAGCTGGGCATCTTCCAGGTCCAGCCGCGGAGCGCCATCCAGCCCGCCATCGGCTCGGGCGACTACACGACCACGCGCGTGCTGCGCACGCCGAACATCCGCCCGTCCACGCTGCAGCAGGTGATCGCGAACGTCATCAACGTCAACCGCCAGGGCGGCGTGCAGAACGCCCAGCCGACGTTCCTCGATGACATCGGCGTGATCATCATGACCGACACGCCCCGCGTGCTGGACCTGGTGCAGTCGCTGATCGACACGATCGTGACCGAGCGGGCCGCCCTCGAGTTCTCGCGGTACCCGCTCGACCATGTCGCCGCCACCAGCGCCCGCGACCGCGTGCTGGAACTGATGGGCCAGGCGACGCAGCGCCTGAGCGCCGGCGTGCCCGGCCAGCCCAACCAGCCGCAGATCGTCGGGGTCTCCAGCCCCAGCACGCTGAACATCAACGAGCGGCTGACGGTGGACCCGGCGAGCAACGCGCTGCTGTTCCGCGGTCGCCCGGACGAGCAGAAGCTCCTCGCCGACACGCTCAAGCTCGTCGACGTGCCCAACACGCTCGAGCAGCGCTTCTACCCCGTGGGCCTGGCGACCGCCGAGGCCGTCGCCAACGCCGGCGCCAAGGAGCAGCTCGGCGGGTCGACGACCTTTGAATCAAGCACGGGCCGCGGCGGGGCCACCACCGGCCGCGTCGGCGTGCCCCAGCCCGGCGTCCCCGGCTTCCCGCAGCAAGCCAACGAGGTCGTCGGCGTCGGGTTCGTCATCTATCCCGAGTCCGGCGGGTTCATGTACCGCGGCACGCCGGCCCAGCACCAGCGCGTTCAGGCCCTCATCGCCCAGCTCAAAGACCTCTCCGAACGCGACCGCGTCACCATCGAGTTCTACAAGCTCAAGCACGGCAAGGCCGAAGAAGTCGCCACCGTCATCCAGAACCTGCTCTCCAACACCGCCCCCACGGGCAACCGCGGCGGGCTCTTGGGCCGCGACCTGGGCGGGGCCACCCGCCAGCGCACCAACCAGCTCAACCGCCAGCGCGACCCGCAGGCCGCCGCCAACGCCGCCCTCAACCAGAACGGCGCCGAGGCCGGCCTGGGCGACCTTGACGGCGAGGACGTGTTCGTCATCTCCGACGATCAGAACAACCAGGTCGTCGTCAAGGCCCGCGCCAAACTCCAGCCCCAGTTCAAGCAGCTCATCGACCGCATCGACCTCCGCCGCCCGCAGGTCTACCTCGACGCCAAGATCGTCGTCGTCTCCTCCACCGACGGGCTGGACCTCACCGTCGAAGCCCAGCAGATCATCGGGCAGTTCGCCTTCAACACCAACTTCGGGCTCGGCAGCCTCACCAGCGGCACCGGCACCACCACCACCGGCGGGATCACCAGCCCGAAGGTGCCCAACCCGAACCTCACGGGCGTCACGGCGGCCCTGATCCGCTCGCGCGATGTGCCGCTGCTCATCAACGCCCTGGCCCGCGATACCAAGGGTCGCACGATCGCCACGCCGCAGCTCCTGGTCGACGACAACTCCGAAGCCGTCATCGAGTCCATCGAGCAGCGCCCGACCTCCACGACGCAGGTGCAGACCGGGCAGCCCAACGTGACGTCGTTCGGCGGGTTCGAAGACGCCGGCCCGCGCCTCACCGTCACGCCGCAGATCGCCGAGGGCGGCTACCTCCGCCTGGACTATGAGGTCGAACTGTCCTCGTTCGTGGGCGAAGGCTCCGCCAACCTGCCCCCGCCGCGCCTGCGCAACCGCGTCACCAGCGAGTCGGTCACCGTCCCGACGGATCACACGATCGTTGTCGGCGGGCTGACGCAGGAAGCCACCAGCAAGACGATCCTCAAGATCCCGCTGCTGGGCGACATCCCCCTGATCGGCAACCTGTTCAAGGACCAGAACTTCACCAAGACGACCACGACGCTGTTCGTGTTCATCACGCCCAAGATCATGCGGGACCCGACCTTCGCCGACCTGCGCCTGATCACCAGCAAGCCGCTGGTCACGCTGGACATGCCCACCGAACTGCCCGCGCCGGAGCCGGTGCGCATCAACGTCGTCGACGGCGCCGACGCGCAGGACCGCCGGCGCGACTCCGACGCCCGCAAGGAAAACAAGCGCCGCGATTCCTTCGAACCCAAGGAAGACATCTACCCGTTCGACTGATCCGGCCGTTCGACTGACCCGGCCGTTCGACTGACCCGGCCGTTCGACTGATCCGTTCTCCGCACGTCGCGCTCACGACCTTTCCCCGATCACTCTCCCCGCCCGGCAGGTTCAACGACGATGGGCAAGAAAACTAGCGGCGCCATCGAGAAGCGACCCACCATCGACGCCGGTGCGCGCGGCGCGAGCGTGCGCAACGGCTCGTCGGACTGGGCCCTGATCGCGCGCCAGTTCGCGGTGCAGGACGACGACGCCCCCGCCGCGGCCCGCGGGCTGGACATCCGCCCGGAGCAGCTCAAGAGCTTCCCGCAGCTCCCCGGCTCCGACGACGAGCCGTGGGACGTGCTGCTGAGCATGCTCGCGATCGACGAGCACACGGCCCTGGAAAAGCTCTCGCGCCGGACCGGCATCCCGATGGAGCCGGAGCCGAAGTTCAACGAGTCGGCGTCGCGCTTCTACGAACTCGTGCCCGCGAACATCGCGCGCGAGCGCCTGGTCGCGGGGCTCGATAGCGACGGGCACGTGATGACCTGCGTCACGGCCCAGCCGATGCAGCCCGCCGTCTTCAGCATCCTGGAAGACAAACTCGGCATGCCCGTGCGCCTGGTCCTCTCGCCGCGCGGCGCCGTGGTCAACCTGATCAACCGCGGCTACGAGCAGAAGCAGGACCTGGTCACCGAGATCGTCGAGGAGATGCCCCTCGACGAGCGCGCCATCGAGTCGGCCGCCGGCAGCATCCGCAACGCGACCGACCTGCTCCAGCTCGCCCGCCAGACGCCCGTCATCCGTCTGGTCAACATGATCCTGTTCGAGGCCCTCCGCCGGCGCGCCAGCGACATCCACGTCCACCCGATGGAGACGCGCCTGGTCATCCGCTTCCGCATCGACGGCATGCTCGTCGACGCCTTCACGCCCCCGCTCGCCCTCGCCCCAGCCATCAGCTCGCGCATGAAGGTCATGACCGAGCTCGATATCGCCAACCGCCACAGCCCGCAGGACGGGCACTCCTCCGTCCGCGTCGGCAACCGCAAGATCGACATCCGCCTCTCGGTCATCCCCACCGTCTACGGCGAGCGCCTGGTCCTCCGCCTGCTCGACCAGAGCCAGACGCGCCTCTCCCTCGACGAAGTCGGCATGCTGCCGCACATGCAGACCGAGTTCAACAAGCTCGTCAGCAAGAACACCGGCATCATCCTCGTCACCGGGCCCACCGGCTCGGGCAAGACCACCACGCTCTACGGCGGGCTGGGCAAGATCGACCGCACCAGCCGCAACGTCATGACCATCGAAGACCCCGTCGAGTATCACCTCGAAGGGATCAGCCAGACGCAGGTCAACGTCAAGCGCGGCGTGACCTTCGCCGCCGGGCTCCGCGCCCTGCTCCGTCAGGACCCCGACGTCATCCTCGTCGGCGAAATCCGCGACAAGGAAACGGCGCAGCTCGCCGTCCAGGCCGCCCTCACGGGGCACCTCGTGCTCGCGACGCTGCACACCAACGACGCGCCCACGGCGATCGCCCGCCTGAACGACATCGGCGTCGAACGCTACCTCATCACCTCGACACTGCTCGCCGCGATGGCCCAGCGCCTGCTCCGGCGCACCTGCCAGACCTGCCGCGGCACGGGCAAGGGGTCAAGCTCCGGCCTGTACGCGGGCCGCTGCGAAAAATGCCTGGGCGCCAAGTACTTCGGGCGCATCGCCGTGTACGAGATCATGGTGATGGGCGACGAGCTGCGTCAGATGGTCGTCAAGGGCGACGACGCCGTCGTCATCGCCCAGCGGGCCCGCCAGCTCGGGATGCGCACGATGCTCGACGACGCGCGCGACAAGGTCGCCGCCGGCCTGACGGACGAGACGGAAATCCACCGCGTGCTGGACTGAGCCCGTGCTGGACTGAGCCCGTGCTGGACTGAGCCCGTGCTGGACTGAGCCAAGGCTGCCCCGGCCGCCGCCGCGCCGACACGTCAGCCGCTCAGCACCCGGTGAAGTAGCTGGACAGGAAGTCGAAGATGTCCTGCACGGTGATCGAGCCCGAGGCGTTGATGTCCGCCGTGCCGAAGCAGGGGGCCGCCCCCGCGCCCGTGCACCCGGCGAAGTAGCCGGCCAGGTAGTCGAAGATGTCCTGCACCGTGATGGCGCCCGAGCGGTTGTAATCAGCGCGGCAGATCACCACCACCACCGCCGGATCGCTGGCCTGCCACCCGCACCCGTTGATCGCGACCGCGTCGTATGTGCCGCCCTCGGCGAGCGTGATGTTCGAGATCATCAGCGTCCCGGTCGACGCCCCCATGAACGGGCCGCCGTCGATGATCGTCACGCCGTTGCGGCGCCAGTAATACGTCGTCGTCAGCCCGGGCGGGCTGAACGCCGCGGCGGTCAGCAGCACCGTCTGCCCGCCCGCGACGCTTCCCCCGACCGGCTGCTGCGTGAACTGCGGCACGGCGCCGGCGCAGCTCGTGCACGTCGCCGCGCCCGGCGCGGAGTACGTCCCCGGCGGACACTCGACACACTGCGTCGACCCCGACTGGCTCGACGTCCCCGCTAGGCACGCCTGGCACGAGAACGAGCCCGTCACCGCGCTGAACGAGCCGGCCGGGCACGGCTGGCACGACGGCGAAGCCGTGAACGCGCCGAACGTCCCCGCCGGACACAGCACGCACCCGGGCGAGCCCGGGAAACTGAACTGCCCCACGCCGCACGGCGAGCACTGCGCCGCGCCGGACTGTGAAAAGAACCCCCCCGCACACGGGAAACAGTTCTGCGCGCCAGCCTCCGGCGCGAAGAACCCCGCCTGACACGGCGCGCAGAACGCGGCGCCCGGCCCCCCGGAGAACGTCCCGACGGGACACAACAGGCACGACGTCAACCCCGCCTGCGGGCCGAACGTCCCCGCCGGGCACGCCTGGCAAAACGTCGCGCCGGAGAGCGCGGTGAACGTCCCCGCCGGGCACGGCACGCACGACGCCGCGCCGGGCTGAACGCCGAAGAACCCCGGCCCGCACGGCTGGCACGACGCCGCGGCAAACCCGGAGAACGTCCCCACCGGGCACAGCACACAGCCCGTCGACCCGGGCAGCGCATTGAACGTGCCCGCCGGGCACGCCTGACACGCGGTCGACCCGGCAAACGGCGCGATCGTCCCCGCCGGGCACGCCTGGCACGCGCTCGACCCCGCCTGCGGCGCGAAGAACCCCGCGTCGCACGGCACACAGAACGTCGACCCGAACCCCGCGGCGAACGTCCCCACGCTGCACGGCGTGCACGGCGCCTGCCCCGTCTGGCTGAACGTTCCCGGCGTGCACACCTGCCCGAACGCGCCCGCACCGGCGCTCAGCGCCAGCGCCGACGCCGTCATCTTCAACCACGAACAGCGCCGCGATCGGTCGGGACCACGCATGGCTCACCTCAGGCTCAACCGCCCCCCACCACACCGCCGCCCCCCGCCCGCCCGAGTATCGCCGACAGCACGCCGCGCGGCAAGGCGTCCCGCGCCCTTCGCCGGCACGTCCGAAAGCCCGACGCCACCCCATTTTCACGCGCACGCCCGCGGCGGTCGCCGCCTCAGCACCCGGAGAAGTACGCCGACAGGAAGTCGAACAGGTCCTGCACACTCAGCGTGCCGCTGCGGTTGAAGTCCGCCGCGCACGGCGGCGTCACCGGGTCCGCGTCGACGCGCAGCGCCAGCTCGCCCGTCGACGTGCCCGCCGTCCACGGCCCCGTCGGCAGCTCGTCGATGCGCGTTTCCTGAGACAGCAGCAGCGCCGTCGTGCCTGTGCTGACATGCCACGCGTACGCCTCGATCACCAGCATCGGCCCGATCGGCGGGGCCACGATCGGCTCGGTCACGATCCAGTACGACGCGCCGGCGTTCAGTACGGGCCGCGTCTGCGAGCGGAACACCGAGGGCGCGATGTTCCCGATCGTCGGCACGCTGATCTGCTGGCCCATCACCTCGAGCGTCGGGCCCGGGAGGCCGCCGGCGTCGGCCGCGATCCGCACCCGCAGCGCGTTCAGCCCGGCGAAGTTGACCGTGGAAATCGGCAGCGTGATCGACGTCAGCCGACGGTCCGCCGGCCCAACCTGAAACCGCACGCCCAGACGCAGGGACGTCAGCCGCGCACGGTCGACGAACACCGACACCGCTGATGTAAACGATTGTTGATCGAACCCGACCCCGGGCCCGAACGTGTCCACGATCGGCTCGCCTGTTGCCGACGGCGAACACGCCGCCGCGACCATCATCGCCGCGATACCCGCCGCCTTGCTTCGCCCGCGCATCGGTTTTCTCCTGTTCATCGCGCGCCGCACCGATCAGCACCCGCCGAAGTACAGCGACAGATACTCGAACAAGTCCTGCACCGTCACGCCGCCGAAGCCGTTGATGTCCGCGCGGCACGGCGGCAGGCAGACCAGCAGCGCGCACGTCGACCCGGGCAGGCCCGGAGTTAGCCCCATCGACGCACGACACTCCGTCCGCGGTAGCACCGCGCACACCCCGATCGCCCGGTTGCAGCACGACGCCGTCGCCGGCGACGCCTCCACACGCAGCGGGAACGTCACCGGCACCGTCGTCGTCGGCCACGGGTCGCTCGGGAACGCGCCGGTCGTCGTCTGCGCGATCCACTCCATCGGCGGCGTGTTCAACTCGCCTTGGTGCCAGATATACGTCACCTCGCTCGTCAGGGCCGTGTTCCCGCTCAACTCCAGGACCAGCCAGTACTTCATCCCGCCCTGCAGCACTGGGCGCGTCGGCGAGGTCAGCGTGATCGCCGACGCCGGCGCCGTCAGCGGGTATGTCGGCGGCGCCAGCGTCTCGGCCAGCACCTCGAGCGTTGAGCCCGGCACGCCGCCGTTGTCGACCGCGAGCCGCACGCGCAGAGACTGGACGGTCCCGGTCAGCGAACTGCGCGACAGCGGGAGCGTGATCGCGTCCAGCATGTACGAGCCGTTGCCCCCCAGGACGAAACTCACGCCCGACCGCCGCGCGCTGAACGTCTGTCCCGGCGGCATGAGCCGCCGCGCCACGGACTGGCCAATCTGCGGGTTGATCGTTGTGCACGTTCCGAGGGAGTCGAACAGCACGTCCGCCCGTGCCGCCGGCACGAGCATCGCCTGCAGCCCGAGCGCCGCCACACACCCAGCCGCCGCCGCGATCGCCTGTGCCCGCATGATCGATCTCCAGTTCAGGGGAACGTCCGCACGCGGGCCTTCCCGCCGCGACGCCCCCCCGCCCGCCCGCCCGCCGCCCGCGACTCATCCGCCACCGGCGCCCGCGGCTATCGCCGCTGCCGGGCCGATCGAACACACCGCTCAGGTTCCACCCGCGCGTGTGCCCCACCCGCCCGCTTCCGGGCACAGGCCCGAAAACTTGCCGATCGCCCGGATTTCGACCCCCGCGCGACGACTCGACCGATCCCCGGGGCAACAGACGGGCGGACCCCCGGGCCGTGGAGTAGACTTGCGGTTCCCCGGAGGCCGGATCACTCGCGCACACGCGCGGGCGGCCAGCCGGGCCCTTCGGTTGTGCGGAGAAGCGGTCTCATCTGAACCCGACGCTTTTCTGACGGATCGTCAGCACATCCCGACTTCAATCACCCGCCCGCCGCGGCGCACGACGCGCCCAGCCCACCACTCCTCCCCGCCCGACCATGGACCCGCACGCTCCCGTCGATCCGTCCGGCCCCTCGGCTCACACTGACGCCCCGCGTCCCCCGGCTCACGCCGACGGACCTGACCAGCCCGCCAAGGCGCCGGTCAACGGCGAGGCACCCGCCGGCGGCGCGATGGACGCGTCGCTCTCCGCCGAGATCGACGAGGCCATGGCCGCCGTCTTCGGCGACAAGGACGCCAAGCCCGGCGACAAGCCCGGCGACCGCGCCGGCGAACACCGCGGCCCGCGCGACGCCAACCGCAAGAAGGAACGCCCCAAGGGCCCCGTCACCCTCCCCGGGCACGACGTCGCGCCCATCGGCGGGCCCGCCAAGGCCGCCCTGAAGGGCCCGCGCGTCGTCAGCGCCGGACGCGAGCACCGCACCGGCACCGTCGTCAGCGTCGGCCCCACCGACCTGTTCATCGAGTTCGGGCCCAAGGAACTCGGCGTCGCCGCCAAGACCCAGTGGCCCGATGACCAGACGCCCGCCGTCGGGTCTCAGGTCGAAGTCGTCATCGACAAGTTCGAAGCGGGTGAGAACCTCTTCGTCTGCTCGCGCCCCGGCTCGGTCGTCAAGGCCGCGTGGGAAACGCTCGAGATCGGGCAGACCGTCGAGGGCAAGGTCGTCGGCGTGAACAAGGGCGGGCTCGAGGTCGAAGTGGCCGGGCACCGCGCCTTCATGCCCGCCAGCCAGGTCTCCCTCGACCGCATCCCCGACCTCTCCGTCATGATCGGCGAGAAACTGACCTGCCAGGTCAGCCAGATCGACCGTCGCGGCAAGGGCAACATCGTCCTCTCCCGGCGCGACCTGCTCCAGCAGGAACGCAAGGACCGCGCCGTCAAGCTCAAGGACACCCTCAAGGAAGGCGACACGGTCGACGGCACCGTTCGCAAGATCATGCCCTTCGGCGCCTTCGTCGACATCGGCGGCGTCGACGGGCTCATCCACCTCTCCGACCTCACCTACGACCGCGTCGGCTTCGGCGAACAGGCCATCACCAAGCACGTCAAGGAAGGCCAGGCCGTCAAGGTCAAGGTCCTCAAGATCGAGTGGAACGACGAGGACATCAAGAAGAGCCGCATCAGCCTCGGCATGAAGCAGATGTCCAGCGACCCGTTCCAGACGGCGGCGGCGGACATCAAGGAAGGCGCCGAGATCAACGGGCGCATCACCCGCCTCGCCGAGTTCGGCGCCTTCGTCGAGCTCGCCCCCGGCGTCGAAGGCCTCGTCCACGTCAGCGAGATCGCCCACAAGCGCATCAACCACCCGCAGGACGTGCTCAAGCAGGACCAGGTCGTGCAGTGCAAGGTCCTCAAGATCGACCCCGGCACGCGCCGCATCAGCCTGAGCATCAAGGCCATGACCGCCGCCCCCGAGCCCGCCGGCGGCGCCCGCAAGGACCGCACGCCCGCCCGCAGCGTCGAAGAAATCACCAAGGAAACGCCCGCCCTGCGCCGCCTCCGGGCTCAGGCCGCGCTCCGCGAGAAGACCAAGGGCGGCCAGCTCAAGGGCGGCTTCTAAACCGCCGCCTCCCCCACCCGGTTCCAGTTCGAATCGATCCTTACCCGCCCGGGCGCACCGCGCCCGGGCGTTTGCTTTCCGCCCGATGTGCGCTCATACGAATCGCCGGTGATGCTCGGGCGTCTTGGGTACCCCCACGCTCCGCGTGGGGCTTCTGCCTCAACCGTTTCGGTTGCACCAACGCCCACGTTCCGACGCTGAGCCGTATCAGATCGCGCTCCCGCCGCGCTCGCCCGTGCGGATCCGCACGCACTGCTCCAGCGGCATGACGAAGATCTTCCCGTCGCCGACGTCGCCGCGTTCGGTCGTGCGGGCCCCGGCGATGATCGCCTCGATGGCGCGATCGACATACGCGTCATTGACGCCGATGGTGATCTGCGTCTTCTGCACCAGGCGCCGGCGGACGCGTTGCCCGCGGAAGAACTCCACCTCGCCCTCCTGCCGCCCGTGCCCGTCCACGCTCGCGACCGTCAGGCGGTAGTTGTCCCCCTCGTCCAACACCTTCTGCAGCGCCGCTTGCACCGCGTCCAGTCGCTCCGGCCTGATGATGGCGATGATCAGTTTCATGCTCGCGCTCGCTCCCCCCCGCCCCTCGCCTCTCGCCCCTGTCCCCTAGCCCCTGTCCCCTGCTACAAGTGGTATCCCCGCTCGCCGTGCACGCTGATATCGAGCCCGTCACGCTCCTGCGCGTCGGTGACGCGCAGGCCGATCGTGCCCTTGATGACCAGCCCGATCGCCAGCGTACCGACGACCGCCAGCCCAACGCCGACGCCCACGCCGACGGCCTGCTTGACCAGTTGCCCCGCCTCGCCCTTGATCAGCCCGACCACGGGGATGGTGCAGAACACGCCGGTCGCCAAGGCCCCCCAGATCCCGCCCACGCCGTGCACGCCGAACGCGTCCAGCGCGTCGTCATACCCCAGCCGGTTCTTCATCTGCACCGCCAGGTAGCACACCACGCTCGCGGCGGCTCCGATCACGATCGCATACATCGGCATCACGTGCCCCGCCCCGGGCGTGATCGCCACCAGCCCGGCGACGATCCCGGAAGCCATCCCGACGCTCGTCGGCTTGCCCGTGTGCCGCCATTCAAGCAGCATCCACACCAGCGCCGCGGTCGCGGCGGCGGTCTGCGTCGTCGCGAACGCCAGCCCCGCGATCGCCCCCGCCACCGGCGGATCGAACGCCACCGCCGAGCCGGCGTTGAACCCGAACCACCCGAACCACAGCAGCCCCGCGCCCGTGAGCGTCAACGTCAAGTTGTTCGGATTGATCGCCCCGCCCGAGCCGTTCACGCCCCAATCCCGCCGACGCCCCAAGAGCAGCACCAGCACCAGCGCCGACACGCCGCTGGAGATGTGCACCACCGTCCCGCCGGCAAAGTCCAGGACGCCCATCGTGTACAGCCACCCGCCCTCGGCCCACACCCAGTGCGCCAGCGGGCAGTACACCAGCGTCACCCACGCGAGAATGAACAGCAGGTAGCTCGAGAACTTCATCCGCTCGGCGACCGCGCCGGAGATCAGCGCCGGCGTGATGATCGCGAACTTGCCCTGGAACATCACGAAGACCAGCTCCGGCACGCCCTTGCTGCCAAAGAGCTTGCCCGGCTCGATCCCCGCCAGCCCGATCAATGACGGATCCCACCCGATCAGCCCGCCCTGCGACTTGCCGAAGGCGAGCATGTAGCCGACGACGACCCAGTGCACCCCGACGACGGCCATCGCCACAAACGAGTGCAGCATGGTCGTCAGGATGTTCTTCCGCCGGACCATCCCGCCGTAGAACAGCGCGAGGCCCGGCACCATGAGCAGCACCAGCGCGCTGGAGGCGAGCATCCACGCCGTCGACCCGGAGTCGATCGCGGGCGTCGCGGCCGCCTGTGCCGCCGCTTGCACCGCCGGCTGGGCCGCCTCCGCAGATCCGCCAGCCGCCGTCTGTGCCAGTACCGAGCCGAGTGCGTCGAGCAGGAGCATCGCAACCCCAACAAGACCGCCCCACGCCCGAGAGCCCGGAGAATACACGGGCCCGGGAGACTACGGGTAGTCCAAACAGCCCAGAAGGCTCCGGTTTCCGTGAAAACACTGGCGTGATCGATAACTGAGCGCGGAATCGATCACGAAACGGGCCGACTGTGAGCGATATCTACCGCGCGTACTGGTCTGTACGTTTTTTGTCTGGTATACAGACTCATCGTGGGAGCTCACCGACAGCCGTCAGACTTCGGTGTCGCCCTCATCCGCAGCCGCCTCCGCCGCCCGGGCCCGCTTCCCGCCCCGCTTCTTGAAGATCGCCGTGCTCGCGTCCTTCAGCGCGCCCAGGCGCACCGGCCCGCGGCGCATGCGTTCCAGCGCGCGGGCCGCGTTCTCCGGGCTGAACTCGCACCCGATGAACCTGCGCCCGAGCGCGTGCGCGATCACGCCCGTGGTCCCGCTCCCGAGGAACGGGTCGAGCACGCGATCGCCCGGCTTCGAGCACGCCCGCACCACGCGTTCGAGGTAGACCTCGGGCAACTGGTTGTCGTGGTAATGGCGGCGTTCCTTGCTGTTGCCCTGCACCCGACCCCAGAACTGCCCGTACCACACGTCCATCGGCACGCGCTTGCCCGCGGGCATGCCGTCTTTCTTCGACTGCGTCCGCGGGTCGCCGTAGATCGCCGCGCGGTCGGACATCTCCAGCACGTCCAGCGGGTTCCACGTGTGTTGCCCGCCGCCCTTGATGAAGTACAGCGCGTGCACCTTCGAGTTGATGAACCGGTCGACCGAGTTCTGCCCGAAGCGGTAGTGCCACACGCACCAGTTCTGCATCGTCATCGCCGCCGGCGGACGCCCGGGCCCGCCCGCGCGCGGATCGACCACGCCGCGACCCTTCAGATAGCACACGATGTCCGCGGCCCAGTCGTCCGGGATGTTGATCCACAGCGCCCCGCCGTCACGGAGCCCGCGCACGCACAGGTCGATCCAGTCGTACGTGAACGCGAGATACTCGCGCTCCGCCATCGCGTCCTTCCACGCGTCGTACCCGCGCCCCCAGTTGAACGGCGGGTCGGCGAACACCAGATCCAGCTCCCCGCGCCGCACCTCGTCCAACCCGGCGAGAATCTCCCGGCAATCGCCCACGATCACGCGGGCCTCCGCGCCGTGCTCCGGGTGCTTCAGCCGCAGCGTCTCGCCGATCTTCGGCAACGGCCCCGCGATCGGCGTGATGTGGGCCTCGTCCGCGACCTCGACGCGCTTGCCGTTGCGGACCCGCGTCACCGGCGCGGACTTGTTCCGTCCGTTCCGCGCGGCCGCCCGCTCGTGCGCGGCTTTCGTCCCGTTCTTGATCGTGCCTGACGTCACAGCCGCAAGGGTACCGCACGAGGCGGCGTCGCGCAACTCACCCGCCCGCGCCGGCGCCGCCCGCGGCACTCAGCGGGTTCACGCGGGGCGTCGGGTCGCCGTGAGCCGCGATGGTCGCCGCGACATCCGCCACGATCGCGCGGATGTTCGCACGCCGTTCGGCGCGGGCGCCGGTCGCGCCGCCTTCCGCCGCGACGATCGCCCGCATCCACAGCGCCCGCCGCGGCGTGCACCCGCACCCGATCGCCTCGATCATCATCGCCGCAAGCATCGCGCGGGCCGCGCGCGTCCGCTCCGCCCCGGCGCACGCGCGCACGCCGACGCAGTCGATCACCGCCGCCTCCGCGCGCCCCTCGCTCCCCCCACTCATCGCCACGATGTTCGACGCCTTGTGATCCCGGTTGAATAGCTCCGCCCGCACCATCCGCGTCACCAGTTCGCCCGCGGCGTGCGCGATCGCGTGCTGCACGCGCACCTGCGGCCCCACGCCGCGCCGCACGCGATCAAGCACCTCCAGCATCGTCTCGCCCGGCACGAACTCAAGGGCCAGCAGTTCGACGGGCACGCCGGCGAGGCGGGCCCGCGCGATCCACACCGGCCGCCCCGTGCGCACGCCCGCCGCCTCCAGCCGCTGCGCCCCGCGCCACTGCCGGTGCGCATGCCCGAGCCCGAGCATCGACTGCACCCGCCGCCGCACCGACGCGATCGGGCGGCACTTGACCACGATCTCAACATCACCCACGCGGGCCCGACGCACCCACGCCGCGCCCTGTTCCTTCAGCACCGGCGCGCCATCGAGCCACCCTGGCTCACGCACCAGCCGCGCGGCGTTCCCCGCGAGCGCCCCACGCCCGACCCGCACCAGCGCCACCCGCTCCAGACTCACCGCTGCGCCCTGCGCCCAACCTTGCCCCGCGCCGCCGGCTTCTTGCCGGCCGCCTTCTTGACCGTCGCCGCCTTACCCGCCGGCGGCTTAGCCGCCGCCCGAACCTTCGCCCCCTTCTTCACCGCGCCATTCCGACCACGCGCCGCGCCGGCCGCGCCCGCCCCCCGCGCCTCGCCGCCCATCGGCCCGAGCACGCCGCGTGTTTTCTCAAACAGTTTCTCGATCCGCTCCAGCGCCCCGCCGCCTTCCGGCAGGCTCTGCCCGATGGCTACCAGCAGGTCGACCAGCCCGTGGTAATCGTCGCGGTGGATGAACTCCCGCCCAACCCGCGGCGGGCCCTTCCGCTGCGCATCGAACGTCCCCGCCTGCACCTCCGCCAGATCGGCCATGTTGTGATAGTTGCCAAGCGGCAGGCACAGGCACGTCGCCTTGTACCCGTACGTGCAGAACACCGTCGCCTCGCACGCACCGCCCGCCATCAGTTTCCGCTGCCACTTCCACCCGGCCACGTCGCTGTTCCGCTGCGACGCCGTCGGCACCGACGCGTGCCCGCTGATCTCCTCCGCGCGCTTCGCGCACGCCGCGGTCAGCGCCGGATCGAAGATGCTCATCCGGTCGCCCACGCGCACGATCGGCCCGCCGCCGATCGGCGAATCGACGAAACTGCGGCTGTTCTCGAGCGCGATGACGCGGGCCCCCTCGGGCATCGTTTTGAGCTGGCACGCCGCGATCGCCCCCGTGAAGCCGATCTCCTCGCTGCGCGTGAACAGCAAGCGCACGTCCAGCACCGCCTCGCCGCGCTCGGCCAGGTTCACCAGCGTGTCGAACGCGCTCACCGCCGCAGCGAGCGCCGCCAGATCGTCGCACGCCGCCGTGTGCACCACGCCGTTCTCATCCACCGACGCCGGTTCCAGCGCCCACGTCGCCACGTCGCCCACGCGCACGTCCGGGCCCGTCGCGTGCCGATCCTCGTCGGCCCGCTCGTCCAGCTCGGCGATGTACGTCTTGAAGAGGCGCGAGCCGTCCGGCGCCGCGACGCCGTCCCCCTCGCCCGTCAGCGTCGCCTCGATGCTCGACTCGGGCCGCCCGCCGGGCGTGCCGGGCTCGTCGCCCATGTGCACGCGCACGCGGGCCTTTTCGAAGTACACGTCCATCACCCCGCCGCGAAAACTCAGCTCGACCGTCCCGGGCCCGATGACGCGCTCAACCACGAACGCCGGGTGATCGAGGTGGGCCGTGATGTAGATCGGGGCGGCCGGCTTGCCGTTGCGTGAGCCCGCGCCCCGTCCGCCCGTCGGCAGACGCTTGCCGGCGTCGACAACCAGGTTGCCCGCGCGGTCCGCCGTGATACGCAGGCCCGGGCGGGCCGCGACCCACCGCCGGATCCACTCGATCACCCGCCACTCCCGCCCCGCCGCCGTCGGGATCTGCGTGATCTCCAGAAGCCAGTCCAGGTGCTGCCCGCGCGACGCCGAAGCCGGAAAGCTCGTCATGCGACATCGTACACAGCCGCGCCCCGCCGCCGCCCGGTCCGCGCCCGCCAACGCGCCTGCGAATCAGCCCGTTCCGGCCCGTTTCACACGATGCGGCAGCCGACGAACCACGCCGTCAGATAGTCGAAAATGTCCTGCACCGTTACCCCGCCCTGCCCGTTGAAGTTCGCCCCCGGCTGGCCCGCGAACCACGCCGTGAGATAGTCGAAGATGTCCTGCACCGTCACCGCCCCCTGCTGGTTGAAGTTCGCGCCGCAGCACGCGATCGGCGTCGACGGGTTCGGGCCGCACATCGTCCCATCGCCCCGGTACGTCCCGTTCTGCGTCCCGCACGTCGCCTGCCCCGCCAGCGTGCACGTCGTCCCCACGCCCTGCACCGTCGCCCCCGTGCAGCACGCGCCCACCGGCGGCGGGGGCGTCGTGCAGATGTTCCCCAGCGCCGGGTCCAGCGTCAGCGTCGCGCTCAGCACCTGCCCGATGTCCGACGGCCCCGCGTCCACCACGCGCAGCGTCCACACCCCCGCCGCGTCCACGCCCGCGAACACCTGGCTCAGCCCGAGGGCCGCCCCGCTCGCGTCCGACGCCCAGTAGTCCCCCGCCGGGATTTCCGCCGCGGTGTTAGTGCTCGAGATTACCTCGGGCGTGTTCCAGAACGTGCGCATCGCCCCGTCGGTGAACGTGTACACGCCGTTGAGGTTCACCGGCGAGCCGGCGATCCCGCCGCGCACCCGCTGAATCACTGTCGCCGTCCGCCCCGCGTGCTCGAGCGTGATCGTCAGGTCGCCCACCCACGTGTGCTGAATGCTGAGCGTGAGGCGCACGTCCGCGACCGTGAACAACGACGCGACCGTGAAGTCGCGCGTCAGCCCGGCGGGCGCGTTGTCGGGGATGACGCCCGGCAGGTTCGGCGCCACCGTCGACGACAAGTTCCGCTGCGGCGCCAGGCACGTGCTCAGGTCGCCGAAGTACGTCGCGCCCGCCACGCCGCACACCTGGGCTGTCTGCAGCGAGCAGTCCGTCCCCAGGCAGCACGCCCCGACGCCCGGCCCCGGCCCGGTCACGCTCAGCACGAAGTCTCCCAGCGCGGCGCCCAGGTCATACCCCGACACGCGCACCAGATACTCCTGCCCAGGCGCCAGGAACGTCGTCAGGCGGCTCGGCTGCCCCAGCACACCGCCCGGCGGCGTGCACCCTTCGTCGTCGCAATCCACCTCGCCGCCCGGGTTCGCCGGGCAGAAGCGGTGCACGCTGATCACCGTGTCCCACGCCGTCCCGCCGCACAGGCTGAAGGTGTACAGCCCCGCCGTGATCGGCGTGAAGCGGTAGTACACATCGGGCACGTTGACGCCCGCGGGCGAGCACGCCGTCGTCCCGTCCGATGTCGCCCCGAGCACCGTCCCGGCGACGACATCACCCACGCGCACCACCACGGCGTTTGCGCACGCGTCATTGGCGGGCTGCGCCGCCGCCGCGGGCGCGAGGGCCGCCACGAGCAGTCCCGCCCGCACACACCGCCGAATGGCCGCGCTGGCGCGTCGCGTCATGCCGGTGTTTCGACCGGGCCCCGGGCCGTCTGAAGACGCGAACTGCCGTGCACACATCGGGTTATCCGTCTGCTTGAGGAACGTCCGAAAACGCCGCTGAAACCTCGCCTAAGGCCGCACGAGCCTCAGCAGCCCCCGGCGAACCACGCCGCCAGGAAGTCAAAGATGCTCTGTACGCCGGGCGCGAGCGATCCGTTGCCGACCCAATCCGCGCTCGGGCTCCCGGAGAACCACGCCGCCAGGAAGTCGAACACGTCCTGCACCGTCAGCCCGGCCTGCTTGTTGAAGTCGGCCCGGCAGCACGGCGTGATCGCGTCACCCGCCGCGTTGCACGCCCCGGCCGCCACGAACACCCGGAACGCCCCCGCGCACTGGTCCGGCGTGACGTTCGTCGTGCACGTCACGCCGAAACAGCACACGCCGCTCGCCGGCGTCGACGGCGACACGAAGATCGAGTAGTTCCCTTCCTGCGCGCCGAACCCGGCCAGCCGGATCACCGCCGCCTGCCCCGACGTCAGAGGCACCACGATCTGCGACCACGTGTCCCCGCCCGGCTCGTCGTCGTTGCACGTGATCAGCCCCGACGCCCCGTTGCCCGAGCACTGCGTGTACGCCGCCAACGTCGTGTCAAAGTCCGCGCCGAGCGTGTCGAACACGTACGTCCCGTCGGCGGGCGCGACAAAGCGGAACCAGATGTCCAGCGGGTCCAGAAAACTGCCGCACGACGTGCCCTGCAGGTCGGACGTCGCCGCGATGTTCGTGCCCGTGAACTCAAGATCCGCCGTGATCACGCGCGCGTCCGGACAGCGGTCATTACTCGGCTGCGCGTGCGCCGCCGACGCGCCAAGCCCGACGGCGACCGCCGCCACGCTCGCCGCACGACCCATCGCATGACCCATCTCACGAACCATCGCACGACCCACCGCGCTCACACCAACGGCCCGCCGGTTCATCGCTGCACCCTCCGAGAGAGTCACGCCACACCCGCCAACCGCCCGTCGGCGATGATACCACAAACCACCCCGGACTCAGCCCAAAAAAGCGCCACATCCGCGGGCGAAAGCCGCAAATCCCCGCCGCGCCGCTGATTCTTAACATCCGCCCGCGAACCACGCGGACAGGAAATCGAAGATCGACTGCACGCCCGGCGTGCCGGCCCCGTTGCCCGTCCAGTCCGCCGCCGTCGACTGGCTGAACCACGACTCCAGGAAGTCGAACACGTCCTGCACCGTCAGCCCGCTCTGCTTGTTGAAGTCGGCCCGGCAGCACGGCGTGAGCGCGTTCCCCGCCGCGTTGCACGGGCCCGCGCTCCCGCTCGTGAACGCCGTCGCCGGACCGACGCACGACGCCGGCGCCACGCCCACCGCGCACGTCACACCCCGGCAGCACAGCCCCGTCGGCTGCGGGCACGGGTTGGGCAGGCACGTCGAGAAACTCGCCCCCGGCGTCAGCCCCAGCGCCGCACACTCCGCCGCCGTCCGCTGCGCACACGACCCGTCCGGCCCGCAGCACGCGACCGACTCGCACGCGTCGCTCGGCCCGGGGCCGCTGGGCGGGGTGCACACCGTGCCCGACCCATAAAACGCCCCGCCCCCAAGGGCCGCACACTCCGACGCCGGCACCACCACGCACGCCTGCCCCAGCACGCAGCACGCCCCGTCCGCCGCCGCCTCCACGCGCAGCGTGTACGTGTTGCCCATCGCCGAGCAGGCCAGCCCGTTGAAGTCCGGCGTGGTCACCTGCACCCGGGCCCCGCCCGCGCTGGCCGGGATCACCGCCGTCACCGTCGACTGTCCCGGCGCGAGCGCCGCGCACGCCGCGATCGTCCGCGTCGCCACCAGCAGCCCCGGGCTCGCCCCCCCGCCCGTACAGGCCCCGGCATATACCGCCACGCTCAGCGGCACCTGCGTCTGTATGAACACCTCGTAACTCTCGCCCGCCGTCGGCACGCCGGGGATCGTGAAAAAGTCGGTATCGCGCGCGCCCGTGGCGCTCAGCGTCCCGCGGTACGTCGTCCCGAGCGCGAGCGTCACCGTGCCCGGGTCATCGCAGTCGGCGGTGATGTTCTGCCCGCACGTCTCCGTCTCGCCCGCCGTTGTCCCCGCCGTCGACACCGTGCACCGGTCGCTCGCGCACGTCGGCTGCTGATTCGCGGGGATGACCACGCCGTTGCTCGAGACGTTGAGCGTGAACCCGCCCGTCTGCCCCGCGAACCCGCTGACGGCGATCAGGTACGCCTCGCCGGCCCGCGTCGCGAACGTCACGCGCGAAGCCCGCCCCGACGCGGCCCCGCCCGCGCACACGCCGGCCGCGTCGTCGTTCGAGGCGACGCAGTTCAGCCCGTCGTTGTTCCCCGCCGCGCACGCGCCGCAGTACACGCTCAGCACCGTGTCGAAGGTCGTCGCCGCGTCGCACGTCGTCGCCGTCAGCGTCGTCCCGTCGCCCACCACGCGGTACCACAGCGTCCGCGCCCCGACCAGCACGTCCTTGCAGAACGGCGTGGGCTCAAAGAGCCCCAGGTTCGTACTCCCCACCACCGTCGTCGGCAGCCCGCTCAGCGTCGTCGCGCCGGTGCACTGCGCGTTGGCGCTCGCCACCGGCGCGCACGCGCTCGCCGCCAGCGTCAGGTTCGTGCACACCGCCAGGTCGAACCCGTTGACGCGGTCGTTGAGGGCAAAGTCGGTCCGCGCGGCTGGCCGGCGGACAAACACGCCGTCCGCCGACACGCCCCCCGCCGCCGCCGTGTTCACCGTCAGCCAGTTCCACCGGTTGCCCGCCCCGCTCCCAACTCCGGCGAGCTCGATCCACACGCACTGCCCCGCGCTGACCGCGATCGGCGGGATCGTCGCCGTCCACGAGAACGCGCTCGCCCCCGCGCTCGCCGGCAGGGCCGCCCCGCGCACCAGCGTCGTCCCCGCCGTCGGCGTCGCGCCGCCCAGCGTGATCACCCCGCCCGGCAGCGGCTGACCGGGGAACCCGCCCCCATCACCCAGCACGCGCACCGTGAACACCTCCGCCGCCGGCGTCGGCGCCGTCCCGTCGTACCGACCCCAGAAGCACACGGTGGTGATCGTCCCCGCCTGCGCGAAGGTCACGTTGTCCGCGCTGACCACCGACCCGGCGGCCGCGTCGCTGGTCGTGGCGCTCCGCGCCGCCGCCGTCGTGTCGTACCCCTGGCACGTCGGCCCGGGCGTGGTGCACTGCCCACGGGCCAGCACGCCGCCGAGCCAGAGCAGCGACGTCGCCGCCACCGCCGGCCACCACACCGCCTCGCGCCCGCGGCGTGTCCGCCGGCCAGTCGCCGTCGCCGCCAAACCGCCGCTCACCGTCAGACCGGACTGCGCGTGCCAGGAACTCATGGCGTCTTGCTCCGGTGCTCCCAATCCCCCCGGCGAGCCGACCCCCGGTCGTGTCACCGCCCGATCCGCGTCCAATGTACGTCCGGATCTGGATATTGCCTGCAACCCGGCCCGCACCCCCGTCAAAATCGCTCATTCGCGACGATTGCCCCCCTCTTTGAGCCCTGGTCTTCACCAATACGGCGGCCCTCCGCCCGCATCGGCGTCGCCGGTGCATCCATCCGGCGTCCCGGCTCGATCCCGGTAACGTCGACGCGGACGCGCGAGTGTCGCGACCCGCCGACACACCTGCTCGCACCGTGCCGCGGCTGCCCCCTTAATCGCGGGTGCCGGGCGACCCGGGCGAGCGTCCAGGAGCATCCGCGAATGTCCCTCACCAAACGTCTGGTCGTGTCCGTCTCCGCCCTGCTCACCGTCGCCGGCGCCTGCGCCGCTCAGTGCGGCGGGGGCAAGTCCATGTCCTCCTCCGACACCCAGCCGAACGTTGTCCACGCCACCTACGCCGAAGCCAAGGACATCGTCGACACCGCGGCCGGCAACCCGAACTTCTCCACGCTGGTCTCGCTGATCCAGTCCGCCGGGCTGGTCGAGACCCTCAAGGGCAAGGGTCCGTTCACCGTCTTCGCGCCGACCAACGACGCGTTCAAGAAGATCGACCCCAAGACCCTCGAAGCCCTCGGCAAGGACAAGGAAGCCCTCACCCGCGTGCTGACGTACCACGTCGTCCCGGGCAACGTCCTCGCCGCCGACGTCACCAAGCTCACCTTCGCCGACACCGTCAGCGGTCAGCGGGCCGCGATCGACACCAAGTCCGGCGTCACCATCGCCGGGGCCAAGGTCACGCAGACCGACATCAAGACCAGCAACGGCGTGATCCACGTCGTCGACAGCGTCCTGCTGCCGTCGTCGGACAACATCGTCCAGACCGCCGTCAAGGCCGGCTCGTTCAAGACCCTCGCCAAGGCCCTCGAAGCCGCCGGCCTGGTCTCCACCCTCGAAGGCAAGGGCCCGTTCACCGTCTTCGCCCCGACCGACGAGGCCTTCGCCAAGCTCGGCGAGAAGACCATCGCCGACCTGCTCAAGCCTGAGAACAAGGCCAAGCTGACGGCGATCCTGACCTACCACGTCGTCCCGGGCCGCGTGTTCAGCGATCAGGCCATCAAGGCCAAAACCGCCAAGACCGTCCAGGGCGAGTCGGTCACCATCGAAGCCAAGGGCGGCAAGGCCACCGTCAACAACGCCGGCATCGTCACCACCGACATCAACGCCTCCAACGGCGTGATCCACGTGATCGACACGGTGATCCTGCCCCAGGCGGCCAAGTAAGTCCTTCCCCCGCCGCGGACGACGCGTGTTCATCTCCCGCGTCGTTCGTGGCGGGATCGCGAACTCTCCTGTGTGGATGTGCGCCACACGATGCCCGGCGGGCCACCCCCGCCGGGCTTCGTTTTTGACCCGAACACTCCAACCATCACGCCATGACCTGGGAAATCGTCCTCGCCTGCGCACTCATCTTCGCCGCCCGGCTCTGCGACGTCTCGCTCGACACGCTCCGCATGATCGCCGTCATCCGCGGGCGACGCGGCCTCGCCTGGATCCTCGGCTTCTGCCAGGTGCTCATCTGGATCTACGCCATCAGCTTCGCGATGAAGAACATCACCAACCCCGTCTACGCCGTCACCTACGCGCTCGGCTTCGCCTGCGGCAACTTCCTGGGCATCACCCTCGAGCAGTGGCTGGCCCACGGCGACCAGGTCATCCGCGTCTTCACACGCCCCGAGTTCTCCGACGCCATCGCGCAGCGCCTCCGCGGGCACGGCTTCGGCGTCACCGTCTTCGACGGGCGCGGGCGCGACGGGCCCATCAGCCAGCTCTACGTCGAATCCACCCGCAAGCGCGTCGCCGACGCCGCCCGCCTCTGCCGCACCATGGACCCGGGGTGCTTCTACGTGATCGACGACATTCGCATGGCGTCGACGGCGGTGGGACGCACGCGGGCCGACCAGCCACGCCGCCTGCGCGACGATGATTTCAACGTCGAGCCGCTGACCGTCTCGAACACGCCGCCGATTGCCCGCGCCGAGCCGGCGACACGGGCCGCCGTCGGCGCCGGGGCCGCCTCGGGCGGGGCGGCGAAGTAACCGCGCGCGATCTCGCTCGCGCCGGCCGATTTGCCGTCATCACGCCGTCATCACGCCATCACACAGCCATCACGCGCCGGTACACCGTCCACACGTCGTCATCGATGCGCTTCACGCGGCTGAGCGTGTACCGCTTCCCGTCCAGCAACGCGAGAGCCGTGCGCCCGCGCGCCACCGGCTTGGCCTGCTCGTCGGCGAGCACCATCGGGGCCGTGTACACGTGCAGCTCGTCGACCAGGTCGAACTCGAGCAAGCGGCCCGTCAAGCCCGGCCCGGCCTCGACAAGCACGTTGGTCGCCTGGTGCCGCTCGCTGAGGTGCCGGAGCGCGGCGCCCAGGTCGATCTCCCCGCCGCTGCCCAGCGCGACGATCTCCACGCCCTTGCCCGTCAGCACGCTGACGCGCTGGGCCCGCTGCGTGAGCGCCTCGTCGGCGCACACGAGCGTGAGGGGCGCCTCGTCGAGCGTCTGCATGACGGCCGAGTCGTCGCTCAGTTCCAGGTCCGGGTCGATGATCACCCGCCGCGCCGTCCGCCGACGCAGCCAGCCGCCCCGCGCCGTCAACGTCGGGTTGTCGGCCTGAACCGTGCCGATCGCCGTCAGGATGGCGTCGACTTTCGCGCGAAGCCCGTGCACGCGCCGGCGGCTGCGCTCGCCGGAGATCCACTTGCTCTCGCCCGTGCGCGTCGCCGCCCGCCCGTCGATGGTCTGGGCCCACTTCACGATCACCCACGGCTGGCCGGTCGTCAGGCGCTTCACGAACGCGTCGCTCAACGCCGTCGCGTGCTCGCTGATGGTCGTGAACTCGACCGGGATCCCGGCGGCGCGAAGCCGCTCGGCCCCGCCCGCCTTCGCCGGGTTCGGATCCCGCCGGGCGCACACGACCTTCGACGGGCGCACGCCCAGCAGCATGTCGGCGCAGGGCGGCTGCTGCCCGCGCCCGTTGCAGGGCTCGAGCGTCACGTAGAACTCTGCGCCCGCCGGGTTCTCGCCCCGGTTCACGCAGTCGCGCAGCGCGATCGTCTCGGCGTGGGCCCCGCCGAACCGCTCGTGATGCCCCAGCCCGATCACCCGCCCCGACCCGTCCGCCTCACGCCGAACAATCACGCACCCCACCATCGGGTTGGGCTCGACATACCCCTGCGCCCGGGCCGCCAGGCGGGCGGCCAGATCGAGATAGCGCTTGACGGACGCATCGCCCTCCGGCGTGCCGAGTTCCGGCCCATTCAGCATGGGCGAGCGTAGTCCGGCGACAGCCGCGGCTGATAGGCCCGGCCCGCTCAGGCCCGCCGGATCAGCACGGCCCGTTCCGCCGCGCTGGCCGCGTCGCCCAGGTCGGCCAGCCAGCGGTGCCCGTCGCCGCGGTACCCGGCCGTCGGCTTGAGTTCGCGCACAGGCCCGTCGGCCCCGGCGCACCGGGCCATCGCCCGCGCGCACCAGTACCGGTTGAACCGGGCCATCAGCGTCTCCCGCACCAGTTTCGCCGTCATGCTCGCCAGCGCCACCGGCAGGTGGTGCTTCTCGCTCTCGACCAGGAACAGCACGTGCATGTGCCGCTCGCGCCCGTCGTCGCCGCGACCCGTGACCTCGTAGCGGCTCTGCGTGTCGGAGTAGTGCGTTTCCAGCACGCTGGCGCTCGGGAAGGCGCGCTCCAGCATCGGCACGTAGTTGGCCCGCCCGCCCTGGCGATCGCACACCACGCGCACGCCCGCGACCTCTTCCCCGCGCACGGCCCAGCGGTCCCAGATGGTCCACAGGTGCTGCACCAGCGCCGCCTCGGTCGCCGCGGCTTTCGTGCCCGCGCCGGTCACGATCTCGTTGAACGCCCGCTCGCCCAGCACTTCGCACGCCATCCCGCGAACGCGCACGCCCCCGGATTCGAGCCCGCCGCGCACCAGGCTGCCGGCGATCGCCAGTTCTCCCGCCGTCAGCCCGCAGGGAAACGGACAGTCATCGCCCGCGTACCACGGCTCCTCCGGCACGCGCACGCCGAGCGCGGCGAACAGGGCCGCGTCGGTCGCCAGGGCCGCCGGCGTCGCGGTCGGGGCCGCGGCGTCGCCGGCGGACGGCGCCATGGCTCCATCGCACACCGCGGCGGCGAACGCGCCCACGCCGCGTTCCAGGTGCACCAAGGGGTGCTTGCTCACGCTCGAGTTGGCCAGTTTCAGCGCCTTGGAGTCGTCGAGAGCGACGCGCTTGCGCCGATCGCCCGGCGAGCGGCACACGCACCGGTCCAGCCGACGCCACAGGTCCGGGGCCGCGTCACCCTCCGCCCACCCGTCGACCTGGAACACCGACATGCCGACGCACAGCGGCCCGAGCAGCGGCCCGTACCCCGCTTCGTCAATGCCGGCATAAATCAACGCCACGCGGCCATGGTAACCCCGCCCGCCTGTCGCTTCCGCCGCTCGCCTATCCCCCCCCTCCGCCCTAGGCCCCCGGCCCTCGGCCCTCGGCCCTTTCCCGGCCAAAAACGAACACGGGCAGGCCCAAACCGGGACTGCCCGTGCGTACTCGTGAATGCGGCCGAGAGGAGTCGAACCTCCACGGGTGTGATCCCACTAGGACCTGAACCTAGCGCGTCTTCCAGTTCCGCCACGGCCGCGAGTTGTCAGGCCAACTCTAGCGCCGACCGGGCGGCCCGATCAATGCCGCGGGCGCGGGTTACTCGGCGTCGGGGGAGGCGTCTTCGTCGTCCCCGCCGCCCGCCGCCGCCGCGCCGGGCTTGGCGACGATCGGCTGGGCCATCCGGGCCGCCAGCACCTTCCGGCGAATCTCCTCGAACAGCTCGGGATTGTCCTTGATGAACTTCTTGGACGCCTCGCGGCCCTGCCCGATCCGCGTCTCGCCGTAGCTGAACCAGGCCCCGCTCTTGTCGACGATGTTCGAGGTGACGGCCAAGTCGAGCAGGTCGCCCGAGGCGCTGATCCCCTCGTCGAACATGATGTCGAACTCCGCCTCGCGGAACGGAGGGGCGACCTTGTTCTTCACCACGCGGGCCCGGACGTGGTTGCCGATGGCGATGTCCCCCTCTTTCAGGGAGCCGGTACGGCGGATGTCGATGCGGACCGAGGCGTAGAACTTCAGGGCCCGGCCGCCGGTGGTGGTCTCGGGCGAGCCGAACATCACGCCGATCTTCTCGCGGATCTGGTTGATGAAGATCACCGTGCAGTTGCTGCGGGCGATCAGGCCCGTCAACTTGCGCATCGCCTGGCTCATCAGGCGGGCCTGCAGGCCGACGACGCTGTCACCCATTTCCCCTTCGATTTCGGCCCGCGGGATGAGGGCGGCGACCGAGTCGACGACGATGACGTCGACGGCGTTGGAGCGCACCAGCAGTTCGCAGATTTCCAGGGCCTGCTCGCCCGAATCGGGCTGGCTGACCAGAAGGTCGTCGATGTTGACGCCGATCTTCTTGGCCCAGGTCGGGTCGAGCGCGTGCTCGGCGTCGATGACCGCGGCGACCCCGCCGCCTTTCTGGGCCTGGGCCGCGACCGTCAGGGCCAGGGTCGTCTTACCGGAGGATTCCGGCCCGAAGATCTCCACGATGCGTCCGCGCGGGATGCCCTTGCCCCCCAGGGCCAAGTCCAGCGAGATCGAGCCGGTGGAGATGCCCGGGATGCTGAGATAGGCAGATTCGTCCATCTTCATGATGGAGCCCTTGCCGAAGGCCTTTTCGATCTGGCCGACGGCTTGCCCAAGGGCTTGCAGTTTTTCGCGGCTGGGCTTGACCAGCTCGATCCCCCGACCCGGCTTGGCTTCGATGTCCCCCGAACCCGACCCCGAACCGTTGACCGTCCCCGCATCCGACGAGCGCGCGCGAGCCATGGTGGCCCATCCTTTCTGACTTGTCACGGTGGGCCGAGTGACCTCGCGAATGGTTCGGCGCGGCGGCAGCCGCACGCGGCATTCGGGAGGGTCCGGGACCGTGAACGCCAGCGCGTCGAACGGACAGGATCAACCCTGATCCCGCTCCGTGTCAGGGGCGGCGCTGGACGCGAGCCTGACTGGGCTGAGCATACCACAACCCGAACATGGAAGTCAATGTTCGGCATGCGTTGTGGAAAAGTTTTGGTGGACGTACGGGCCTCAGCGGGCTGAGCACAGCCGGAATGGCCCGAGGCGGCCGCCGGGTCGGCGATAGCCGGGGGCGCGGGCGGCGGACTGTGCTGACAGCGGCGGGCGGCGCCTGTGTGCGCGCGCCGCCGCCCAGGAGCGCGGTCATGAACGCACGCGGCACAGTCGGACGGGTTGCGGGCTTGGTGGTCGGCGCGGCGGTGGCGCTGGCGGCGTGCGCGCTGCCCGCGCGGGCCCAGCAGCAGGCCGTGCTCGACACCTTCCCCGACGGCGCGGCGGGCCCGGCGCTCCTGCCGCTGACCACCTCGCGCGTCGCCATCGGGTTCACCACGCCCAACAGCCTGCCCGCGCGGGCGCTCACGAGCATCGTGCTCGGGTACTACGGCGTCGCGTCGGGGGAGATCACGCTGTGCACCGACTCGGGCGGCAACCCCGGCACGCCGCTGGCGACGATCCCGCTTCCGAACTCGTCGTCCGACCCGAGCTGCGTGACCCGGACCATCCCGTTCACGCCGAGCATCACGCTGGACCCAAACCGCGTCTACTGGCTGATCATCGGGCGCATCACGCAGGTCGGGAGCGTGAACGTCTGTTTCGCGGCGAACCCGGCGGTGGTGCCCGCGTCGCGGATTCTCGCGCCAGGCGCGGGCTGGCAGCCCGCGACCAACTTCCGGCCGGCGATCCGTGTGCTGCTGGAACCGTCGGCGTCGGCGTGCTGCAACACCACCGCCGCGTCGTGCACGCTCATGCCCGCCAGCGTGTGCACGTCGCTCGGGCTGAGCGCCATCCCGGGGGGCGTGTGCACGCCCGCGGCGTGCCAGGCGTCGGGGGCCTGCTGCCGCGGCGCCGCGTGCACGTTCACGATCCAGAGCTCGTGCGTGCAGGGCGCCACGCCCGGCGTGTGGCTCGGGGCCAACATCACCTGCGCGCCGATGGGCCGCGGCGGGAGTTTCAACGCCTGCTGCCCGGCCGACGTCGACGGCACGCCCGGGCTGGGCGTCGAGGACATCTTCCGATATCTGAACGCGTGGTTCGCCGGGTGCGCTTAACCGGCGGCGTTCGGCGCGGCACACTCCGCCAAGGCCGCCTCCAGCCCGTCGATCATGCGCTTGCGCGTCAGCGTGCTCCCGACCTCGCGGGCGGCGGCGGCGGCGCGGGCGAGCCAGGCGGCGTCGGCCGTCTGTCGGATCGCGCGGCGCCATGAGCCGGGCGCGTCGTCGATGGTGATGCCGACGGGCATGGGCGCGCCGGGCGCAGACCGGCCGTCGCCGTCGACGACTTCGCCCACCGGCGCCAAACGCCGGGCCAGTTCGGCCCCGCTGGCGAGCGTGTGGGCCAGCAGCGGTTTGCCGGCGGCGAGGGCGGTGGCGGCGAACCGCCCGAGCGCGCCGCACGCCCACGGCCCGCCGGGGCAGGGCGCCGACAGCACCACCGCGTCGCTCGCCGCCAGAACCCCCCACACGCTCGAGGTCATCCCGACCACGCGGACCTGCTGATCGCACCCGGCCCGCACCGCCATCTGGTGCACGGGGAACTGCTCTTCGCAGACCACCAGCAGCGCCGTGTTGGCCGCCCGGTCGGACTGAGCCTGCGAGCGGACCATCGCCGCGATCTCGTCCATCACGGGGCGCAGCCACGGGCCGGCTTTGAGCGTGACGGGCGCGAGCAGGACGGTGCGGCGCTCGGACAACCCCAGCACATTCCGCACGCGCGTGCGGAGCGCGGCGTGCTCGTACGCGCTCATCGCCGGGGGCGCAAGCGGCGACCAGAAATCAAGCCCGAGCACGCGCGCGCCCGGCGCGGCCCGCGCGGCGCCGGCTTGTGCGACATCGCCGACGCCGACGACCATGCGTGGTCGCCCGCCCAGCGGCCCGCGGTGGGCCAGTTCCCAGGCGGTCCGGACGATCACGCCGTGGTGCTTGACGAACTTGACGGGCGAGCGCAGCACGCCGCGGGTGCGCGTCTGCGTCCACGCGCGGGCCGTCGGCTCGACCGGGAACCAGACATCGCCCGCGACGACGCGCGAGAACGACAGCGCCGGGCCCGGGGCGGCGGCCGCACGCTGGCGTCGGGCCCAGGCGGCAAAGCCCAGCGGGAAGTCCGAGCCGGTCTCGGCGAAGCGGTTCTTGATGATGACTTTCGCGCAGAAGCCCGCCGCGTGGGTGTCTTCCAGGCTCTCGGCGATGAGCGTGACGGCGTGCCCGCGCGCGGCGAGCCCGTGCGCGACATCGAGCACCACGCGCCCGTGCGTCCACTCGTGCACGCCCACCCGCCCGGCGATGAGCGTGATGTTCATGCGTCAAGCCGCCCAAGGTCGGACCGCGGCTCCGGGCGGCACGGCAGGCACAGCGCCACCAGCACCCAGAGCAGGTATGACGTCTGCTGGTTGATCATGATTGCGTCGAACGCGCCCGCGCCCACCAGGCCGACGATCCCGAGAGCCGGGGCGGCGGCGTACCCGCGCGGCACGCTGGCGACCATCGCGAACGGACGCCGGATCGACCACCCGGGCCCGCTGAGCCCGGCGAGCACAGCCGTCGCCACCAGCGCGAGTGTCAGCAGCAGCCCGACGCCGCCGAGCGTGGCCAGCGTGTGCAGGAACAAACTGTGCGCGTGGGCGTGCGGGCGCGGGAGCGGTGCGGCGGACGTGGTGCTTAACGCCGCGGCTTCAGGCGGTGTGCTTGGCGCGTCGCTCGGCGTCTCGGGGCTCGGCGTCTCGGCGCTCGCCGATTCCGACGCGTCGGCCTTCGGCGTGGGCGGAGTCGCGCGGGCGATGGTGCGATCGGCGAAGGCTTGATAGCCGCCCGCGCCCACGCCGAGGATCGGGTGCTCGCCCGCGGCCAGCAGGGCCCACTCGCCCATGGCGACGCGCATGCCGGTGTCGGAGGCGAAATCCCGCTGGTCGATCGCGCGGCGGACTTCGGTCTCCGCCGCGAGGATGCGCTCTTGCAGGCCCGGCCCGAGGGCGCCGCGGTGGGCGAGTGCCCAGGCGCCGTACGCGCCGCCCGCGCCCACGCCGACGATGATCAGGGCCATCGCGACGCCGAGCCCGCGCGGGCGGAGGCGGAGTGCGGCGACGACGGCGGCGACGCCGAGCGTGCCCGCCGCCCCGATCCACGCGCCGCGCGTGCCCGTCGCGACGATGCACGCGAGCGTCACCAGCACGCCCCCGAGCGCGAGCACGGCGACCCACCACCGGCGCGCCGTCGCGAGCGCCGCCGCGTGCAGCCCGAGGCACGCGCACAGCACGCTCCCGCCGACGACCGGGTCCCACCAGCCCGAGTACCGGCCCGCCGCCCGGCCCCAGGTCATCCACGGTTCTTTGATGATGTGCCCGTATACATCAGCGGCCTGCACGAACTGACCGACCAGGAAGCCGGCGACGATGGCGACGATCAGGCGCGTGCGCCGCTCGAGCGCGGGGTACAGCGCCGGAATCAGCAGCGCGAAGCGCCACGGCGCGACGTCATCGACGTATGCCTTGGTCGAGCCGAGCGTCCACGCGAAGGAGAGGAACGTCCACGCGGCGAGGGCGAGCGCGATTCGCGCGACCGGGTCCCACAGCATCGGGCCCGGAACATGCCGGTGACCGGTGATGCGGATCAAGAAGCACAGCAGCACCGGCAAACCGGCCCACTCGACAAAGCTGGTGGGCCAGGCGGCGAAGAAGCACGCCAGCAGCGCGCAGGCGTCGTGGATCGGCATGCCGCGATGGTCGGTCGCGCGTTGAACGCGGAACAACTGCTCGATCCGCTCGCGTGAGGGCGCGGGCGGGAGCGAGAAGGAGAAGGCGGGCAGCCGGGGGCCGGGGATCACGGGGGATCATCATCCCATATCGGGGAGACCGCCACCGAGCCCCCTTCACCTCCCACCCCCCCACCAGCCCCAACCCGCCGCGGACAACCGGGCAGAGCGACTGGTGCGCGGCGATCTCGGTGGTTTGGTTCGGGCTCGGTACGGTTTTTCTTCGATGAAGGTCGAGCGGGGACGAACGGGGACGCACCGGCGTCCGAATACAGTGGTATCACTGACGGTACGCGGCGGACACCGATCTGCCTGAAGGCGGGAGCCCATGCACGAGATCAACCGGGTTATTCGACAGGCGGCGTGGCGCGTGGGCGCGAGCCACTTTCTGCACGGGCTGGTCGTCGCGCTGACGGCGAGCCTGGGCGTGATGATCGTGCTGCGCGTGGTGGAGCGCTCGTCGAACGTGCTGATCTTGTGGGAGCGGACGGCGTACGTCGCCGCCGGCGCGTGCGTGGTGGTCGGGCTGATCTGGGCGATCGTGCAGCGCCCGAGCAAGCTCGCCGTCGCGCGGCGTGTGGATGAGGGGGCGAACCTGAAGGAATCGCTGTCGACCGCGCTGTGCGTTGAGCCGCGGCAGGCGGACGACCCGTGGGCGAAGGCGACGATCGAGACGGCGACGCGGCAGGCGCGGGGCGTGCGCGTGGGGCAGGCGGTGCCCGTGACCCCGCCGCGGTTCTGGCCCGTGCCGATCGCCGTGGGCCTGGCCCTGGCCGTCGTCTTCCTGGCCATGCCGCGTGTGAATTGGTTCAGCGTGGGCGGGACGGCGGACAAGGGGAGCGACCCGCTCGCCGTGATTCAGCAGGCCAAGGCCGAGAAGCTCGAGATTCAGAACAAGATCGAGGAGATGACCAAGAACCTCGACCTGCCCAAGCCGGAAGAGATCCTCAAGCCGGAAGCGCCCAAGCCCGAGCCGGCGACGGCGGAAGAAGTGCGCCGCGAGGAGCTCAAGCAGCTCGGCAGCCTGAACGACCGGCTGGAGCAGCTGCGCAGCGGGGCCCAGGGGCAGAAGCTGGCGAACATTCAGCAGAAGCTCTCGAGCGTCAAGCCCGGCGGGGACAAGACCGCGGAACTGGCCAAGGCGCTGAACGCGGGCAACTTCGCGCAGGCCAAGGCCGAACTGGAGAAGCTGCAGCAGCAGGCCCAGGCCGGCGCGGAGGGTCAGGGCGGGCAGGCGAGCCAGCAGCAGAAAGAAGCGGCCAAGCAGCTCGAGCAGATCGCCAAGCAGCTCGACCAGATGGCGAAGAACCAGGACGCGCTGAAGAAGCAGATGGAGGCGGCGGGCCTGCCGACGGAGGCCGGGCAGAGCGCCGAGGCGATGCAGAAGGCGATCCAGCAGGCGTCGAACCTGAGCGCCGAGCAGAAGCAGAAGCTCTCGGAAGCCGCGCAGGCGATGAGCCAGAGCCAGCAGTCGATGCAGGGGCTGGCGCAGGCGATGCAGGAAATGTCGGAAGCGATGCAGTCCGGCCAGCCGGGGGGCCAGCAGCAACAGCAGAGCGCCCAGAACGCGATGCAGCAGCTCAGCGAACTGGAGCAGCTCTCGCAGGACATGGCGTCGGCCGCGGCGGCACAGAGCGAAGCGCAGAACCGCATGAACCAACTCGCCAAGGAATGCGAGGGCAGCGGGCAGAGCATGTGCAACGGCGAGGGCCAAGGGATGGGCCAGGGTCAGGGGCAAGGCCAGGGGCAGGGGAATAACCCGTGGTCGCAGGGCTGGGCCAGCCGCGGCATGCAGAATGGGCAGCGGAATGGCCAAGGCGGCCGCAGCGGCGGCACGGGCGACGCGGCGTCGGCGAGCTACGAGACCGAGGCCCGCAAGAGCATCGGGACCATCGGTCAGGGTCCGATCGTCGGCTCGCGCATGATCGAGGGCGAGAGCATCAAGGGCGAGAGCCGGGCCGAGTTTGTCGCCGCGGTCACGCGGGCGGAGCAGTCGGCGACGGAATCGATCGAGAACAACCAGATCCCGCGTGAGTATCACAACGCGATCAAGAACTACTTCGGGCGGCTTAAGGGCAAGCAGAACCCGGGCGCGAAGGCCGAGGAGCCGATGAACGAGCCGCCCGCGGCGCCCGCGAGCGACGCCGCGAACAAGAAGTAACGAGCTCTCTGAACACGAGGACATGGCATGCGCACGCTGCTTGGGCTGGTCGCGGCCGGTGTGGTCGGTCTGGGTGCGTGCGGCGGAGCGGGCGCGCAGGCGGTGAAGGCGCCGAGCGAGCCGGCGCCGGCCGCCGCGGGGCGCGTGGTGCTGTACTGCTCGGTCGACGGCGACGTGGCCCGTCCGATCCTGGAGGCCTTCACGCGTGAGACGGGCGTACGCGTCGATACGGTCTTCGACACCGAGGCGACCAAGACCACGGGCCTGGTGAATCGGCTGCTGGCGGAGAAGGCCTCGCCGCGGGCGGACGTGTGGTGGTCGAGCGAGCCGTTCGGCACGATTCGGCTGGCCCGCGCGGGCGTGCTGGGCCCGTTCACGACGCGGCACGAGCGGGACTTCGCGCCCGCCACGGGCGAGGGCAAGGGGGCGGCGGGGGGTTGGCCCGCGAGCCTGCGCGGCGTGGACGGCACGTGGTACGGCTTCGCCGAGCGCCGGCGCGTGCTGGTGTACAACACCAAGAAGGTTGATGCGAGCAAGGCGCCCAAGACGCTGCACGACCTGACGGACCCGGCGTGGAAGGGGCGCGTCGCGATCGCCCGGCCGCAGTTCGGCACGACGCGCGGGCACATGGCGCGGCTGGTCGCGCTGTGGGGCGAGCCGAAGTTCGAGGCGTGGCTGCGCGCGATGAAGGCGGGGGGCGTGCGCGTGCTGGACGGGAACGCCGCGGTCGTGCGCGCGGTCGCCAATGGCGAGGCGTGGGTCGGGCTGACGGACAACGACGACGTCGTCAGCGGGCTGGCCAACGACTGGCCGATCGCGGAGGCGGAGATTCAGGACGTGCTGAGCGCGGCGGGCGAGGGGGCTGGGGGCGGCACGCCGTGCCCCGCGATGCGCGTGCCGGGCACCGTCGCGGTCATCAGCGGCGCCCGAAACGCGGCGGGCGCGCAGGTGCTCGCCGACTGGCTGCTGTCACGCACCACAGAACAGGCGCTCGCCGAGTCCGTGTTCCGCACGGCGCGATTACGCGGCGACGCGGCGAGCGCCGAGCCCGCGAAGACCTCGGTGAACGAATGCGCGGCCCCGCTGGAGCGCGTCGCCGACCATGTCGACGCGGCGATTCGGATCTGCGCCGAGGTCTTGAACTAAGCGATCTGTGGGGCTTATCCGCGCGCGAGCGCGAGCGCCTGCGCATACACGCCTTCGAGCGCGTCGACCATCGCGCGAGCGCTGAACTGCTCGACGCACTGGGCCCGCCCGCGCGCGACCATCTCGCCCCGCTCGCGCGGATGATCCGCCAGCCAGAGCACGGCCTGTCGCAGCCCCGCGCGGTCGCCCACGGGCACCAGTCGCCCGGTCTGCAGGTCGCGGCAGATCTCGCGCGTGCCGTCGGCGTCGTACGCGGCCGGGCAGGCGCCCGCCAGCAGGCCCTGCGGCACGGTGCGCGGCAGGCCCTCGCGATAACTCGGGTGTGCCAGGATGTCCATCGCGCGCATGTACACCGGCACACGCTCCGGCGGGACCAGGCCCGTGAGCGTGATGTGGGCCGGGCCCGCCGCGTCGGTGGACGGTGCGCCGGGCGCGGCGGCGTTCAGCGTGCGCACGCGCAGGCCCATGGATTCGACCCGCTGGACCAGACGGTCCTTCCACCAGCCGTCGCCGACCCAGAGCAGGCGGAGGTTCGGGCGCCGCGTGAGTTCGTCGGCGAGCGCGTCGAGCAGGTCGTCGTGGCCCTTGTGCTGCGCGAGGCGCGCGACGGTGCCGACGACGATGTCGCCGTCCGCAAAGCCCATCCCGGCCCGGACGCTGGCGCGGTCCTCACCGGGCTGAGCGTGCAGATAGGGCTCGATCTCCATGCCCGAGCGGACGGTGGTGTACAGCCCGGGTGTGCCGATGCCGCGGGCGAGAAACTGCGTGGTCATCGCGTCGGCGACAGAGACGATGCGATGGCACCGGGCGGCGGCGAAGCGTTCGGCGAAGGTGTACAGCGTGTTGCTGGCCCGCGTGCGGAGGCGCGCGATCGGCGAGCCCTCCAGCGGCATGAACGGCGGGCCGTGAATCGTGTGCACGATGCCCGGACGCTCATGTTTCGGCAAGCGCCGCCCGACATCCCACGCGGCCCAGCGGCCCAGGATGCCGGCCTTCGACGAGTGCGTGTGCACGATGTCGGGCTTGAGCGTGCGCAGCAGGTTCTTCAGGTCGCGGTGGAAGCAGAAGTGGTCCTTGACGGGGTGGATCTCGCGGACGAGATTCGGCAGCAGGTGCGTGGTGATACGCGGTGCTTTGGGGGCGGCGTTGAAGCGCTCGATGCGCTCCAGCAGCGAGCCTTCCGGGCCGTAGATGGGGCCGAAGGCCAGGTGCACGTCATGCCCGAGGCGGGCCTGACCTTCGCACGAGAGGACGGTGTTTTCCTGCGACCCGCCGAGGATGAGGCGGGTGGAGATGTGGAGGATGCGCATCGGGCGCGGAAGCGTACGTCGCGCTGGGACCGATTACCGCTGTGCGGCGGGCGCGGTTTCGAGCGGGGTGATCCGCTTCCAGTAGGTCACTTTCGCGTCGCCGTCGGCGTAGTAGTCGGGCGTGCGGGCGACTTCGATGTAGCCGTGGCGGGCGTAGAACGCGCGGGTCGGGTCGTACTTGGCGTGCGAGCTGGTGTCGATGAGCAGCACGCGCCCACCCGCCGCCCGCACGCGTGATTCCGTGAACTGCAGCAGCGAGCCGCCGATCCCCCGACCTTGAAGCGACGGTTCCACGGCGATCATCCACAGGTCCCACTTGCGGTCGGCGACCATGTCGGGGCCGAAGAAGACCACGCCGACGGGGCGCTGATGTTCGGGCTCGACGGCGAGGTGCAGCTCGTGCCCGGGGCTGGAAGTGCCGGCGTGAAAGCCGCGGAGGATGTCGCGCAGCCCGTCGACGGCGTCTTCGGCGAACATGCCGGTGTCAATGCCAAGACGCAGGACGGCGTCGGTATCCGCGAGAGTGCCGGGACGGATCATGCGTGGTGGTTCCGAGTCGTGGCCGGGCCGGCGCCCGTCGCGCGGAGCCGTGGGCGTCAGGTTGGATGCCGCTCGTCGTGGTCGCGATACCGGATCCATTCCAGGCGCAGGCCGTGCGGCGGGAGTGTCGGGCCGGCGAGCGTGCGATCACCCGTGCGGAGGGCAGCCTCGATCTGTGTGGGGTGCATGCGGGCCTTGCCGACTTCCACCAGCGTGCCCGCGATGATGCGGACCATGTTCCACAGAAAGCCCGAGCCCTCGATGTCGATGACGATGCTTTCGGGCGATTCCCGCCGAACGCGGCAGGAGAACACTGTGCGCACGGTCGTGAGACGCCCGTGACCGGCGGCGGCGAAGCCCGCGAAGTCGTGCTCGCCCTCGAAGATGCGGGCGGCGGCGTCCATGGCGCGATCGTCGAGCGGGCTCCAGACGTGCAGCACGCTGCGCCGTTCCCACAGCGGGCGGTCCGCCGACGTCCACAGCCGATACGAGTACGCCTTGCGGATCGCGCCGGTGACGGGCTCGAAGTCGTCGGGCACGGCTTCGGCGGACAGCACGAGCACGTCTTCGGGCAAGCGGGCGTTTATGGCGCGAACCAGCGGCGCGGTGCCGCGTTCGACGGGCCAGCCCCCTTCGCGCCCGCCGGAGGATGAGCACGTGAACGCCGCGACCTGCCCGGCGGCGTGCACGCCGGCGTCGGTGCGGCTGGCGCCCATGACGTGCACCGGCTCGCGGACGACGGTCCGAACCGCCCGCTCCAGCACCGACTGCACCGTGCGCAGTTCCACCCGCGGACGCTCGTGCGAAGACTCCAGCGCCGGCGTCTCTGGCGGTGCGGCGGAGGCGTTGGGCGTGAGCAGCAGATGCGCCGGCACGCTGTCCTGGTGCGGGAACTGCTTCTGCCAGCCGCAGAAGTCCGTCCCGTCGTAGGCGAGCGTCAGTTTGAAGCGCGGCATGCGGTGGCGTGAGCGGAGCGGGCGTGCACGGGTGCGTCGCGCCTCAGCGCGGCGGCGCTGGAGGGGCGGACGACGCGGGCGGCTTGGACGATGGACCCAGGTCGCCCGGGCGGATGACCACGACGTGATCGTCGCCGCCGGCTTGGCGCTGGCGCTGTGCGCGGGCTTCCAGTTCGTCGCGGTACGGGGCCATGCCCGCCGCCAGTTGCCACCACCAGCGCGCGACCACCACGCCCACCCCCAGCACGACGACCAGACTGCCGACGATCCACCAAGTCATGCGGCGGGCGACTCCGAGAAAGACCGCGAGCCGGGCGGGTGGCCCGGCTCGCGATGATAGTTGATCGATGCTCGGCGGCCCGGTCGGGCGTCCGAGTTCAGTGCCCGGTGGCCTTCTGGGTCGCGTTCTTGATGGCGTCCTTGGCCTTGTCCGTGGCGGACTTGTCGGCGGCGGGCTTGCCGCCGGCGCGGGTGTAGGCGATTTCCATCACCTTCTCCATCTTGCCGTCCTTCTCGTGGAAGAAGGTCATCGTCCAGTTGTTCTCGTCCTTGAAGGTCGAGACTTCCTGGCTCTTGACGGGCTTCTTGGTGACGGGGTCGGTGAAGGAGCCGGACATGGTGAGCGTGTTGGTCTTCACGTCGTAGTCGCCGGTGGAGTACATCATCATGGTCGACATGTTGTCGCCCCAGACGCTCTGGTACTTGCCGGAGACGTTGTCGTAGCCCATGAGGCCGGAGCCTTCGAAGGGGGCGCCCATGAACTCGCCCTTGTAGAACGAGTGCTGGTAGCGACCGCCGTGGACCATGACGACCTTCATGGTGCCCTTCCCGCCAGCTTCGCCCATGCTGGGATCGAACATCTTCATGGAGGTGTCCCATTCACCGGCGAGCTTGGCCATCCACTCGTGCGGCTTGCCGGGCTGGGCGGCGGCCATCCAGGCCTCCATCTCCTTCTGCTGCTGCTCGGTCATGCCCTGACCGGCGGGGTTGCCGTGGGCCGGCTCGGCCTGTTTGACGGCGTCGACAGCTTTCTTCGCCGCGTCCTTCGCGGCGTCGGGGATCTTGGGCGCTTCGTGCTGGGCCAGCGCGGGGCAGGCCAGGGCGAGGGCCGTACACAGACACAGGCCGCGGATGAGCGATCGGGAAGCCATGGGACAGTTCTCCTGTTGGACGTGGATCGGCCCGCACCCGCGGGATACCGATCACGCACCGAACAGAAGGTTACCGGCCTGTTGAGATTCGGTCAAGCGGCACGACTGCCGCTCATTCCTGTGAACTGGCCCGAGGTGATCCGGGCGACCCAGTCCTGCAGATTGAGGGCCAGGTCGGACTTGTTGAGCAGGGCCGTTGCGCCAGCGTGCTGGCAGGCCTGGCTGGCGGCCTGATCGAACGTCGCGCTCATGACGACGACGGGCAGGTTGGCGAAAGCGGGGCGGCTGCGGATCGCGCGGACGATGCCGGGGCCGTCGGTGCCCGGCAGACGGTAATCGGTGAGCACGACATCGGGCTTGCGGGCGGCGGTGGCAAGCTGCTCGATGCGTTGAACGGCGGCCGTCCCGTCGCGCAGCCATTCGACGTCGACCGTCCCCGTCTTGCGGAACAGGGTGATGAGCAGTTTGGCGGCGAGGGCGTCGTCTTCGATCAGGATGATGTACGTGCGCGGCGCGCCGGCTGAGGGCGACGGAGCGGCGGGCGCGGGTGTCGATGGGCGGGCGGCGGAGGCCGCGGTCGGCGGAGCGGCGGCGGGAGCGCCGGGGCGTTCGACGTAGACGCGGTTGCGGCCGTTGTGCTTGGCCTGGTAGAGCGCGCGGTCGGCGGTTTCGACCAGCAGCGCGGGGGTATCGAGCGTGGGGCTCTGATCGGGCTGGAAGGCCGCGATCCCGAAGCTCGCCGTGAAGTTCAGCGTCGGGGCTTTGCCGCCGGCGCCGGAGATGTCGAATGGCGTGCCCGCGATCACGCGGCGGGCGGCGTCGGCGATCAGCTCGGCCTCGGCGATGGTCTGGTCCGGCAGCAGGATCGCGAACTCTTCCCCGCCCAGGCGAAAGACCGAGCCGGTGGCGCCGATCGAGCGCGTCAAGCGGGCGGCCAGTTCCCGCAGCACGGCGTCGCCGGCCGGGTGCCCGTGGGTGTCGTTGACGGACTTGAACCGGTCGCCGTCGACCATCGCCAGCGCGAGCGGACGACGCGACGCCTTGGCCTGCTCGATCAGCCCCGGGAACTGCTGCTCGAACTTCTTGCGGTTGAACAGGCCCGTGAGCGCGTCGGTCTCGGCTTCGACCTTCAGGGCCCGGTTGCGGGCCCGGAGCTCTTCGGCTTCGCGGAGCACGCTGACCTGGTTGAGCAGCATCTCCTCGCTGGCCTGGGCCATCACGTCCTGCAGGTTCGGGAGCTTGCCGACGGGCTTTTCGAACAGGTGGGCCAGTTCGCGGGCGGCCGGGGCGACGCGGCTCATCATCGCCTTGACGCGGGTGACGTCGAGCGTAAACCAGTCGCGGGCCTGGGCCAAGAGGAGCGGGAGGTGAGCCGAGCCGTTGGGGACGGTGAGCGCGGTCGCCAGCGTGCCGCTCATCGCGACCACGCGGACCAGCCCGCGGTGCTCGGGCGCGGCTTGCTCGGGCTCATGGTGAAACCGCACGGCCTGGGCGTACGCCGGGGGCAAACGCCACCGGCTGGCGAGCTCGCCGCCCACCTGCGTGTGCGTGAACCCGAGGGCCGCCATCTCAAGCTCGCAGTGCACCGGGTGGTTGGTCGGATCGGACGCGACGGCGGCGGCGTAGGCGTCATTGATGGTCGCGAGCATCGCGAGCACGCCCAGGTCCTGGAACAGCGCGGCGGTGAAGGCCTCGTCCGGGTCGCAGGCGCGGCACTCCAGCGCGATGACGCGGGACGACGCGGCCGCGAAAATCGCCCGCTTCCAGTACTCGCCCCCCGCCGTGCCCGCGCCCGACGGGATGCCCTTGCCCGAGTCAATAAGGCTGAAGCCGAGCACGAGCGACTTGACGGCCGCCATCCCGAGATAGCCCAGGGCGCGGCGGATGGTCGTGCACGGATCCTTCAGCGCGTACAGCGACGAGTTGACGGTTTTGAGGACCTTCGCCGACAGCCCCGGGTCGGTCTCGACCAGGCGCGCAATCTGCTCGACGCTGGCGTCGGCCTTGCGCGTGAGTTCCAGGACCTGCAGCCCGACGGCCGGCAGGGACGGGAGCGTTGGACAGGCGAGCACCTGCGCGATGTCAGGCGGCGTACTGGTCTGCATACCCGGAACAACCTCTTGGGCGTGCGTCAGCGTGAAGCGATGCGGTACCACCCCGCGCCGGTGCGAACATCGACACGCCCTGCTCAGGGGATGAGGGTGAATCGTCCAAATCCGGGAAGATTGTCCGGAGATGCCGCGCGGAGCGTCCGCAGTACCCGAAAGGCGCAATATCACGCCATCAATCGAGGGTGATCTCGGTGCCGATCCCGGCATCCGTGTAAATCTCCAGCAAAATCGAGTGCTGCACGCGGCCGTCGATGATGTGGGCTTTTCGGACGCCGGCGCCGAGCGCGATCAGGCACGACTCGACCTTGGGCAGCATGCCTTCACCGATCACGCCGGACTTGACCAGTGCGCTGATCTGCGAGCGCGTCAGCGTGCTGGCATAGCTCGACGGGTCGCTCGGCACGCGACGGATGCCGTTGGTGTCGGACAGGACGACCAGCTTCTCGGCACCGAGGGCGGCGGCGACGTGCCCGGCGGCGGTGTCGGCGTTGACGTTGAGTTTCCAGACGCCGTCGGTCCCGCCGTCACGCGCGACGGCGACCGGCGCGATCACCGGGACGTAGCCGTCTTCGCACAGGGCCTGGAGCAGCACGGTGTTCACCTCGGCGATGTCGCCGACGTAGCCAAGGTCGAGCGACTTGCCGGTCTGCGGGTCGGGGAGGGCGGTGCGCTGGGCGAAGAGGACGCACGAGCCGCGGGAGTGCAGCCCGATGGCGCGGGAGCCGGAGTTGTTGAGGTGTCGGACCAGGCCGGCGTTGACCTCTTCGACCAGGACGCGTTCGACGATCTCGAGAGTGGCGCGATCGGTGTAGCGCCGCCCGGCGATGAAGCGGGCCTGGAGCCCTGCCTGGTTCATGGCGGCGGTGATGGACTTGCCCCCGCCGTGAACGATGACGGGGCGCATGCCGACGGCGGACATGAACGAGACGTCGGTGAGGAGGGCCTTCATCCGGGCGTCGTCGTCCTGGATCGAGCCGCCGACTTTGACGACGACGATCTTGCCGCGGAAGCGCTGGATGTACTGGTGCGCTTCGACGAGCGCGACGGCTTTTTCGATGGCAAAGTCCATGTGGCGGGGGAGGGTAGGTGGGCCATCAACGGGGCGGGGTGCGGATGAGGCGCTTGGCCTCGCCGACCAGGTGCAGGGAGCCGGTGATGACGATCAGGTCGCCGCGGGTGCGGCCTTTGCCGGCGATCTCGAGGGCGGCGGCGAGCGTGGGGGCGGCCTGGGCCATGCGGTCGGCCGACTCGGTGTATCGGCGGACCAGGTCCGCCGGGTCCGCCGCGCGGGCGCTGCCGGTGGTGCGGGTGAAGATGACTTTGTCCGCCCCGAGGGCCAGCTCGGCGAGCATGCCGGGGATGTCCTTGTCCGCCGCGCACCCGAAGATGACCACCAGGGAGTCGTACGGAACCTGAGCGCTGACGGCCTTCATGAGGCACTTGACGCTGTCGGCGTTGTGCGCGCCGTCGAGCAGCACGCGGGGCGAGGTGTTGAGCAGTTCCATCCGCCCCGGCATGCGGACGGTCGCAAGCCCGTCGACGACGCGCCCTTCCGGCGCCTTGAAGCCGCGGCAGGTCAGCGCGTCGACCACGGCGAGGGCGAGGGCGCAGTTGACGGCCTGGTGCTCGCCCATGAGCGGGACGGGGACGTGCTCGAAGGCGTTGCGGTCGGTGGTGATGCCGACGCGCGCGTGCGGGCCGCGCTGCGCGTCGGACTCGAACCGCACCGACAGCTCGATGTCCTCCCCGACGACGGCGAGCGGGGCGGTGACGTCCATCGCGACCTGGCGGAGGACGGCGGCGGCCTCCGGGACCTGGCGCACGGTGAGCGCCGGCACGCCGGGCTTGAAGATGCCGGCCTTTTCCGCGGCGATTTTGGCGATGGTGTCGCCCAGGATCTGCCAGTGGTCGCGCGAGAGGCTGGTGATGGCGCTGACCTCGGGCGTGATGATGTTGGTCGAATCCAGCCGCCCGCCCAGGCCGACCTCGATCACGCCCAGGTCGACGGCCTGCTCGGCAAAGTGCAGGAACGCCATCGCCGTGACGAGCTCGAAGAACGTGGGCGGGCCGAGGGCGGGGTCGAGCTCGCTCGCGGCGGCGGCGACGGTCTGCGCGAGGCGGACGAAGTCGCTCTCGGCGACCATGGCGCGGTTGATGCGGATGCGCTCGCGGATATCGACCAGGTGGGGCGAGGTGTAGATGCCCACGGCGTAGCCGCAGCCTTCCATGCAGCCGGCGATCATCTCGCAGGTCGAGCCCTTGCCCTTGGTGCCGGCGACGTGGACGGACTTGAAGGCCGTATGCGGGTCGCCCAGGGCGCGGGCGAGGACGCGCATGCGGTCGAGCTTGAGGGCGTCGGCAACGGCGCGGGTGGGCCCGAGGCGCTCGAGGTTGGCGTGCTCGTCGAGCCAGGCCAGCACGCCGCCCATGTCCGTGAGTTTCTTGGGTTTGCGAGTCACCACGCCCGTCCCTGCGGCCGCACCGGGGTGCGCCGCGGTCGCCGCGGGCACGCCGGGCGGTGTGTGCTGTTCTCCCGTGCGAGACGCCATGCCGGTTTGAGCGTATCCACGCGGCGGGCGGCGTGTTCAGGCGGGCGGGGGCTTGACGCGGCGGGACATGCGGACGTCGTCGACATAGACGCCGTGGTTGAACTTGAACTCGCCGAAGCGCCGGTGGTCTTCGACGAACCCCATCGCTTTGTACAGCGCGATGGCGCGGTGGTTGTGCGCGAACACGCCCAGGCAGACGCGCTCGATGATCGGGTGGGCCTCGGCCCACGCCAGCAACGCGGCGATGAGCGCCCGCCCGACGCCCTGATCGCGGTACGGGGCCGCGACGGAGACGCCGAGTCGCCCGTGGTGCCGCATGCGCTCGATGTTCTGCCCGCGGAAGTCGATCTCGCCGGCGAACACGCCGTCGACCTCGGCGACGAGAAAGAGCTGGTCCGGGTGCGTGCGCCGGGTCTCGATGGACTTGACCACCTCGGTGACGACCAGCCCGTCGGGGTCCGGCTTGCCGACGCCGAACTCGCTGGCCGTGTCGTACATGTGCACCGCGTGCTCGATCAGTCGGGCGGCGTCGGTCCACTCGGCGCAGCGGATCACGCCCGGGCGGCCGGTCCGCGTGGTAAAGGTAGTGGGCGGGATGACGGCCATCGGCACAGCGAACGGGCACACCGAGCCCCCGACACGACCATCGTCGCGGCCGGCTTCCGCGGGGTCAATCCTGCCTGCCGGTACACTCACGCCGTGGACCAGGCGGCTCCAACGAACCCGCGGACGCCCGCGTTCTGCAGACGCTGCGGGTACGACCTGTCGGACTCCGTCGCCGGCCCGTGCCCCGAATGCTCGCGCCCGTTTGATCCGGCGGATCCGCGAACATTCTTCCGGTCCGCGCGGGCCCGGCGTCTGCGTGCGTGGCGCCGGCGGGCGGCGTGGGCGCTGGTCGGCCTGGTGGTCTTCGGCGTGTTCGCGCCCAGAGGGTTCGTGACCACGCGGTTGACGTGGACAGTCACGCCGTCGCCGGCGCCGGGCGCGGGGGGCGCCTCAACAACGCCCGCACCGACGACGTTCTCGTGGACCGAGACGCGCATCCACCTGATCCCGCCGACGTGGCTCGGCCCGTCCGGGCTCGGGCTGCGCCGCTATCCGTGGTGGACGCTTGTGCAAGGGACGCCCGCGCCCGCGCAAGCTGCGGGCGGCGCGGCGTCATTCGGCTTACGCGTCGTCGCGTCGTCGTGGAACTGGCACGCCAGCCCGGCGGGCTCGCTCGGGGGGATGGCCGCGTGGACCACGGGCGAAACCATGCTCCTCAACAACATTCCGGCGGATCCGCAGCGCTCGTCGGACATCATGAACGCGCTGGCGGAGACCTACTTCACCGGGGGCGGCGCGATCTCGTTCATATCGCCCCCGACGCAGGCGACGCCCTCGCCGCTGGACGCCGCTAGCGGGCCGGCTGAGCCGACAGATCGCTGAGGAACACCGTCTGCCGCGTGAGCAGTTGCCCGCGGTCGCCGATTGCTTCGAAGGCGATGGAGGTGGTTTCCGGCGTCTGGCCCCAAGCGATGCGGACAAGGCCGAAGGTGGTTTCCTTGCGGACGGGCCCGACGCGGAGCGTGTTGGGGTCGCGGGCCGGTTCGGGGCGCTGGGTCATGCCGCTGGAGGTGAAGTCCCACATCGGGTAGGGCACGGCCCGCTCGGGCGAGAGGCCGCGGTCGACGGAGATTTCCGTCAGGTGGCGATCGCCGGAGAGGAACACGACGCCGCTGGCGTTGGTGGAGGCGATCAGGCCGTACAGACGCTGGCGCTCGTGCGGGAAGTTGCCCCAGGTTTCAAAGCCGTGCTCGTCGGCGACGACCTGGATGCTGGAGGCGATGATGCGGACCTCGGCGGGCTGCTTCAACTGCTCGGCGAGCCAGGTCCACTGCGCCTCGCCCAGCATCGTGCGCGAGGTGTCGGCGGTGGGGACGTACGGCCCGCGCCGGCCCACGGCCCGCCCGGCTTCGCGCTGCGCGTCGGTCGCACGCTCCAGCGGGTCGCGGAAGTAGCGCGTGTCGAGCATGATGACCTGCACGCGCCGCCCCGTGGGGCCGAAGACGCGCGCGGAGTAGATCCCTTCACGCTGACGAGCCGGGTCGGCCGGTGAGAAGCCGTAGAAGTCCATGAACAGGCGCTGGCTGTCGCGCTTCAGCGGGTACTCGGTGCCGGCGTCGTTGGCGCCGAAGTCGTGGTCGTCCCACGTGGCCATGACGGGGCAGGTGCGCTGGATGCGCTGCCAGCCGGGCTGGGCGGCGAGCATGGCGTACGCCTCTTCAAGACGGCCCACCGTCTCGACCGGGGCCATGACCATCTTGCCGTCTTTCTCCCAGAAGTCGGCGTAGTGGTTGTCGCCGATGAAGAGGAACAGGTCGGGGTTGGTCGCGACGATCTCGGTCCAGATCGGCTGGGCCTCGCGCTCGCGGGCGCAGGAGCCGAACGCGATGACGTCGAGCGGTTCGACCCCGCCGGCCGGCGCGGTCTGCGCCGCTGCTGGCGCGGGGGCGCCGAGCGTGATCGCCATCGCCGCCAGCCCACCGACCAGCCCACCGACCACCACCGCGCCCAGCCCGCCAGTGCGGGCACGAATCGTGCACATGTTCGCCATGAACCACCTCCAGGCGGGCAAGGCTACTGCGCCCAGCCTGGTGGTGGTCAAGAGCCGATACGTTCCGACAAGAACGCCGGGACTTGCGCGATATTTACACGCGCCTGCGTGCCGGTATCGCGATCGCGCACGGTGACCGTTTGGCCGGCCGCCGTCTCACCGTCGATCGTGAAGCAGAACGGACAGCCGGCCTCGTCCATGCGGGCGTACCGCTTGCCGATCGACTGCTTCTCGTCGGTCTCGATGAGGCCCTGGCGCCAGAAGCGGGCGTTCAGGTCGGCGTGCAGTTTCTCGGCGATCTCGGGCATGCCGTCCTTGTTCACCAGCGGGAAGACGGCGGCCTTGATCGGGGCCAGGCGCGGGTGGATCTTCATGAACTCCGGGCTAGGACGGGAGTCGTCCTTCGTGTACGCCTCGCACAGGATCGCGAGCACACCGCGGTCGATGCCGGCGGCGGGTTCGATGCAGTGCGGCAGGTAGCGCTCGCCGCGCTTCGAACCGTTGGGCAGCACCTCGCCGCGGTCGGTATCAAAGTACTCGAGCTTGGCCTTGCTGTGCTCTTGGTGCTGGCGCAGGTCGTAGTCGCCGCGGTGCGCCACGCCCTCGAGCTCGCCGAAGTCCGGCGCGGTGAAGGGGAAGCGGTACTCGACGTCGCTCCCGGCGAGCGAGTAGTGAGCCAGATCCTTCTTCGGCGTGTCGTAGATGCGCAGGTTGTCGCCCGCCAAGCCGATGCTCTGCCACCATTCCATACGGAACTGGCGCCAGAAGTCGAACCAGGCCAGGCTCTCGTCCGGGTGGCAGAAGAACTCGAGCTCGGCCTGCTCGAACTCGCGCGAGCGGAAGGTGAAGTTCCGCGGCGTGACTTCGTTGCGGAATGAGCGGCCCGTATTGCCGATGCCGAAGGGCACCTTGACGCGCGTCGTGTCGACGACGTTCTTGAACTGCACGAACACGCCCTGGGCCGTTTCCGGGCGGAGGTAGGCCTTGTTCGCCTCGTCGCGGATCGCGCCGGGGATGGTGTCGAACATCAGGTTGAACATGCGCGGCTCGGTCAGCGAGCCGGGCTTCTCCGCGTCGGGCGCGATGACGCGCGTCCACGGCTGCGGAATCGCCGAGAGCAGCACGCTCACCACCGCGCCGAAGGTCTTCTCGGCCTTCTTCTTCTGCTTGGCTTCGCTCGGGTGATCGCGCATGTAGGCGAACACGGGCTTGTCGCCGGCCGCCGCGACGCCCGCCTCGGGGATGTACACCTGCACGTGGTCGTAGCGGTATCGCCCGCGGGTTTCGCGGCAATCGACCATCGGGTCATTGAACCCGCCGACGTGCCCCGACGCTTCCCACACGCGCGGGTGCTGGATGATGCACGTCTCGACCGGCACACAGCGCACGGCCTGCCCGCCGGGACCCTTGCGCCCCCAGCACGGGTTGAGGATCATGTCCTGCCACCACGCGTCGCGCAGGTTCTTCTTGAGCTGGGCCCCGAGCGGGCCGTAATCCCAGAACCCGTTGATCCCGCCGTAGATCTCGCTGGCCTGGTAGATGAAGCCGCGGCGCTTGCAGAGCGCCATGATGGCGTCCATGGACTTGGCGGCGGCGCTGGCCGCGTGATCGGCGGCGGGCTTCGGGGCGTTTTCGGGGGTCGGCGTAGACATGGGGCGGATGGTAGGGAGCGGCGGGCGGAGCGGCCTTTCTCGGGTGATTCCTCATCACGGCGGCGGCGGGGCCGCGGCGGGCGGCATCTCCGGAACAAGATACTCCACGCGGCTGGGCGACGCGAGCTCCCCGCCGACCGCGAGATCCTCGTACAGCACCCGCACGCCCGCGTATCGCTCCAGGCCCTGCCGCGCGTCCGCACAGTCCGCGTGCGAGACCAGCTCGACGTCGACGCGCTGCGCGTCCAGCGGCGGGCCGCCCTTGCCGAACCACTCGCCCACGGTAGGCGTCAACACGTACGGGCTCGGCCCGCGGCTTTCAAAGCACGTGAGCAAGAGGCAGACCGACCACGAGCGTCCGGTGCGGGCGCCGTCGCGCCGTTCGTAAATGGTGGCGCGGGCGCAGATCGGGAGCGTGAGCGCCGGCCGCGTCATCGAGAGGATGCCGCCGCCCGTACCGTCTTGAGCCGCGCGCACCGACAGTCTAACGGCGCGGACTTCGGTGATGGACTCCGGGTGCAGGACCATCGGCACCGTCTGCGTGCCTGGCGGATCGATGCGCAGGTGCATCGGAGCCGACCAGGCGTGCAGCGGCTTCTGCGCAAGTCGCGCCATAAGAGCGTCATCGACCCGATACGGATCGTCTCGGGCCGGGACGAGGTCGACATGCCACGAGCCGCGGAGTCTTGCCTCGCGCGTTCCCGGCGGCAGATCGGGAACAACGAACTGCACGCCCGGAGAGAAGAACGAGTCGGACTGGGCCGATCGCAGCAGCCGGCCGACACTCTCGTAGGGCAGCGGCGCCCGGTCCGCCGCGGGAATCGCGACCCACGCATCGCCGACGCGCACCTCCAGCACCAGGTTCTTCACGAAATAATCGAACGCGTACTCGTCCTGACTGATCGTGATCGCCGGATCCAGCACGGCGTTTACCACCATGCCCGAACGAACAGCGCTCGGCATATCCCGCAGCGCGACCGTCGCCGCCCGCGAGACGAACAGTTGCTCCTGCTCCTCGCTGACGAGCCCGGCCTGCCAGGCGTGCATGAAGATCCCGGTCCAGCTCGGGTGCCAGGCCCCACGCCCGGCCCGAGCCGCTCCCTGGGCGGCGAGCGCGTGCGCGACGAGTGCGCGCTGCGTGCCATCACTGACGCGGCCGGCGCGCACGCGGGTGGCGAGTTCGTCCACCAAATCGCGCCCGCTGTCCGGCGTCACGACGGCACGCAGCACCAGCGTGGGGAGCATCGGGTACAGCCGCACGCCGCGCGCGGCACGCACGCCCAGACCGACGCTGGCCACCACACCAACCAGCAGCACGGCGGCGGCCACGATCATCGCCCCGCGCGAACGCACGCGCCCACCGATCCGCACCGCCCGTCGCGACCGCAGCCCAGCGCCACACTCCGGACAGTTTGCGGCCGCCGGGATCAGCCCGACAAGATCAAAGCCGCACCGGCGACAGATCGGATGGTCATTCACCCGCCGCCCGCGCACGGCCCGGATCATCAGCACCAGCCCGACGAGCGCCGTCGCGACCGCGGCGAGCACCCACCACACCGCGAACAAATTGGGACCGGTCATCGGGCACCTCCGGCTGGATACACGATCGCTCGGACCGCAATGACCGCCTTACCGCCGCTCCGACCTGGGATGATCCTCGGTCGACACGTCCATCTCGTCGGCGGCGACAAACGTCCAGTCAATCGGGTCTCCCGAATGAACCGGGACATTCCGAAACACAGCCCGCAAACCAACGACCTGCTCCGGCGCGGTGCCCAAGCTCACGAGTTCCGTGCAGTTCACGAGTTCCACGTCGACCCGCTCGGCGGCAAAGTCTGTCCGGAACGACGACTCCATATCAACATCGCACGCCGAGCACACGTAGTTCGGCCCCGCTGCGGTGAGGCTGCCGGTCCATCGCCTGCCTGTGCGGACCCCGTCTGCCAGTTCATGGACAATTGCCTCCAGCGCGATCGCGGCAGGAGTTTGCTCGTAGCTCGCGACCACGCGCGGAGCAGGCTTTGTCTCCACGACGATCTTCAGGGACTTGCGAAGCTGCGACACCGCGTTCTCGTCGGCGACAATGTCCACGATCGGCGCGTCCGGAGCGACCTGACGAACCGTGATCGTCTGCTTCCAGGATGTCCGTGGCGCATCCTTGCGACCTTCGGCGTGGAGGGCCGCGCTGAGCGAGCGATTATCCTCCGAGCGCGGCACCAAGTGCACGCTCCAAGCGCCATGAACTTCCAGCGTGCGCTCGCCGTCATCCGCGTTGGGCAACGGCGCATAGAGCTGCGTTGAAGACATTCCCCAGCCGGCCGTGCCCACCCGCCACTCGTTCATGAAGGAAGTACCAGGCGCACCGCTCGCTGGTCGATCGATTCCGATCTCGCCGAACATCACGATGTTGAACGCACTGGGCGCTATCGCGCTGGTGGGCATAACAACCAGTCCAAGCGGCTGCCCACGTCGCACCCGGCTGCGATGCTTGACCGCTGGCGTGAACGCCCGATCAAGAAACGCCCGCGTGTCGGCCTCGCTCATCTGATCGGCCTCCCACGCGAGCACGAACAGGTCGCCCCACGCGGTGTTCCACGTGATCTCGCCGGCCGCCGCCGCCGCCTGCCGCGACAGCGCGCGTTCGCCGAGTTGCTTCAGCGACGATGTGCTGACATTTCCCGCTTGCGCCCGGGCCAGCAACTCCGTCAGCATCTGCGGACTATCGCTCACGCGGCTGATCGTCACCAGCACCGCCGTCGGAAGCTTCACATAGATGTTCACCCCGCGAACGGCCGTGACACCCAGCCCGCCCATCCCCGCCAGCCCGATCAGCAACACCGCCGCGGCCACCACCACACCGCGCAGCCCGCCGTAGCGGCGCACCCGCGCCCCAACCCGCACGGCGTTCTTCGCGTCCAGCCGCGACCCGCATTCCGGGCACGCTTCCGCTGCGGGCATCAGTCCGACCAGATCAAACCGGCACCGGCGACAGACCGGGTGGTCATTCACCCGTCGCCCGCGCACCGCGGCGATGAGCATCACCAGCCCGAGCAGCGTCGCCACGCCCGCGAGCGCCCACAACACCACCATCAGCACACCACCCGCCATGAACCACCTCCCAGCATCCACATCACCCGGCCGCGACCACGCGCGACCGCACGCCGCAACGCACCTTATGTTACCCGCTCGACATGAGAACGCGATTGCCCGGCCAACTCACCGGTGACCCTCATCCTCTTTTCGCTTCCCGCTTCCCGCTTCCCGTTTCCCGAATCCCGAATCCCGAGTCCCATTTCCCACGCCCCCCCACTACCATCCGCCCATGCTGACGACCGGATCAACGCTCGCCGACCTTCAGGCGCACATGCGCGAGGCCCGCATCGGGGCCTGGCTGGTGTACGACTTTCGCGGCTCATCCAGCATTCTGCCGCGTCTGCTCCCGCCGCCGGCCGGGCAGAGCAAGCGGTGGACGACGCGCCGCGTGATGCTGTGCGTACCGGCTCGCGGCGAGCCGCGCCTGCTCGTGCACGGCATCGACGCGTCGCAGTTCGATCGCGACCCCACCCCGCCGCACCGCGACATCTATCTCTCCTGGAACGACCTGCACGCGTGGCTGGCCCGCGCGATCGCGGGCCTTGGGGCCGAGGCGCGGGTCGCGATGGACTACTCGCCCGCGTGCGCGCTGCCCGTGGTGTCGCAGGTTGACGCCGGCACGGTCGACCTTGTGCGCGGCCTTGGGGCGGAAGTTGTGTCGAGCGCTGATCTCATCCAGGTCGCGCTCGCGCGCTGGTCGGCCGCCGCACTGCAGACGCACCTGCACGCGTCCTGCGAAGTCGCGGGGATCAAGGACCGCGCGTTCGCGCTCATCCGCGAGCGGCTCGCCGCGGGCGCGCCGATCACCGAGCGCGACGTGCAGCTCGCCATCCTCCGCGGGTTCGATGACTCCGGGCTCGTAGGCGATCCGCCCGTCGTCGCCGTCAACGAGCACTCGGCCGACCCGCACTTCGAAGTCGCGGCGGAGGGCTCGAGCCCGATCCGCACAGGCGACTGGATCCTGATCGACCTGTGGGCCCGCGACCGGGCCACGCCGACGTCGGCGATCGAGAACCACATCTACAGCGACATCACGTGGGTCGGCTTCGCGGGCTCCGCCGGGGCCGTGCCCGAGCGGCACCGGCGCGTGTTCGACGTCGTCAAGCGGGCCCGCGACGCGTCGGTCGCGCTCGCGCAGTCCTCACACGCGCGCGGCCAGCGCGTGCAGGGGTGGCAGCTCGACGACGCCGCCCGCTCCGTCATCGTCGACGCCGGGCACGCCGAGCACGTCCGCCACCGCACCGGGCACTCGCTCTCGGCCGGCCCGCTGGTCCATGGCGTCGGAGTGAACCTCGACAACCTCGAAACCCGCGACACGCGGCAAGTCCTCCCCGGCGTCGGGTTCACCATCGAGCCGGGCGTCTACATCCCCGGGCCCGGCGGCTTCGGCGTGCGCCTCGAGATCAACATGTTCAACGACCCGACGCGCGGGCCGATCACCACCAGCTGCGTGCAGGACGACATCGTCTGCGTCGGGTGAACGCGATCCGCGCCGAGCGCCGCGATCAGAACTCCATCGCGCCCACGACGACGGCTTCCGCGGCGTGAAGCTGCTCCGCCACCGCGGGCTCGACGAGCACGCGGTCGCCGTCGACCAACGCCGAGCGCGTCAGCACGGCACGAAACTCGCCGTTGGCGTCGAGCGTGCTGACCAGCGTGCCGCGCCCTTCGCCGGGGGCTTTGGCCCGCGCCTGGTCCGCGACGACGGCGTGCAGGCGGCGCGTCGCGCGCACGGGCGCAAGGCTCGCGGCGTCGGCCTCGAGATGCGGCCCGCCGTCGAGCGGGTCGATGCGGTCGTGATACCGAAACCCCATCCCTTCCAGCATCCGGCGTGCGGGCACCGTCGCGTCGCTGACCTCGCCCGCGCACGCCGCGACTTCCGGCTCCATCGTCGAGAGGTACACCGGCTCGGGCGGCATCAGCCCGACGACGAACTCGCGCGACAACTGGCTGAAGCGGTAGATCTCTTCCCACGAGTACGGGATGAATCGGCGCGTGAACTTCTCGAAGAACGGGTTGTTCCCCTGGTCGTCGATCGGGCCGAGCATCTCGGCAACGACGCGCGGCGCGAAGCGGTCGGGGAACAGACCCATCAGGTGAAAGCGGGCCAGCGAGAGCAGTCGCCCGAGCCCGGCCCCGCGGAAGGCGGGGTTGACGATGATCCCGCCGACTTCGGTGGGCCCGGTCTCGTCGACACCGATCATCCCGACGGTGTGCTCGATGCCGCGTTTGAGCGATTCGCTGCGCAGGATGGAGCGCGAGAGTTGCAGGAACACGCGCGGGTGCCCGGGCCCGCCCATGGACGCGATGACCTGGCTGGTGCCGACTACGCCCGCGCCGGCGTCGGTCTGCTCAACGACGAGGAGGAACAGGTCGGAGAGCGAGGTGGTGGCGCGGTGCCCGCTGGCGCTGCCGGCGCGTCCGGAGACGCCGGTGCGCGGCTTGGGCGTGCGCAGCCCGCCAACCTGGCCTGAAGTTGCCCCGCCCGCGCCGCCGACGCCGGCCGGCTGAACCGCGGCCCGGGCCGCCGCCGACAATCGCCGGAAACTGGCCACGCTCTGCTCGATCTTCCCGGCGATGATGTCCTTGTCGGGCGGCAGGTTGATGAAGTACGTCTGCCGCGCAAGCACGTACAGGTCTTTGAGATCATCCTGGGTGGCGTGGCGGATCAGGAACATGCGGCGTGAACTCCCCGGGGCGCTCGGGATACTCGGCTCGACGCGCATGATTGGTGAGCCGCGCTCCGGTTTCCCGGCGCGGTTATGGGCACCACGCCTCAGCAGCCGGCGAAGTACAGCGACAGGAAGTCGAAGATGTCCTGCACCGTCAGGCCGGCCGCCCCGTTGATGTCGGCCGCCGGGCTGCCCGCGAAGTAGACCGCCAGGAAATCGAAGATGTCCTGCACGGTGAGGCTGGCGTCGGAGTTGATGTCCGGGCGGCAGCGGGCCCCGAGTCGGATGCGGTCGAAGCCCGCGGCGCACAGCGAGCCGGCGTTGTTGCCGCTGAACAGGCCGAGGTAGCTGCCGACAAACCCGGTGGCGGCGAACGTCTCGGACAGCGGTACCCACGTGAGCCCGTCGAGCGAGTACCACGGGCGGGCGGCGTTGGCGTTGACGCGCTCCATGCGGAGATAGATCGGGAGTGTGACGCTGGGCAGGATGACCTGACCGCCGGAGCCGCCGAAGGTGCCGAAGCGGTTGATGAACACCAGTTGCCCGGCCGAGTTCACGAACAGCGCGACCTGGGCCGACTGCGAGATGAGCTGCTGGCGGTACATGACCCCGGCGACGCCGGTGGTGCCGCAGGGCAGCGCGGTGACGCGGGCCTGCACTTCGACGTTGCTGAAGACGGTGAGCTGCTGGTAGACGTAGTGCAGCGCGTCTCCGAAACCGCCCACGCCGAAGCCGGCTCCGAACACCGTCGCCGAGCGCATCGCGTCGGTCGTGCTGGCGTAGCCGATGGCGCCGACGTCGCCGATGTCGTCGTTGTTCCACGGCGGCGGGAGGGGATTGACGACCAGGATGTTGACGTCGTCGGTGGTGGTGCTCACGCCGTCGGACGCGGACAGGCGGAGCGTGTACGTGCCGTTGACCGGGAAGGTCGCGGCGGCGGTGGGGCTGGTGGGCGGCGCGAACGTGACGCCCGTGCTCGGGCCGGCGATGACGGACCAGCCAACGGTGAGCGGGACGCCGCCCGGGGGCGCGGGCTGTGCGTCGTCGGCGACCTCGCCCAGCATCGCGAGCGTGTTGCCGGGGGTCTGCACGACGTTGTCGGGCCCGGCGACGACGGCGGGGGCGTAGTTGGTGTAGCCCAGGCCCGCGAAGTACAGGTCCATCGCCTCCGCGTGCCCGATGCGCCGGTTGAACAGGCGCAGGTCGTCGATGAGCCCGACGTAGCGGCGCGTGCCGGAGTTCGGCCCGCCCACGCGGACGCGCGAGGACGCGGCGAAGGCGTTGAAGGTGGTGCGGCTGGCACTGACGCGACGGCCGTCGACGAACATCTCGCTGAAGCCCTCGCCCTGCCCGTCGGGCGTGCCGGCGCGGTCCCACGAGACGACGACGTGGTGCCACTGCCCGTCGTTGAGCGGGCGATTCGACGAGAGGTTCAAGTCGGCGGTGGCGCCCTCGATGAAGAAGTTGACGTTGCCGCCGGCGGCGAAGTTGAGGTGCAGTTCGTTCTGCGACCCGCCGCCGTTGGCCGAGCCGTCGGAGGTGTCGGTGCCGTAGACGATCATGCCCACGTCGGAGTAGGTGAACGCGGAGTTGATCCAGACGGAGATGGCGCCGCGATCGGTGGTGAGCACGGGGTCGGTGGGCGAGGTGGGGATCTCGCCCTGCTGCGTGCCGTTCAGGCTGAGCGCGTTCCCGAACAGCCCGGGCGCGAACGCCGGGGCGGCGGGGAACGTGAGCGTGCGCCCGGCGATGGCGTCGGCGGCGGTCGTGCCGGTGGTTTCATCGAACAGGTAGCGGTTGCTGGGCGCGGGATAGGCGACGGGGAGCGTGGGCGGGATGCGGCCGGAGTACATGCCGAGGGTGGCGCCGAGGAAGAAGCCGACGCGCCCGCCGGTCTCGGTGTCGTGCAGGCGGCGCTTGACGCCGTTCAGTTCGTGCTCGATGACGACGGTGTGGTCGGTCCGCCCGACGAAGGCGGACTCGCCGATGACAACGGAGAGTTCGGAGTCGACGGCGCGGAACATGGGCTGTTGGAGCGGGAGCGTCTCGACGGGGTAGACGAGCGTGCCGAGGACCTCGGTGCGGCCCGGTCCGGCGGGGCCGGGCCCGGCGGCGAAGGTTTCGACGACGGTGCCTTCCTTTTCGGTCTTGATGCCGAGGATCCAGGCGGTGCCGCCGGTGTTGGTCACTTTGGTGCCGGAGTTTTCCGGGTTGGCCTGGCGGAAGTACGCCGTGTGCCCGGGGCCGATGCGCCAGTCGTTGAACGTGAGATCCTCGGCGAAGACGGTGCCGGGCCCGCTGCCGCGATAGGCGCGGCCGAACTGCGCGTTGCGCACGA
>CAZTQN010000006.1:0-152411 GCA_964615765.1 uncultured Phycisphaeraceae bacterium
CCACACCGCCACCACCCACCGCACCACCCCGCTCGCCCCGACACCCAGCACGCCCGCGATCTGCCCCGTGGTCAGTTGATACTGCACGCCGCCCACGCCCCAGCCCGTCGTCGCCCGAAGGGCGGAGAACGGCGACCCGCCGCCCGGCCCGGCGCGCGGCCCCCCGCCGCCCCCCCCCCCCCCCCCCGCGCCCCGCCCGTCGTCGCCCGACTCGCGGAGAACGGCGACCCCCTCGCCCACCCCCCCCCCCCCCCCCCCCCGCCACCCCCCCCCGCCGCCCCCAATCCGCTCCCGCCGCTCCCACCCCCCCCGGCGCTCACCAGCCACTGCACCACCGGCCCGCCCACGACCACGCCGACGATCACCGCCATCCACCCCGCTCGCCCGTTGCCGATCGCCGCCCGCGGGCGCGTCCGCCGGGCCGCCCATTCCCGTTCCAGCGCGATCGCCACCAGCCCGCCCACGACCACCGTCCACACCAGAAACAGCATGCTCACCGCGCCGACCACCGCCAGCGGCCACCCGGCCAGCCCGAGCAGCGGCCAGATCACCAGTTGCACCGGCACCTGAATCACCGGCACGTCCGCGAGCATCGCCGCCGCCGGCCGCGTCTCCCGCATTGGCTTGCCCGCCGGCATGTCCTCTTCATCCGGCAGCACCTGGCTCAGCCGCGTCATCGGCCACACCAGCACCACGCCGGCCATCACGACCATCAGCATGATCCTCGCGGCGGGCCCGTACCCGGTCGCCGTGAACCGCCCCGTCGTCGACAGCCACACCACGCTCCCGCCCATCGCCACCAGCACGTACACCGTCCACAGCACGCTGAACAGCCGCGGCTCGCCCCGCCGGTGCGCCCACGGATCCACCGTGCTCGCCCGCCCCGCACCGTCGCCCGCCGCGTTTCCGTGCTGATCAGCGGGCGCGACGCCCGCGTCGGGCCCGTTCGCCGCGATCGCGTCCACGTCCGCCGCATCCGCCTCAGGCCCAACTTGGCCGGGCTGGCCGGGTTGAGCGGAGTGGGGGGATTCAGGAGGCGTGCCGTCCGGCTCCGCCGTCATCGCCCACCACCACCCGCCGTCTCCCCACCCTCAGTTGCTGCACCAACACCCACGCCGATCGAGTCATCCCGCACCAGCACCGGCCCGGCCGGGCGGATGTCGATCTCGGTGTGCGTCGTGCCGGGCCCGTCGATCCGGCCGTATTGCCGGTGCAGTTGCACCAGCCGCGCGAGCTTGTCCGCGTCGCTGACCTGCCCCGGGTTGAACGTCTTCTCGCCCACCGGCCCGCCCCAGCGGATCCGCGTCCCCGCCTGCGTAATCACCACCAACTCCGAGGATCCCGAACCCACCTTCACATCGGCCGGCTTGAAGCCCCCAACATCCACCGCCTGCACCTGCCGGTGCACCACGTCATTGCTCGACAGGAACGCCAGCAGATCCAGCCCGGCCTGAATCTGCCCGCCCGTGCCCCCGCCGCCCTTGCCCGTGACTTCGTCCCACCGCTCGCCCGGCGCGGGCAGCGCCCGGCTCGGCGGCGGCGGCACGCCGACAATCACCTTCAGCCCCGACCCATCGATCGGATACGCCAGCGGCAGCAGTTCCCCGCCGCGCGCGACCAGATGATCGGCCCCGTCAAACCGCACCACCGCGACCGGCACGCGCCACGTGCCGCGCACCGTGACCACGTTCGCCGCGTCCCGCGTCAGCGACAACTTCTGCGCCGACTCATCAAACCACCCGGTCCTGAGGAGCGCCCGCCGGGCCCGCTCCAGCGATTGATCGTCCAGCGGATTGGCCGTCAGTTCGCCGTACGCGAGCGTGAGCATCGCCTCCCGAATCTCGGCGTTCACCCACGTCCGCTCGGTCGCGCTCGACCCCCCCGCACCCCCCGTCCCCCCCGCACCCCCCGGCCCACCCAGCGGCGGCCACTCGAACCGCACCGACACCGGGGCCGCCTCCGCCGTCTTCAGCGCCGCGGCCCGGTCCATCAGCCCGTTGTACGACACCACCATCGCGACCACGACCGCGATCAGCCCGCCCACGGAGAAAATCGCCCCAACCTGCCGCACCGCCGGCTGGGCCCAGAAACCAACCCGCGGAGAATCAGCAACCGGCGCCCCCGCCCCGCCCGCGGCCTCGCCGCCATCGCTCACCATCACACCGTCGGCAACAGACGCAGGCGCGCTCCCGACCGGCGCAGCACCGGGTGCGACTCCGCCCGTCGCCGCGCCGACCCCCCCCCCAGAAGTTGACCCTGCCTCATCCGCCATATCGCTTCACGCGGCCCGCCAAACCAGCCTCGTTCCCCGCCCCCCCGCCCCCCGCCCACCGTCCCACCCACGCGCAACTATCGACACCTCGCAGCATATCGGTGCACAGAACACCAAGAACGCCCACCCCCCAATCCCCACCCCCCGCCCCCCGCCTCCCGCCTCCCGCCTCCCGCTTCCCGCTTCCCGAATCCCGCTTCCCGTTTCCCGCTTCCCGCCCCCCCATCCCGCTTCCCGTATTCTGCCCCCCAATGCTCCTCCTCCCCGTCATCGTCCTCGGCGTCGGGCTGATCGGTCTGGTCTGTGCGAGCACGCTCGCCGGGCTGTGGCTCGGGCGTCGGGTCGTCCGCCATCGCACGCCCGAGTCCGAGCATCTGAGCACCATCCAGGGCGCCCTCCTGGGCCTGCTGGGCCTGGTGCTGAGTTTCTCGTTCGCGTCGGCGATGAGCCGCTTCTTCGATCGCCAGGACGCCATCGCGGCGGAGGCCAACGCGATCGAGACGGCGTACCAACGGGCCGAACTGCTCCCATCCCCGCACGCCCAGGCGGCCCGCGCCGCCCTGTCCGCCTACGCCGGCGCCCGACTGCGTCTCGCCGAGAACGCCGACGAAACCGCACTCGACGGCCCGGCCCGCCGCGACGCCCGCGTCACCCTCGAGCAAGAACTCGACCGCCACCAAGCCGCGGCCAGGGCGGCCGTCCTCGCGGGCGTGCGCGAGACCCCGCAGTACGCCGCGCTGGTCGTGCCCGCGCTCGACGCCGTCGGCGACGCGCTGGTGCGCCGCAACGCGCTGATGCGCCGCGCCCTGCCCACCGAACTCGCGGTGATCCTGATCGTGTGCTCGTGCGCGACGATGGCGACCGTCGGCTACGGCGTGGGCCTCGCGGAAAAACGCTCGATCGCCGCGACCATGACCCTCGCCGGCCTCGTCGGCGTGGTGCTGTTCATGACCTTCGACTTCAACCGCCCCGACAACGGCTGGGTCCGCGTGAACATCACGCCGCTGGCCGACCTGCCGGCCCGGCTGGGGCAGTGAGGGCGCGGGGGCGGGAAGCGGGAGGGACGGGAAGCCGGGGTGGCGCGAAGCGGGAAACGGGAAGCGGGAAGCGGCGGGGGAGGGAAACGGGAAGCGGGAGGGCGGAAGGCGGGGAGGGGGTGGGGGGGTCGAGAAACGGGCAGCGGCCCCCCCCGCCCCGGGTAGCACGCCGCTCCGCGGCGTGACGAACAGTGCCTCTATCTCCCCTCCCTCCCCCGGTGCCCGGTGCCTGATCCCCGGTGCCTCGCATCCCCCCCCCTCCGGCGAGTGCCCAGTGCCTAGTGCCCAGTGCCTAGTGCCCAGTGCCTTCCCAAGGCAGGTCCCAAGAAATTCGCCCCGCGCGGCCGCGCCAAGGCCGATGAGCCCTTCCGCGCGTTGAGCGGCAGCGCAGAAAGTGCCGCGCGGCAGAGTTTTTGTGGGCACAAAAACTCCTGCGCTGGGCACAAAAGTTCCTGCGCTGGGCACAAAATGTTCTGCGCTGGGCACAAAAACTCCTGCGCTGGGCACAAAATGTTCTGCGCTGGGCACAAAAGCTCCGGCGCTGGGCACAAAAGGTCCGGCGCTGGGCACAAGCAGAGCATTTGTGGGCACGCGCCGAGCGCGAACGGGCACGAGGATGACCCCTGCGGCGAGAGGCTGACAGGAAGCGACTATGTGGACCATTCTGTCAAAGTTGCCAACACAAGCGCTCCCGCTCGCGGCTCGCTCTCAGCGGACGCTGACGACCCCGTCCCAGAGCACCGCCCGGGCCTTCTTGGCGTCAGCGAGCGCGTCGTTCAGCGAAGCCTCCACAGCGTCCATCGCTGCGAGCTCGTCAGGCTTGAGCTTCCTCGCCCGACAGCGGTCAACTTCCTTTAAGGCGGCGAGATATGCGCTCGATAACTCGCGAAGGGAAGCGTCGAGCTTCTTGAACCCTGGAATGTCAGCATAAATCCGGCCCATGAAGACTCCGATGATCTGATAGTTTGGCGACAGCCGACTTGAGAGCAGTTACGCACGATTGGTTGGTGAGGGCGCAAGTCGCTCGAAGCTCTGCTGGAAGTCCTCTTCAGTCAGGGCCGTGTCCCAGAGTCCAACGTCAAGACCCTGTTGCTTGCTCACGCCCATGTACCGCAGGCTCGCGTCCTCGTAGCGGCGGAACTTCCACACCGCGTCGTTCATGAGCGCTGCGTTGAACACGCCCAAGCCCACCAGCCGCTCGAAGTCCGCCGTGGTCAGGCCCGTGACCTTCTGGAACAGCCGCGGCTCGATCTTGGTGATTACGTCCCTGAGCCGTTGCTCGCGGTAATCAGTGAGGTACATGAACACGGGGATTCGAGCGGCAAACTTGATGAGCTTTTCCTGAACCTCCTTGCGAAGGCTCTTGCGCTGCTTCTCTGCTTCGGTCAGTTCCCTCTTTTCCTTCGCGCTGAGCTCGTCCCCCTCGGCGACCTGCCGCTTAGCGTCCTTGATCTGCTCGGAGCGATTGATGATCGTCTCCAGGTCCTGATTCAGGTTCCTAAAGCCCTCGATGGCCATGAGCGCGTCCATCGCCTTCTGGTCGTTCATCAGGCGGTTGAGCGTGCCGTCGTCCACGTTCACAAGCAGCACGCTCTCCCAGCGCTTGGCCAGGAGCGTCGCGCTAGTCCCCGCCGTCGCGATGTCAAGGATCGCCTCGGCGTCCAGCTGCCGCATGGCGCTGCCGTCGTACGCCAGCACGGGAAGGAAGCCGACGAGCTCGCCCACCCGCTGCTCGGGCGTGGTGTCGTCGGTCGCCAGCCGCGAGCCGTAGTCGGTGATCTGCCGCAGGGCGCGGTTGGGGGCGAAGTCGAAGACGTAGCACTCGGGCTTGACGATCACCTCGTTGTGGTTCTCGTCACACACGGTCCACGGCGACTGCACGCGGAAGGCGCTCTGGAAGTACGTCTCGGGGCTTGAGCACTTGCGGAGCATGAGCAGCCCGGTCCACGGGCGGACGGTCACGCCCGTTGTCAACTTGCCACACGACAGTGTGATCGTCTTGCTGTTGAGCGGGTCATCCATCGCCTCAAGCACGGGAGGCAGTGCTTCGGCACCGATCCCTGCGCCCGCTCCCGCGGCGACGACGACCTTGAAGTCGTGATAAAAGGCGTTCTGCTTCGCCGCCAGCAGGTTTGCCATCGCGTGGCAACTGGCGACGCTGGGCAGGAACCAGAACGTGTGATTCAGCACGCCCATGAGCCGGGCGTCGGAGAACGGTAGCGGCGGCTTGTCCTTGCCGAGTTTCAGGTCGTCGACGGTCGCGCCCTTGTAGCCACCGCGAATGAGGTCCAACCACTTCTGCACCTCGTTCTCGTGCTCGAACTTCGCATTCGTCTCATTCCCATCGGCGCGGAAGAACTCGTTCAGGTCGAACTCGTTGAACTCCCCCCCCTCAGCCACCTGGCGGAGCTCGTCGGGAAGCTGGTACGTCATCAGCACAAGCCGCGGAAGCTGGGCGTATGGGCTGGGCCCGGGCCCCTTCCAATCCCGCTTGGCCCGCTGCTCGTCGCTGTACGTCCAGTTGTAGATCTGCTCCTCGATGAACTCGCCCGAGGCCAGGGCCCGAAACGGCGTTCCGGAGAGGTACAGATAGTGCCGGGTCTCGATGGGCAGGATCGACTCGTCGAAAGCCTCCTCGTCCTTGGTGGTGAACTCGCCCGCGAGCTCGCCCTCGTCCTGCTCGTCGGCCCCGAACAGCCCCTTGGCGTTCTCGCGCCAGGCCCCGAAGTGGTACTCGTCGAGGATCACGCAGTCCCACTTGGTCTCATGCACCCACTCGTTGCGGGCCTTGATTGCACCCAAGCGGTCGCGTTGCAGGAAGTCCTGGAAGCTCCCGAAGCAGACGATGGGCTTCTTGGGGTCGGCATCGTCGTGGTCCATGCCGCCGCCGCCGGGGCGGGTGACGAACTGCCAGCCCTCGAAGTCCTTGTGCAGCTTCAGGTCTTCGGCCCACGCGTGCACCACGGCGGGCTTGAAGGTCATCACCAGCACCTTCTTCCAGCCCATCTTTTTGGCCAGTTGGTAGGCCGCGAAGGTCTTGCCGAACCGCATCTTCGCGTTCCACAGGAAGTGCGGCGTGTGCCCCTTCTGCTCCTTCGCGGCGCGGCGGAAGTAGTCGGCGGTGCGCTCCACGGCCTCGGCCTGCTCGGGGCGCATGCCGAAGCTCAGCGTGCGGTCCTCGACGTTGGCGATGCGGTCGCGGACGGCGAGGATGGCGGCCTGCACGTCCTTGACGGTGCAGCGGAACCACTCGTTGGTCTCTCGCCTGATCTTCCTGGCCAGCAGATGTCGGTGCACGTCGCGGTCGGTGAAGCTGGTGCCGTCCGCCCGCATGGCGGGCTCGATCAGGGCGATGGTGTAGGGCGTCATGCCCGCCGGGAACTGCTCGGCGATGCGCTCGGCGGCCTTGCGCTCGGTGTAGCCGACCTTCAGCAGGCCCTTGTGGTCGGGGTGGGTGCTTGCGTACGCGTAGATGGTGGGCGTGGCGCCGGGGCGGGGAGGGAAGAACTCTTGCGGTTGCATGTGGCGAGTCCCAACTCACTCATCGTCTTCGATCGAGCCTTCGTCGGCGCTCGCCGAGTCATCCATGGGCCGCACAATCTTCTCGATGAACGCGACCTCCTCAGTGGAAAGCCCATACTTTTTGTACAGGTCTTTGTCCGTCCACTCTTTTGACCACTTTTGCATCGGGACGAAGGTGTACACTTTCCGCGTAGTGTCTTGAGCGGGCTTGTGAAGAAGGATGAGGAACCGTGTCAGTCGGCAGTGCAGGTACGAGAGAGCGCTTTCAGCCTCCGCCCTTGACGCGAATGGACCGATGCACAGATATGTCTCCGAGCAGATGCTGCCGGGCTCGCCAACAAACGGCGTGCTGATGATGCGATGGGGGTAGGTGTCTTTGTTGCCGGTCCCCGGCGCCGCGCGCCCAACGTAGAGCTTCCACTTGTTGATAAGTGCCGTACCCGTGGGCACGCTCGACTTGGCGGTGTATCCAATGCCGCCGTTTTGGTACACGAGCACATCTCCTGCTCGCTTGTCCTTGCGACCTTTGAAGGTTGTCACGAGACCAAAGGGCTTTCGCGAGCTAACTAGGCCGTCGAACCGTTTGTTCTCCTGCAGAGCGAGAGAGTTGGCAGCGCCGTTCTCGACCGCGGCCACTTTGCGGAGAATCGAGATGCCTTCGTTGAAGCGCACGAACACGTCCGCCCCCTCCTCCAAGAGCGGGCGAGTTGCGGTCGAAGTGGGCCAGTCTCGGAAGTGGGTGGAGACGCGGCACGGCCCCGGGTTGTCGCGATCCCAGAGGAAATAGCACACCCCGCCCTTCAGACCCACACCGGGGAAAAGGTCAGAGGCCGTGAGGTAGTCGTCTATCGACCGCACACGACTATCTCCGAGCATGGTTTCCCTAAACTCATCAAGGCCCTTCCCGCCCGCGAACCATCGCGCCGGAATGACCATCGTCAGGAACCGCGGCTGGAGCTTCATTGCCTGCTGCACGAACTCGTGGTAAATCGGCGACGCGCTCCGCCCGAACCCGCCATCGTTGATCTGATACGGCGGATTGCCGACGATCACGTCAAATCGCAAGTTGAACTCCTTCGTTGGATCGACGCCGTGGATCAGCGGGTACGCGTACGCCTCGCGGCTCTCGCCCCGTTCAAGCTCCGCCGCGGTCGCCCCGCACATCGTGCACCGCCCCGCGTCGTCCCAGTCGTGCTCGGCCTTAGGCAGCCGGATGTTCCCATCCGCCCGCGTAAATGCCCCGCTGCTCGCGATGCTGAACTTGCCGTCTGCCTTCTTCGAGCAGTACACGCTCCGCCGGGCGATGTGGCCGGTCAGCTCGGTGATCGCCAGCCCGAAGACCTGCCGCGTCAGGATGTGGTCGATGCGGGCCTGCCCGCCCGGCATCTGGTCCTTGAGCCCGTCGTTAAGCCGCCGGGCAATCTCGCGCAGGAATACGCCCGACTTGCACACCGGATCGAGGAACGTCGTGTCGGGCCTGCGGAACAAGTCCTGAGGCAGCAGGTCCAGCATCGCCGACGCGAGCTTGGGCGGCGTGAACACCTCGTCGGCGCTGAGGTTCGCCAAGCAGGTGAGGATGTCGGGGTTATGGCCGGAAAGCGTGCTCATGGCTTCGGTTCTACCACCGCCGTAACCAACTCACCGTCGCCAACGTTCTGGTAATGGCATGGCGGCCGTTCGCCGACCGGCTGGGGCTGGAAGACTTCTTCGCCCAAGTCGCTGAAGAGCGGCTGGCTTGCGACGTGGGCGTGGCCGAGCAGGTGGGCGAACTTGAAGTCCCTGCGCTTCAGCATGTAGCCGTTCACAGGGGACCACTCGCTGAAGACAATGGGCCGTCCGTCTGTGGTCAGGAGAGTGAGGGCGTCTCCCTGCACGATGTTGCGAGAAAGAATGAACGCGACGGCGCGGATGTCTTCCGACTGGATGGGTTCCCGGAATCGCGCAGCGAACGCCGCGGTCAGAATGCCGAGCATACGCTCGTGGCACTCGCCCACATTGTCCGCCAGCAGGTCGATCCCGTAGATGCTGCACACGGCGAGCACCGCGTCACGCATCCACCTCTTCGGGTTCTTCGCGTTCTCCTTGCTGTCCACCGTCCGCAGCTTGCGGCGAAGCACCTCGGCTAGGAAGTTCCCGTTGCCACAGGCGGGTTCGAGAAATCGCGAGTCGATGCGTTCGCACTCGTTGTTGACGAGATCCAGCATGTCACTCACCAATCCCTGAGGAGTGAAGACCTCGCCGTGGTCGATGACGCGCTGGCGGGACGTCATGGAGAGGCGGGCGTTCGGCTTGGCCGGCAACATTTTCGCGCGGAGTATACGCGATCGTCGCCCGGTCCGACGAGTGCGGCGAGAGAGGGGCAAGCGCGGGGACGACTCAACCCGGAACGCTCTACTCCATCATCAGTTGATCAACGCACTCAAAGCCGCGCATGTTCAGGGCCGTCAAATCCAGCGGGTGGTCGGTACTCTGGTCCTCGGGGTCGTCTTCGCCACCGACCAGACCGACCCCTTGGGACCACCACAGCCGAGTGTACAGACCTGTTGTGTCCCCTCCGTAGGCGGCTTTCAACGCTTCCCAAGTCTCTACCCACTGTTCTTTGGTCAAGCTCCAAAGCGTGCTCGCCAGCAGCTCGGAACCAGAGCTAAACGCCCATGATTGCAAGTTGGTGTCAAGACGCGCCGCCATCGCGCCGATCGCGACCGGGTCGAGCAGTGGAAGCAGCGCTTCGGAGATCTCCATCATTCTGGGCTCTTCGCCGAAATCTGCGACGGCCCTGATGAAGCGGCGGTATCCAACGCCGAGAGTGATCAGGCGGATGAGCGAACGGTTCCGAGTCCATACATCGGTATCCGGCACAAGTTCGCCGGTGCGCAGGTGTCCCCAGGCTTCCTCCGCCCATTCCAGATCGCCGCGATCTTGCCAGACATTGAACATGTGCCGGGCGGCCGTTTGCACTTCCTGCCACTCAATTTGATCAGTGTGCATGCACATCAGTGAAGTCAGCCAATTTGTCGGCCGATGCGTCCTAGGCGGCGAACGTCGCCGTCGTCACAACGTCGCAACAGAGCATAGGAGTCCACACGCATGGGCACGTACCCCACCTCACCCCGTTCCGCATTCCTCGAGTGGTGCGCGCAGCACGCCGGTGTGTTCACCGACAACGCGACCGCCATCGGGCTCTCCGCCGCGCAGGCGCTGGCCTTCAAGAACGCCGCGACCGTCGCTGTTGAGGCCGACGCCAATCAGTTTGCCGCCAAGGAAGCCGCCAAGGCCGCCACAGCCGCCGCCACCATGAAGACCAGCGATCTCCGCCGCATCGCCGGCGAGACCGTGCGCGTCATCAAGAACTTCGCCGAAACTTCCAACAACCCCGACGTGTACATCCTCGCGCAGATCCCCGCGCCGTCGGCTCCCTCACCGCTGCCCCCGCCCGGCAAGCCGTTCGACATGATCGTCGGCATCGAGCCCGGGAGCGGCGCCATCACCCTCCGCTGGAAGTGCGACAACCCGCGCGGCGCCGCCGGTACTTCTTATATTGTCCGCCGCCGCACGCCCGACATGGCCGACTTTGAGTTTGTCGGCGTCACCGGCACGAAGAAGTTCACCGACGCGACCTTCCGCGCCGGGCCGGACGCCGTCATGTACACCGTGCAGGCGCAGCGCTCCGATTCGAGCGGCCTGGCCAGCGACATTCTTACGATCAACTTCGGTCGCAGCGGCGGCGGCCCCGTTCCTTTCAGCACCGTCACCGGCGTCGATGCCCGCAGCACCACGACGCAGACGCGGCTGGCGGCGTGAGATCGGTGGTGGGGGCGGGAAGCGGGAAGCGGGAAACGGGAAGCGGCGTAGAGCCGCGGACCGTTGCGTGATGTGCCATGATCACCAGCGCGAGCCTCGCGGCCGCGCTGGTGTGTTTTTTCAGGGAATGAGCTTCAAGCCGCGATGCGGGTGCAGGGCACTGGGCACCAGGCACCAGGCACCGGGCACCAGGAAGAGGGCAGGGAAAGCTCACGCCCCCGCTTCCCGTTTCCCGCTTCCCGTTTCCCGCTTCCCGTCGTCCCGCCTCAGCCCGGCTTCGCCATCGTGCCGTTCTTGATCGTCGCGACCACCTGCGGGCGGTCTTCGATGATCTGGTTGGCCACTTCGCGCCGGTGCACGTCGATCTGCCTGGGGAAGTCGAACGCGATGCGGACGCGATCGCCCTTGATGGACGCGATGCGCACGATCCCGATCGGGCTCGACGGATCGCCGATCACAACTTCTTCGCCCTCCCGGCGCGTAATCACAAGCATCGGACCTCCAGTCCCTCGTGGGCGTCGCGATCGACCTGCCATCATCATACCACAGGTTGGCCGCGGGGCCGGGAAAAGAGCAGGGCCGAGGGGTTAGGGCCGAGGGCCGAGGGGAAGACGGCGGTGCCCGGCCGCGTGTCGAAGGGTGACTTAAACGCGGTAAGTCTTTGTGATTTCGTGAGTTGAAGTTGAGCCGCGACGCGATGGTCGCGCGGCGCGGGCGTCTTGCTGCGGGGCGCGGTCGACGCCCATTTCGGCCGGTTTGGGTCCCGAGCCCCCCCGCCCCCCGGCCTCCGCCCGCCAATCTTCCTGCATCCCCTCGGCCCTCGGCCCTAACCCCTCGGCCCTTCCCCCATCACTCCACCGCCTCAATCCCCCGAATCTCCGGAACATTCTCGCGCAGGTTGCGCTCGATGCCTGTTTTCAGCGTGACGACCGACGACGGGCAGCCGACGCAGGCGCCGTGCATGCGGATCTGCACCACTTTGTCGGGCGTGATGGCGACGAGTTCGATGTCCCCGCCGTCGGCTTGGATGGCCGGGCGGATGAGCTGGATGATCTTGGTGATGCGGTCCACCGTCGCCGGGGCCATGTCGGGCGGAAACGTCGGCACCGCGGGGACACGCCCCGGCGCCGGCGATGGCGCAGATTGAGTCACCGGCAATGGCAGGTCGGCTTGCACACCGCATGATAGGGGCGAGAGGACAGAGGTCAGGGGCGAGGGGTAGGAACACCCCCCCCTCGCCTCTCGCCCCTGACCTCTCTCCCCTCCCCCGCCCTACGCTGCCCGCATGCTCGATCAGGGACGATCTCGGTGCTTGGTTCAACGTTGGATTGTCTTCCGGGCCTTCGCCGGGGTCGCGGCGGCCGCGCTCGCCGCTGGTGCGCTCTCCGGCTGTTCCGGCAAGGGCAGTTCCGCCAGCGTGCCCGAAGGCGTTGACGCCAAGGACCGCATGCTCAGCCCCAACGCGCAGGCCAACGAGCGCATGATCGGGCTCGAGCAGATGTGGCGCGAGGCCCAGTCCGGCTCCCGCGGCTTGCCCGAGGCCCGCGAGAGCCTCAAGCAGATGATCTGGAAGAGTTCCGCGCCCGACGTGCTCCGCGTTCGGGCCGTTGAACTGCTGCTCACCGACGAAAGCCCCGAAGGATTGGCCGACACGCGCAACCTGCTGCGTCTCCGCCTGCCCACGGAATCGTCGTGGGCGATGATCGAGGCGATCAGCGCCGCGGCGGCCGCCCGCGGCACTCAAGAAGGTTGGCGCGACATGACCGCGGCCCTGGTGCGCTCGTACGCACGGCGCGTCCCCACGCCCGCCGACAACGAGCGTCCCGAACGCGCGGCCCTGATCGCGCTGCACCCCGGCAAGCCCGTCGAAGCCATCGTGTTCGACACCTTCCTGCGCCCCACGGAGAACGGGGCCGTCACGACCATCACCGATTGGCCGGAAAAGACGCGCCAGTCCGCGTGGGAACTGCTCGCCCGCCTCGACCCGCAGGGCACGACGCGCGGGCAACTGCTCGCCGGGAGCGGCGGCGGCAACGGGGGCGCGAGCGGTGACACCGCCGTCTTGCAAGACCTCGCCCGTGCCGCGCGCGAACTGGGCGTCGTCCCGCTCACCGGGTCCGAACTCGCGTGGCTGCAGCGCCTGATGGACCCGAAGAACGCCGAGAACGCCGCGTGGTACACGCAGACCGTCAGCGCCGTCGCGCGGCTGGGAAGCGAGCAGCGCAGCGGCGGTGGGGGGGCTGGAAGCGCTGGGCTGCGACTCCGGCATCTCGAACCGATCCGCTGGAGCGCCGAACATCGCCCGGAGTGGCTGAGCGCCTCGCGTGAGCAACTGATCGCCACGCTGAAAGAGCGTCTCGACGGTCGGCGGGTGTGGCGCAAGACCACGGGCCTCGGCGATCGCTCGCTCATCAGCCGGGAGACCATCAATGAACGGGCCGACGAACTGAGTTGGGGCGACGCGCTCTCGATCCTGGTTATCGACGAAGCCTTGCAGACGCAGAACGTGCGGCAGGCGATGTTCGCGCAGTCGCTCGCCGACCGGGCCGACACCAGCGCTGAGCACGGCGGGGCGCTCTCCGCCGGCGTCGCCAAGGCGTATTTGCCGCGCCCGGCCCAGCGCGTCAACGACCGCACCTTCGTCGCGTCCGACGACCTGTTCAAGAACAGCGACCGCGCCCTGGCCCACTATCACTTCCACGCCCAGACCGAGACCAATGAGGAGTACGCCGGCCCGGGCCGCGGCGACATCGACTACGCGCTCGCGCACGGGCGCTCCTGCCTGGTGCTGACCAGCGTGCGCGAGGGCGTGCTCAACGTCGATTACTACATCGCGTCGATCGAGCCGATGGACGCGACCGACCCACGCCGCGGCGTGACCATCGACCTGGGCGAGTTGACGGCGCGGTAAGGACGACTGGGTGGGGCGGGGGGGGCCGGGGAGGTTTGTGCTGCACGTCTGCGTCATTGCGCTGCTCGCGGCGGTCGTCCTGCACGGCGGGCTGCCCGATGCGCTCCGCGCCGGCCCGGGCTCGGGCTCGGGGGCGCTGTGGATCGCGCTCGCGGTCCTCGGGTTCATGGGCGCGCTCGCCGCGGTGCAGCACATCCTGATCACCGCGGCTTCGCGCGTGCTGGACCGCACGGGCGACTGGCGGGCCGTGGCGCTCGCCGAGCGCACGCTCGTCGGCGCGCGGATCGGCGCGGTGCTGGTGCACGTGGTGGCGGTGCTGGTGCTGGGCTGGGCCGGGGCCGTGCGCGCCGTCATGGGCGACCTGGTCGTGCTCGACGAGGCCGTCATCATCGCGCCGGCCTTGGCGGTGTTCGTGCTCGGGTGGTGGTCGTTCTATCCGATCGAGAAGCGCCTGCGGGACGCGACGCTGATCCGCAGCCTCGACGCGGGCGAGCCGGTGTACCCGCACCCCTCGCGCGGCGCGTGGGTGCTGGGCAATGTGCGCCATCAATTGATGCTCAGCCTCGGACCGCTGCTCCTGATCGGCGCGTGGTCGGAAGGGCTCGAGCGCGTGCTGCGCCTGCTGGCGACGACGAGCCTGGCCCCGCGGCTGGAATCGGCCGGGCTGATCTCGTCAACCCCGGGCGTCGATGCCCCGGCGACGGCGCTCGTGCGTCTGGCGGGCGTCGTGATCGTGTTCGCGCTCTCGCCGCTGCTGCTGCGCCGCGTGTGGGACACGGTGCGCCTCGGGCCCGGGCCGCTGCGTGAGCGCCTCGAAACGATGTGCGCCCGCGCCGGCGTGCGCGTGCGCGACGTGCTGGTGTGGCGGACGCACGGGGTCATCGTCAACGCCGCGGTCATGGGCATCGCCGGCCCGCTCCGGTACATCCTGCTGACCGACGCGCTGATCGATCGCCTGCCCACGCGGCAGGTCGAAGCGGTCATGGCCCACGAGGTCGGGCACGCGCGGCTGGCCCACGTGCCGTGGCTGGTGATGAGCCTGCTCGCCGCCATCGGCGGGGTCTCGGCGGCCGGCATCGTCGCGCTGATGGGCATTGAGACGCTGATGCGATCCTCCGGCGTGCCCGCGGCGACTTTGAACCTGCCGCTGTACGCCGGGTACGCCGGCGTGCAGGTCCTCGGGCTGGTCATCGGGCTGCTGGTGCTGGGCGTCGTCAGCCGCCGATTCGAATGGCAGGCCGACGCGTACGCCGCCAAACGCCTCAGCGCGCCGGACTCTTCGCCCGCGCCGATCCCGGAAGACGGCGTCGAGCGCGTCACGGCGGAAGCCGCCGACGCGATGACCGGCGCGCTCGACAGCGTCGCGCGACTGAACCACATCCCGCGGGCCCGCTGGACCTGGCGGCACGGCTCGATCGCCGAGCGGCAGCGGCGTTTGCGAGCGCTCGTCGGCGTGCCGGTCGATCGTGTTCCGATCGACCGCACCGTCCGCCGCATCAAGTGGCTCGCGGGGGTCGGGATGATCCTGGTCGTCGGCGCGGCGATCGCCGACTGGATGCTCGCGTCCCAAGCGGCCCACGCCGCACAGACGACCATCGTGGGAGACACGCCGTGAAGTTCATCAAGGTGCACGGGTGCGGGAACGACGCGCTGCTCGTCGACGCGATCGACGACACGCCGCTGGCCCGCTGGTTCGAACCCTCGCGGGCCGGCGTCGCGGGGGATGTTCGCGCGATGTGCGCGCGAACCACCGGCGTCGGTGCCGACGTCGTCATCGTGCTCACGCCCGCGCCGAAGGGCGCCGACGTTGACTGCACGATGCTCGTGTACAACAGCGACGGCAGCTCGGCGGAGATGTGCTCGACGGGCGTGCGGGCCGCGGCCCGGCACCTGCTCACCCGTCGACGCGTGCTCAAGGAGTCGTACCGCATCCTCACCGGCGCCGGCGTGCTCAACGTCCGCGTGACCGACCGCGGCGCGATGGTGCGCATGGGCCGCCCGATCTTCGCGCTCCGCGACGTGCCCGCCGACGCCGCCCGCCTGGGCGTCAGCCGCGACGAGGCCATCGAGATCCCGCTCCCGCCCGACATCCGCTCGGTGCTGTCCGGCCCGTGCGGGAGCGGCGGATCGTCCGGCATCCACCGCATGAGCGTCGCCTCGATGGGCAACCCGCACGCGATCTTCTGGTGCGAAGCGCTGCGTGCGGCGGATGTGCCGCTCAGCCTGGTGGGCCCGGTGCTGGAGCACAACGCGGCGTTCCCGCAGCGGGCCAACGTCCACTTCGTCGACGTCCGCTCGCGCGAGCACGTCGTCGTTCGCACATGGGAACGCGGCGCGGGCGCGACGCTCGCCTGCGGCACCGGCGCGTGCGCCATCGTCGCCGCGGGCGTGCGGGCCAACCGGCTCGAGCGCACCGTCCGCGTCGACGTCCCCGGCGGCGTGTTCACCATCACCTGGGACCAGGCCGACAACCAGATGGTGCTCGAAGGCGCGATCGAAGACATCTGCACCGGCGAGTGGACGCACCCGGCGGCGAGCGCGATCGGTCCGGCCGACTGGCCCGAGATCGTCACCCCGCGATTGCGCCTCCGCCCGCCGCGCGTGGCCGACGCCGAGCGCATCGCCGAACTTGCTAACTTGCGCGAACTCGCCGAGATGACGCTGACGGTTCCGCATCCGTACGCCGCGAGCGACGCCGTGCAGTGGATCGCGGGCATGGGCGAGCGTGTCCGCACCGGGCGCGGGCGCGAGTGGCTGATCACGCGCAGCGGCGTCGAAGGCCCGGCGGCGGTCGTCGGCGCCGTCGGCCTGGGCATCGACCCCGCGCACCGCTGGGCCGAACTCGGATACTGGATCGGCAAAGACTTCTGGGGCGCGGGCTACGCGACCGAAGCCGCCCGCGCCGTGCTCGAGCACGCCTTCGCCGCTCTCGGCCTCCAGCGCATCCAGGCCCACTTCATGACCATCAACCCCGCCAGCGGGCGCGTGCTCGAGAAGATCGGCATGCGCCGCGAGGGCGTGCTCGAGTCCCGCCTCGAACGGTTCGGCGTCCGCCGCGACTCGGTGGTGATGGCCATGACGCGGCAAGCGTGGGAGGCCCGCCGATGACGCTGACGGACCTGGAACGCCGCGTGCTCGCGCACATCACCGCACAGCACGCGGCCCTCGCGGACGACCTGCGCCGGCACGTCGAACTGCCGACGGGCGGGCGGAACGTCGCCGCGCTGGACACCTCGCGCCGCCTGCTCACCGATCGGGCCGCGGCGTTGGGCGCAACGGTGCAGCACGTGCCGGGCACGGAGCGCCCCGACTGGCTCTTCGGCGAGAAGCCCGGGCAGACGCCGCTGCCCACGGCGGTCTGCCGTCGCGCCGGCGTCGGGCGCGAGTTGCTCATCGCCGGGCACCTCGACACCGTGCACGACCCGGCCGGGCCGTTCCAGAGGTTGACGATCGAGCCCGGCGGCGCGCGGGCCGTGGGGCCGGGGTGCGTTGACATGAAGGGCGGGCTGGTCATCGGCATCGCCGCGCTGGAAGCGATCGACGCGTGCGTGCCGCCCGCCGAGCGGCCCGCGTGGACGCTCCTGCTCAACAGCGACGAAGAAACCGGCAGCTATCACAGCGCCGGCGCCATCCGGGCCGAGGCGGCCCGCGTGGCCCAAGCCGGCGGCGTCGGCGTCGCGCTCGAACCCGCGACCGCCGACGGCGGGCTCGTCGTCGAACGCGCCGGCAGCGCTCAGTTCATCATCACCTGCGCCGGCAAGGCGGCCCACGTCGGGCGCGACTTCACCGCCGGCGTCTCCGCGGTTGCGGCCCTGGCCCGCGTGCTCGTCGAGATCGAACGCCGCGCGGCGGACCTGCACCGCATACTTGGCGTCATCGTTAACGTAGGCCCGCTGCAAGGCGGAACGGCGACCAACGTCGTGCCCGATGACGCGCGGGCCTGGGGCAACGTCCGCTTCGTCGACCCGGCCCATGTCCCCGCCGTGCGCGCGATGCTGGAGGCGGCCTGTGCCAAAGGCGCCGGCGCCGCCGGCGCGCGGGCCCGCATGGACATGAACGTCGGCCGCCCGGCCAAGCCCCGCACCCCCGGCACCATGCACCTCGCCGACTCTGCCAAGGCCTGCGCGACGGAACTGGGGCAAGCCATGGCCTTCACCGCCACCGGCGGCGTCTGCGACGGCAACCTCATGCAGGACGCCGGGCTGCCCACGCTGGACACCCTGGGCGTTCGCGGCGGGGGCCTGCACACGCCCACGGAATGGATCGAATTGCGCAGCCTGGTGGAACGGTGCCAGCTCCTGGCCCTGTTTCTGCTCAGGGTTTCTCGCGGGTGAACCGCCGGAGGGGCGGCGAGCCGATATGCACCCGGTGTCTGCACGGGCTGTGCGCCGCCGGTCTTCCGGCGCGGGCCCGGGCGGCCAATCATTCTCGGACGCCTGCGCGGGCTCGCTCTTTCTTCCCGCCGCGCCGGCCGCCCCGGTGTTTTTCGCTCGAAAGGCCTGAACTCGCATGAGCACCAGCACGCCCGCCGCCCCGTCCCACGCGTCCAGCTCTCACGCCGGAAACGGCGCCTCCGGAGCCCGCACCGTCGGGGCCGAGCTCGCGCACTCGCCGGCGGTCGCCGCGGCGATCGAGCAGATCGTCGGCGAGGTCCGCAGCAAGTCCGCCCGCATCACCGACATCCGCCCGCCCGTGGGCGAACTCGCCGAGTCGTATCAGCAGTTCATGAAGCGCGCGGCCGACGTGCGCGGGCGAGCGCTGCTGTACCCGTACCTCGGCTCGGGAGTCGGCAACGGCGCGCTCGTCGAGCTGATGGACGGCAGCGTGAAGTGGGACCTCATCACCGGTATCGGCGTGCACTTCTTCGGGCACTCCGACGCGGACATGATCCGGGCCGGGCTCGTCGGCTCGCTCAGCGACACGCTCCAGAACGGCAACCTGATGTCGAACTTCGAGGCGTACGAGTTCGCCGAGAAGCTGCTGAAACTCGCGCAGCGCGGCAGCCGCCTGAAGTTCTGCTACCCCTCGACGTCGGGCGCGATGGCCAACGAGAACGCGGTCAAGGTCTGCTATCAAAAGCACGCCCCCGCCAGCCGCGTCATCGCGTTCAAGGACTGTTTCATGGGGCGCAGCGTCACCATGAGCCAGATCGGCGACGCCGCCGCCAACCGCGTCGGCATCCCGCTCACGACGCTCGTCGACTACATGCCCTTCTACGACGAAGCCGCCGCCCGGCGCATGAGCGCCGGCGACAAGAGCGGGCAGACCCGCTTCATCGACATGGCCGTCAGCCACCTGCGCCAGTACATCGAGCGCTACCCCAAGCAGCACGCCTGCTTCATCTTCGAACTCATCCAGGGCGAGGGCGGCTTCAACACCGCGCCGCGCGAGTTCCACCTTGAACTCATGAAGGTCTGCAAGGACGCCAAGATCGCCGTCTGGGACGACGAGATCCAGACCTTCGGCCGCTCCCCCAGCATGTTCGCCTACGAAGCCATGAACCTCGGCGACATGGTCGACGTCTTCTGCGTCGGCAAGATGACGCAGGTGTGCGCCACGCTTTTCACCGAAGAGTACAACCCGGGCCCGGGCCTGCTGAGCGGGACGTTCACGTCGACGGCCCCGGCCTTCCGCGTCGGCTCGGCAGTGCTCGACAAGCTCGCCGCCAGCGACCTCTACGGCCCCACCGGCGCCGCCGCCCGTCATCACGCCAACTTCGCCAGCGGCATCCGCGCCATCGCCGCACGTCACCCGACGTGGTTCCCCGCCGGTCACGACTACCCGGACATCGTGGGCGGCATCGGCGGCATGATGCGGTTCACGCCCTTCGGCGGGAAGAAGGACGCCGTCAACAAGGCCTGCAAGCACCTGTTCGACGCGGGCGCGATCGTGTTCTATTGCGGGCACGGCCCGTACCACGTCCGCATGCTCCCGCCGCTCCCGGTGCTCAAGGAGACCGACTGGCCGCGCATCATGGCGTGCGTGGAAGCCGGGCTGGCCAAGACGGCCGCCGAACTGGGCGTGTAAACCGCACGGCGTCCGCGGGCCTGCGGACTAGTCTTCCCGGTCCGGGCGTCGCCGCCCAGCCGCCGCTCGCCCGAACCTGTTCGCGCCCACCGATTGCCCGGAGGTCTCATGTTCGTCATGCGCCACGCCAGGACCGAGGACGTCTCCACGCTCCTCAAACTCGCGAAGATGGTGCACTTCATCAACCTCCCGGCCGATCGGGACATCATCGCCGACAAGGCGACCTGGTCGCGCCAGAGTTTTCTCAAGGCGGCCCAGCAGTCGCCGCTCACCGGCTTCGGGCGCCGCAAGGACAAGCGTTCCGCCGGCGACGCCGGGCGTGATCACCGCCCGGGCGATCGCGGCGCGGGCCCGCTGCACGTCGGTGAAGATACCGGCCTCGCCGCCGCCGTCAGCCGCTCCGACACGTTCATGTTCGTGCTCGAAGATCTCGAGAGCAAGGGCGTCCTTGGCACGAGCCAGATCATCGCGCAGATGGGCGGCCCCGGGCGACCCAACGTCTCGCTCCGCCTGTCCCGCAAGGAGATGTTCTCGCGCAGCCTGCAGATCGGCGCCACGCACATGGTCGCGCGGCTGCACCTCGACGAAAGCGGCCCGACGGAGATCGGCGGGCTCATCCTTCAGCCCAGCTACCGCGGGCACAAGGCCCGCCTGGGACGCTTCCTCTCGCTGGTCCGCTTCCACTTCATCGGGCTCAACCGCGCGATGTTCAGCGACCGCGTCATCGCCGAGATGATGGCCCCCATCACGCCCGACGGGCGCAACACGCTGTGGGAATACCTCGGCCGGCGCTTCATCAACCTGACCTACGCCGAGGCCGACGGCTTCTGCCAGTACAGCAAAGAGTTCATCACCGCGCTCTTCCCGCGCGAGGACATCTACCTCTCGCTGCTCCCGCCCGAGGCCCGGGCCGTCGTCGCCCAAGTCGGGCCCGAAACCGTCCCGGCCCGGCGCATGCTCGAGAAACTCGGCTTCGAGTACCGCGACCTGATCGACCCGTTCGACGGCGGGCCCACGCTCGAGGCCCGCACCGACGACATCTCCCTCGTCCGCGATACCAGCATCCTCCCGCTCGCCGCGCCGATCAGCGACGACGACGCTATTGCCCACGCCGCGATCGTCAGCACGCTCGACGCCGACGGCGAGTTCCGCGCCGTGCAGACGCGCGGCATGATCGACGACGGCGAACTGCGGATCGAAGCCCCGGCCCTCGTCGCCCTCGGGCTCGAACCGGGCGCGAAGGTCGGCTACACGCCGCTGCGCGACGAATCCAAGCCGCCCGCTCCCGCGACAGTCGCCACCGCCGCCGTCAACGGGCACGCGCCGAACCCCGCCGCCGGCAAGCGGGCCCCGCGGAACAAGCCCGACAGCAAGCCATCGAGCAAGCCAGACAGCAAGCCCGCCGCCCCCTCGGCGGGCCCGCGAAGGAAGACCCGCCGATGACCACCCCGCGCCACGCCGCGCTCGCCCACGACCCTGCCAACCTGCTCGGGGGCGAGTGGGTGCCGCTCAACTCCGGCGCGGGCAGGGCGATCACGTCGTACAACCCCGCGTCGCCGTCGCAGGCGGTGTGGAGCGGCGTGCCGGAGGTTGCGCACGTGCACCGCGCCGTCGCCGCGGCCCGGCGCGCGCTGCCCGCGTGGGCCGCGTGGGGCTTCGAGAACCGGGCCCGCGTGCTGCGCCGCTTCGCCGAACTGTGCAAGCAGGCCGCCCCGCGCATGACCGACATCATCTGCGATGAAACGGGCAAAGTGCTCTGGGAGTCCAAGGCCGAGGCCGGGCTGCTCAGCACCAAGGTCGACATCACGCTCGACCCCGCGCCGACCGGCGGCCTCGCTCGCGTCAGCGGGTTCGAGCTGGACCTTGCCCCGCAGCGGCGCGGGCGCTGCTGGTTCAAGCCGCACGGCGTGATGGCCGTCATCGGTCCGTTCAACTTCCCGGCCCACCTGCCCAACGGGCACATCGTCCCCGCGCTCGCCATGGGCAACACCGTCGTGTTCAAGCCCAGCGACAAGACGCCCGGCGTCGGGCAACTGCTCGTTGAACTGCTCGAAGAAGCCCTGATCGCCGAGGGCGCGCCCGGTCGCGGCGCCGGCGTCGTCAACCTCGTGCAGGGCGCGGCGGACGTCGCCACCGCCCTCACCACCCACGACGACATCGACGGCATCGCGTTCACTGGCTCGTGGCCCGTCGGTCGGCGCATCCTCGAAGCCAACCTCGATCGCCCGGGCCGCATCACCGCGCTCGAGATGGGCGGCAACAACGCCGCCGTGGTGATGGACGACGCCGACCTGAAGCAGGCCGCCATCGAGGTCGTGCGCTGCGCGTTCAACACGACGGGCCAGCGCTGCACCTGCACGCGCCGCGCCATCGTGCACGAACGCGTCGCCGACCGCTTCATCGCCGCCGTCGCGCGGGCGACGGGGCAACTGGTCGTCGGCATGCCGCGTGCGACGCACCCGGTGTTCATGGGCCCGATCATCTCGCGCCCGTCGCGCGACGCGGTGCTGGAGTTCCAGCAGCGGGCCGCCAAGGCCGGCGCCCGCGTCGTCGTCGAGGCCAGCGGCGTCGAGACCCCCGCGGGCGGGCACTTCATCTCCCCCGGCGTGCTCGTCGTCGACCGATTCACGCGGGCCTGCGGCGACGCCCGCGGGCATGCCGCCGGAAGCTTCGATGCCGGGTGCGACACCGAAGTCTTCGGCCCCATGCTCCGCATCGCCGTCGTGAAGGACCTCGACGCGGCGATCGAGCAGGCCAACGCCACCGACTACGGCCTGGCGGCCAGCATCTTCACCCGCAGCCAGCCCGCCGCCGAGCGCTTCCTCTTCGAAGCCCGCGCCGGCTGCATCAACGTGAACGCCGGTACCGCGGGGGCGAGCAGCAAACTCCCGTTCGGCGGGCTCGGCCTCTCGGGCAACCACCGTCCCGCCGGCTCCTTCGCGCTCGATTACTGCGCATACCCCGTCGCCGGCATGCTCGAGAACGGCCCGGCGGCCCAAGTCGCGGAGGGGATGACATGGGACGATCGCTGGCTGTAGTTCCCTACGACCGCCTGCTCGCCCTCCTGGTGCGCGGGCTGTGCCTCGTGCTCCTGGCCCTGGCGGCGTCTCGGGCCCTGAGCTTTCTCGCTCGCCTCGTTCCCGCGCTCGCGCCGTGGCCCGGTATCGGGCGACCCATGCTCTACGGCCGTCTCGCCATGGTCATCGGCGATTCCGCCGACCTGGCGATCACCGTCTTTGCACTGCTTGTGTTCGTTCGGGAGCGTGCCTGCGTTCGCTGGCTCGCCTCAAAGTCGTTGCTGTCCGCGGCAACACTGCTCATCGCCGGGCTCGGGTGCGGACTGCTCCTCTCCTGCTTGCACTCTACCATCCACGGCCTGATGCACATCCTTGATAATGCCCAGTTCTTTCCGATGGCCCAACAATGGTCAACCGCACACGGTCGCGCTCAGTTGATAAGTACTTTCGGAAAAACGCTCGCGCCGTTTGTCGTCGGACTTGCGATCCTTTTCGGCGCACCGCTCTGGGCTCGACTGATCATTCGGGGGCATAGCGTCCATGACTGCCCGCGGTGCGGCTACAGCATCGTCGGTTTGAAGCAAACCGTTTGCCCGGAATGCGGGACGACCATCGTCGCCAACGATGCCAAGCCCACCAGCGCACCGCCGCCTAGCAACCTCCCGCGCGCCGTCCAATGAACGCCCCGTCAGCCCGCAGCCCCGAGCCCGTGCCGCTCCCGACCATCATCGTCGGCGTGCGCGTTGTCCTTGTGGCCCTCTTCGGCCTCGGGCTCAATTGGCTCGGCACCGGCATCTACCTCATCGTTCAGGCACGGTTCTTTCCCAAGGCGCTCGCTGAGCGATTTGAAGAAGTGCCCGGCAGCGACTGGGCGTCGTGGTCCAAGCTCGTGTGCGCGGTGCTGATCTGCGCGGGCACGGGCATCATGATGCGCCGCTCCGATCGTGTCGCGCTCTGGCTCAGACGAAACGGGGTGTCCTGATGCGTCACTTTTCGTGGGTCCGCCCGGCGCTCCGCATCGTTGGCGTGATCATGATCGGGCTCTCCTTGCCCGACGTCGTGCAGAATACCTATCAGCTCACGGGAGCACTCGGGACTATTCCTGCAGGCAGTTTGCCCCCGGGCTACTTTCTTGCGTGGGTTGTCTGGGTCAGCGCGGCCGGGCTCCAAATGGCCTTCGGCCTCTACCTGCTGTTCGGCGGCTCGTACGTCACGCGCCTGTGCGTGCGCGAGGTCCCCGGCGCCTGCCGCCTGTGCGGCTACGACCTCACCGCGCTGAACGTCGCCGTCTGCCCGGAATGCGGCTCCCCGATCCCGCCCGATCAGCGATCACCACAGCCGCCCGCGCCCCCCGCCGCCTGACCAGGCCCACCCGCACGGGCGACGCAACTCGGCCGGATTGCCCCGTCACCACCAAGCAACCACCGACCGAATAACGGCATCTCACCTGCGCGCTGCATCCACGCACGCGTACCCTTCGATATCCATGGCGAAGAAATCCACCCGCCGGTCCGACGAGCCTCAGCGATCAGCCGCATCACGCGGCCGCCGCGATGTCGCATCGACCCGGCCTAGGAAACACGCGATGACGACCTTCGCCGATCACCCGCTCGCCAACGGCCACGCCTCCGCCAGCAACGGCGCTCACAAGCCCGCCTCGCGCTCCGCACAGGCCGCCAAGCCCACCGGCAAGCAGGGCATGGTCGATATCCAGAGTTCCGGCGATGAGCGCAACGTCGCCATCGACCGCGTCGGCGTCAAGGACGTCAAGTACCCCATCCGCCTCAAGGTCCCCGGCTTCGCCGGCTGGACCGACGACGGCTCCGACGGCGTGCAAACCACCGTCGCCACCATCAACATGTACGTCGCCCTGCCGCACTACCAGAAGGGCACGCACATGTCCCGCTTCCTCGAGGTCCTCAATGCGTACGAGGCCGAGTCCGGCGGGATCACGCCGATGGATATCCCGAAGATCACCGAAGCCATCCGCCAGCGCCTCGGCGCTGAAGAGGCCCACTTCCAGGGCGAGTTCACCTACTTCATCCGCAAGCCCGCGCCCGTCACCGGCACGCCGGGGCTGATGGACTACACCGTCAGTTTCGACTGCACCGCCAGCAAGGACGACCGCCGGCGCGACCTCCTGCTCAGCGTCGCCGCCCCCGCCACCAGCCTGTGCCCGTGCTCCAAGGAGATCAGCGACTACGGCGCACACAACCAGCGCTGCCGCATCGCCGCCAAGGTCCGCACGCAGGGCCTGATGTGGATCGAAGAGCTCGTGACCATCATCGAGCGGGCGGCGAGCTGCCCCGTCTTCGCCGTGCTCAAGCGTCCCGACGAAAAGTGGGTCACCGAAAAGGCCTACGAGAACCCCAAGTTCGTGGAAGACATCATCCGCGACCTCGCCGTGGGCTTGAACCGCGAAGACCGCATCCTGTCCTACAGCATCTCGAGCGAGAACTTCGAGAGCATCCACAGCCACAACGCCTACGCCGAGATCTCGCGCGACAAGCGCCGCGGCTGATCGACCTCCGATCGCGCGGCCCTCGCCGACGCTCGCTCTTCAGACCGCCGAATCCACCAGCCGCCCCGCCAGCGCCAGCGGCGCGGCGGACTCGATCCGCACCGGCACGATCTTCCCGATAAGCGACGCCGGCGTCCGCGCGCCGTCGCCCGGCGGCACGTCGAAGTGCACGATGATGTCCCCGTCCGTCCGGGCCACCATTTGCACCGGCTCGCCCGGCACCGGCGTCTCTTCCACCGCCGCCGTCGCCGCGCCCGTACCGCCCGAAGCCCCAGCGCCGATCGGCCGCCCGCCGATGGTCAGCCCGAACGTCGTCGAGCACGCCCCGCCATCCGTCTGCGCCGCACGGCGTTTCTCGGTCCGCTTCGAGACGCCCTGCACGAACACCTCAAGCGTCCGCCCGACATACTCGCGCGACACCTCGGCGCTGATCCGCTGCTGCACCGCGAGCAGGTCGTTGTTCCGCCGACGCTTCACGTCCTCAGACACATCGTCCACAAGCCGATCGAAAGCGACCGTCCCGGGCCGCGGCGAGTACTTGAAGATGAAGCAGTTCTTGTACCGCACACGCTCCAGCAGACGCACCGTCGCCGCGTAATCCTCGTCGGTCTCCGTCGGGAAGCCGACGATGATGTCGCCGGCGACCGTCAGCGGCCGCCCGATGTCCGGTCGATCCAGGTACGCCCGCGCCCGGTCCACAAACGCGACGTACTCCTCCACCTCGTACCCGCGGTTCATCATCTTCAGCACGCGGTTCGACCCGCTCTGCGCCGGCACGTGCAGATACCGGCAGATCCGCGGGTGATCGCGGATCACGGCGAGCACGTCGTCGCCGAAGTCGCGCGGGTAACTCGTCACGAACCGCAGCCGCCGGATCTCCGGCACCCGCTCGTGGATCATCGCGAGCAGATCCGCGAACGTCGTGACGCGCTCCCCGCTCACCGCGTCCCGCGCGTGCCCGCCGGTAAAGCTCCGCCCCTTCTGCGGCTGGACAACGCCCCCGACACTCACCGCCGCCCCGTGCTCGAAGCGGTAGTGATTCACCGTCTGCCCGAGCAGCGTGACCTCGATCACGCCCGCGTCGGCGAGGCGCTTGCACTCGTCAACGATGTGCTCCGGCGGTCGGTGGATCTCCGCCCCGCGCGTGAACGGCACCACGCAGTACGTGCAGAACTTGTTGCACCCGCGCGTGATGCGCACATACGCCGAGCCCGCGTGATCGTCCGGCGCGATCGAACGCGACAGGTCCAGCATCTCCAGCGAGTCGGCCGCCGCCGCGAGCGTCGCGCTCCGGCGCGACGCGTTCCCCTGCAGCGCGATCAGGTTCGTGCTCGCCAGCTTGCCCGTGGGCACTTGCCCGGCCGCGTCCACCTCCGCCCGCAGTTCCTCCGCAAGCGCCGTCCGCGTCCGCACCGCGTTGTCGAGAAGACCCGGCAGCTTGTCCAGCTCGCCCGGCCCAACCAGCAGGTCCACCACCGGCATCCGCCGGATCAAATCCGCCCCGTCTCGCTCGGCCATGCACCCGAGCACCCCAACCACGATCCCCGGCCGCGTCTTCTTGCGGATCTGGTCCTCGCCCAGGCGGCTCCACACCTTCTGCTCCGCCAGCTCGCGGACCGAACAGGTGTTGTACAGCACCACGTCCGCCGTCTCGCGCTCGCCCGTGAACCCATACCCCAGCGCGCGAAGCTGCCCCATGACCAGCTCGCTGTCGAGCTCGTTCATCTGGCATCCAAAGGTCTCGAAGTACACGCTTCGTGCGGGCATTGGCCGCAAGTATACGGAGCCCATCCCCGCCGCCCCGCCCGCGCGTCCCGGCCCGCACCCCGCCTCATACCCTCCCCAAATGTCCGATCCCACCTCCCCCAAGGCCCCCGCGCCGACCACCCTGCGCACCCTCGCCCAGATGGCCCGGGCCGGCCGCCCCTTCGCCTGCATGACCTGCTACGACGCCGCGACCGCCCGCTGGCTCGCCCGCGGCGGGCTGCACGTCCTGCTCGTCGGTGACACCGCCGCCGAGATGGTCCTCGGCTTCAAACGCACCATCGACATGCCGCTCGACGTCCTGCTCGCCCTCACCGCGGGCGTCAAACGCGGCGCCCCGGGCGTGGTCGTCATGGGCGACATGCCCTTCATGTCCTATCAGGCGGGTGAATCCGAAGCCATCATCAACGCCGGGCGCTTCCTCACCGAAGGCCTCGCGGACATCGTCAAACTCGAGGCCGACGCCTCCTTCGCGCCGCTCATTACCCGCATGGTCCGGGCCGGCGTGCCGATCTGCGGGCACGTGGGCTCCAAGCCGCAGCAGGCTGCCTTGACGGGCGGCTACGGCGCCGCCGGGCGCACCAAGGCCGACGCCGACCGCGTTGTCGACGACGCCGTCGCCCTCGAACAGGCCGGCTGCTCGCTCCTGCTGGTCGAAGCCGTGCCGCCGGAAGTCACCGACCGCATCCTCGCCAAGACCAGCGTTCCGCTGATCGGCATCGGTGCCGGCACCGCGTGCCACGGCCAGGTCATCGTCTTCCAAGACGTCATGGGCATGACCGATCACCCGCCCCGGTTCGTCGACCCCGTCGCCGCACTCGGGCCCGCCGTGCAGACCGCCGCTGCCGCGTGGGTGTCCAGGGTTGCCGAGCGTTCAATCGGGGGAAAGTCCTATGCCATGCTCCCGGAGTCCGGTTCGTAGCCGGTTACGACCCGGTGTGTGCGTCGGAGGCGCGGTTGTCGCGGTAGGCAATAGGCGACCGTGCACCATCGTCGGACTGGGCGAACAACCGCGCTCCAGCCGACGAACAACCGCGTCCGGCGACGAGCGCCGACGAACTCGATGGGCGGTACGCCTTCAAGGACGAACTCAACATGCGGCGATTCATCTCCTTCGGCCCGGCTCTGGTCGTCCTGCTCACCGCGCTGGTGACGCTGGTCGCGGCCCCCGCCGCGGTCCGGATGATCGGCTACGCCGACACCGAGGCCCGCATCCGCCTGGCCCGCCAGAACCTCGACGAGGACAACATCCTCAAGGCCATCGACCGGGCCACCCGCGCCGTCGCCGACGCCGTCGAACCCTCCGTCGTCCACATCGCCGTGCGCGAACCCGGCCGCTTCGGGTGGGAACGCGCCGGCACCGGCTCGGGCTGGGTCTTCGACGACCAGGGCCACATCGTCACCAACGCCCACGTGGTCCGCTCGGCCCGCAACATCATGGTCCAGTTCCAAGACGGCCGGGCCGTCTCCGCCCGCGTCATCGGTCAGGACCCCAGCACCGACATCGCCGTCCTCAAGGCCGACACCGCCGAAGGCCTCTTCCCCGTCCGCCGCGCCACTGACCTGCGCCTCCAGCAGGGCGACCGCGTCTTCGCCTTCGGCTCCCCGTTCGGCTTCAAGTTCTCCATGAGCGAGGGGATCGTCTCCGGCCTCGGGCGCGACCCGCAGCAGATCACCGGCAGCGGCGGCTTCACCAACTTCATCCAGACCGACGCCGCCGTCAACCCCGGCAACTCCGGCGGCCCGCTCGTCAACGTCGAGGGCAAGCTCGTCGGGATGAACGTCGCCATCGCCACCGCCCCCTCGCGCGACGGCGAAGGCCAGAACTCCGGCATCTCATTCGCCATCCCCCTCGAGACCATCGAGCCCGTCGTCGAACAGCTCATCTCCACCGGCATCGTCGCCAAGGGCTACCTGGGCGTGCAGCGCCCGCTCAATGACGACGACAACTCGCGCCGCCTCGCGACCACCGACTTCCGCGGCCGCGGCGTCTTCCTCCTCGCCGTCACCGAGGACAGCCCCGCCGCCCAGGCCGGCATGCAGGCCGGCGACATCATCACCAAGATCAACGACCGCGAGATCGCCACCGTCGCCGGCTTCCGCCTCGCCATCGCCACCAACGCGCCCGGCGACCGCATCAACGTCGAGTTCTGGCGCGGCGGCACCACCCGCACCGTCCAGGTCACGCTCGGCGAACTCCCGCCCAGCGGCGACGAGATGGAGGCCGCCTTCGCCGCGCTGCGCCGTTTCGGCGTCGCCGTCGCCGACGGTGATCAGGGCATCACGGTCGTCGCCGTGGGCCAGAACTCCGGGGCCTTCGGACAGGGCGTGCGCCCGGAGCACACCATCACCGCCGTCGAGGGCGAGCCGGTCCGCACGCTTCGCGAACTGGCCATGCAGCTCGCACGCAAGGGCCTGCAGCAGGGCCGCCCGGTCAAGATCACCGTGCTGACCAACATCGGCCAGGAACTCGAAGTCAACGTGACCCCGTAACCCGCTCGAGCGCCAGCCGCACGCGCACCGGCGTTCTCGCCGGCGGGGTCTTGGACAGATCCGCAACCCACTCCGGCGTCAGCAGCGCCGCCTCGGGCGTGAGCACCGTCGTCAGCGCGATGACCTCGTCGCCAAAGGTCGAGAACCCGACGATGTTCCCGCCGAAGTCGCCGGCGTACGCCTCGCCGCCCGGCGTGCTCACCACGCGCGACCCGGCGAACACCCACCCCGCACCCGCGCCCACGGGACTGTCCAGAAACCCACGCCGATCGCGCGCGTTCACGACCCATTCCAACGGGTTGATTGCGCGCTCCCCGCCGCCGCTCGCATCAACGTGAAACGTCACGCGCACGCGGTCCCCCTCGGGCGACAGCGGCGTGAGCCCACTCGCATCTCGCGCAAACCCGCCCGGCTTGCCCGGCCTTCCGCCCGCCGCCAAGAGCGCCGCGTGCACGTGCGACGCCTTGGCCTTCGCCACCACCAGCGTCTCATGCTCGCGCGTGTCCGGGATGCACGCGAGCACTTCCAGATACACCAACGGCGCCTTCGGATCCTCAACCAGGATCGGCGAGATGATCGCGTCAAACTCCACCACGCCGGCGCGGGCGTCGGCCCGCACGCCGGGGAACACGTCGCGCAGAATTAGCGCCGCCGCCTCGGCTTTCACGTTCGCCGCGTGTGCCCCGGCGTCCGGCGCCGCATCGCGCTGCTGCCCGCACCCGCCGACGACCATCGTCACCCCAGCCACAGCAACCAGCCATCGTCCGCGTGTCATGCCTGTTCCCCGCTGCCGACCGCGCGAGCGCCCTGCAGCGCCCGCACCAGCGCGACAAACTCCGCCCCGCGGGCCTCGAAGTTGGTGTACTGATCCCACGACGCGCACCCGGGGCTGAGCAGCACCGCGTGCCCCGCTCCCGCCCGCTCGACGCACGCGCTCACGGCTTTCGCCAGCGTGCCGCACTCAATGACGCGCCCGCCCACACCGCCCACCCCGCACATCCCCGCCGCCGCTCCCGCTCCACGCGCGATCGCCGGGCCCGTCGCGCCGATCGTGTACACCCCGCCCAAGCGCCCCACCAAACTGCTGATCGCCGACAGGTCCGACCCCTTGTCATACCCGCCCGCGATCAGGTGCACACCCGCGTGCCCGGCGTCGAGCGTCTCCGCGACCGCTTCCACCGCCGTCACCGTCGCCTCAGGCGTGGTCGACTTGGAATCGTTGAAGAACGTGACGCGCTCGCGCCCGGCGCCAAGATCAAGCCGCGCGACCATCTGCAAGCGGTGCTCCAGCCCCGGGAACGCGCGGATCGCGCGGGCCAGCAGCACCGGGTCGACATGCGGCGCCGCCGCCACACACGCCATCAGCGCCGCCGCCGCATTGACGCGGTTGTGCGCACCCGGCACGCTGAGCGCCCCGGGAAACTGGCCCGGATCAACGCCCAGCACCCGCGCCGGCGTCAGAGCCGCCCACGACGCGACTGATGCCCCCAGCACCGCCGTGTCCCCGCGCCGCTGATGCCGGATCAGGTGCTGCTTGCTGCCGGTGTAGTGCCCCATGTCCCCGTGCCAGTCCAGGTGGTTCGGGCTGATGTTCGTCACCACCGCGACCCCCGGCGACCACTTCGCGCCCGACTGCTCGATCCAGTGGAGCATGAAGCTCGACAGCTCCAGCACAACATACGCCTCGGCGTTCAGCGACCCGCCTGGCCCCAACTCCCCAAGCAGCGAGCCCCCGATGTTCCCGCCCATCACCACCGGCGTCCCCATCGGCCCGAGCACCGCCTTCAGCGCATGGTGGATCATCGCGCTGGTCGTGCTCTTGCCGACACTCCCCGTGATCCCGATCGTCCGCGACCGCTTGCTCGGCAGCCGCTCGAGCATCAGCCCGATCTCCGTCGTCACCGGCACGCCCGCCGCCTGCGCCGCCTTCAGATACACGTTCGTCCACGGCGTCGGCACCGCCGGGTTGGCGACCACCACGTCCGTCTCGCGGAAGTCGCGCTCGTCGTGCCCGCCCAGGCGCAGCGTGATCGACCCCGCCCCGATCTCCGACCGCAGCTGCGCCACCGACGCCGCAAGCTGCTCCGCCGAGTCGCGGTCCGTCACCAGCACCCGCGCCCCCTGCGCGGCGAGCCACCGGGCGACGCCCACGCCCCCGCCGAACCGCCCCAGCCCCATCACCGTCACACGCTTGCCCTTCAGTTCCAGCATCGGCCCAGTGTACCCTTGCGCGTGTGGAGCACGGACGCGATCGTCGACGCGGCCCTCACCGCTCTCCGCGAGCGGGAACTCGCCCTGCGCGAAGAACAAGCCGTCCGCGGCCTCGACGCCCTCGAAGAAGTCGAACTGCACCCGCTCCTCGCCGCCGGGCTCGCCGCCCACGGCTGGGGCGTGCTGCGCGAGCAGGCCTACCCGCACGAGTGGCGCCGCAAACTCGCCGGCAAGTCTCCGCCCGACGCCGCGCCCACGCCCGACAGCGCCATCACCTCCGTCGCCGCCGCGTCGACGGACGAGTTCCCCGCCTCGCCCGCCGCGAGCGCCGCGGCCCTCCCGCTCCCGCGCGATCGCCTCCGCTGCGACCTCGTGCTGACCCACGAACCGGGCCAAGCGCTGGTCGATGATCTGGTCGTGCAGAAGTCGCGCCGCAAGCGCGTCGCCGCGGCGTCCGGCACGCTCTTCGAAGCCGCCGCCCTCGGCGACGCCGATCGCGACGCGGCCCGCTCCGCCCGCAGCGGCGCAGCTCCAGAGGACGCCTTCTGGCTCGAGATCAAACTCGTCCGCCAGTTCGATCTCTCCACCGGTGCCCCCGGCTTCAACCGCTCCTACGCCTCCGAACTCGTCGGCGGCGTGACGCGTGATCTCAAGAAACTCGCCTCCGACCAGCGCGTCCAGCACGCCGGCGTGCTGCTGGTCCTCTTCACGCTCGACCGCGCCGTCGCCGAGCACGACCTGGGCGTCATGCTGCACACCGTCATGGACCGCGGCGCGCCCGTCCGCTCCGCCACCGTCCGCTCGATGGACATCCAGGACCGCCTGGGCAACGGGCAGTGCTCGCTTTGCCTGGTCGGCGCGGCCCGCACCTCATGACCGGGCCGCTTCCAGCGGCGCGACGCCCGACCGTGTCGGCTCGGGCGGACGCAGTCCCAGCACCCGCTCGAGCGCATCGGCCGACTCCACCGCCGCGTTCTTCCCGCGGAACCGGCGCACCACCGCGGCGAGGTTCTCCCGCTGGTCGTCCGCGTACCCGTCGCGCCGCAGCAGCTTGATGATCTCCAGCGCCAGCGGCTCGCCATCGCCGAAGTGCGGGATGAACTCCGGCACGATCCGCCGCCCCGCGACGAGATTGGGCAGGGTGAAGTGGGGGGGCCGCACCAGCCAGAAACCCACGCTGTAGTACAGCAGTTTCGTCGGGCGATACAGCGCGACCATCGGCTTGACCTGCCGCGTGATCTGCAGCGTCACCGTCCCCGACACCACCAGCGCAAAGTCGCACCACGCGATCGCGGCGTCCGTGTCCGACGCGACCATGTGCAGCCCCGCCGGCCACCCGCCCAGTTCGCTCGCGATCTCGCGGAGATACTGCGCCGTCTCCGGCCTGGTCGCCGCGACCACGCCCGCCGCGTCCGGGTACACCGCGCGAATCCGCGCAAACGCGTCCAGCAGCACCGGGAAGCACCCGCTCATCTCCGCCGGCCTCGAACCCGGCATGAGCGCCAGTTTCGGCGCCCCGCCCGGGATCCGCGCCGCCCGCGGCGCCAGCGCCTCGAGGTCCACCGGCTCATCGAACAACGGGTGCCCGACAAACCGCGCCGGCACCGCGCGCGACTGGAACCACTCCTCCTCAAACGGCAAGAGGCACAGCACCAGGTCCGTCAGCCGCCGCAGCTTGTGCACGCGCCACGACGCCCACGCCCACACCTGCGGCGCCACCAGGTGCACCACCTTCATCCCCGCCCGCTTGGTCATCGCGCAGATCGGGAAGTTCGCCGCCGGCGAGTCCACCGGCACGTGCACGCACCCGCGACGCCCCGCCAGCGGTCCCGTCCGCAGCCACTTCGCGATCGACCGGTTGATCTTCCGGTGCTCCAGGATCTTCTTCACCCCGGGCATGCCGATGACGGCGTTCTCCCCCGTGCGCTGGACGATCACCGCCCCCGCCTTCTCCATCTTCGGCCCGCCCCACGCATAGATCTCCAGGTCCGGGTGCCGCCGCTTGAGTTCGGCGATCACGCTGGCCGCGTGATCATCCCCCGAGGGCTCGAACCCCGTGAACAGCAGCGCCGGGCGCTCGGGACTGGTTTGCGTCTGAGGGCTCACCGGCCAACCGTATCAGCCTCGCCCCGCCGCGTCGGCACGATCACAGCCCAGACTGCGCCAGCCACACGCTGGGCTTGCGCTCCAGCGCCCCGGCGATCGCGACCAGCGACTCGATGCTCGGCAGGTGGCTCCCGCGCTCGATCGACGACAACTGGCTCACTGAGATCCCGCTGCTCTCGCCCAAGTCCTTCAGCGTCCAGCCGCGCTCCGTTCGCGCCAGTCGGATGTGCCGCCCCAATTCCGCCCGCAGGCGGTTCAGCGGCGCCGTGCCCAGGCTGAACGCCTCGGCCGCCTGCGCCAGCGTCCGCCGCAGTTCTTCCAGCGAGAACGGCTTGGCGATGTAGTCAAACACCTCGCGCTTGAACGTCTGCCGCATCGAGTCCAGCGACGGGTACCCCGTCACCACGATCACGCACAGCTTCGCCCACCGCCGGCGCAGTTCTTCCAGCACCTGCTCCCCCGTCGCGTGCCCCATCTTCATGTCGATCAGCGCGATGTCGGGCAGGCGCTCCTGGCAGGCGGCGAAGAACTCCTCCGGCCCCGCCGCCGTCCGCACCTCGTGCCCCTCGCCTTCCAGCACGCCGCGCATGTACTCGCGAAAGTCTGCGTCGTCGTCCAGCACGACCAGGCTGAGCGCCACCGGCGGCTCAGCCGCGCCGACGGGAGCAGAAGTTGGCACGTTCGGCTGGTTCATGGTCTGGCCGCCCCGCTCCCGGTCGTCCCCGCCGCCCCGATATCGCCTGCCTCGCCTCTGCTGAGGGTACGTGGCAGCAGGATCTCGAACACCGCCCCCGTCGCCGCCCGCCCGCCGCCGGCCGCCCCGACGACCACCCCGTTGCCCGCCCCGCCGTTCCCGGTCCCCGCCGGCTCTTTCGTCGGCGTTACGTTCCGCGCGAGCAGCAGCCCGCCGTGCTCCCGCACGATCCCGTGCGCCACGGCGAGCCCAAGCCCTGTCCCCTTGCTGTCCAGCCGCGTCGACACAAACGGCTCGAACAGCCGGTCCAGCACATCCGGCCGGATCCCCGGGCCGTTGTCCGTGATCGTCACGGCGCTCCACGGCGTGCCGTCCCGCTCGTACGCCTCGCCCGCAACGTCCAGCCGCATCTCCCCGTTCCGCCCCGCACGCCCGCCGACATCCACCGCGTTCCGCAGAATGTTCACCAGCACCTGCATGATGCGGTCCGCGTCGCAGTACGCCGTCAACTCCCGCGGCACGCGGTTGACCAGCGTCGCGCCCTGCGTCGATCGGTCCAGCCGCACCAGCGTCCACGCCTCATCCACCAGCGGCGCCAGGGGCGTCTCCCGCCCGGTGAACGGGCGCACGCGCGCAAAGTCCAGCAGGCTCTCGCTCAACCGCTCCAGCCGCCCGACCACACGCAGCATCAGCGCCGCCTCGCCCGCGTTCACGCCCGGCGTGCCCTGCGTCGACGCCGCGTTCAGCTTTTCTACCAGACCCTTCAGCACCGACAGCGGCGTGTTCAACTCGTGCGCGATCCCCGCGCTCATCATCCCCAGGCTCGCCAGCCGGTCCGCGTCGGCCAGGTTCTGCTTGGCGTTCTCCAGCAGGTGGTTCTTCCGCTTCAGGTCGTTGGCCACATCTTCCAATCGCGTCAGCGCGTCGGCGAGCTGCGCCTCCTGCTGCCGCAGCGCCAGCACCGACTCGTTGCGCGACCGCATGATCTCCCCCAGCTCGTCCGCCGGGATCAGCCCCGGCTCGATGATCTCGCCCTCGCGCCGCCCTTCCTGCAGCGCCGTGTCGGCCTCAAGCATCGTGCGGATCGGCTGGTACACCGCCTTGGGCAGGACGAACAGTTCCAGCGCCGCCGCGACCAGCGCGTACACCGCGAGCAGCGCCACCGTGAACAGCACATACAGCCGGACCACCGCGTCCCGCGCCGCCTGCAGCACCACCGAGGCCTCGACAAACTCCCCGGTGCGCGCATCGAACGTCACGGCCCGCGTCGGCCCGTTCAGATCCGTCGCCGGGTGCGGCTCGATCACCAGGGGGCTGTCCGCCAGCCGCCGCGCCGACGCCGCGTCCAGCCCCAGCATCTCGGCGTTCCCGCGCCGGAGCATCACCCCGCCGATTGGGTCCGTGACGCGTTCCGCCGCTCCCTCCGCCCCGAGCGCCAGCGCCAGCACCACCCGCGCCTCGTGCGCCTCGGCCTGGCGGATCACCTCGCCGATCGCCGGACGCAGCGCCATCGCCAGAATCCCCGCGAGCACCAGCGAGAAGCACGTGTGCAGCACGATCAGCTTCTTGCGGATCCGCATCCCCGCCAAGAGCCCGCGCGGACGCTCCCCCGGGCTTTGCGTCGGCTGGTCGGTTCGGCTGCGTCGTCGTGGCATGCGGGGTGCCCCGTCTCGGGGCGATCAACAACACGCGGCGGAGAAGTGGGGGGGCGAAAAATCGCCCCGCCGCGTCGACTACAGTCGCCGGTGAAACGCTCCCGGCGCCGCGGCCCCTCCAACGCCTCAACGGTATCGCCCAGCATTCACGCCGGGGCCGATCCTGAGACCGCCGCCGTCCTCCGTCCCGCCCCGCTCGACGACCTTCCGCGCCACGCCGCGATGATCGTCCTGTGCCGCCAGGCCAAGCTCTGGCCTGACGTCGATCTCAGCGTCCTCCCCCGCACGCTCGATCTTCTGGGCGATCGACTCTCGCCGCTCGACCGCGCCTTCGTGCACGCGCTGTACGACGCCACCGTCCGCCGCTGGAACACGCTCGAGTACTTCATCCAGTGCGAGCTGCACCAGCCCATCGGCGGGATCGAGGCGCGCCTGCGGGCCGTCCTGCTCGCCGCCGCGGCCCAGGTCCTGTTCATGGACAAAGTCCCGTCGCACGCGGCGATCAACCACGCCGTCGAATGGGCCAAGCGCGTCATCCGCCCCGGCGCCGGCGCCGTCGCCAACGCCGTGCTCCGCAAGATCGCCCCGCGCCTGCCCGAAGACCGCGCCGCCGCCCGCCGCGAACGCTTCACGGGCGCCCCGGACGAACTCGCCCTCGACGACGGCGGCGCGCTGGCCATCCTCGGCGCCCCGCTCCCCGATGACCCCGTCCGCCGCCTCGCCGTCGCCGCCAGTTGCCCCGAGCCCCTCCTCGACCACTGGCTGAAGTCCCGCCCGATGCACGAGGTCCGGCACCTCGCGCTGCACGGCCTCTCCCGCGCCCCCGTCACGCTCAACACGGCCCACGCGACCGCGCCCCTGCCCGAAGGCCTCACGCCGCACACCGCCCCCGGCCATCACGTCTACGTCGGCCCGCCCGCGGACCTCCCCGCCCTGCTCGCCGGCCGATCCGACATCTGGGTGCAGGACGCCGCATCGTCCGTCGCCGTCAGCAGTCTCCGCGGCCTGTCGCCGCGCGTCATCGCCGACCTTTGCGCCGGCCAGGGCACCAAGACGCGCCAACTCGCCGCCATGTTCCCCAGCGCCGAGATCATCGCGACCGACATCGACCGCGACCGCCTGCACGTCCTCTCGCGCGTGCTGGCCAACACGCCGAACGTCCGCACGCTCCCGTTCCCGGCCGTCCGCGACCGCCTGCTCGGCGCCGCCGATCTGGTGCTGCTCGACGTCCCCTGCTCAAACACCGGCGTGCTCAGCCGCCGCCCCGAAGCCCGGCACCGCTTCGACGCCAAACACCTCGACGCCCTCACTGCCCTGCAGCGCCAGATCATCGCCGACACCATCCCGCTCCTGTCCACCAACCCCCGCGGCGGGATTCTCTTCAGCACCTGCTCCATCGAGCCCGAAGAAAACCAGCAGCACGCCGCCTGGGCCGCCAAGTGGCACACGCTCTCCCCGACGCGCGAGCACGCCGCTCTCCCCGCCGGCGGCCCCGGCTCCCCGCCCGACCGCCACGCCGACGGCGCCTATTCCGTCCTCCTCGCCGGATAACCAACAACCCCCGCGCCGACATCCGCACTCAAGCGGGTACACTCCCGCCCCGATTGACCGACGCGTCGGCCTCCCCGACTCGCCGCCACGCGGGCGGTGTTCGTTTGTCTGATCCACACGGGCGGGCGGGGTGCGAGGACGGGCATGAGACTGCTGGACATCCTGAGCCTGGAGTGCATCAAGGTCCCGCTGCTCGCCACTGATAAACAGGGGGCGATCAACGAACTCTCCGACCTCCTCGCGTCGGCCTCCAAGATCAAACACCCCGGCGCGCTCAAAGAAGCCGTCTGGACACGCGAGCAGACCCGCACCACCGGCATCGGGCACGGGCTGGCCATCCCCCACGGCAAGGCCCCCGGCGTCGAGTCCCTCGCGCTCGCCATGGGCAAGCCCGCCGACCCGATGGACTTCCAGGCCATCGACGGCAAGCCCGTCCGCCTCATCATCCTCCTCGCCTCCCCGCCCCACGCCACCAGCGACCACATCCAGGCCCTGGCCCACATCTCCCGGCTCATGTCGATGGAAGAACTGCGCCAGAAGGTCTACGCCGCCTCCTCCGCCGCCGAGGTCTTCGACCTCTTCCGCCAGCACGAACAGCCCGCCTGAAGCGAACGCATCCCCGCGACCGTCCGCCGCGATCCGGCATCTCTGCATCATCTCGCCCCCGCCGACTCACCCCGCCGCTCGACACCGATGACCCCGCAACAGACCGCCCACCCCGCCCCATCCGCCCTCGCGATGTCACGAGCGCCCGTGCAAGTCAACCCCGTCCCCGCGCCCGCCCCCGGCGATCTGCCCGAGGCCCTGGTCGCGCCCACCGCGACCATCGACGCCTATCTGCGCGAGTGCGTCGAGAGCCTCTCCCTCCCGCCCAACCTGCGCGACGCCGTGCTCTACGCCCTGCTCGGCCCCGGCAAGCGCGTCCGCCCGCTGCTGGTCTGGCACGCCTTCCACGCCGCCGGCGGCTCGCCCGCCAGCGTCGCCCGCTGCCTCCCCGCCGCCGCCGCCCTCGAGATGGTCCACGCCTTCAGCCTCGTCCACGACGACCTGCCCGGGCTGGATAATGACGACCTCCGCCGCGGCCGCCCCACGCTCCACCGGCACACCAGCGAGCCCATGGCCATCCTCGCCGGCGACTGCCTGCTCACCTCCGCCTTCCACATCCTGGTCGACCGCGTCGACGACCCAGCGCTGCAAGCGAGGCTCGTCCGCGAGATCGCCGTCGGCACCAACGCCATGATCGTCGGCCAGGTCTTCGACACCCTCGGCGGCATGCCCGACTCCGCCTCCGGCGTCGAACGCCTCGAACTCGTCCACCGCAACAAAACCGGCATGCTCATCCGCGCCGCCTGCCGCATGGGCGCCATGTGCGTGGGCCCCTCCCTCCGCCCCGCCGCCCTCGACGCCATCACCGCCTACGCCGACGCCATCGGCCTCATGTTCCAGGTCGTCGACGACCTGCTCGACGTCACGCAGAGCACCGCCCACCTCGGCAAGAAGTCCGGCAAAGACGAAGACGCCGGCAAACTCACCTACCCCGGTCTCCTCGGCGTCGAGCGTTCTCGGGCCGAAGTCGCCCGCCTTCAGACGCTCAGTCTGAACGCCCTCGCCCCTCTCGACGTACCCGCCGAGCCCCTGCGGCAACTCTGCCTCTACCTCGCCACCCGCACCCGTTAACCATCCTCACCCGGCCTGAAACCAACCAGCGCCCTCCGGCGTTTCATTGCTCATTAACAGTCACGAACATCCGGAATCTGCCCGCGACGTGGGACGAACTCACCAGCGCGCGTAACCTCCGGTGCTTCCTCGGACGGCACGGACGCCGTCGACCATTCCCGCAAGGAGCCTGAATGTCCCTGCTCAGCACGATCCGAACCCCCGCCGACCTCCGCGCCCTCTCCATCGCCCAGCTCCCCGAAGTCGCGGCGGACATTCGCAAGGCCATCTGCGATCAGGTCTCCGTCTCCGGCGGGCACCTGGCCCCCAACCTCGGCGTGGTCGAACTCACTATCGCCCTCCATTACGTCTTCGACTTCGCCTGGGACCGCCTCCTGTTCGACGTCGGGCACCAGTGCTACCCCCACAAGCTCCTCACCGGGCGCCAGCATCTGTTCCCCGGCCTCCGCACCAGCGCCGGCATGTCCGGGTTCCCCGAGCCCCTCGAATCTCCGTATGACCTCTTCCGCGTCGGGCACGCCGGCACCGCGATCTCCTGCGGCGTCGGCATGGCCCGCGGCGACACCCTCAACGGCGAAGGCTTCGACCCCGCCAAGCGCCCCGACGGCCGCCGCGTCGTCACCGTCATCGGCGACGCCTCCATCGTCAACGGTGTCGCCATGGAAGGCCTCAACGGCGCCGGCACCCTCCGCCGCCAGTTCCTCACCATCCTGAACGACAACGGGATGTCCATCTCCAAGCCCCAGGGCGCGATCGCTCAATACTTCGATCGCGTCCGCCTCAGCCACACCTACGCCGACCTCAAGAAGCGCGGCAAGGAACTCCTCAAGGGCGTCCCCGGCGGCTCCCTCATCGCCGAGGCCTATCACGCCGCCGGCGAACTCAGCAAGACCGTCGTCCACGAAGGCGCCTGGTTCGAGCACTTCGGCCTGCTCACCGTCGGCCCCATCGACGGGCACGACCTGCCCACCCTCATCGACTTCTTCCGCGAAGCCCGCGACCTCGACCGCCCCATGGTCCTGCACGTCAAGACCGTCAAGGGCAAGGGCTTCGACTTCGCCGAGGGCGACTCCAGCAAGTTCCACTCCCCCGCGCCCTTCGTCCGCGAAGGCTGCCGCGTCGAGATCAAGAAGGACGGCCGCTCCTTCACCACCGCCATCGGCGACATCATGGTCGACCTGATGAAGCGCGACGACAAGGTCGTCACCGCCACCGCCGCCATGCCCGACGGCACCGGCATGTCCAAGACCATCGCCGCCTTCCCCGACCGCTCCTTCGACACCGGCATCTGCGAGAGCCACGCCCTCGACATGATGGCCGGCATGGCCAAGACCGGCCTCAAGCCCTTCTTCGCCGTCTACTGCACCTTCCTCCAGCGCGCCTTCGACCAGGCCTTCCAGGAGTCCAGCCTCCAGGGCCTGCCCGTCCGCCTGCTGCTCGACCGCGCCGGCCTCGTCGGCGGTGACGGCTCCGTGCACCACGGCTTCTGCGACGTCGCCATCCTCCGCACCCTCCCCGGCGCCGCCATCACCGCCGCCATCGACGAGCCCTCCCTCCGCGCCGCCGTCGACTTCCTCTACGCCTACGAAGAAGGCCTCTCCAGCGTCCGCTACCCGCGCGCCAGCGTCTGCGACCTGGTCACCAGCCGCCTGGGTCAGACGCCGCCCTTCGTCCTCGGCAAGGCCCGCTGCCTCACGCCGGACCTCGACGTCCAGCGCGGCGACCTCGCGGCCCAGCCCGACGTCGCCGTCCTCGCTTTCGGCACGCCCGCGATCGACGCCCTCCTCGCCGCCGATCAGCTCAAGGGCGAGTACCGCGTCGCCGTCTACGACGCCCGCTTCGCCAAGCCGATCGACGCCGACCTCGTCCGCGCCCTGCTCTCACGCAACATCCCCGTCATCACCGTGGAAGATCACTCCGTCGTCGCTGGCTTCGGCGCCGCGGTGATCGAGTCGGCCCAGGAGCAGAAGCTCGACGCCTCCCGCGTCGTCCGCCTGGGCCTGCCCGATTCTTGGATCTACCAGGACTCCCGCGAGACGCAGCTCGCCCTGGCGGGCATCGACCAGGCCGGCATCGCCCGCGCCATCCGTCACGCCGCCGCCGACGCGCCGACCCGTGCGTCGCGCGTCAGCGTCGAGACCCGCCCCGCCGCCGCCGCGGCCCGCTGATCCTCTCACCCGACACGCATGCCCGACCCGCGCTTGCTCGAAACCTTCCCCACGCCCACCCCCGCGCCGCTCGTCATCGAGCACGTCGCCGAGGAGTTCACCTCCGTCTGCCCCAAGACCGGGCATCCGGATTTCGGCGTCATCACGCTCCGCTACCAGCCCTCCGCGGCCGGCGGCTGCGTCGAGCTCAAAAGCCTCAAGCTCTACTACCACAGCTTCCGCAACGAGGGCATCTTCTACGAGAGCGTGACCGACCGCATCCGCACCGACCTCGCCGCGCTCCTCTCGCCCGTCTGGCTCCAGATCATCGCCGATTGGCGCGGGCGTGGCGGCATCCGCTCCGTCATCCGGGCCGACTTCGGCTCACCCCCGTCGCACTATCTGGGTCGCTGAGCACACCGCACGATCGCCCGCGTCGCGCTCACGCCGCGTGCTTCTCGCCGTGCCCGTGCTTGTCATCGTGCCCGCCGTGCTTGTCCGCGCTCTCGGCCTTCGGCGCGTCGCTATCGCGCTTGTTCTGCACGCGGGCCCGCTGACACGCCGCCGTCAGCCGGTTCAACGGCTCGAGCGATTCCTCCACGCTCATGCTCGCCGCCAGCGCCGTGCTCGCCACGTCCGCGATCCGTCCCAGCGTCTCGAACCCGAACACCGGCGCCGACCCCTTGATCTGCATCGTGATCCGCCGCGCCACCGTCGCGTCCTGCTTCTCGATCGCTTCCTTCAGCCGGTCGGAATACACCCGCAGTTCGCTGACATACGCCGGCACGTGCGGCAGCATCGGGCTCTCATCCGGCAGGTTCGAGTACAGCGGGCTCTGCCCGCCCGACTCCTCGCCCGGCAAGAGCAGAATCTCGCCCAGCACGCTCAAGAGCCCGTCCCGGTTCAGCGGGCGCGTCAGGAACCCGTCGGTCTTCGCGGTCTTCACCGCGTCGCGCACGGCCTGCGTGTTGTCGCCCGAGATCAGCACGAACGGCGCGTGAATCCCCGCTGCTCGCAGCTTCTCCAGCGCCTCGATCCCCGACATGTCCGGCAGTTCCATCGAGCACAGGATGACGTCAAACCCGTCCCGCGCCCGCTCGATCCCCGCCGCCCCCGTGTCGCTCGCCGTCACGGACATGTTCGTGTCCGCCAGCGCCTGCCGAACAATGACCCGGTCCATCTCCGAATCTTCGATCAAGAGCGCCGTCCCCGTGATCTTCTGCGGGTCGACGCGCTCCAGCAGATAGCACCGGTCGGCCTGGCCCAGCCCCAGCAGTTCACGCACGTTGCACGGCCGGTCGAACTTCACCCCGATCTCGTGCACCGACCCCTTGTAATGCCGGCACCGGCGCACCACCCCCGTGATCGCGATCGTCCCCGCCGTCGGGTGCGGGAGCGTCAGCAGGCATTTGGTCGACGGGTATACATACGCGCGGTGCAAAAGGCTGATCCCGCCGCGCGAGATGTTCCGACACGCGAACGTCAGCGGCGTCGCCACCCCGCCCGGCTGGAACAGCTCGACGCGCACCAGCCGATCGAACGGCCACCGCATGAACTCGCGCCGCGCCTGCGCATCCGGCCCGTTCGTCGCGTCCAGGTCCGCCCGCAGCGTCTCCAGTTCCTGACGCGACATCCGCAGCGTCGAACGCTGCGGGTCAGACTCGAGCTGCGGCGCCCGCGCCGCCGCCGGGTTCGCAGACGGACCGTTGGTTGGAGTCGGGGTGCTCATGCCACGCATCGACCACAGCGCCGCGGCCTTGGCAGGGCCGCTGGCAAGCGCGTACATGAACGATCGGTCATGCCGCCCGCCCCCTGCACGCATTCATACGCACCCTCTCCCACGCTCGGGTGTTGACCGTCGTCTGTGCTGGCGCCCGGTTCCGAGAACCCGCCGCCGCGTGCTTATCCGGACGCTTGCCCCGCGCGTCCCGCGCCCGCCACCCCGCCCGCCCCGCCAGCGGATGCCGCGTGCGCCCGGGCCAGTTTCCGCGCCTTCTCCAGCATCCGTTCCTCGCGCAGGACTGCCTCGCGATGGTTGTGCAGCGCCCACACCGCCATCGACCGCAGCCGGAACACCGCGATCGTCGCCTTCAGCGCGATGTAGATCGGCAGCGCCCACAGCATCACGACAAGGAACCCGATCAGCCCCATGAACGGCGCCACCGCCAGCCCGACGCCCAGCAGCACCGCCGCCGGCCCCGCGACCGCGCTGCTCCGCAGGTCGAGCGCGAGCTGCTCATCCTGGGCCCAGTCCGCGTACCGCGACAGCAGCCAGAACACCAGCCCCGTCCCGCCGACGCCCACGATCACCAGCACCACGCCCAGCACACCCAGCCCGCGCGCGATCGCGCCGCCGGGCCCGCTCACCGCCAGCGCGATCATCCCGATCCCGACCACCCCGCCCGCCTGCGTCGCCCGCGCCGCCAGCCGCAGCCCGCGCCATTCCGCCGGCGCGTCCACCGTCATCCCCGGCATCGTCGGTCGCAGCCGCGTCGACAACACCACCCCGCCCGCCCACACCACCGCCGCCCCCATCCACACCCACACCACCTCAACCCCCGGCCCCACCACCATCAGGCCGATCAGCACGCACGCCATCAACACCCACCCGCCCGCCAACACATTCGCGCCCAGCACGAACACCGTCAGCCAACTCTCCGGCGCATACACCATCTGATCGTCAGTCTTCCGCGACTTGATCGACGCGATCACCGCCAGCCCGCACTCCGGACACTTCGCGTCAACCGTCAGCCCGATCAGGCTGTAATCACACCCGCGGCATTTCAGCGGCTTATCCAACATGCGGGCCGCGCGCGACAGCCTGGGACGCTCGTCGCCCCGCACGCCCGCCGCCGGGACCGTCTCGTCCGCCTCCGCCGGCGCCAGTTCGATCGGCGCGGCCGGCTCATCGCGCACCGGCGTCACGCGCGTCCCGCCCGGGCCGTTGCTGCTCCGCTGCACGCTCATCGCTGGCTGCTCCGGTCCGGCCCGCGGGTCGACGTCCGTTCCTCCATCCGCGTCGCGACCGGCCCCGGTTGCTCCGCCGGACCCATCCCGCGCGTCTCGGCGTGCAGGCGATCCATCGCCGCGCTCCGCTCCAGCGCCAGCGCCCGCCGCATGTCCCCAAGCACGATCAGCACCCCCGCCACCACCACCGCGCCGCACACCAGGGCGGCGCTGCTCGCCGCCAGTGCAACCACGCCCCCCGCGCCGCCCCATCCACCCGCCCACACGCCCGCAGCGAGCCCGCCCACCATCGCCGCCGACGCCGTCCGATCCCGCATCACCACCGCCCGGCGCGTCCGCTCCTCCGCCCCCGTCCGCGCCAGCACGCGCAGCCCGATCGCGACCACGCCCCACCCGCCCGCGCCCGCGGCGAGCGCCGCCGCCCCCGTCAGCACCCCCCGCACCACCGCCCCGCCGCGCATCGCCGAAGCCCCGCCCGCAAACGTCCACCACACCGCCGCGCCGACCACGCCCGCCACCCCGGCCCACACGGCCCCGATGGGCCACTTCGAAAACGCCCGCCCGCCCTCGCCCCGCTCACCGTCTCCCCGCCCCACTCGCGCCAGCCCCGCCGCCCCCAACGCGACCATCCCGACCGCCAGCACCACCAGCACGCGGGCCACCACCGCCGCGTCGATCGCCCCGCCGCCACCGCCCCCGCGCGTCAGCATCACTCCCGCCGTCGCCCCGACCACGCCCCACCCGCCGACGCGGGCCCACCGCACGGCCCGCTCCACGCGCTCAATCTCCGCCACCCGCACATACCGCAGCAAATCGCCGCGCTCCGACCGCGCCAGCGCCAGCCCGCACTCCGGGCACGCCCCGCCGCTCGGCAGCCCGCCCACGCTGTACCCGCACCCCACACACCGCACCCACTCCGCCACCGGCTGCGGCGCGCTGGGCAGCATGCCGCGCTCCGACCAGTCCCGCACCAGCGCTCCCGCGTCCACCCCGCCCGCCTCAGGCCGGGACACGCTGAACCGCCCGCACCGCGTTCTGGAACATCATCAGCCCCGGCGTCGCCCGCCCGTCACCGCGCGCCCCAAGCCGCGTCCAATACGGGTGCATCCGCCAGTCCAGATACCGCTCCGGGTGCGGCATGAGCCCGAAGATCCGCCCCGTCGCGTCGCACACGCCCGCGATGTCATTCGCCGACCCGTTCACCATTTCCCCATACCGCAGCGCCACCTGCCCCGCGCTCTCCAGCGCCGCCAGGTCCGCCTCCGACCGCGCCACCACCCGCCCCTCCCCGTGCGCGATCGGCAGACGCAGCACATCGTCCGCCTCCCGCGCGAAAGCTTCCCCAAGCCCCTTCGTCCACACGCACACCGACTCCGCCACCGGCGCAACCCGCACCCATCGATCAATAAACCGCCCGCCCGCGTTGTGCGCGAGCGCCAGCGTCTGCACCGGCGGCGTCTCCGGCCACGCCGCCCCGCCAACCCCACCGCCCCCACCCGTCGGCCCCGGCAACAGTCCCACCTGCACCAGCACCTGGAACCCGTTGCACGCACCGATCATCGGCACGCCCGCCCCCGCCGCCGCCCGAAGCGCCGGATACAGATGCTCCCGCAGCTTTACCGCCAGCACCCGCCCCGACGCCACGTCATCCCCGTAACTGAACCCGCCGGGGAACCCGATCAGGTCAAACGCCTCCACCCGCTTGGGCTCGGCGATCAGCCGGTCCACGTGCACCAGGTCCGCCTTGGCACCGGCCAGCTCAAACGCCCGCACCATCTCGGCGTCGCAGTTGGTCCCCGGCGCGCGAATCACCAAAGCCCTCGGCATGCCGCATCCTAGCGGGCATCTTCTCCCGCACCCGCCCGCACCCGCCTTCGCGGGACGTTGCTAACCTGCGATTCACCTCCAGCACGGACAGCCCCCAGGCGCGCCCTCACCATGCCCACGCCGCAACCCTTCACCGCCGTCCGCTTCGCCTCCCTCGCGCCCGCCGCCGACCTCTCCACACGCATCGCCCCGCCCTACGACGTCCTCGACGAAACCGCGAAGACCCGCCTGCTCGCGCGCGACCCGCGCAACATCGTCGCCGTCGATCTCCCGCACCTGCGCGCCAAAACCGTCGGCCCCGCCGAGGTCTACGCCGCCGCCGCCTCGACTTACCGCGAGTGGCTCTCCTCCGGCGTCCTCTCGCGCGACGACCGCCCGGCGATGTTCGTCTACCGCCAGTCCTTCCTCGAAGGCGCCACCCCGCGCTCGCGCACCGGCATCGCCTGCACCATCGACCTGGTCCACTTCGGCCAGCGCCCCGCCGGCACCGGCGGGGCCGTCCTCCCGCACGAAGAAACCTTCTCCGGCCCCAAGCAGGACCGTCTCGAACTCATGCGGGCCACCCGCGCCCAGCTCTCGCCCATCTTCGGCCTCCACGAAGACGCCTCCGCCCGCTGCGCCGCCCTGCTCCGCGAGTGGTCCTCCGGCCCGGCCGAGACCACCGCGCGCACCGACGACGGCGTCACCCACGAACTCTGGCCCATTACCGACCCGGCCCGCATCGCCGCCTATCAAGCCGCCTTCGCCGCCGACGACGTCTTCATCGCCGACGGGCACCACCGCTACACCACCGCGCTGATGTACCTCGCCGAGCGCCAGTCCGCTGCGCCCCTGCCGCCCGCCGACCCCGCGCGCCGCTGCCTGTTCGTCCTGGTCCCCATGTCCGACCCCGGCCTGCGCATCCAGCCGACGCACCGCGTCCTGGGCGGCATGTCCGCGTATTCCTGGGACGCCTTCCGCGCCGCCGCCGCGGCGTCCTTCTCCTTCACGCCCGTCCCACCCGGGCTCGACGCGCTCGACCGCGCCGTCCGCGCGCTCCCCGCCGATCAGCCCGGCTTCGGCGTGCTCGATCTCGCGACGAGCGCCGCTGCGATCATCGCCCCGACGCACCCCGACCCGCTCGCCGCGCTCTACCCCGAGAAGCCCATCGAGTGGCGCCGGCTCGACGTCGCGCTGATCCAGTACCTGCTAGTGGAAGATATCTGCCAGCCCGCGCTGAACGAGGGTGGGGGGGTCCGCTGGGCCTTCCCGCACGCCCTCGACCAGGTCCGCCGCATCGCCGACGGGCGCGACCCGTTCCCCGGCGCCCCCGCCGCCAAGCCGCAGCTCGCCGTGCTCGTCCGTCCGACGCCTCTGGCGTCCGTCCGCGCCGTCTCCCGCGCCGACGCGCTCATGCCGCAGAAGAGCACGTTCTTCGCGCCCAAGCTCGCCACCGGGCTGTTCATTCACCCGCTCGACTAACGTCGGCGCGCCGCGCTGCTCGCACGCTTCTACAGTCCCGCCGCACGGCCCTGTAGCTCAGCGGTTAGAGCGAGGGACTCATAATCTCTTGGTCCCCGGTTCGAATCCGGGCGGGGCCATTCCGGGGAACTTCGCTGCCGCCGTCACCACGGGTGCACGGCGTCGCAGCATCCTTCAATCCGCCACGACTCCCGCGTCGCGTCCTCGCCCGTCGCCCGCACCAGCGCGTGCTCGCGATCGGGGTGCGCGTCCGCCGCCGTCTCAGCGTCCCGCCCCGGCACCGACGCCTCGATGGCCTTCGCCTTGATCCCAACCGGCGCCGCCGTCGCCCGGGCGACGCAGATCAGGCTGACCCAGTTCCCGTACTCGTTCCGCTTGACGCCGCCCGCCGCGTAGTCCGGCATCCAGCAGTGCCCGTCGACCAGGTAGCAGAACGCGTGGTCGCCCGCCGGGACATGCATACGGATCGCCCACCACCCCGTCGGCTCGTCCTCGACACTGGCGGGCCCGGTCGCCGGCCCGGCAAAGTGCCGGTCCGTCTCGCGGGACAGGTCCAGCCGCCCGTGCTCCCACTTCGTGAAGTCGCCCAGCAGTTCCACGTGATCCGCCCGCGGCGCATACAGGCGGAACGTCACCGTGCCGTCACCATTGAGCGTGATCATGGGTCTTCTCCAAAACAAAGCCAACTCATTCAGTACTACGTTGTCCGATGCTGCATCCGCCCCCCTCGGTATCACTTTGCATGCAATTCCCGGGGTTTGTCCATCACATCTCACCGCTCTCGAACACATTCACCCTCCGTTCTCGAACCCGGCCCCCAGGTGTGGGCGGGCTACTCTGCCCACGTGCTCGAACGCTTCGCCCGCCTGCCCGCCTCGCTGGCTGACAACGCCCGCACCGTCCGCCTGCCCGGGCGCCGGGGAGCGGGGGGGGCCGGCCACTCCGATATCCCCGCGCTGCTGATCCACCCCAACTGGATCGACCCCGCCCCCGCCGTCCTCTGGATGCACGGCCGCACCGCTTACAAAGAACTCGACTCCGCCCGCTATCTCCGCTGGCTCCGCGCCGGCATCGCCACCGTCGCGATCGACCTCCCGGGCCACGGCGAGCGTCGCGACGCCCGCGCCGACGCCGCCAATCACACCCTCGACGTCCTCGCCGAAGCCATCCCCGAGGTCGACGTCGTCGTCGAAGCCCTCGCCGACCCGGTCTGGCAGGGCGTCTTCGACCTCGACCGTCTCGGGATCGGCGGCATGTCCCTCGGCGGCATGACCACCCTCCGCCGCCTCTGCGACCCGCACGAGTTCCGCGCCGCCGCCGTCGAATCCACCAGCGGCGACCTGACCGCCCTCTACCACCCCGAAACGGGCACTAAGCCCTGGGGCCTCACCTACCCGCCCGACCGCATCCGCCCGCTCGAGCCCGCCGCCCACCTCGACACCTTCGCCCCCATCCCCCTCCTCGCCCTGCACAGCGAGGCCGACGCCATCGTCCCCTGGCCCGCGCAGCTCAACTTCCTGACGCGCCTGAAGGCCCGCTACGCCGCCGTCGGCGCCGATCCCGAACTCGTCCGCTGGCACACCTGGCCAGCCACGGGCGCGCCGGAAGAACACTCCGGCTTCGGCCGCGTCAGCAACGAAGCCAAGACGATCCAGACCGAGTTCTTTGTCCGAACGCTCGGGGTGTAGGGCGGGAAGTCGTGAAGGACTGGACGACGTCACCGTTCCGCCGCAGCCCGATGCGTCCGCGGTGGTACGCTCTTGACGCGGGACCAAACGTGGGCTTGATCAGAAGATCCTCAGCGGAGAGGTTTCGCGGGCAACGATGATCAGCCTTCGTGAGCCGACCAAAGAAATCGCATGGAAACAGTTCTGCTCTTCATCGTGCTGTTTATCATCGCCGCGATCGCCGGCGGAGTGGGCGTTCGATATCAAAACCCCTCGCGACTTTGGCGAGCGGCGCAGGTGCTCTTTATGGCCTTGTCATTCTCGTCGATTGCCTTCGTTTTCGCCATGTCCGGCAAGTATCTCAATTGGCGACGCGAAGATACTAAGACGCAGGAACGGCTCGCGAAGATGTCATTTGAAAGCAGCGAAGATCGTGTCAGGTGGCTCGAGAAGCAAGAGCGGTGGTTCGCCGAAACCATATACTACTACACGGATCCGCACACTGGGCGGAAGTTGCAAATGCAACGCTCTCATTTTAATCCGGAATGGCGGATGCAAATCGGCATATCTCTCTTTGTGGGAGGACTGTCGCTCGTGATCGCCGAGTTTTCCCGGGCGGCAAGCTGTCATATCTCGGCGCGGCGAAATCGGGTGTCAAGTTTTAGAGCGAGCGAATGACCAGGCTGCTCATCATCACGATCGTGGTCGTCTCGATAATGACCGTGATCCCGTTCCTTTACGGCTTCTTGCTTGGCGCTGTTGAAGAAGCCGATCGCCCGACCCGCTCAAACCAATAGGCATGCCCAGTGAATGCTCTGCACTGGATCATCGTACTATGGATATGGGCCGCGTTCGGCCCCATGCTGATGCGACACTTCGGCGAATGGTGCGGCTGCCGTTTCGTCCGCCTTTGGCGGGGCGGCCGCCCTGAGTTCGTGTGTGCAAGCTGCGGCTGTACACTCGCCGGGTTCACGCGGCCGCGTGTATGCGCCAGGTGTGGGCTCGAGCCTTCTTCGCAGCGATGAGTAGCGGCACATGGATCTCTTCGATGCCACGGTCTTCGCGGTCCTCGCCCTAGCGCTGGGCGGCACGCTCCTTTGGACCCTGCTCCGCGCGCTCTGGCCGCACCTCCGCCGCTCCCACACCCGCGCCGGCCGAATCTGCGTCCACTGCGGCTACAACCTCCGCGACGTCTCCCTCCTCCCCGATCTCCGCAAAGCCGATCCCATGCCCCGCTGCCCCGAGTGCGGCCGCCTTATCACCGACGACTGACCCCGACTGATCCGCTCCGCCCCGCTTCCACCCCGCCTCCCCCCCCCGGGTACGCTCTGCCCGTCATGCGGCTCACCCGCCTCTACCCGCTCCGCGGCGTGCCCAACCAGACTCAAATCTGGTCCTGGATCAGTTTCGACGTCGCCAACCAGTCCTTCACCCTCCTCATCAACACCCTGCTCTTCTCCCTCTTCTTCCAGCAGGTCGTCGTCCGCGACCCAACCCGCGATGACCAACTCTGGTCCGCCACCTACGCCGCCAGCATGATCCTCGTCGTCCTCGCCTCGCCCATCGCCGGCGCCGTCGCCGACGCGTGCCAGTGGCGCAAAGCCGCCTTGCTCTTGACCGGCTTCGGCTGCGCCGCGCTCACGTGCCTCTTGGGCCTCATTCAGCCCGGCCAGCTCGCCCTCGCCGTCGCGCTGTACATCCCCGCCAACTTCCTCTTCAACCTGGGCGAGAACTTCCTCGCCAGCTTCCTGCCGCAGCTCGCCCGTCGGCAAGACTTCGGCCGCGTCTCCGGTTTCTCGTGGGGCGTCGCGTACTCCGCCGCGCTGTTCATGCTCGTCGTTGTCGCCGGCGTCATGCTCGGCGCGGGGCTCAAAAACCCCGACCAGTGGCGCCCGTTCTTCATCGCCGCCGGCGTCTGGTTCTTCCTCTTCGCGATCCCGACGCTCCTGGTCCTGCGCGAGCGCCCCGCCGCCGACGCCGCCCGCGACTCGTCATCCATCGCCTCCGCCATGCTCGACGGCGTCCGCCGCCTCGCCCGCACCGCCCGCCAAGTCCGACAGTTCCGCGACCTCGCCACCCTGCTCACCGCCTCGTTCTTCTACGGCGGGGCCATGAGCGTCATCGTCGCCTTCGCCAGCATCATCGCGCAAGACTTCGGCTTCAAAGCCACCGACCTGGTCATCTTCGTCGCCGTCATCACCGTCTCCGGCATCCTCGGCACCCTCCTCCCCACGCTCCTGCAAGACCGCCTGGGCCACAAGCGCACCACGCTCATCCTGCTTGCCCTCTGGCTCGGCACCGCCCTGTTCATGGCCGGCCTGGCCTGGATGCACCACGCCCCCGCGCCGACGGATCCACCCCCCGCACGCTGGCCCGTCTGGCTCGCCGGCAATCTCATCGGCTTCGGCCTGGGCGCACTCGGCTCGGCCAACCGCGCCTTCGTCGGCTTCCTCACGCCGCCCGACCGCGCGGGCGAGTTCTTCGGCCTCTGGGGCTTGGTCTTCAAACTCTCCGCCATCCTCACTATCCCCTTCGGCGTCGTCAAAGACCGCCTCGGGCTCCCCGCCTCGATGCTCGTCCTGGTCGCGATGCTCGTTGTCGGCGCACTACTCACGCTCCTGATCAACGAGCGCCGCGGGGCCGCCGCCGCCGCACCCGCCTGACGCCCGCCCCTCCCTCCCCGCCGCCCGTACACTCCCGCCGATGGCCGTCGAGCGACTCGTCTCCCCAGAACCTCTCCCGTCCGTCGACGCGCCGGAGCAGGAGCGCAACTGGTCGCTCCGCCCGAAGCGTCTGAACGAATACGTCGGCCAGTCCGAACTCGTCGAGCGCCTCACCATCGCCCTTCAGGCCGCCCGCGCCCGCAAGGAGCCCGTCGAGCACGTCCTCCTCCACGGCCCGCCCGGCCTCGGCAAAACCACCATCGCCCACGTCATCGCCGAGGAGATGTCCGCCAAACTCCACGTCACCAGCGGGCCCGCGCTCTCCAAGCCCAGCGACCTCGTCGGCGTGCTCACCCAGGCCCAGGCCGGCGACATCCTCTTCATCGACGAGATCCACCGCCTCCCCATCGCCGTCGAGGAGTTCGTCTACCCCGCGATGGAAGACTTCCGCATCGACGTCCGCGTCGAATCGGGCATGCACGCCCGCACCATCCAGATCGACCTCAAGCCCTTCACGCTCATCGGCGCCACGACCCGCGCCGGGCTGGTCTCCGCGCCGATGCGCTCCCGCTTCGGGCTCACGCACAGCCTGCGCTACTACACCGCCGACGAGCTGCTCATCATCCTCAAACGCTCCGCCGCGCTGCTGAACATGGACGCGGAGGCCTCGGCACTGGAGCGCATCGGGGCCCGCGCCCGCGGCACGCCGCGCATCGCTAACCGCCTGCTCCGCCGCGTCCGCGATTTCGCGCTCGTCCGCTGCGCCGGGCGCGTCACGCCCGCGAGCGTCGCCGACGCCCTCGCCCTCGAAGGCGTCGACGCCCTGGGCCTCGACGAGCTGGACCGTGCGTATCTCCGCACCATCGCGCAGACCTACGCCGGCGGGCCCGTCGGGCTCGAGGCCGTCGCCGCCACGCTCAATCACGACGCCGGCACGCTCGAGGACGTCGTCGAGCCGTACCTGCTGCAGATCGGGTTCGTCGCCCGCACACGCCGCGGGCGTGCGCTCACCAAGGCCGGCGCCGAACACATCGGCATGCCGACCGCCGCCCAGACCAACCTGTTCGATTCCGACGCCGGCAACTGACGGGCATACCCGCTCGGCGGGATCAGCCCGCCGCCGCCGCCGCGTCCGCGCCGTCGGGCGATTCGCTGCCAGCATCCGCCGCAGCGTCCGCGTCCTTCTTGCCGTTGGCCTTCGCGCCGGCCTTCTTCTTGCTGACGCGCGGCGCCTTCTTCGGCTTCACCGGGTCTTCCGCCGTGCGCGACGCCTCGTCGGCGTACAGCATGCACCGGCAGCTCGGGCACACCGCCACCTTGCCCGACAGCACCGCCGACACCACCTCGACCGTGATCGCCATCATGCACGCCGAGCAGTTGTACTCGTGCGCCCGCCGATCGATCACCTCGATCGGCGCCATCGCTTCATCCCCGCGCAGGCGGATCAGCTGTTCCAGCGTCTCGCGCTCCCGCGGCGGCACGCCCGCGGCGACCTGGTCCCGCTCGCCCTGCAACCGCGTCACGCTGTCGCGGATTTCCGTCTCCCGCGCGTCCCGGTCCGTCTTGGCCTGCTGAACAATCCCCGCCCGTTCCCCGAACTGCGCGTTGATCGCCCCCAGCGTCTTCTCGACCTCTTCCGCCTTGGTCATCCCCTCGAGCACCCGCTCCTCGTACTGCCCACGCTGATCCTTGTACGTGTTCAGTTCCGTCAGGTAGGCGTTGTACTCCTTCGCCGTCTTGGCGGAGTTCATCTGCTCCCGGATGTGCGCCATCTTCGCGTCCAGCCGGGCCACCTCGCCCTCGTTGTTCGCGATCGACGCCTTCAGCTGCTTGAGCTGCGTGTCGAGCACCCCGCGTTGACGTTCCATCTCGCCAAGCTGGGTCGTCTGCGTCTTCAGGAACCGCTCCGCCGCGTCCAGACGGCTCCGCAGATCCCGGAGTTGCTTGTCCACCCTGTACAGTTCAAGGAGTTGCTGCGTCACCGACATTCACTTGGCCTCGTGGTGCGACCCGCCGCTCACAGTGTATGCCGTCGCTTACGCGGCCGATGGCCCTTGTTGCCGAGCGCCCCGTTCGGGTGGGGCGTTCGGGGCTGGGAGGTGGGGGTGGGGGGGCGAAACGTTCATCTCACCCCGCCGCCAGCAGCCAGTACGCCACCGGCGCGGTCAGCAGCACCGAATCCAGCACATCCAGCACGCCCCCGAACCCCGGGATCGCCCGGCCTGAGTCCTTCACGCCCGCCCCGCGCTTCAGCGCGCTCTCCAGAAGATCCCCCGCCTGCCCGACCAGCCCGAGCACGACCCCCCCCAGGGCCGCCGTCCACCCGTGCCGCAGCATCCACGCCCCCTCCGTCCCCGCGATCCCGTCCGCCAGCCCCGCCAGCCCCCACGCCACCAGCGCCGACGTCGCCAGCCCGCCGATCAGTCCTTCCCACGTCTTCCCCGGCGACAGCCACGGGATCAGTTTCCGCCTCCCCATCGCCTTGCCGACGAAATACGCCCCGATGTCGCACGACTTCACCACGACGATGACCCCGAGCACGACCCACGCGCTGTGCTCGTTCCGGAGCGCGATGACAAACCCGAACATCAGCCCGAGGTAGACAAACGCCATCATCGCCGCGCCCACCGCCGCCGCGGCCCCGCTGGTCTGCCGATCGCGCACGTGCCAGAGCAGCGCACACACCAGCACCAGCGCCCCGACACTCGCGACGAGCGCCACGGCCCGCGCGGGGCTCCCCGCCGCCGGCGCCGTCGCCGAAACCAGCAGCCCTGCGATCCCGCCGACGGACATGATCCACCGCGACGCCCGCACGCTCCCCGCCTTGAACATCGCCCCCAGTTCCCGCGCCGCCAGCGGCACCAGCAGCACGCCGATCAGCAGCAGCAGCGCCCCCGGCGGGACGTGCGCCTCCGCGCCCCGGTGCCCCATGATCCGGTCGGCCAGCCACGCCGGCAGCGGCGCGTGCCCCAGCGTTTCATCAAGCCACAGCACGCCCAGGAGGGCCAGCAGCATCACCGGGCCGAGCAGGAGTCGCGTGCGCACGGGGGCAAGCCTACTCCCCCGACAGCCCGCCGAACCGCCGGTTCCGCCGCGCATAATCGCGCACCGCCGCGTGCAGATCCTCCGCGCCGAAGTCCGGCCACAGCGTCTCCGTCACGTGCAGTTCCGCGTACGAAATCTGCCACAGCAGGTAGTTGCTCACGCGCATCTCCCCCGCCGTGCGAATCAGCAAATCCGGGTCCGGCAGCCCCGCCGTGTACAGATGGTCGCTGACGACCTGGTCGGTCACCTCTTCGGGCGTGATCTCGCCGCGCTGCACGCGCCCCGCGATCGCCCGCACCGCGTCGACGATCTCGGCCCTCGACCCGTAGTTCACCGCCAGGCACAGCGTCGAGCCCGTGTTCCCCTTCGTCCGCGACATCAACTCGTCCGCCGCCGCCAGCACCTCCGGCGACAGCCCCTCCCGCCGCCCGATCTGCACGAAGCGGATGTTCTCCCGCATCAGGTGCTCGATCTCGCCCTGGGCGTACATCGTGTACAGCGCCATCAGCGCCGACACCTCTTCCGCCGGGCGCTTCCAGTTCTCGCTCGAGAACGAGTACAGCGTCAGCACCTCGACGCCGAGCTTCCCGCACGCCTCGATCGCCCCGCGCACCGCCGCCGCCCCGTTGCGATGCCCGAAACTCCGCGGGAACCCGCGCTGCTCGGCCCACCGCCCGTTCCCGTCCATGATGATCGCGATGTGCCGCGGGATCCGCGCCGGGTGCACGTCCGGCAGAATCCCCATCGGGTCCGCCTTTGCCGACCGCCGCCGCATCCGCTCCACCACCCGCTCGGCCAGCGCCTGGTCCCACCCCGGGCCCCGCTCGCACGCTGTCTCCCGTTCAACGTTCTGGCTTGGCATACCGCGGCAGGGTGAGAAAGGGCGTCAGCAAAGGCCGGCGAGCCGGCGGGCAAACAGTGGGGGGCGCCGCACACATGCGCCCGCAGCCGCCCAAAGCGTACGCCCCCGGCCGCCGCTCTACGCCGCACCGCGCACGCCCGTTCGCACGCCCCGCGCTTTTCAGCCCGGCGAGATCCCCGCCTCGACGATCGTCTGCGCCCGGTCCGGGCCGACGCTGATCACCGCCGCACGCACCCCCACATACCGCTCGATCCGTTCCACATACGCCCGGGCCGCCGCCGGCAACTCGCCCCGCGAGCGGCACCCGCCGATGTCCTCCGCCCACCCGCGCAGCGTCTCGTACACCGGCTCCGCGCGCGACAGCACCTCCGCGTCCGGCACGAATCGGTCCGTCGTCACCCCGTCCACCCGATACCCCGTGCACACCCGCAGCTCGTCCAGCCCGGACAGCACGTCCAGCAGCATCACCGACACCCCGCTCACGCCGTTGATCATCGCGCTGTATCGCACCGCGACCAGGTCCAGCCACCCCACACGCCGCGGCCGCCCCGTCGTCGTCCCGAACTCACGCCCACGCTGACGGATCCGCTCCCCCGTCTCGTTCAGCAGTTCCGTAATCAAGGGCCCGTTGCCCACGCGCGTCGAATACGCCTTCATCACCCCCAAGACCGACCCGATCCGCGACCCCGGCACCCCCGTGCCCGACGGGATCCCCAAGACCGTCGTGCCGGAACTCGTCACAAACGGGTACGTCCCGTGATCGACATCCAGCAGGGCCGCGTTGGCCCCTTCAAACAAGAGCGTCCGCCCCTGCGAGAGCAGATCGTGCAGCAGGTACGTCGTGTCCCGCACCATGGGCTTCAGCCGCTCACCCAACGGCTTCGCCCACGCGAGCAGCTCCTGAGTGCTGAACGTCCGCGCATCGCCAAGCCCGCGCGTCATCGCGTTCTTGACCTCGCACGCCAGCGGCAGCTTCCGCGCCAGCCGCGCCGGGTCCACCAGGTCCATCATCCGCACGCCCGTCACGCGGTGGGCCTTGTCCGCATACGCCGGCCCGATGCCGCGCCGCGTCGTGCCCACGGCGCCGCTAGATCCTCCGGTGCTCCCCTCGCCGCTGGCCATCTTCGCCGCCAGCGTCTCGCGCAGTTCGTCCTCAACCTTGTGATACGGCAGCACCACGTGGGCCCGGTCCGACACCACCAGCCCCGCCGTCGACACCCCGCGCGCCGTCAGCCCGTCAATCTCCTTCACCAGCGCTTCCGGATCCACGACCACGCCGTTGCCGATCACGCTCACCGTGTCCGGATTGAGAATCCCGCTCGGGATCAGGTGCAGCGCGAACCGCTCCCCCTTCACCACCACCGAGTGCCCGGCGTTGGCGCCCCCGTTAAACCGCACCACCGCGCCAAACCGCGGCGCCAGCAGATCCACCACCTTCCCCTTGCCCTCGTCGCCCCATTGCAGCCCGACGACCGCCGCGCACGACCCCTTCGCGCTCGCGGCGCTCTCCACTTCGGCTCCCATCGTTCGCGTCTCAGGCATGGCGGCTTCCACGTGAACAGTCAGTAACGCTCAAGACCGGGGCTCCGACGCCCGCTCGTCCGCACGCAGGGTATCGGACCCGCACGCCCCGAGCCTTGTCCGCTCCCACTCACGAGCCCCCGCCCATCGTCCGATCTTCTCCGGCGCGCGGGAGGCAGCGCCCTATGACCGAATCCGACCACGTCCGCATCATGTGTCCCAGCCTCGGATGCCGACGCGTCCTGGCGGTCCCTTCCAGTTCCCGCGGCAAGAACGTCCGTTGCAAAAACTGCGGCACGATGATCCGCGTCCCGCAGCGCTCCAGTTCCAACGCCCCCGCCGCTCAGCCCGCGTCAGACGCCGCCCCCGGCGGCGCCGCCGGCGCTCAAGCCGGCCAGCCGCCCGCGCAGGCCAAACCCGCGGCGTAAGTCATCGCCGCCGCACCGAGCCGGCACGCATCACCCTTCGTCTTCATCCGCCCGCGCGATCGCCGCGCCCGGGCCGCCGCCGCGCTCCTGCACCGCCGCGCTCGGCCCCTCCGCCGCCCCCGCCGCGATCGGGCGCACGCTGATCCGGTACCCGCTCATCGCCACCGGCACGGCCCGCTGCAGCTCCACCCACCCGCCCCCCGCCAACTCCCGCCGCAGCAGATACGCCGTCGAGTGATCCGGCACGCCGATCTTCAGCTCCCCCCGCTGCAGACTCACCGTGCACCGCTCCGCCAACCCGGGCGCGCGAATCACCTGCGCCCACGCCGCGGCGATCCACCGCCCGCCGCGCCTGTCCCGCATGAGACCTTCCCGCAAGGTCGTCAACGCCGTCCCCAGCGTCCGATCCTTCCGGGCCCGCTCCAGCGCGCGGATCGCCGCCGCGTCCTCGCGCAGCCGCCGCCGATCAGACGGCCGCGTCGCCGACGGATCGCGGATCGCCCGCAGCCGCTCCAGCGCTCTGGCAAACTCCTCGCGCGTCATGCCCGATTGTTCGCGCGCCGCCTCAGGCCCGCCCGATCTTGATATCCAGCTCCACCGTCCTGGCCCTCTGGCACGCCTGGTCCGAGCACGCCTGATACACCAATACCAGCGTCGGATCGCCCGACCACGGGCCGGACCGCTCGATCACCACCGGCACGTCCACCTCGCCCTGATACACCTTCAGCCGCAGCTCCCCGACGCCCATCTCCGTCCCCGCCGGGTAGTCCGCGTACACCTTCACGCCGCTCCCGCCCGTCACGCCGATCCGGAGCGCCGTGAGATCGCCGATCGCGTCCCCCGCGCCCGGGTCGGCCGCGATGACGTGATACCCATCCGCGATCCGCAGCCGCAGCTCAATCGCCGACGACTCGTCCGGCTTCAGCCGCACCTCGTCGACTTCCGCCAGCACCTCGACCTCCGCCGCCTCCTCCGCATCGCCGCGTGTGGGTTCTGGCAACTGCCCCAGCGTCGCCGCCCATGCCGCCCGATCGATTGCTAACAGCCGCAGCAGCGCGTGCGTCGCATGAGCCGCGCCCGTGGGCGTGCGTTCGATCGCGCCCGACACCGCCGCCATCGCCCGCCCGGCCCGCTCCGTCCACCGCGCCTCGCCCGTCGCCAGGCGCAGTTCGATCAGCGCGTGCAGCATCGCCGAGTTCCCGCTGGGCAGGGCCCCGTCGTACACGCTCTGGGCCCGGACCCACAACTCCTTGTCCCCGCCGCGCGTGTCGAAGTAGCCGCCGTCCTCCGCGAACAAGCGCTCCGCGGCTTCCGCGAGCGCCGCCGCGCTCCGCACGTACCGCTCCGCCGCCGGCGCGTCCTCCCCGCTGATCGCCCGCGACAACTTCGCCAGCCCGCCGGCGAGCATCGCGTAATCCTCCAGAAACGCCGGCGTGTGCGATTCTCCCAGCGCAAAGCACCGCAGCAGCTCGCCGCGCTCGTCGACCATCGTCTTCAGCACAAAGTCCGCCGCCCCCCGCGCCGCCGCCAGCGCGTCGGCATCGCCCAGCAGCGCCCCCGCCTCGGCGAGGCCGCCGATCGCCAGCCCGTTCCACCCCGCCAGCACCTTGAAATCCGTCGACGGCTGCTTGCGCTGCGAACGCACCTGCAGCAGCCGCGCACACGCCCCGTCGAACCACACCAGCCACTCGTCCAAGGTCACGCCGTCGCGGGCCGCCAGGCGCTCGGGCGTATCCGTCAAGTACAGCACGTTGCTCGCCGGCTCGTCCGGATGATGCGGATCGCGGAAGTTCGGCCCGCGATCCAGCCCCAGCGCCCGCAGCAGCCGATCGGCGTGCTCGACCCCCGCGCTCCGCACCTCCTCCGGCGCCCACAGGTAACTCAGCCCCTCGCGATGATCGACCTCCGCGTCCTGGGCCGCGAAGAACGCCCCGGTCTGCGCGTCCCGCATCTCGCGCAGCAGATACGCCGTGATCCGCTCGGCGGTCCTGCGATACAGTCCCGAGTCGTACACCCGGGCCGCCCGGGCATACACGCCCAGCAGTTGCCCGTTGTCGTACAGCATCTTCTCGAAGTGGGGGACCAACCAGCGCTCGTCCACGCTGTATCGGTGGAAGCCGCCCCCGATCTGGTCGTGCATCCCGCCCAGCGCCATCCCGCGCAGCGTCCCGTTGATCGCCAGGTCGATCCCGTCGCGGGTCTGGTCATCGCCCGCCGCCAGCCGCACCGCCAAAAGCAGTTCCAGAAACACCGGCTGCGGGAACTTCGGCGCCCCGCCGAATCCCCCGTGCGTGGCGTCATAGAGCTTCATCAAATCCGACGCGGCCCTGGCCACCGTCCCCTCGTCCAGCCGTACCGGCGTCCGCGCGTCCACAAGCCGCTCGCGGGCCGCCTCCGCCAGCGTCTCCGCCTGCGCCAGCACTTCCTCCCGCTGCTCCGCCCACGCCGCCGACATCCCCTTCAGCACGCGCACGAACGACGGCAGCCCGTGCCGATCCGACGGCGGCAGGTACGTCCCCGCCCAGAAGGGCTTGCGCGTCCGCGGCTCCACAAACACGCTCATGGGCCACCCGCCCCGACCCGTAAACGCCTGCACCGCCGCCATATACGCGTCGTCGACGTCCGGCCGCTCTTCACGGTCCAGCTTCACGCACACGAACCGCTCGTTCATCACCGCCGCCGTCGCGGCGTCCTCGAAACTCTCCCGCTCCATCACGTGGCACCAATAGCACGTGGAATAGCCCACCGACAAAAACACCGGCACGTCCCGCCGAAGGGCCTCCGCGAACGCCTCGTCGCCCCACGGCCGCCAGTCCACGGGGTTGTTCTGGTGCTGCAACAGGTACGGACTTCGAGTTTTTGCGAGCGCGTTGGGCATTGGTTTGGAGTCTAGAGGCGTTCCAGCCGAATTCGGTGAGCAGGCCATTTACCCAGATTCACAAGAAGACACGGTTATTGGACCACCACTGGTGACCCGGGAAGATTTTTCAAGTTTTTTGGGTCGTTCGATCCGTGAGCTCTTGCACGAATGTGCGATGCCGGTTATGTTATGTGCGTCCGGGTGGTTCCGGACATGGTTCCGACTAACTCTCTCTAGTTGGAGGATTGAGATGATCGCTCGTAAGTCTATCGTTCTGTCTGTCGCCGCGCTCACGTCTCTGGGTATGGCTGCGCTTGCGCACGCCGGTGGTCTTCCTACCGTTGCCGGTGGGACCTGGATGCAATTCTCGAACGCTGTCAGCGCCGGCGGCACCAACCCCATCGTCAACGGAGCCTCCCGCGGCACCGCCTCGACGGTCCAGTTCGGCGTGGGCGCCCCCGTCCCCGCGAACAACCCGAACGTCTTCACGTTCCAGGGTCTCAACAACTTCACCGGCACCGTTAACGAGAACTTCGTTCTCGGCAACGTCTCCTACTTCAACGGCATCACTTCCCCCGGCCCGCAGAGCGTCGACGGCGCTCTCAACATCATCTTCGATGATCCGGCCTCCCTCGGCACCCGCATCTTCAACTTCAACTTCACCTTCACCATCACTCAGAACAACACCGGCGACCCCGTCCTCGACGCCGACATTCTCAACTTCTCCAGCCTCACTTCCGCCACCAACATCGAAATCGACGGCCTGACCTACACCCTCTTCATCGCCGGCTTCCAGAACTCCGGCGGCACCTTCACCAGCCTCACCCTCCCCGAAGGTCAGACCGCCACCGCCCAGATCCTCGCTCGCTTCGTCCCGACTCCCAGCGCTACGGCCCTCCTGGGCCTCGGCGGGCTGGTCGCCTTCCGCCGTCGCCGCTAACCCGGCACGTCGCACCGCGACCCATCGCTTCTGACCCGCGCTCACCGGCACTCGCACGTGGGCAACCGGGTCAGCCTGCGGAGATCCTCAGGCCACTCCGCACTCCCAGCGGGGCACGGCCAACGACGACGACACCGTGTGGAACTCCTCGCCGCGGCCCGGTCACCCCGGGCCGCGGTTCCTTTTGAACCCCCTCCCAGAGGGAGGGGGCAGGGGGTGGGTTCACGGTTCACCCCGACCCGACAAATCTGCTGCGACCCCCGCTCCCCTCGCCTCTCGCCCCTGTCCCCTTCCCCAACCTCACCCCGTCGGCCTTGCGTTCATCGTCCGCACGAACAACGCCAGCACCCGCTCCTGCCCCGATTCACCCCCGCCAAAGTCAACGCTCGCCCCCATCGCCCGGATCGCCGCGACCCCCGACCGCAGCGCCGCGTCCGCCGGCAGCATCATCGCCTGTACCCCGACATACCCGGTCGTCACCCGTTCGCCGTTCTCGTCATCGCCCGCGGCTCCCGTCGCGGCCCACGCCTCGAACGCCGCCCCGTACGCCCGCGCACACGCGCCGACCTGGTCCGCGCCACCCCGGTCCGCGCCCCGATCCGCGCCCACCTCACCCTGCCCCGCCGCCTGCGAAATCGCCGCCCGCAGCCGGTCCAGCGGCTCCCGCAGATCTTCCCGCATCGCCAGCACCCGCTGCCCTCCGGCCCGCAAGAGCACCGGGATCCCGAACGCCGCCACCCGCGCCCCCATTCGCAGTTCGGCCCGCTGCGCCACCGACGCCGTCGTCCCGCGCACCACGGCGAGCCCGTGCCGCGACGCGAACCGGTCCAGCGTCGCCGTGACCGGAATGTTGAACCCCGGGTCCGGCCCGCCGCGCAGCATGTCCCCCGCCAGCGCGTCGAGCGCCCCCAGCGTGCCCGCCTCGTACCGATGCGGCCCGCCCGTCACTGCGCGCAGGCTGGCCCACCGGTCCTCCTCGCGCAGTTCCCGGTACGTTTCCGCCAGCAGATCCCCGCACGCGTGCCCGCCCGCCCCGCGCTTCAGCACCCCGGCCGACCACAGCGGCCCGCTCCACTTCCACGATTGCAGCAGCCGCAGATACCGCGGCGCGCCGATGACCGCATCACCCACCGCCTCGCGGCTCGCGCCCGAGGGCGGCTCGGGCATCAGCGTCGTCACGCTCCCGCCCAGCGCCACCGCCAGCATCACGGGCGCTTCGCGCGTGCACAGGTGATACGGGCTCACCGCCAGCCCAAGGCTCGCCGCCCGCCCGTCCGCGCAGCCCGCGGCCGTCGCCCCGCCCGATGCCGACCGTCGCCCCCCGCCCGCGTCCGCGCTCATGGCCGCCCCGCCTCCCTGTCCCCGCGCGGGCCGTACCCCTTCGGGTGGGCCCGGAACCACGACCACGCCGTCGCCACGATGTCGTCCAGCTTCGTGTACGACGCTTTCCAGTTCAGTTCGTTCGCGATCTTCCGCGGGTCGGCGTACAGCTCGGGCGGATCGCCCGCACGCCGCGGCCCGTCAACCACCTTGAACTTCACCCCCGTCACCCGCCGCACCGACTCGATGATCTCCCGCACCGAGTACCCCTTGCCGATCCCGAGGTTGTACACCCGGTGCTCCCCGGCCTTGAGCGCCGCCAGCACCGTCACGTGCGCGTCCACCAGATCCTCAACGTGCACGTAGTCGCGGATGCACGTTCCGTCCGGCGTCGGATAGTCCGTCCCGTGCACCGTCAGCGCCTCGCGCTGCCCCAGCACCGCCTGCAAGCACACCGGGATCAGGTGCGTCTCCGGCTCGTGATGCTCGCCGATCAGCCCCGATTTGTCCGACCCGGCCACGTTGAAGTACCGCAGCGCCGCCCACGCGAAGTCGCGCCCTTCACGCCGCGCCTGGTCGGCGAAGTCTCCGATCATCCGCTCGCAGTGCAGCTTGCTCGCGCCGTACGGGTTCACCGGCTTCTGCGGGCATGTCTCGGGGATCGGCACCATCTCCCTGGGCGGCTCGCCATAGCTCGCGCACGTCGAGCTGAACACCATCCGCCGAACTCCCCCGCTGGGCCCGGACCCGCCCCCTTCCCACGTCGCCTGCACCGCCTCCAAAAGCCCCAGCGTCGCCGCGGCGTTGGCCCGGTAGTACCGCAGCGGCTGCGTCACGCTCTCGCCCACATACGCCAGGGCCGCAAAGTGCAGCACGGTGTCGACGCCGTGCTCGCGGATGATGCGGGCCGCCAGTTCGCGATCGCCCACGTCGCCACGCACGAACGTCAGGCGTCCGTCAGCGACGGTCTGGAGCGCGTCGATCGCCTCCGCGTGCCCGCGGAAGAGGTTGTCGAGGGCGACGACCCGCCGCCCGTCGCGCAGCAGCCGCTGCACGCAGTGCGACCCGATGTACCCCGCGCCGCCCGTGACCAGTGTGCTGCCGCTGCCCATGTCGCGTGTCGCTTCCTTCTAGGTGCCCGGAAAACGTGCCCGAATCGCCCGCGCGCGTGCGCGTGAGCGCTGAAGGGGGCGGGGGGCGAACTCTAGTGGCCCCGCGTTCCGCCTGCGCGGGCTCGCGCCGCTCGATAACCCGTTGTCGTCGCCCGCGCGCCGACGCCACATCCCCCGAACCCGCCTCGCTACGATCGGCCCGCATGCCCAGTTCGTTGAGCGATCCCGCCCGTTCCGACGCCCCGCCCCCGGACGCCGCCCGCACCGAGGCCGCCGATATCCCGCTCCGGGCCCTCATCATCAAGGGCGCCATCTCCGGCGTGCTCATGGGCCTGGCCAACCTCGTCCCGGGCGTCAGCGCCGGGGCCGTCCTGCTCGCCACCGGCATCTTCGCTCTCTTCCTCGGCTCGATCGCGCGCCTCGCCACCTTCCGCTGGACGCGCAGCGCCGTCGTCCTGCTCGCCGTCATGGGCTTCGGGTGGGTCTCCGCCGTCCTGCTCGGCGCGGGCGTGGTCAAGTCCCTCGTCGTCGAGCACCGCTGGATCATGTACAGCCTGTTCATCGGGCTCACGCTCGGCGGCGTGCCCCTCGTGTGGGACCCAAAGACCCGCGCCGCCGCCTCCTACTGGGTCGCCGCCGCCATCGGCCTGGCCATCATGACCGCCCTCGGCGTGGCCCAGATGTCCGGCTTCACCGGCGCCGGCGACGCGCAGGGCTCGCTCTTCCTGCTCATCCTGGGCGGGCTGCTCGCCGCCGGCGCCACCGTCCTCCCCGGCGGCAGCGGCACCTACGTCCTTCTGCTCATGGGCCTGTACGTCCCCATCCTCTCCGCCGTTTCCGGCTTCAAGGACGCGCTGATCGCCCGCGACTTCGACGCCATCTTTCTTCAGGCCCGCACGCTCGTCCCCTTCGCGATGGGCATGGGTGTCGGGCTTGTCAGCGTTTCGCTGCTGACCAAGTGGTCCCTCGCCCGCTTCCCCGCCGCCACCATGGGCCTGCTGCTGGGCCTGCTCGTCGGCTCGGTCGTCGGGCTCTGGCCCTTCCAGGTCGGTGTGCAGCCGAGCGTCGGTGACACCGTCAAAGGCCGCGTCCTGACCGCCGAAACCCTCGCCGCTCTCAAGCCCGACGACTGGCCCGTCCGCGTCTTCTCGCCTTCGGCGATGCAGGTCGTGATCGCGCTCGTGCTCATCGTCGTCGCGCTCGCGCTGACGATCGCGCTGACGCGCCTGGAAAAGCGGCTCGAAAAGACTGCGGGCGCCTGACGCCGCGTCTTACACCGCGCCGCCCCGCGCCCGCTTCCGAGTCGCCCACACGATCAGCGCCACCCCGCCGAGCACCAGCGGCACGCTGTACCACTGCCCGCGCGACAAGCCCCACGGCCGCCCGACCGTCAAATGCGCATCCGGCAGCCGGTAGAACTCCGTCACGATCCGCAGCACGCCGTACACCGCGAAGAACAGGCCCGCCATCAGCCCGTCGTGCACGCGCCCCGCGGCTCGCGCGCCCGCCGTCTTCCACCACACCAGCCACAACACCGCCGGCAGCACCACGCCCTCCGCCGCCGCCTGGTAGAGCTGGCTCGGGTGCCGGCTCGAGAGCACCGTCGCCAGTTCGCTCGCGTACGCGCCCGGGCGCGACGCGATGAACGCCAGCACGTCCTCCACGGGTCGATCCGGCGCGACCCGCTTGACCAGGCCCATCAGCCGCGCCGCCGACTCCGGATCCTGCAGCGCCGGAACCTGCGACGGCGGGAGCGTCAGTTCCTGCGGGTACTGCACGCTCCACCACGGCCCGGGCGTCCCGGGGCGCGACACGATCTTGCCCAGCAGTTCCCCATTAATGAAGTTCGCGATCCGCCCGAGCAGCACGCCGAACGGCGCCACCAGCGCCACCGCGTCCATCACGTGCAGCACCGAACTCCGCCCCTCGCGCCCCGCCCCCGCCACGCCGTCCAGCGGCTTCCAACCGCGGCTGACGCGCCAGCACGCCAGCATCAACCCCACCATCCCCCCGTGGCTCGCCATCCCGCCCTCGTTGATCGCGAGCACGCCCCACCACGGCGCATGATCCAGCCACGTCGTCAGCAGGCTCGGCTTGTAGAACAGCACATACCCAAGCCGCCCGCCGACGAGCGTCCCGCCGATGAGCCACATCATGGCATCGCCGACGCGCTCGGCGGGGATGCGGATCTGCCCGCGCCGCGCCAAGCGCAGCAGCGCGAAATACGCCAGCACGAAGCCCATCACGTACGACGCGCCGTACCAGCGGATCCCGAATGAGCCGGAGATGCGCCACAGGTACGGGTCGAGCGTGTGCAGCCAGGCCGCGAGCGTCAGCATGGGCTGAGGCTAAGCATGGCCTGCGCCGATCGCGACCGCGGGCGGAAACAGGGCGTGAGCCGCCGCCCCGCAAGCCGCTAACTCACAGGCTCAGCCGCTGCCCGCGCTCGATGGCCCGCGGCAGGCGCGCGTTCTTCAGATCCTGGGCCGCGCTCGCCGTCTTGCCGGAAATCTCCAGCGTGCAGTCGGGCATCTGCCCGGCCCACGCCGCGCCCGCGAGCGCGGGCAGGCCCAGCGCGGTCTCCGCCGGCGTCGCCGCACGGCGCGGCACGGCCACGCCGTGCGTCTCCAGCCACAGCGCCGCCCGCAGCGTCTGCATCAATCGCGACACCGCCGGACTGTCGGGCGCGAGCTTCCCGCTCCCCTCAGGCTCGTCGGCGTTCTTGATCGGCGCGAACTCCTCCAGCCGGCGCGTCTCGAGCACGATGCTCTTCTCGCACAGGGGCAGCGCGTCAAACACGAACCGCTCCAGTTTCACCCCGTTGCTCGCCGTCGGCGTGACGGTCTCGCCGGTCGACGGGTCGACGCACGGCACCTTCTTCTCCGCGCGGTGGAACGGCAGCGCGAACGACTCGTCGGTGTTGAGCCGCTCGACGAACGCGACGCTCACGACGTGGATCGCGATCGACCCCGCGTTGAACTTCAGCGCTCCGTCCTCGCCGCGCTGCTCCATCAGCGCCTTGGGCATGTCGGAATACTCGATGACCTCGACGCGCCCCTTGCGTTGCCCGGCGCCGGCCATCGCGAACAGCCCGACCTTCTCGCCCGGGTCCGTCTTGGCGACCATCTTGCTCGACATCTGCGCCGACGAATCCGGCGCCAGCGCGTGCAGCCCGAGGAAGACCGGGTCCAGCAGGTTCACCAGCGGGTTGTCGACCTGGAAATAGCTGATCGTGTCCACGCCGCGCCGGCGCATGTCCGACAGCGCTCCCGACGTGTGCAGCGCCTTGAGCGACCCGCCGTGCCCGTCCGGGTTGGTCGCGACGGTGTCCTTCGCCGCCAGCAGCACCTTGCCGGTCTTGATGTCCAGCGACGGCATCACGCCCTGCGGGAAGAACATCACCTGGTCGCGCTGCAGCCCGAAGAACTTGTGCGCCTGGAAGAACTGCACCGTCTGCTCATGGTTGAGCGGGCTGGTCATGATGTACCACGGGATCGGGCCCGCCGGGCGGTACCGCTCCTGCGCCCCGAGGATCGACTCGGCGAACACCTGGAACAGCGGCTTGTCCGTCACCGCGCCCGCCGGGTAGCACCCCTTGGGCCCCTCATACCCCAGGCGCGACCCCTGCCCGCCCGCGACCACGAACGCCGCCACACGACCGGCCCCGATCATCGCCCCGCCCGCGTGCCGGTACGCCTCGCAGTTCCACGGGCGCACGCCGCACTCCGGATCCGCCGGATAGAACGGCGCCGGCTGCACGCTGGGCGGCAGCTCGAACGCCGGCTTGTTGAACACGTACTGCTCGATCAGCCGCGGCAGCTTTTCCAGATCCAGGTCCGCGATCTGCCCCAAGAGCGACCGCTTGGCGTCCTCGCTCAACTGGTCATAGAACCGCAGCAAGTGCCCCTGACCCACCGTCTCCAGACGCCTCGAGATCGTCTGAACACTCAGCGCGCCGCCTCGGTTGCCCGGCACGGCGGATGGGACTGCGGTCATTCGCGAACTCCTTCCTGTACACGCCCGCGCAAGGTCGGGCGTTCGTTCAACCGGCGCGCATCCCCCGCCCACCAACTCCACCGTTCATCGGGCCGGTAAAAAGTGCCAAAAGGGCGGGAGTGTACCGCCCGGTCCGCTGCTACGTTGCCCGCCGCGCCGGGTTTGCCGGATTCGGTACACTCCCCTCTGATGCGGAATCTGTTCACCAATCCCAAGCGTCTCCCCCTCATCGCCCCGAGCATTCTCTCGGCTGATTTCGCGGACATGGGCGCAGAATGCCGGCATGTTCTGGGGTCGCCCCCGGCCGGCGCCGGCGCTGACCTGCTGCATTTGGATGTGATGGACGGCCATTTCGTCCCGAACCTGACCATGGGGCCCGACCTCTGCCGCGCCCTCCGCAAGGCCCTCCCGAGCGCCTTCCTCGACGTCCACCTGATGGTCGAAGACCCCTGGTTTCACGCCCAGGCCTTCATCGCCGCTGGCGCGAGCCACATCACCTTCCACGCGGAAGTGGGGGGGTCGCAGAAACTCCGCGAGTGGGCCGCCGGCATCCGCGAAGCCGGCTGCACCGCCGGCCTGGCCATCAACCCCGGCACCGCGCCCGACATCGCCCTCGAACTGGCCGACGCCTTCGACCTGTTCCTGGTCATGTCCGTCAACCCCGGCTTCAGCGGGCAGGCCTTCATCCCAGCCGTCCTCGACAAAACCCGCGCCATCAGCGAAGACCTCACGCCCAACCAGCGTCTCCAGATGGACGGCGGCATCAAGGCCGACAACATCGCCGCCGTGCTCGACGCCGGGTGCGACGTCGTCGTCGCCGCCTCGGCCATCTTCGGCGTTGTCCGAGAACGCCGCCAGGGCGTCGTCGAGCACCTCCGGGGGTCGACCTCGACGCTCGGACTTCCAAATAAACCCTGAGTCGGCGGGCCTTTTTGTCGCCCGAAGCACGGGTGAAACCCGCAGTCTGCGTGTTTCCGGACGTTTCCTGCCGCCCTGTCGGTTTGATGCGGCCGATGAAGAAGCCTTAGACTCTCCGCCACGCCCGGGCTCATCGCCCGGGTCACGGTGGGTTCTTGGGGGGGGTGGGGTCCCGAGCGAGCAGGATGGCCTGCCTGCCGGCGCCAAGGCAGAGACTGAATGGTCACGAATCGACGGACGGCGGGGCTTCTTCTCATCCAAACAGGCGCGACCGCCTGGGACCGGCTCGGTCGGCTCCAAGGAACCACCGACCTCCCGCTCTCGGACGAGGGCCGGGCCGATGTCGACGCCCGGGCCCGCGGCCTGACCGGCACCCACCTCAGCCTGATCATCTCCGCCCCCGACGAAGCCAGCCGCCAGACGGCGCAGGCCTTCGCCCGGGCGACCCGTTCCAAGGTGCGCGTTCGAGAGGACCTGGCCGAGCCCGCCCTGGGGCTCTGGGAAGGCCTGGCGATGACCGAGCTCGAGCAGCGGTGCCGGGCCGGGCGCACGTTTGTCGAAGACGGCCCCGGCGTCGTCCCCCCGGGCGCGACGGAATGCCTGGGCGAGTACCGGTCCCGGCTGTGGCCCGCCGTCATGGACGCGCTCTCCGCCGCCAAGGCCGGCCCGCGCGGGTCGGTGGCGCTGGTGCTCCGGCCGCTGGCTCTGGGCGTGTGCCGGTGCGAGCTTGACGGCGAGCCGCTCGAGTCCATCTGGACGATGGTCCGCGACCGCCCCGCCATGGAGTGGTACGACTGGGGCCGCACGCAGGCGCCGCGAGCGCCCCGGGCCGTGTCCCAGCCCGCGCCCGTCGGCGTGCTGGCGCTCCGCGGACGCTTGGCGTAAGACTTCCCAATACCTCTTTCTGACCCCCCGCCCCCCGCCCCCCGCAACTCCCCGCCACCCCCAACGCCACCCACATGGACGCTCAAACGGTTGGCCAGCCAAGGACCGGTGCGATGACGCAAGTCGCCGTGAAGACATGGACGGACGTTCGCACGACCAAACGGACCTCGATCCCCGAGGGGCTGTGGCTGCGCTGTTCCGGGTGCACGCGGATGATCTACCGCAAGCAGATGGAGGCCAACCTCCACGTCTGCCCGGAGTGTGAGCATCACTTCCGCATCGGCGCCGCCGAGCGCGTCGCGCAGCTCGCCGACCCCGGCACCTTCGAGCCGATGCACACGGGCCTGCTGCCCGCGGACCCGCTGAAGTTCCGCGACCTGAAGTCCTACGCCGACCGCCTGGTCGCAGAGCAGATCAAGTCCGGCGCCAACGACGCGGTGCTCGCGGGGCGCTGCTTCATCAAGGGCCGCCCGGCCCACCTGTGCGTGCTCGACCTGAACTTCATGATGGGCTCGATGGGCAGCGTCGTCGGCGAGGTTGTGACGCGCTCGATCGAATCCTCCCTCGAACGCGGCCTGCCGCTCATCATCGTCAGCGGCTCCGGCGGGGCCCGCATGCAGGAAGCCGGCCTCTCGCTCATGCAGATGGCCAAGACCAGCGCCGCCCTCGCCCGTCTCGACGAGGCCGGCGGGCTGTTCATCAGCGTCCTGACCGACCCGACCACCGGCGGCGTGACCGCCTCCTTCGCCATGCTGGGCGACGTCATCTTCGCCGAACCCAAGGCGCTGATCGGCTTCGCCGGCCCGCGCGTCATCCAGCAGACCATCCGCCAGGAACTGCCCGAGGGCTTCCAGCGCTCGGAGTACCTGCGGAAGGCCGGCATGGTCGACCGCGTCGTGTCCCGCGCCGAACTGCGCACCGAGATCGCCCGCGTGATCGACTACTCCGGCCGCTGATCGTTCACCGACCGCGCCCGCCTGTCCGGGCCCAGGAGATTCGGCTGTGGGCAAGGCACGCACGGCGCCGCGCCACGGCGCCCGCTGGTGGCAACTGATCCTCGCCGGACTGGCCCACGCCCTGCTCGCCGGCGCGTCGCTTCCGCCGCTTTCGGTCTGGCCCGCGGCTCTCCTCGCCGTCTGCCCGCTCGTGTGGGCCGGGTGCCACGCCAGCCTCCGCCCCGCGCGGGCCGCGATCCTCACGGGCCTGGGCGTGCTTCCCCTGTGGGCGCTGCAGCACCTGTGGATCATCGACATCACCGCCGCGGGCTACGGCCCGATGGCCGTCTACCTCACCATCTACCCCGCGCTGTTCGTCTGGCTCATCGCCATGGCCCGGCGCGTGGATTGGCCGATCCCCATGAGCGTCGTCGCCGGCGTCGGCTGGGTGGGGATCGAGGTCCTCCGCGCCGATGTCGTGCTCACGGGCTACGCCTTCGCGCTGCTGGGTCATCCGCTGATCGAGATCGCGGCCCTGGCCATGCCCGCCGCCCTGCTCGGCGCGCCGATCATCTCCATGCTCGCCGCCTCGCTCTCCGGTAGCGTCGCCGACGCCGCCGGCTGGTCCGGGCTGAGCCGTCGTACGGGCGGCATCGGGGCCGCGGCGTGCGTGCTCATCTGGACCGCCTTGAGCACGCTCGGCACACTGACCTCCCGCCCGGGTGAGACCTTCGCCTACCGCGTCGCCGTCGTGCAGAGCAACGTCCCGCAGGACAACAAGGTCGCCTGGACCATGGAGCAGCGCCTGAGCGACTTCCGCACGCTGGTGCAGATGACGCGCCAGGCCGCCTCCGCCAGCCCGCAGCCCGACCTCATCCTCTGGCCCGAGACCATGTTCCCCGGGCAGGCCCTGAACACCGGCGCCATCGCCGCCCAGCGCGACGCCGGGCTTTTCTACCGCGTCGAAGACTCCATCTTCCCCGGCGGGCGCCTCCCCGCGACCTACTTCGCCGACGAACTGCTCAGCCTGCAGGCCGGGCTCAACATCCCGATGCTCGTCGGCTCGATCGCGATCGACGGCCTGCGGTACCGCGAAGACGCCGGCCGCATCATCGACGACTACGACGCCAAGTACAACAGCGTGCTGCTCCTCTCGGGCGTGGGCCTGCCGCCGACGTTCGTCGGGCCCGTCGCGCCGCTCTACCCCGGCCCGCTCACACCGGGCGAACAGGCCCGCTACGACAAGGTCGACCTGACGCCCTTCGGCGAGGTGATCCCCTACCTGTGGCGCTGGCCGCAGGCTCAGGCCGCCGTGCTGGACCTCGGCGCCCAGGGCATGAGTTTCGACCTCCGCTTTGGCGCGACCGTCGGCCCGATGCCCGTGCCGGTCCCGTCGATCATCGGCGAATCCCGCCCCACACGCATCCGCGTCGCCGCGCCGATCTGCTTTGAAGTCACGCGGGGCGATCACGTCCGCCAACTCAGCCGAGGCGAGCCCGACGGGCCGGCCGGGCTGATCGTCAATCTCAGCAATGACGGGTGGTTCGGCGACTTCAACCACGGTCGCGAGAAGCACCTGCTCGCCGCCCGCTGGCGCTGCGTTGAACTGGGCCTGCCCATGGTCCGCGCCGTCAACACCGGTATCTCCGCCATCATCGATGCGCGCGGGCGCGTGCAGGTCGCCGGCCCCGCCGCCCCCGGCGGCCCGTCCCGTGTCGAGGGCGTCATGCCCGGCGTCGTCCGCGTCGAGACCGACCCCGGACGCACCGTGTTCGCGCGTATCGGCATGCTCCCCTGGCTCATCGTCAGCGGGCTGACGCTGCTGGCCTTCCCCGTGCTGCTGATCCGCCGGCGCGCGCTGGCCCGCCTCGGCGGCTAGCCTCGCTCGGCTTCATCACGCACCCGTCGCGCCGCCGCCCAGGTCCGCGCGATCAATCGGAGATCGGCATGACCGCACGCCCGATCCGTGTCTGCCTCGCCGCGTTCACCATCACCGGCGCTGCCGGCGCCGCCGCGATGCTCACCGCCTGCGCCGACAACGGGCAGGCGAGCACCGGCTGGCGATTCGGCCCGGCCGAGCGTCCGCCGCGCGCCTCCCGCGCCGCCGCTCGCGTTGATTCAACGGACGCCGCCGACCTCGTCTCCGCCGACCCAGCCTCCGCCGGCCCTGCCCGCGGCGGCCTGGTCAACGCGGGCGAGCCCGGCGACGTCGGCGTCGTGGCTCAGGCCGAGCCCGCTCCCACGCCGCGCTCGAACACCACCGACCGCGCTCCGCAGCGGGCCGCGGCCGACGCGATCGATCGAGCCGCGCCGATGTCCTCTGTCGAAAAGACCGCGCTGCGCGAGCGGGCCCTGGCCCTGCTCACCGACGTCGCGTCGTCCGGCTCCCCAGAAGAACGCGCCAACGCCCTCGAAGCCCTCGCACGCACGCCGACACGCCTGACCGGACTGCTCGAGCCCGCGCTGCGCTCGGAGAGCTCGGGCCTGCGCTCGGTGGCGGCGAGCGTTGTCGGCCGCGCCCGCGTGCGCGGCGTCGAAGAACTCCTCCGCCCGCTCACGCGCGACACGTCGCCGTTCGTCCGCGCCTCGGCCCTGTTCGCGCTCAAACGCACCGACGCGCAGGCCGACCTCACGCCTCTGGCCGACATGCTCTTCGATACCGACCCGCGCGTCCGCGCCCACGCGGCGTTCACGCTGGGCGAGATTGGCGACCGCTCGGCCCTGGGGCTGCTCCGCGAGGCGGCCGCCTCCACCATGCCGCGGGCCGCGCCGGCCGCCGTCCGACTGATGGACCTGCAGATCGCCGAGGCCCGTGTCAAACTGGGGGATGACGAAGCCCTCGCCGACCTCCGCGCCGCGCTGTTCCCGGCCCGCCCGGAGGATCTCGAGGCCGCCGCCCTGGCCGCCCAGATCGTCGGCGAAGTCCGCGACATGGGTTCGGTGAGCCAGTTGATCAACCTGACCCAGCCCGCGCCGGACGGTGGGGGGGCGATGCCGGCGGAGATCCGCCTCGCCGCCGCCGCCGCCCTGGCCAAGCTCGATCGGCAACCCCGCAACGCGGCGGGGCTGGCCCGGGAGTACATCAACAACCCGGGCGAGGCCATCCGCGCCCAGGCCGCCCTGGTCATGGGCTATAGCAAGGAACAGCGCATGCTGACGCCCTTGGCGGACCTGCTGGGCGACTCGTCGGGGCGTGTCCGCGTCGCCGCGGCGGCCGCCATTGTCCGCCTGACCGCCCGCTGACCCCACTTTTCGGCCCCCACGCCCGAGCCGACGTTTGACACGCGTTGGGGGGAGCGTGTATCACTACGCCCCCCGCGGCGATCCCCGATCGCGGCGGGACGGGGGCCTGTCCGGGTCCGGGCGAACCGGGCGCGGTCGGCGTGCGGATAACCTCAGCCTGTTGCGGGCCCACACAGGGCCAGCCACAAGCCAAGCCACACGCCACGTCACAGGTTCAGTTCACAGGTCTCGTTCACAGGCCCAGTTCACAAGCTCAGTCATACGCCCTGCCTCAAGCCTCGCTCGCCAGAGCCACCCACCCAGCGTCAAGTCACCCAGCAAGGAGCGGACGGTGCACGTCGTAACCAAGATTCTCATCGTGTTCTGCGCGGTCTTCTGCCTGGTGCTGTCGGCCCTCTCGATCGCCTACGCCGGCAACGCCACCGCCCTGCGCGACAGCGTGAAGGGCCTGCAGGCCCGGGCCGCGGCGGCCGAGATCTCCGCCCAGAACGAGATCGCCCAGGCCTCGCAGGAAAAGACCGTGCAGGCCGAGCGTCTGCAGGCCCTGCAGAACGAGGTCGGCGCCCGCGCCAAGGAAGTCGCCGACCTCCAGGCCGAACGCACCAGCCTCCGCGCCGACTTCGACCGCGCCACCGCCGACGCCGCCTCGATCCGCAACCAGATCGCCCAGCTCGGCGCGACGGCGGACACGCAGGCCAAGCTGATCGACGCGTACCGCCAGGAAGTCGCCCAGCTCCGCGAAGCCAACCTCGCCGCCCAGAAGCGCGAGATCGAACTCGTCGACCGCGTCAACGAACTCGACGCCAGCCGCGAAGTCCTCGAGCAGAACGCCCGCGCTCTCAAGGAGCAGCTCGAAGAAACCAAGCTGCAGCTCTCGCAGGCCCAGCAGGGCGTGGCGGCGGGCTCCAGCCGCGTCGCCGACGCCACCCCGCGTGAGATCTCCGGCAGCCTCGTCCGTGCTCAGGTGACGGAAGTTTTCCGCAGCCCGACGGGCGAGACGATGGTGACCATCAGCGAAGGCGCCAGCCGCGGCATCCGCGAGAACGCCCTCATGCACATGATCCGCGGGAGCGACCAGTTCGTCGGCAGCATCGTCATCACCGCCGTCGAAGCGAATCGCTCGGTCGGCCGCCTGAACACCTACGGGCGCGACGTCGCCGCCCAGACCGGCGACCTGGTCCTCAGCCGCCTGTCCAACTGATCCGCCCCGGCCCTCCCCCGCCACGGCCCCCCGAAGCGGGAAGCCACAGGAGTCGTCCCCATGAGCCAGTACGGGATGCAGATGCCGGGCAGCACGCTCCAACGCGGGCCCAGCCTCAACGTCTTCACCGGCCTCCTCGCCCTCGCCCTGGTCGCGCTCATCGCGGCCTGCGCCATCGTCTTCATCCAGGGCGCCAAGATCGGCCCCGACGGCAGCGCCTATCAGGTCCACCCGTTCGACGCCAACAACAAGACCTACGACATCAAGCTCAGCCAGGACCCGTCCTGAGCCGAGCGGGCCAAGACCACGCAGGCCAACGTCCGAATCCACGACAACCGCTCACAAGCGCTTCACAGACGCTTGACAGCGGCCGGAAACGGACTAGATTTCTCCCCCCGGCGATCGAAAGACCTCCGGGGACCAGACCGCCGGGACCAACCGGCCACGCTGGGGCGGTAGCTCAATTGGTTAGAGTACCGGACTGTCGATCCGGTGGTTGCGGGTTCGAGTCCCGTCCGCCTCGCTTCAGAAAGCCTCGGAAATTCCGAGGATTTCTGTGTTTTTGAGTTTCGTGCGTTCGGGTTTCGACACCCGTTTTTTGAGCCACTGCGTCCTGATTGCGTCCTTGCGAGCTTGTTCGGGTTGGATCGGCGAGCGCATCCATCGCGGCGCGGGCACGGTCGGCGTCCTGCGTCTCGGCGGCGAGGTAGTACTCCTGCGTCGTGGTGATCTTGGCGTGCCCCATGTACTCCTTCAGGACGTGCATCGGGACGACGCGGGACATCCGCGTGCCGTAGGTCCTGCGCAGGTCGTGGATGGTGCCGTGTGTCCAAGAGACGTCATCGACCGCGACACCGCGTTCGTCCGCGAGCAGCTTGCGGGCCTTGGTCTGGATCAGGTCGAACCGGGCCTTCATGTTGTTGATGGGCTCGTAGTTCGCACCGAGCTTGCCCTTGCGCTTGATCTCGGCGTCAATCCTCGCCAGACGGTTCAGCGACATGAAGACGTATGGGGAGCCGTCGCTCTCGCTCTGGAGCTTGGCCAACACGCGGATCGTGGATTCGGGGAGCGGGAGGGTTCGCTCTTCGTAGCTCTTGGCCGACCAGGGCAGTAGGGGAAAAAGGCCGCGGCCTTTGACGGAGAACTCCCCGGCACGCTTCGCGGAGACGCGGACCGTCTTGCCGTCGAAGTCCACATCCCGCCAGTGCAGGTTGATCAGTTCGCCCTTGCGGAGCCCGCTTGTTTCGGCCAGGGCGATGAACGCCTGCCACCAGAGCGTCGAGGCGACGGCACGCATCGCCCGCGTCTCATCGGGCGAGTAGATGCGCTTGGGCCGGGACTGTGACTTGGGCATCCGAACGCCGGCGAGGGGGTTCTCGTGGATCAGCCCGTCCTTGAGGGCACGGTTCAGCATCGCCTTGAGCGTGCGGAGCGTCTTGGCGATCGTCGTTTCCGACACCTTGGCCTCATCGAGCAGGTAGGACTTCAGCCGGCCGACGTGGCCGCGGCCGATACTCGTGAGCTTGGTCGATCCGCCCCAGGCTTTGACCGCGTGTGCGGCGGAGTGCTTGATGCTCTCGATGGTGTTGAGCTTGACCGTGCCGCGGATCGTCTCGCGGTCGAGCTCGATGTACTCGGCGAGAGTCATCTCCTTCGGGCGGTTCCGTTTGATTTTCCCGCCGCCGATCGCCTGCTCTTTCTCGCGGCGTGCGTTCTCGGCTTCGTTCCTGGTGACTTCGCCGATCACGCCGACGGATTCGGAGAAGCGCCGTCCGTCCGTACCCCACCAGCGGAGCGTCCAGTACTGAACGCTTTTCCCGCCAGCGAGTTTCACGGTGCGTTTGTGCAGTTCAACCTTGATCGACATGGTTGTCCCCTTCGCGAGTCGATACGCGCTGCTTGCCGCCGCGGTTCGCCGGAGAATTGTACCGGGTGGTGTACTGCTCGGTCTGCTCCTGCATGAAGCGATCGAGTTCCGCACGCATAAAGCGGTTGAAGCGCCCGACGCGGCACGGGCGGATGCGGCCCTCCGCGACGAGATACTCCAGCGACACCAGTGCGTCGCCGATGTCGCGGCCGTCTTCGGTGAGGCGGAGATACTCCGCGGCCTCCCGAGCGGTCATCAGCGCGGGTGCCGGTCTCGGCGGTTCTGACGGCAAGAACTCAATGCCCAGGTTCATGGCCTTCTTCCTCGCTTTCCGATCTCGTAGTGCTCGGCATGCTCACCCTCCCAACCATCGGACGCCATGTTGAAATCGTCTCGCGCGTTGCCTCGCCGCTTGTCGAGGCGGGCCCTGATTTCCGCGATCTCGGCCATGATCCGCTGATCATTCTCAGTGCGGAGTTCTCGACGGATCGACTCACCTTGCGGGGTAGGCTCGAAGACGACCACGGGCTCGGAGAGTTGCTTTTCCAGGTCCGCGATCATCTGCTTGCTCACGGGGCCGTCCGGTGGTGTAGCGGACTGACCGTGTGCAGCAGCGTTGAAGGCATCGGTGACGTTGTCGTCGTTCATGGCACAATCTCCTGGCTTATGTGGGACCAAACAAACGCGGCTGCGTCTTGGGCGTGGTCCCAGACGGGTCTATCGAGGCGGACGAGCCGAACGCTCGGCAGGTCGCGATCGAGTGTGAAACGGGGAATGCCGAACACCTGGATGAACACCGCGATCATCAGCACCGCGGCGACGAGGTTGCGGAACTGACGGACGTAGTGGCGGGCGTCGAGTTTGTGCAGCTCCGTTTGGGATGGCATTGCAGACTACTCCTGTCCTGAAGCGTGTTCTCCAGGCGTACTTCGGCTGTAGTAGGGATTGGGGTCGCACCAACCGCTCCAGCGGCGGCGCGATCGATAGTCAACTTTCTGTGCTCGAATGGGTGGCGCGTTCTTGAAGAAGATGAGTTGCTCGTTGGCGCCCATCATCCGAATCTCTTCGGGGAGGAGGAGTGACCGCTTGGTTCGAGAATGGCCGAACGAGAGATCCGCATGGCTGATCGCGCCAGCCATGCCCGGCCGGACATTCTGGTTGATGTCCTCAACTGTCGCGTATCCAGCCATCTCCGAAAGCAGCTTGGTGGTCTCGTGCTCCGTGACGTTGAACGCCTGGATCACGCCACAAAGTCCGGCGATGTCGCGCCATCCATCCTCGCCGTAAATCCGACGGATCTGTGAGACCTGCTGGATGATGCCGTGGATGCGGACCCCCTGGGAGCGATAGAGGGCCATAGCTCGGATCAGGGGGAGTGCGCCTAGGTTGGCGAGCTCGTCGACCAGGAACGTCACGCGACGGTTGGTCCGGTCCCGGCCGACCAGTTCGAAGGCGGAGGACAGCACGAGGTTCATCCACGCCGCGTGTGTGGTGCCGCGATCGCTGGGAAGAATGATGTAGACCGTGGTCGGGCGGTCCTTGATGCGCTCGAAGTTGAAGCCGTTCTGCACGCTGACATGCCGGGCCAACGGCCCGTAGCTGTCGTAGATGCGGACTGCTTTGATCGCGGATGCGTGCGCCCCTTCGAACTGCTCCGGAGCGTTCGCCAGGGTGCCAAGCAGCCTGCCGCCGGCCTCGGCGAGAGCGCCTCCAAACGCCGTCGAGGCAGCCATTTCGGCCAGTTGGGACGCGAAGGCCTTCGGCATCGCCATCAACCATCGGCGAAGTTCCGGCAGTGTCGGCTGCTGTGGTCGGCGCAGCAGATCGAGCAGCGCGGCAGAAATGATCTGCTGGCCCGCGTCAATAAAGAACTCGCTTTTGGCATCCGCCTTCGGCGGCATCGGCAACAGCATGGACGCGAGTAACTCGCAGTCGTCCTTGGCGCTATCACCGCGACGAAGGAGGATGCACGGGTTGTAACCGTCATCGGGAAGCGAAAGGCCGAGCTCTTCGTTCAATGAGACGCTGTATGGATTCAGAAGTACGACATGGCGTTTGAGAACGTCGCGTACATAGCGAACAGTAACGGCCGAGATTTCTCCCTTCGTATCGATGATCACTTGACCGGGATCATCGTTCAAGATCACGTTAGGAATAACGACACTGGTGGTCTTGCCCGAACCCGCGGGTCCGATGGTGAGCACGTGGGTTTCGCCACCGTAGTAGAGGTCTCGGTACCGCCCGAGACCGCGGCGATAGCGTCCCAGGAAGATGCCACGCGATCCAGTGAGCTTGCATTTCCGAAGATCGCGATACGTCGCAAGTCGAGCCCCGCCGTGCGTGTCGGAAGCGTCGGCTCGCTGCCTCGCGAAGCGGCGCCGATCACGCCGAATGTCGGAGTCGTTGAGAGCCCTGATCACGAATCGACCACCTAGCCAGGCCGCAGCAACGGTGCCGATTGTGGCAAGCGAAGCGGTATGCGACGCTGTCGTGCCGGCGAAGGCCTGGAGCTTGACCGCTCCCCACCAGCCGAGGACGGCCAAGATCCAGAAGAAGAAGGGGGGGAATTTGAGATGGTGCGTTGTGGCTTGCATGAGGCACCTCAACTGGGCAGAACAATCACAGGGCTCAAGGTGTGAGAGGCGAGAGGTAGCGATCCAGATCGATCCGGACCCACGCCCCGCTTCGGTCCCGCTGGTCGCGGCCACCCGCACTATCACCGGCGCCGGAGGAAAACATGAACGGCACGTCGATGGTGCGGTCATCGATACGGAGCCGGACGAGCCCGTCTACTCGCGCGCCGCTGTTGCGATAGAGGTTGACGTAGCACGAGAGGTGTCCCACCGAGCCTCTCCGGAGTTCGACTGCCTCCCACGAGGCGGTCCAGTTCGTCTCGTTTCGATTTCCTGATCGCAGCACATCGCGGAGTAACCGACCTTCCGGAGATTGGCTGGCGCTGAAATTGAGTTCCGCTTTGTCGGGAGCCGGACGGACCCATAGGTCACAATCAGCCTGGCCATCGGCAGAGGTCCACACGGCGTGAACCGTCACGACGCCGGTCACGGGAGTGGTCGCAACCGAACTCGCGACGGTTGCCAAGTCAGCCACGGCGGCCGGCGTACTTGTCGGGAGGGCGTTAGCCTGCGCTTGGCGCACCTGAAGGACCCCGACACTCGTGGCGGTCCGATCGATGACATCGTTCGTGACCGGTGTAGTGTTCGCTCGAACTGCGCTCTCGATGGCGACGTTGGGAGTCGCTTGGCATGAGACTAGTGTTGCGCCGAGCTCCTCATACCAGACCTTCCACCATCGCACCATGGCTCGCCGTTCGAGCGTCCCGCAGTCGTCATCGAAGTAGCACCAATCAATCCAGACGTTTGAGAGCGAGCCCTTGCGATCGGCAGTGCCGAATGGGTGCTCGTGGCCGGAACGCAGAGCGCATGCATCGCTTGGATACATCCCCGCGCCAAACGTCGCCCCGATGTCACGACCGTCGGTGTGGCTGGTCGGTCCAAAAACCAGGACGCGCAGCGGCCGTTCATCCGCTCGCAGCCCCGAAAGCACAGAGGTCGCGAAGGCCGGTATGTTCAGAGGACGCGCGGAACCGTTCTGCTCGCTTTGGGAGAAGTACTGCCGAAGAGCAACGAGTTCTCGCCGCGCGGCGTTCAGCACCGCCCTCGGCGGACCATCGGAGCGGACGATGGTGCAGACTCGCCTTTGCGAACCTCCGTCGTAGGCGTGGATGGAGTCGCCGGCGTTGGCCTTCAGCAGCAAGTTCTGGGTGCTTCCGAAGAACGAAACCAACTCGGCCTCGTTCATACCACGAGCCGCCACGACGGCGTAGACCTGCTCCGCCAGCGCAGGCGTGGTGGGATAAAGGGAAAGCAACGCGATCAACAGGCTCAAGCAGGTGCGAAGCATGGTGTTTCCGTTCAGTGGTGAGTGGATGGCTTTGCCGCACCGTTCAAGGACGGTGGGCCCTTGCGATCTGGTTTAACGGGGGTTGCTCCCCCTAAGAGGCCGAGGTCATCGAATCCGTCGTGAAGCCGATCGAAGCTGGCGATCGCCGTGCCGATGTGCTGTTCACGAGCGGCATTCATCATCGCGATGAAGGCGTCAAGACGTGCGAGCAACGCGGCGTCAGCGCCCACGGCGTCTTCGGAAGCGGCGACTTCCTTGCCTCGGGAGATGCTGTCGGGACAGGGGACCTCGGTGCCCGTGTTTGAGTGTGCCTTCCACGCGTGCTGAAACAGCAGAAACGCACCGGCGGCAGTGAGAGCCTCCAGCAGCACCGTGCCAAACAGGAACAGTTTGGTAGCGAGCGCCGTCCAGCCCGAGTCAGCCGAGGACAGGACCTCCGGCGAGTAGTCGGAGAGGATGAGCGCGTTCGCGGACAGCGCGTCACCGAAGCTGAAAACAAAGCCGGCAATCCACAGCGGCATGAGGAAGATCGCGCTGAAGATCACGACGCGTGCGTACCGTCGCCTTGTCGCGTCCGACGCGAAGAGCTCCAGGGCACCGTGGATGAGTAGAGGGCAGAAGAGCACGATCGCGGCGTACGCAAAGCCACGTGCGCCACGGATGCGACCATCACTTTCCAACACCGTGTATTGCGAGAAGAAGGCCGCAAACGGCAGTGCGACCATTGCCGCAAGGGACATTGCCAGTGTCATCCAGCTGACGAGGGTTCTCGGCGGCTTTGTCGGACTTGGGTCAGCAATCGTGATATGGGTGTCTTTGGCTTCGTAAGCCTTCCGTCGTCGTTCCAGCTCGCTTCGACGCCGATCGAGCCGATGCACGAGCGCGGTTCGGAGCGCAGACGCTTGCTGCCTTCGGCCGCCGACAGCGTGGTCGAAGCGCTCGCCTTCGTGCGCCCGCAACCGGGCATGGGCTTCTGCTCGCTGGAGAAGCATCAGTCCCCAGAGAAACGCCGCATCGAGCTTCAGGACGAGTGGAAAGACCGCTTCCAGCAGCGTCAGTAGTTGGTCGTCGAGACTAGGGACGGCGTCCCATCGATCATCTCTGCTCATTGCGAACCTCCAGACTGTGCGGCTCGAAAAACCTGCCCACACCGAAGGCACTGGGCATAGAAATCCTGCCGCGCCACTCGAACGTTGATGCCACACGCACACGTCCACTTGGCCAGCTTCGACCGGCCCGTCTTCGGAGTTGCCGGCACGTGTAGACCGTCGGTACCGACGCCATGCGCTGTGAGCAGTCGCGTGAACGCGCTCTCCTGGGCATAAGTCGTGACTCCGCGGCGGTCGATGATCAGCCCGAGAGTCTCGGCTTTCTGACGGAACTCGGCGTTATGGTGCGGCGGAGCGCTTGGCGTACCGTGCTCTTGTTGCCAAGCGTGGAGCAACTCGTGAAGGAGTGTGCCCAGCAGACCGGCGAAGGGCCTCGTCGCGAGATAAACCGAGTTGATCGCGATCTCGTGCTGTAGGCCAAACCCGTTGTGGCCAATCCTGAAGTGGCCGAACGTCTTCGTGCTGAGTCGATCCACACAGATCGAGACCGGAAGGGCGTCAAGTTTAAACTCTGCATCGAAGTGCTCCGCCCACTGGTGCAAGCTGGACAGGAGGTCGCGGTGAGTCCAAGGCTCGGCCCGCTGGTGATCCGCCAAGACGTGGTAGATAGGAGCGGCTTCAGTCTGTTCTGCCGATGGCTGATCGTGGGCGGAGCGTGTTGATCCGATCTTCTTGGGGGGCCGGGCGGTCATGGTCGCTCTCCGATTGCAATACAGTCTATTGCAAACGCAAACGAAGTCAAGCTCGTCCGAGAAAAATGTCGCTAGGTGGGCTGGGGGAGGGTGAACCTGTTGCCGACCTTTCGGGGTGGAACAGTGATGACCGTCATCATGGGGTCGTTAAAGCTCTGCGTTCCGCCGCTGGTCTTCGCTAACAGGATGCTCCGGCGGTTCAACGCAAGTCGGCAGAGCTCGCCTTGGCTTTGAATGCGCAACCGGAAGTGATCCAACATTTGGTTGATCGAATCAACGAACAACCGCTTGTTATCTGGTGGCTCCGACTGAGCGAGAACCAAGCGAGTACGCAGCAACTCGATATCTTGCTCACCGATCATCGGAATGAGACGGGCGACCATTTTCTCGACAGGCTCTTCTCGTGCCCGTCGTCGAAACTCCTCGGTGATCCGAGGCGGCCGTTTCCGTGTTTCCGACATCGATTCTGGTGTTACAGCATTTCCGTCCACAATGTCAAGAACATCGTGCTCGATGTCCGCCCATCGAGCGGCGGCAGCCCAGGCATCCCATCGGAGCAGATAGCTGACGGCCGCAGACATGGACTGCACACCCATGGTGTCGATTGCGCCGTCGCCGCGAAACGGATTTAGCACGAGAACAAGCCAATCGACCAGCGGCCGTGGTAGCGGTCGGCCTGCCGAGTCGATTCGGGTAATCCTTCCGACACAGATGACGGGGTGGGGAGTCGACTGCAACTGACTCCCCTCGCCGACAGAAGGAAACCACTCGCCCATGCTCAGTGACCCAAGATCGCCGTCCGAACCGCCTAGGCCTGCCTGCACAATCTCCTCCGCAGCGCCGAGCAAGTCTCCGCTAGCGAGGTATCGCAGTTCTCTTACTGCGAGTTGAACGTCGCGGGCAAGCTGCTTGGGTGAGGCCATCAACCGCATCGGTACGTCGAGCGTGAGCTGATCGCCAGGGCCGAGGTACACCCGCTGATTGCAGAGTAGTTCCCGATTCGCATCGCGGATGATTGCGGCCTTTGTAACGGCGCGGGCCTGACCACTGACCGTGCGCACTGAAAGCGCCTTGCCCGCAGCTGGGCCAGTTGCCGCTTCGAGTCCGGCGGTCACCCACACCAATCCTACATCGCTTTCCCTGCGGCCAGCAAATAGCTGTCGCACGGCTTGAAGACACAACGCGTGAACTGGCCCATGGAACTTCTGGCCGGTGATTCCTTGAATCACCTGCGCGAGTTCGCCGGGGCGTTCAACTTCCTTGCAAATCGCCGCACCGGTCCCAACGCCAATCGCCGAAGATGGAAATGCTGGATTGTCCGCACGCACCGCAACGCCGCGTCTGAAAACCGGAGGCGTTTCTACCCATCGCATCCCAGGAGCTTGTGTGGGTTTGGATGCCGCGTCGAGGATCCGATCGGCGAGACGATCGCCGACCACTCTGCGTTCAGTAAGGGGCGAGACCAGCCAGTATGTCGGTGCAAAGCGAAGTATCATGGGGCCATGGCTGACGCCACTTCCTCGTCGGAACAATTGTGTGTTAGCGTGACGGTATGGAACACGGTGACTCCGAGCTAGAGGCCTTCAAGCGGCTGAATCTGACCGCAGTAGCCGCGACGATGGGTTACCGCGTTGATTTTAGGGCATCGAGCCAGAATAGCGCGGTGATGGTCAATCCCGGCGGCGACAAAGTCATCGTGGCTGTCGATCCAGACGGGCATTGGGTGTACTTCTCGGTCCGAGACGACCGTGATCACGGTTCGGTCATCGACTTTGTCCAACGACGGCTTGGCGGAACACTCGGTCAAGTCCGTCAGGTTCTGCGACCATGGATCGGCGGGGCGGCAAAGTCTCCACGACCGCAGTTGGCCGCTCGTTCGTATGTGGAAAAGCTCGAACCCCTTCCACGCGACCTTGTTTCGGTCCGCGTCCGATTCGAGTCAATGGCGTCCATTGATGCCCAAGAGCCTTACCTCACGGTGAAGCGCGGTGTTCCCTCCAGCCTCATCGCCCATCCGGCGATTGCGGAGAGTATCCGTATCGACCAACGCGGCAACGTGTGTTTCGCCCACCAGAATGACGGTGGATTCTGTGGTTACGAGATCAAGAACCACGGCTTTACCGGGTTTTCGTCGGGTGGTGTCAAAGGGCTCTGGGAGGTCGGTGATCGCCAGAGCGACCGTTGTCTTGTTGTGACCGAGACGGCGATTGACGCGCTCAGCTATGCGGCGATCCACGGAATCGAGCGCACCCGTCTCGTTTCGACCGCCGGACAGATGAACCCCGAGCAGCCGAAGCTCTTGCGATCAGCCATGGAGTTGCTGCCCCTTGGTGGCCGAGTTGTCTCGGCCATGGATCGCGATGCTGGGGGCGATGCACTGACGGCGCGAGTGTTGCAGGTGTTCACGGAACTCGGCAGAACTGACCTGCAGTTCATGGATCATCGACCATCCACGCCGGGAATGGACTGGAACGACGAGCTTCGTGCCAAGTCGATCCAATCAGGTGCGCCGCACCTTGGCTGAGCGGATGATCGCGATGGGTACTGCTGGCGGTTGGACAGGACGAGTGTCGCCTTTCGCGTTGAGTTGACCTTCTCGATGCAACCTGGCACAGGTCGCCTTGCCGTCAAGGGGCCGTGTTGTCGCTCTCCCGGTGGTCGATGCTCCTGCCCGCACCTACTCCCCATGACGCCCGCGGCCTTTGCCCCGTGCCCTTCGGTGTGCATCGGTCAACACAACACGAAAGGAACTACGACCATGACTACCACTACCAACAGCAAACCCCTTGAAACTCTCCGCGATGGCAGCGTGAAGGCGACGATCTGGAGGAACGATAGCGACAAAGGTGGCTTCTACAGCGTCCGTCTGACACGGACATGGAAGGACGAGCAGGGTCAATATCACGACAGCGACAGCTTCAGCGGGTCCGAACTGCTCCGCATCGCCCGCCTCGCAAACATCGCCTACGACGCGATCCAGGCCTATCGAGCTAACGACCGCGAAAACATCGGGTAAACCGAGCGGCTGGAGCCCTCCCTTCCCGGAGGGCTCTGGTTCCGTCTCAGTGTCAACATCTTCTTTTCCTACCGCCCGCCTTTGGGATGCGGCTAGGCCGTAGCGATAGGGGCGTTCTCGTCGGGTTCGCGGGAACGAGTCCCCACGATCCAGTCGGCGGCGCGTTGTCCCGCTCCGGCCGCGGCGACGATGAGCTTGCGGTCATCGCTGAGCTTCTTGCGCCAGCCCGCGATGTACGCGGCGGACTGTTCGATCGTCGGCGGGCTGATCCCGGCGGCGGCGCACAGGAAGGCCGAACCGAGTTCGGCGACGAGCTCCTCCCTGGAGTAGTCGGGCGAACCGAACGGCTGGAGATCCTTGTCGAGGCCGCGGTCGAGGCGCTTGCTGTGCCCGGTCGAATGCACGAGCTCGTGGAACGCGGTCGCGTAGTAGAACTCCCGCGACAGAAACCGTCCGGGCTCGGGCAGCCGGACCAGGTCGGCCGACGGGCGGTAGTAGGCCTGAGCGCCGGCGTGTTCGATCACCGGACCGCCGGCGTAGCCGGCGACGATCCGCTCGGCTTCACCGATCGGCTCGAACGGTGCGGCGGGCTCGGGCGGAGCGTCCGGGGGCTTGATCCCCTCGCATTGCTCGGCGTTGAAGACGTTGTAGTAGCGGAGCACGGGGACCCGCTTGGGGTCGCCCGTCACCTTGTCCCTGGTGTCGTACTGCTTCCAGAAGACCACCATCGTGGACTTCTCGCCCTTCCGGACGTTCCCGCCGCTGGCGGCGGCCTGCCGGTACGTCATCCAGAAGGCTGAGCCGTAGCCCTTCATCCAGGAGGTGACGGCGAGCAGGAAGACGTTGACGCCGCGGTACGGCCGGCGGGACTCGAGGTTCTTCGGCCAGTCGCCCCCTGCCCCGCCGCGGATCGGGTGGCGCCAGGGGACGGTGCCCTTGTCGAGCATTTCCAGGATGCGGTCGGTCACCGCCTGATAGATGTCCGGGCCGCTCACTTTGGGCCGTCCCCGAGGGAAAGGCCGACCGGAAGATTCCGGCTGCACCATTCCTCACCGCTGCGGCGGTTCCGAAAGCGAAAGAGCGCGTAGCGACCCGAGGGCCGGTTGCTGGCCTTCACACCGATCCGTGACGGCGCGTGTTCAGGGGCGGAAAGCCGAACGCTCAGCCGGTCGAGAAGCTCGTTCGTGAGCTCCGTGAACTCCCGCATGTCGGACTCGGTCCAGAACCGGATGCCCGCGGCGTTCGCAAGCAGATCGCCGAGTCGGGTCGAGATCGCGGTCGGGGAGCCGGTCATGTCGTACGTCAGGGAACGCACCGCCGCGATCGCCCGGTCGGGGCGGTCGAACAGGCCGGGCGGACCGGCGGCGCGGAGAAAGACGGAGCGTTGCCCGACCGGGTCGGGCGCGCTCCGGGTCGGTGCGAACGTCATGGATCACCGCTAGCACGACGGATCGCGAAGGGTCAAGACCCGCGGTTGCTGCACTGCAACGCAGGCCGGGCGAGCATCGGCGACATCGGAGCCGTTCGGGAGGTCGGGGGAAGCGCCGGCCCGGGTCGGAAAGTCTGGAAGCGAGCGGAAAGACCGGAAAAAACTGCGGCGCACGGGGGTTCTTGCGGAACCATCTTGCGGCCGAGGGTGTATCATGGCATCGTGCGCGAAGTGACGAATAGCCAGATGTGTTTTTGTGGTACAAAAACATACCGCTTCGCGGCATCTGGCCAACGGTTTCGCCCGTTGGATTGCGAGCAAAGGGGAGACTTCCGCTCTCCCCTCTGCACACCCCATCGACCAGGTCTTGTGGGCGTATCCCGCCCCCACCTGGACCGAGCCCCCGGACCAACGTCGCCCGTTGGATCGGGTCGATGCGCCGGATGGAACGGGCAGTAGGAAGGAAGGAGCGGGGCATGGCGCGGCCCACCAAGGAAGCCACCGAGAAGCTCAGCGAGACGGTCAAGCTCCGCATGACCGTGGCCGAGCACGAGCACGTCCGCGTGCAGGCCCGGGTCGCCGGGATCACGGTGTCGGACTACCTCCGCCGGCGGGCGGTCGGGTACGTGGTGCCGGAGTCGCCGGGGAGCCGGCGGGTCGATCCGGCCCTGATCTCGGAGCTCAACCGCATCGGGGTCAACATGAACCAGATCGCCAGGAGCATGAACGCGGGGCGGGCCGAGCGCATGCCGATCGACTTGGCGATCGCCGAGCTCCGCGGTCTGTTCCGAAGGGTGCTGACGAACTCGGAGGGCTGACGATGGTCCCCAAACTCCACGCCAAGGGGTGCAGCTTCCGCGGGGCCGCGGCGTACCTCCTCCACGACAAGGACCGGGCCCGGACCAGCGAGCGTGTCGCCTGGACCGAGACGCGGAATCTCGCTTCCGACGACCCGGAGCACGCTTGGAGGATCATGGCGGCGACGGCCCTGGATCAGGCCCGCCTGAAGCAGCAGGCAGGGGTCAAGAACACCGGCCGGAAGTCCAACGACGCGGTCCTGCACATGACGCTGTCTTGGCATCCCGACGAGAAGTCCGATCTGTCGCGAGAAGAGATGATGAAGGCGGCGCTCGGGGCGGTCCGGGCGCTGCGGGCCGAGGATCGCCAGGTGCTCTTTGTCAGCCACGACGACGAGCCGCAGCCGCACGTGCACGTCCTGATCAATCGGGTTTCGCCCGCGGACGGCCGGATGCTCCCCTCCTCCAAAGAGAAGCTCGCCCTCAGCCACTGGGCCGAGTCGTACGAGCGGGAACGGGGTCAGATCCTGTGCGAGGAGCGGGTCACCAACAACGCGGCACGCAAGCGCGGCGAGTTCGTCCGCAGCGAGGCCGACATGCCCCGGCACATCTTCGAGCTTGAGGAAGCCCATGCCCACAAGCCCGGGATCGAGTCGGTGAAGAAGCAGCAGCGGGCCAGTGATCGGGTGCTGGCCCGGCAGCGGCGCGACCGGTCCAACCGGCGGGCCAAGGCGTGGAACGACCTGCTCAAGCGTCAGAACGACCGGCTCAACGACATCCGCCACCAGCACAAACGGAACGCCGAGCGAGCCAAGGAAGGCGTGCGCTCCAGGTTCCGGCCGGAGTGGTCCGCCCTCCTCCGCCGGCAAGAGGAGCAGGTCCGGGCGTTCGAGACCAACGAAGCGAGGTTCATGGGCCGCATGAAGAACGTGTTCTCGGCCATCGACTTCCGGGCGATCGTCCGGGCCGGCGAGAGGAAACAGGCACTCGGCGAGGCGTTCGACGCGATCGCGTCCAAGGGCGCCCGGCTGGAGGCGCTCAAGCGTGTCCAGGAGAAGAGCCAGCGTGCCCTGCTCGCCCAGCAACGTGCCGAGGAGAAGCGGGTTGGCCAGCAACTCCGCGACGAGCGGAACGAGAAACTGGCTACCCAGCGGGCGGCGTTCATCAACGAGCGGATGAGCCTGGTGCTCGTCCACGACATGGAGGACGCGGCCCACCGCCACGAGTGGCGGCGGCGGTCGGAATCGCGGCGAGCGGCCTACGGCCAGCACCGGTCGGGAGAGGACGAGTCCAGGAAACTCGACGCCGAGAAGCTGCGAGAACAACTGAAGCAAGACCACGACAAGCGGATGGATAACCGGCCGGACCGGGATCAGCGCCCGCGTCGGAGTTGGTGAGCGGACTCACACGCCCCACCGGCTCCGCCGCTGGTTGTCCAGCCAGGCGACGACGCAGCTGAAGGCGCGGTCGATATCGATCCGCTGCAAGGCCACCTCCTCCGCGGCGTACCGCGTGAGGTCGAGCATGCTGTAGCCGTCGAGCAGGATCAGCGACTCGGCCTTGCTCCAGACCAGCTGGAACGCCGTCACGGGTCTGGTCGAGCCGTCCAGGAACGGCAGGTTTCTGGTTTCGGATTCGAGCCAGGCCTCGATTTGTTTCTCGGTGTAGAACGCCATGAGGCATCATGGCACAGATCGTCGTGTCGGCGCAAGAGCGCATCGCCGTGTTCCCGTATCTCTGTGTTTCTGCATCGTCGTATCGCCGTGTTTCTGTATCGCCGCATGGCCGCACAATCGTGCTTGACCATTTCCGCAAAGCCTGATAGCCGTAAATCTGTGGAGCCGCATCGGCGTATCGCCGTGTCGCCGGTTCCACGTCAACACAGAAACACAGAGAGGGCAAATGATCGTTGGATTCCTGAACCAGAAGGGCGGGGTGGGGAAGACCACGCTCGCCGTGCATGCCGCGGACGTGCTGGCGCGTCGCGGTAAACGGGTACTGCTCGTGGACGCCGACCCGCAGGGCTCGGCCCTGGACTGGGCCGCGGCCAGGCGAAGCGAGCCGCTGTTCCCGGTGGTGGGGCTGCCGAAGTCATCCATCCACAAGGAACTGCCCGCGCTCGTCAGGGGCTACGACATCGTCATCATCGACGGACCGCCGCGTGTCTACGACGTGGCCCGGTCGGTCATCATGGCGAGCGACATGGTGGTGATCCCGGTGCAGCCGTCGCCGTACGACGTGTGGGCGGCCAAGGAGATCGTGGACCTGTTCCAGGAGGGTCTGATCTACAAGCCCGCACTGAAAGCCGCCTTTGCGATCAATCGCAAAATCGTAAACACGGCGCTCGGCCGGGACGTGGTCGAGGCGCTCGCCGAATACTCCGTGCCGGTGCTGAGAACCGCGGTGTGCCAGCGGATCGCGCTTGCCGAATCGGCGGCCGCGGGGCAGACGGTGTTCGAGACCGATCCGCACCACCCCGCGGGCAACGAAGTCTCCGCCATGGTGGATGACTTCCTTGAGCTCGCCGCATGAAGAAGGTCACGTTCACACCCAAGCCCAACGCGGGCGCCGGCAATCGGTCGCCCGATCAATGGGTCCATGAGCGATCACACGCGGAGCCGAGCAAGCGGCTCACGATCGACATCCCCTCAGACTTGCACCGGACGATGAAGGTGCAGTGCGCTGTTCGCGGCGAACGCATGGCCGACGTGGTGCGGGAACTGCTTGAAAAGCACTTCGCGTCGGGGTACGAAGAGAGTGGAGGGGCAGGGGGAACGGACCATTGAGCCGATGCCCTTGAACTCCGCGATGATGGAACACGCAGTGGTACGGTGCAGTGCAGACAGACGACAAAGCGGCGAGTAGTTGGCCAGTATCAACACGGTTGACGCGGATCGAGCGGCGGATCATCGAGGCCAACGCGCTGATCTCGCAGGAGCCGCCGGACCGGATGGACTTCCTGCATACCTGCCTCTGCCAGGTCGGCTTGCCGAGACGACGTGTCGCAGCCCGGTTCTTTGAGCGACACAGCGGCCACGTCAGCGTGCGGCTGGAAGCCGGGACGCTCTTCAACGGGACCGAGTTTGTTGAACAGCCGTTGCCTTACGGCGTGATCCCGCGGCTGGTGATGGTGCACGTGAGCTCCGAGGCCGTGCGCACACGCAGCCGCTCCATCGCGATCGGCGACAGCATGCGGCAGTTCCTGAATGTCCTCGGCATATCGACCAGCGGAGGAGAGCGGGGGGGCTACACCGCGTTCAAGCGGCAGATGGAAGCGCTCGCCGCGTGCCGTCTGACGTTCGGCATGTACGCCGACGGCCGCGTGGTGACGGTGGATGCCAAGCCGATCGATCGATTCGAAGCCTGGCTTCAGGTGGACGGGAACCAGCGGACACTGTGGCCGGGCGCGATCGAGCTTTCGGAGCGGTTCTATTCCACACTGGCGGAACACGCGGTGCCCTTGGACTATCGAGCGCTCGCGGCATTGCGGCACTCGTCACTGGCGCTCGACATGTATTCGTGGCTTGCCCACCGGCTCCGGAGGGTGAACCGGCCGCAGGGCGTCAAGGTGAGCTGGCAGAACCTCCGCGAGCAGTTCGGGCAGGAGTACGCGAGTTCGAAGAACTTCAAGCGGGAGTTCCGCAGTCTGCTCGGGGCGGTGCGCCGTGTCTATCCCGATGCGAAGCTCCAGGAAGTGCCGGGCGGGCTGATCCTCTATCCATCGCGCCCGCCGCTGTCGCCGACGCGGGTCGCGTTCAGTCTGCCCAGACGAGCACTTGGATCTGTGGATAAACCGGAGGGTTGAAGGAGTTGTCCACGCTGAACCGCTATCCCTCATGCGCTGCATCACCACCCCCTCAACCCCGATTCGTGCGCTGCATCGCCACCCCAAACCTATAGAAGACTCCCTATAGCTCTTCCTGTAGTAGGGGCCTTCGCGGGGAGGATGGGGCAGGCCGCGGGACTGGGGCCATCCACCGGGCCATGTGGATAGGGTTTTTATCGGATCTTGAGCCCTTTACTTGACAAATACGTCCAGCTAGACGATAATGACCAGTAGGTGCAACGACGAGGAGCCCCATGACCACTTTGCCCACCTTCAACAGCGACGGCGTCTTGCCTCCCGGCGACTACGCGTTGTCCCTGCGCGGGCTCATGGAATCCATGCTTGTGCTTGGGCCGGGTGAGCCGCGCGATCACATGGTCTGGAACGCGGCGTGGCGGCACCGATTGGCCGACAACCTGAGCGTGATGGTCCGGCAGCTTTGGGCGGTAGGGATAGAAGACATCTACATCGACGGGTCGTTCGTGGAGGACAAGGACCACCCCAACGACATCGACGGCTACTTCGCGTGCGATCCGAAGCGGTTTGCTTCCGGGCAACTAGAGCAGGAGCTCAACCGCATCGACCCGCAGAAATGCTGGACGTGGGACCACACGACCAGGCGGGCCTACCGCGGCTACCCGAAGCTGCAGCTGCCCATGTGGCACGCGTACCGCGTCGAGCTCTACCCGCACTACACCGGTCTGATTGCCGGCGTTGATGAACATGGGCAGGCGCTGGAGTTCCCGGCGTTCTTCCGCAAGTGCCGCGGAACAGGGAAGGCCAAGGGCATCATCAAGATCATCAAGGACGAGAAAGCGACAGGAGTACAGCCATGATCCGCAATGAAACCGAGTACCAGCAGGCCATCGGCCGTGTCGATGCGGAGCGCAAGCGTTTCGCCGAGCACGTCGAGGCGTGGAAGAAGCAGGGCTTCACCGCGGAGGAAGTCGCCCGGCTGAAGGAACCCTTGGAGTCCTTCCACATGCAGCTTGTGGAGGAGGTTCAGAGCTACGAGCGGCTCAAGCGAGGACAGTTCAGCGAGTTTGAGAACCTTGCCGGACTTGGCCAGGTCTTGATCGGTCTACGCATTGCCCGCGGCATGACACAGCGTGAGCTTGCCAGGCGATTGGACGTCGACGAAACGATGGTCTCCCGTGACGAGCGGAACGAGTACCACGGGATCACTGTGGATCGGGCACGGCGCGTGCTGGAGGCGCTCGGGGTCAAGCTCGTCACTCGGGTTGAAGTCGAGCCCATCAATGCTCCGAACGATCAGCCGAACCTCCCACGGCCAGAATTTGCACGGTAAACTGGGAACATGCGATAACAGGGTTACACCAGCGGCATGGCCAGCGGCGCAGCGCTTTCTCGCCTCTCGGTTTGCACCAGAAAGACTCGACGACGCAGTCCGAATTGTGCACAAGCTAGTCCCCGGCCGCACGGGCGTGAGATTTGGAATCTGTTTGGTTTACAAGTTAGGCTCAACCCAACCGCAATGGTCTGCAGCGGTATACTCTGCCCAGCCGATACACCCCACCAGATGTCCCCAGCCCTTGTCAAAATCGTTGCCATGCTCCTGCTCGTCGTGCAGGGGGCGATCGCGTCGGCTCCGGGTAGGGTGCTTTGCATTCCGGTCGGGGACTGCGGAACGCACGAGTCGGAAACTGCCGAAGTGTGCTCGCATTGTGACACGCAGGGCATGGCCCACGCGGGGAACGGCGTTGGCGCCCCGGGCCACGACGAGGGACCGTACAGCACCGCGTTTCACCCCGACGACGAGTGCGGCTGCCACCTTCATGTGTCGGTCCCGGGCGATGAGCAGGTGCCCATCAATCCGAAGGGCGAAGGCCCAGATTCGCGGACGTTCTTGTTGCCACTGGCGATCGCGGTCGTCATGGCTTGGGATTTCGATCCCCCGATTGCCGCGCCGCCGCTTGTCCAGCCCCCCGATTTCAGCGCCTCCGATCAGGTCTTGGGCCTGAAGACGACCCGTCTCCTCATCTAGCGCCGACGTTCCCGCCCGCCGCCGTTCGGACGATTGTCTGGAGCGGCGGGCGATGTCGTTCTCCTGCTGTGGACGTTTCGACATCCACGCAGGTCTTGGCGTTGTTTCCCCCACAACTTGGGCTGGATCTCGCTTAGCGGTGTTCGCCGCGGCTACGCGTTGCGGACGGTTCTGATGGGCAGAGCTTCCACCTGTTTGGAGACTCCTTTATGGTCAGATCACACGAAGACCAGTCCGAGGGCGGACTGCGGCGGCGATTCACGGGGCTTTCGCTGGCTGCACTGGTCGCGCTCGCCGCGGGAGGCTGCCAGTCGTACGAGCGACGGCCGCTTGACATGACCGGACACCAAGCCGCGTTCCTGGCACGCACGGCGGAAAGTCCAGAAGTCAGGACGTTCGCGGAAAGCCTCGCGGCGAGGTCACCAGCGCCCGCTGGCGGGATGGTGGCGTTCGACCCCGGCGACGGCATCACCTGCGAGGAAGCCGAGGTCATCGCCCTCGTGTTCAACGCCGACCTCCGAGTCGCTCGCCTCCGGGCGGGAGTCACGCAGGCGAACGCGGAGAACGCAGGGCTTTGGGAAGACCCAACGATCGGCGTTGACCTCACTCGCATCATCGAGAGCACTCCTGAGCCGTGGAAGGTCTTCACGAGCGTGGGCCTCACGATTCCGATCTCAGGGCGGCTAGAGATCGAGAAGCAGCGGGCGGGCGTGGAACACGCCGCAGAACTCGCACGGGTTGCCCAGCGCGAGTGGATGGTGCGGACGTCGGTCCGCCGGGCATGGAGCGAATGGTCGGCGCTGGACGCGCAGCTCGCGGTCACGCGCGACTTCCTGTCCCGCGTGGACCAGATCCTTTCGGTCGTCGACAAGATGGAGCAGGCGGGGGAGATGGCCAGGACCGAGGCGCGGCTCTTCCGTATCGAGAAGGCAACCAAGGCAGCGGACCTCGCCGTTCTTGAGTCCCGAGTTCGCGAGGCGGACCTTCGGCTACGCCAGCTCATGGGGATGTCACCCGACGCCCCGCTTCGGTTGCACGCCGACGGCGTCGGGCCGGCCCGGTCGAGCGTGCACTCCGGGACGGACACCGCCGAGCTCCAACGCCGGAACCCGGCGATGCTGGTCGCGACCGCCGAGTACGAGGCCGCCGAGAAGGCCCTCGAACTCGAAGTCCGCAAGCAGTACCCGGACTTGCACATCGGGCCTGGCTATGGGAACGAGGACGGCCAAGACCAGGTGCTGCTGGGGCTGTCCGTGCCGATTCCGATCTTGAACGCCAACCGTCGCGGCATCGCCGAGGCGCGAGCGCAGCGCGAAGTCACCCGTGCCGCGGCCGAGGCCACGCTGGAGCAGACCATCGCCGCCGTTCGCTCGGCCGAGGTGCGGCTCATGGCTGCGGCGCGGCGCCGCTCGACCCTGGAATCGGAGATCGTCCCGCTTGTCGACGCGCAATACGCCGATGCCCGCCAGGTGGCCCGGCTGGGCGAAGTGAACACTCTGGTGCTCTTGGAGAGCCTGACGCGGCAACAAGAAGCCAAAGTCGGGCTCGTTGAAGCGGTGCGCGATGAGGCGCTCGCCGGAGTTGATCTGGAAGAGCTCCTCGGCCCCGAAGCGTTGACGTCTCCGGGTGGGCCTACCGCGATTCCCGTTACTCCGGGAGCTGCTGCTCCTTCGGGCGGCGCGCCAGCATCCGAAAGCACCCCCACGAACCCCACCGGCGCGGTCGCGCGCTGATCGCCTCTGCACAAGGAACACACCATGAAGAACACACTCAGCACATTCTCGAAGATGCTGCTTGTCGGTGGGCTGGCGCTTTCCATGCCGCTCGCATTTACCCTCACCGGCTGCGAGAAGAAGGAAACGGCCCACGGCACGGACGACGGGCACGACCACGGAAGCGAAGGAGGCGGTACGGGGTCGGGCGCGAGCACCGATGGCGCGGCCGCTCCTTCCAACCGAGTCGACATCCCCGCCTCGGTCCGGCAGAACCTCGGCATCACGTTCGCCAAGGTCGAGTCTCGGAACGTGGCGCAGACGCTCCGCGTCCCGGGACGGTTCGAGCTCTTGCCCACGGCCCGGCGCGAGTATCGCACGCCGCTATCGGGCCGAGTCGACATCCTGGTGAGCCAGTACCAGAAGGTCGAACCCGGAACGCCGCTCTACCGAGTCGATGCCGCCGCGTGGCGTGACCTGCATGAACAGATTGCCGCAACATCGGCAAGAGTCGAGTCAATGGCTCCGCTCTTGGCAGCGCAGGCTGAGCACGAGAGAAGTCTTACCGAGAAAGTTGCTCTCTGGCAGGAGCGGCTGGATCAACTGGACACCCTCCGAGACGCGGGTGGCGGAAGTGCGACGCAGTTCACCGAAGCTCGGGCGACGCTCAATGCGAGCCAGAGTGAACTTTCCGTTGCCCGGGGCAGGAGCGCGGAGCTCGCCGCACAAAAGAAGCAGGCGGAGGCCGAGCTTCGGTCGCTGACCTCGCGGCATGAACTGCTCGTTCGGGGCGGCAACTGCGGCGATCGTCACGAAGGCATCGATGCAGGAAGCGGATACACAGTGTGCGCTGTTGCCGAGGGAGTCGTTGAATCGGTCGGGATCACACCGGGTGGCCTGGCCGAAGAGAACGGCCACATCGTGACACTGGTGCAGCCGGACCAAATCAGGTTCCGCGCCCGCGGCTTGCAGTCCGACCTCGGACGATTGCGTGACGGCCTGCCGGCCAGGATCGCGGCTCCGCAAGGCGGAAGTCTGCCGCTGCAAGACGCGATGAGCGGCGTGCTTCAGATCGGTCTCGCCGCTGATGCGGACGAGCGAACTGTGGATCTTGTCGTGGTCCCTGAGACGCTCGCTCCGTGGGCACGCACTGGAGTGTCGGCACACCTGGAGGTGACGCTCGCCGGAGGAACTGAGGAGCTGGCGATCCCGCAATCGGCCGTTGTGCGCGACGGCGCTCGGGGGATCATCTTCCGACGCGACCCGGCCGATCCCGACAAGGTGATCCGCATGGAGGCCGACCTCGGCCTCTCCGACGGCCGATGGGTCGTGATCGCCAGCGGAGTCAAGGAGGGTGACGAGATCGTGCTCGGCGGCAACTTCCAGTTGATGCTGGCGACGAGCGGCGCGTCGGAGAAAGCCGGTCATTTCCACTCCGACGGGACCTTTCACGAGGGGAGCCACTAAGCCATGCTCGCCAGACTCATTGCATTCTCTCTGCGGCAGTCATCGCTCGTCGTCGTACTGGCGGGATTGCTGCTTGTGTTCGCCGGCGTCAAGGTCAAGGACATGCCGGTGGACGTCTTCCCCGAACTCAACGCTCCCACGGTGGTCGTGATGACCGAGGCCGGGGGCCTGGCCGCCGACGAGGTGGAGCTCAATGTCACCTTTCCCATCGAGACGGCTGTCAACGGTCTGCCGGGCACGCGGCGCGTCCGAAGTGCATCGGCCACCAGCCTGTCGATCGTGTGGGTCGAGTTTGACTGGGGCACGGACATCTACCGCGCGAGGCAACTGGTATCGGAACGGCTGAGCGCGGTTCGGGAAAGCCTGCCGCCGGACACTCACGCAGAGATTACACCCGTCACCAGCATCACCGGCGAGATCATGCTCATGGCCTTGTCGTCGCCCGACGGCTCGGTCAGCCCCCTCGACATGCGCTCGTTCGCGGAGTTTGACCTGCGGAACAAGATCCTCGCCGTGCCGGGCGTGGCCCAGGTCGTCGCCATCGGCGGTGAACTGCCGCAGTACCAGATCAACGTGAAGCAGGACCAGCTCGCCCTGTACGGCCTAACGATCTCCGATGTGGTCGACTCCGCCAAGGGGGCACACTCGACGGCCAGCGCCGGATACGTCCCCAACTGGGAGAACCAGGAACTGCCCATCCGTCAGACCGCCCGAGTGACCAGCGCCGAGGACATCAAGAACACGCTGGTCCGGATTCACAACGGCGCAGCGGTGACGATCGGGCAGGTGGCCGATGTTCAGCTCGGCCCTTCGCCCAAGCGCGGCACCGCGTCCGACCGGGCGCTGCCGGGCGTGGTCATCAGCGTGCAGAAGAGCCCCGGGACCAACACACTCAACCTGACGACGCAGATCGACGGCGTGCTGGACCAGATGGAGAAGGCCATGCCCAAGGGGATGGTCCTGAACCGCGACCCCTTCCGGGCCTCGCGTTTCATCGAACGGAGCATCAACAACGTCGTCAAGGTCTTGATCGAGGCGAGCGTCATCGTCGGGGTCATCCTCATCCTTTTCTTGCTCAACGTGCGAGCCACGATTGTGACGCTCACGGCCCTGCCGCTCTCGCTCGCCGTAGCGATCCTGCTGCTCTGGGCGTGGGGGCTGTCGATCAATGTTATGACGCTGGGCGGACTGGCGGTCGCTATCGGCGAACTGGTGGACGACGCCATCATCGACGTGGAAAACGTCCTGCGGCGGCTCAAGGAGAACGATGGGCTGCCCGAGGGCGAGCGCAAGGGGCTGGTGGAGGTCATCTACAACGCCAGCAACGAGATTCGCTCCTCGGTGGTGTTCGCGACCATCATCATCTGCATGGTCTTCGTCCCGCTGCTGTTCCTGCAGGGGCTCGAGGGACGCTTCTTCCAGCCGCTGGGTATCGCCTACATCATCTCGATCATGGCGTCGCTGCTGGTGGCGCTCACGGTCACGCCCGCGCTGTGCAAGTGGCTCTTTGCGGGCTCGTTCGGCAAGAAGTCTAAAGACGGGCATGCCGCGGGCGGCCACGGCGAGCATGACGGGTGGCTCGTGCGCAAGCTCAAACGCCGCTACGAACCGGCCCTGCGTGCGAGCGTCCACAATCGCGGCGTGGTGCTTGGGGGCGCGGGGTTGCTCACCGTCGCCTCGCTGGTGCTCATGTCCACTTTCGGCACATCGTTCCTGCCCGCATTCAAGGAGGGCACGTTTACGGTCTTCCTGCTCGCCCCCCCGGGCACATCGCTGGTCGAAAGCAACCGCCTGGCCGTGGGAGTTGAGGCCCAGTTCGTCCAGATCGAGGGCGTGTCGAGCGTCACGCGGCGCACGGGCCGGGCCGAGCGCGATGAGCACGCCGAGCCCGTGAGCAGCTCCGAGATCGAGGTGACGATGAAGGCGGGTGTGGACCAGGACAAGGTCCGCGCCGCGATCGACCGCATCATCGCCAACATCCCTGGCATCACCACGATGGTGGGCCAGCCCATTGAGCACCGGCTCAGTCACGTCTTGTCGGGCACGCCCGCGGCCATCGCGATCAACGTGTACGGTGAAGACCTCAACGTGCTGCGCTCGCTCGCCAAGGAGATCGAGTCGGCGATCAAGCCGATCCCCGGCACGCGCGATGTCGCCGCCAACCGCGAGATTCTGATTACCTCGCTGCCGATCCGCTACCGCCCGCAGGACCTTGTCGCCGCGGGGCTCTCTCCCGCGGCGGCGGCCGAGCAGGTTCAGCAGGCGCTCTACGGCGAGACTGTCGCGGAGGTGAACCAGGGCGTGCGGAGGTACGAAATGGTCGTGCGCCTGGCCGAGAGCGAGCGGGACCGGATCGACCAGATCATGGACCTGCAACTGCGCGGCGCGGGTGGAGCCATCGTCCGCTTGCGCGAAGTGGCCGACATCGGGCCGGAGAAGACCAGCAACCTCATCGCCCGCGAGAACGCCCAGCGCAAGGCCGTGATCTCGACAAATGTCGCTGACGGCTACAACCTCGGGCAGCTGGTGGCGCAGGTGCAGGCCAAGGTGGACCCGATCGTGCAGAAGGCGGGGTACACCGTCCACTACGGCGGGCAGTTCGAGGCCCAGCAGTCCGCCAGCCGCACGATCCTCATCATGGGGGCGGGCGTGGCCGTGTTCATGTTCCTGCTCTTGCAACTGTCCACGGGCAAGGCCCGCGTGGCCCTGCTGGTCATGCTCAACCTGCCGCTGGCGCTCATTGGAGGCATCGTCGCGATCTTTCTGACCGAGAGCCCGTCGATCACCGGCAACGCCTTGGCGCTCTTCGGGCTGTCGTCCTCACGCTACATCGCACCGGTCATCTCCATCGCCAGCATGGTGGGCTTCGTGACGCTCTTTGGCATCGCCGTCCGCAACGGCATCCTGCTCGTCAACCACTACGACCATCTTCAGGAACGCGAGGGCAAGTCGATCGGGGACTCGATCATTCAGGGGTCCTTGGAACGCTTGGTCCCGATCCTGATGACGGCCCTGGCCGCGATGCTCGGCCTGGTGCCGCTCGCGCTCGCCAAGGGTAAGCCCGGCAGCGAGCTGCTCGCCCCGCTGGCGATCGTCGTGCTAGGCGGGCTGGTGTCCTCCACGTTCCTCAACCTGTTCGTTGTCCCCGCCGGCTACGCGCTGGCGTTCAGGGTGAAGCGAGATGCGCCGGTTCGTCAAGGACTGTTCGCCCGCCTGTTGCGTGGTTCCGCCAAGAAGTCCGTTCCCTCAACCTGATCGCACGGAGATTGTCCTATGAACACCGTTCGCACTATCCAACTCCTGCTCGCCCTTCCCGCCTTCGCGCTTGCCCTGTCGATGAGCGCGTGCGAGAAGAAGTCCGAGACGCCCGCCAAGCCTGCCGCCGGAACAACCGGCACTACAAAGGCCGACGGGCACGACCACAAAGACGGTGACGACCACGACCACGGTCATGGGCACGGACCCAGGACCGAACTGGGCAGCCAGTCGGCGGGCGGCATGACCATCATGGCCGCACGCGAGGGCGATGTGGCCCCGGGCGGCGAGGCGACGTTCGACATCGGCGTCACCGGCGGCGCGGGCAAACCCGCGGCGGTGCGTGTGTGGGTCGGCACGGAGGACGGCAAGGGCTCGATCAAAGCCAAGGCCGAGGCCGAGGGTGACGGCTGGCACGCGCACGCCGAAGTGCCCAAGCCGCTGCCCGCGGGGAGCAAACTCTGGATCGAGGTCGAAACGGCCAAGGGTGAAAAGCACGTCGTGGGGTTTGATCTCAAGTCGTGATCTGTGCGCTGATCGCACACCGTCCCGGCGGCGCGGTCGGGCGGAATACTGAAGACACGTCCCGGCGGCACGCGCCCGGCCGCCTTGCTTTGGAGCAACACCATGAAAAATCCGAATCGTTCGTCCATCGTTCTTGGTCTTGTCGCGGGCGCCGCGCTCACCACCGCCGTCGCAGCGATGATGGGGCAGGGGGCCGCGCAGCGCGCTCCCGCCGACACGCAGTACTTCGTCACCGCCGACGACGGCGAGGCGCACCTGTGGCTCCGCGAAGGCAACACCCTCAAGTTCGTTGCGCACGGCGAGTGTGGCGAGTGCAAGGGCAAGGACCACGACGACCACGACGACCACGACCATAAGGAGGGCGACGGGCACGACCACGGTAAGCCCGCCGCCACAGCGCCCGCGGCTGGAGCCGGGAAGGCCGGCGGCGATCACGGCGATCACGGGCATGGCGAAGGCGGCGCGATCGGCACGGCCACCATCGGCGTGTGGACCGTGTCGGTCTCGGGCGAAGTGAAGGCCGGTAGCGAGGCCCACCTGGACATCAATCTTTCGGGGAGCACGGCCCGCCCCGCCGCCGTCCGAGTATGGATCGGCTCACAGGATGGCAAGGGGGCGATGAAGCAGAAGGCCGACGGGGGCGGCGCGGAGTTCCATGCCCACGCCGACGTGCCCAACCCCATCCCCGCGGGCGCTCAGCTCTGGATCGAGATCGACGACGGCAAGGGCAACAAGTCCGTCGGCGGGTTCGCGATTAGGAAGTAATGGCGGGTGGGGGCGGCTCCACGCCTCCGGCGCGCTACGTCGGGCCGGAGGGGAAGCACGCCGCTCGATTCCAATTGGCTGGAGTTCATTCCAGACCGGTTGGAATCGGTTGCGTATGAGCTGTAACGCACTCCCGGCGCGTGGAAACACGCTCCCGGGGGGTTGGGAGACGCTCCGGGCGACCCGGAATGCATTCCAGACGGCTTGGAATGTGTTCACGGCGGCTTTGAATCAGGCTCGGCTGAGTTGAAAGACGGCGACGCGGGCCGCTGGGAAAGATTGGTTCATGCCCACCGTCAAGACCATCCTCGCCATTGACCAACTCGACTGCGCCGCCGAGGAGCAGGTGCTCCAGAAGGCGGTGGGTGGGATGCCGGGGGTCGCGCTCGTGGAGTGCAACGTGGTGACGCGTCGGATGAGCGTGACGCACGATGCGGCGAGCGTGACGGGCGAGGCGCTCGCGGCGAGAGTGCGCTCGGTGGGGATGACGCCGACGATCATCACGGCTTATGGCGCGGGCGGCGAGGCGTCGGGCACGCACGGCTCGGGAACACACGCGGACGGCGCGACCGCCGGGGCCGACTGCGGAGGGGCCGCGTGCGCGTCCGACGCCGTGCACGCGGGACCGGCATACAACACGCGGCCGTGGTGGATCAAGTACGGGCCGTTCATCCTCTCGGGAGTGCTCGCGGCGGGGTGCGAAGCGGCGTACTTCGCGGGCGTCGAGGAGACCTCGTGGCCGATCATCGCCGCATCGGTCGCGTCGATGCTTCTGGGGGGCCGCGAGACGTTCTTCAAGGGCTGGATCGCGCTCAAGACCTTCACGCTCAACATCAATTTTCTGATGTGCGTGGCGGTGATCGGCGGGGCGGTGATCGGCGCGTGGCCGGAGATCGCGCTGGTGGTATTCCTCTTCGGCCTCGCCGAACTGATCGAGAAGAAGGCCCTGGACCGCGCCCGCGATTCGGTGCGCGGCCTGATGGCGATGGCCCCTGACGAGGTGAGCGTCAAGCAGCCGGATGGTTCGTGGCGCACAACCAATGCGGGCGCGGTGCCCGTCGGCGCGGTCGTCCAGGTGAAGCCCGGTGAGCGGCTGGCGCTCGACGGCGTGGTGGTCGCGGGCGAGTCGAGCGTGAACCAGGCTCCGGTCACGGGCGAATCCGTGCCGGTGGAGAAGAAGATCGGCGACAAGGTCTTCGCAGGGACCATCAACGAGTCGGGCGTGCTGGAGTTCAAGACTTCGGGCGGCAAGGACGAGACTACGCTGGCCAAGATCATCCGGACCGTGCAAGAAGCACAGGGAAGCCGCGCGCCGACGCAGCGATTCGTAGACAACTTCGCCCGGGTCTACACGCCGATCGTCTGCGTCGTCGCCGTGCTGGTCGCGGTGGTGCCTTGGTTGGCGTTCAACCAGCCGTTCTACCCGTGGCTCTACAAGGCGCTGGTGCTGCTGGTGATCGCGTGCCCGTGCGCCCTGGTGATCTCGACGCCAGTGACGGTGGTGAGCGGCCTGACGGCGGCGGCCCGGCGGGGGATTCTCATCAAGGGCGGCGTGTATCTGGAGAACGGCCGCAAGCTCAAAGTTGTCGCGCTCGACAAGACGGGGACCATCACCGAGGGCAAGCCACGTGTGACGGACGTGCAGCCCGTTGGCAGCGCGAGCGAGGACGAAGTGCTGCGGGTCGCCGCGAGTCTGGATGCGCTTTCGCAGCACCCGGTGGCGATTGCGGTTGTCGCCGCATGGAGCGGCGAGCGGGCGAGCGTCGAGGGGTTCAAGTCGCTCACGGGCCGGGGGGTTGAGGGGATGATCGCGGGCGAGATGTACTTCGTCGGCAACCACCGGCTCGCGGAAGAGCGGAGGGTCTGCTCGCCCGAAGTCGAGGCGGTGCTGAGCGGGTTCGAAGTGCAGGGCAAGACGGCGGTGGTGGTCGCATCCGTCTCGCGCGTGCTGGGCGTCATCGCGGTCGCCGACACGCCCCGCGAGAGCAGCGTGGAGGCGATCAAGTCGCTGCACGACATGGGCATCAAGACGCTCATGCTTTCGGGAGACAATCAGTCCACCGCTTCGGCCATCGCCAAGATGGTTGGCATCGACGAGGCCAAGGGCGGGATGCTTCCCGAAGACAAACTCGCCGAGATCGAGCGCCTCACGAAGGAGCATGGGGACGCCATCGGCATGGTCGGCGACGGGGTGAACGATGCCCCGGCGCTTGCCAAGTCCACCATCGGCTTTGCTATGGGCGCGGCGGGGACCGACACCGCCCTCGAAACCGCCGATGTGGCCCTCATGCAGGATGACCTGCGCGGGCTGCCCGAGTTCATCGCGCTCTCGCGCCGCACGGGCGCGATCCTGACTCAGAACATCACGCTCGCGATTGGAATCAAGGCGATCTTCTTCGCCCTCACCCTGGCCGGGTGGGGCACGATGTGGATGGCCGTGATCGCGGACGTAGGGGCAAGCCTCCTGGTCGTCGGGAACGGGCTGCGGTTGTTGGGGTGGCGGAAGGGTCTGGCGGACACTCTTGGGTCGAACAAAGGTGGGAGCACCGCGTAAAGTGAATCTGGCGTTCGTTTGGCCGATATACTGATGGACACCATGCGTCACCCTCTGCTCCGCATCCTGGTCGCCCTGCTCATCGGCGTGGTCACGCCGCTGTGCTGCTGCCAGGCGATGGCGTTGGCGGGGAGCATCTGCGATGGTCGTCACTCAGCGGTGTCCAATGGGGATTCTTGCTGCCACGAATGCCCGCGCGACCCGGCTCCCGATCAACAGCAGGACGCACCGACCAACGATCATTCTGAGCCGCCCGGTGAGTGTCCCTCGTGCCCGTCGTGCCAGGGCACAGCGGGAGGCACGGGCGCGAAGGCCGAAGCAAGCCTTCCGGTGTTTGAGGAGCTTTCGAACGGGTTGGCGACGATCGCGCTCGCGGTGCTCTGGAGTCTGCCGCCGCTGGAAGTTCACGATGCGCCGGCACCGCCCGGCTGGGCGGCGGACCCGCCGTTCGTAAAGGCCAACCGCGAAGCGCTGCGGTGGCACTGCGCGCTGCTCATCTAGTACATCCCTGCAACGGACGCACGCAGTCCGAACTGTCCCCGCGCGAGCGACAAAGTGTTGCACGCGCGCGAGGGTACGTCACAGGCACCCGCCGCTTTGCAGGGAAGATCCATGACTCCAGCGCAGACCGATCTGCGGGCGCTCCGTCGAGCTCCGCGGCCCACAGAACAACAACAAGGCCAATCGCCAGCCACATCGCCCGGGAATACCGCGGTGATCGCGCGCCCAAAGGCGAGATGGGCCACGAGACTTCTGGTGCCGGGTGCCGTGCTGCTCGCGACCGGCGGGCTCCTCGCGTACGCCGCCCGCGATGCGATCCAGCCACGGCTGGAGGTGTATGTCGCCGCGACCATCCCGAAGGAAGGCCCTGTCGCAGTCCCGCCAGTTGACGGCGTGAAGGCAACACCAGAGCTAGCGGGGACGCCTGCCAACGCACCGTTGGGGCCGGTCGCAGTGCAGGCGCCCGGGTGGATCGAGCCCGCGCCCTATGCCGTCAGCGTGCCTGCGCTCGCGGAGGGCGTGGTCAAGGAGGTTCTGGTTCTGGAGGGCGAGCGCGTCGAGGCTGGGCAGGTGATCGCTCGGCTGATCGACGACGATGCCCGACTCTTGCTCCGCGCCGCCGAGGCGACCGTCGCGGAGCGCGACACGGACGTTGCACTCGCTCGCGCGGCGCTCGCGACCGTTGAGTCACAGGTCGAAGTGGAGAGAACTGCGGCCGCCGAACTGCGCGACGAGGTAACTCGCAAGCGTGAGCTGGTCCCGATCGGCGGACTGAGCGAGGGCACGTTCCGCCGGATGGAGATCCGCTTGGGCGGGTTGGAGGCCACGGTCGCCACAGCGGAGAAGATGGTGAGCGAGGCCCGGGCCGCCCTTGCGCAAGCGGAGGCGGCCCATGCCGCGGCCCACGTGCTGCGCGACGAGGCCGCGCTGCGGCTGGCGCGGATGGAGGTGCTTTCGCCCGTCTCGGGCGTGGTGCTCGCCAGGTTGGTCGATCCGGGTTCGCGGATCAGCATGAGCGGCAAGGGCGGGGACGCGGGGCCAAGCGGGGCCATGATGGGAGCGGTACTCCGCGTCTACGACCCGGCGAAGTTGCAGGTGCGTGTGGATGTGCCGTTGGCGGACGCTGCCAAGGTGAACGTCGGCACGCGGGCCACGGTCAGCACCGAAGCATTGGCGGACCAGACGTTCAGCGGCGTGGTGTCGCGCGTCGTGCACGAGGCCAACATCCAGCGGAACACCGTGCAATTTAAGGTCGCGATTGATGAGCCCTCGCCCATTCTCAAGCCGGAAATGCTCACCCGCGTCAAACTCCACGCGCCCGCCACCGCCGCACAGCGGCCCGGCACGAGCGCAGGGGGCGGTGCAGGCTCCAATCACGGCGACCGCGGCAACATGACGCTGCTGGTGCCGACTGCTGCCGTTACCACGACGGGTGAGGGCAATAGCCAAGTCTGGGTGGTGGACATCAGCGGCGGCAGCTCCGTCGCCAGAAGGCGGGACATCTCCACCGCACCCTCGGCCGATGAGGAGTTCGTCGTCGTGACCAGCGGGCTCCGCCTCACCGACCGCGTCATCCTCGACCCGCCTCCATCGCCCGCCATTCAAGACGGGACGCGCCTCAAGGTGCTTGGTGAACGAACCGCCGCGGCGGCGGTGCCCAGTCCGACCACCCCGTAACGCACCACTCCCGACCACACCGGCAACTGGCTCGCCGCCCGAAAGAACCGACCATGACCACAAACCACACGAACCATCGAACAAACGCCTCCGGCCCGCCACTCATCCAGTGCCGCCGTCTCACCAAGACGTACAAGAAGGGCGACAACACTATCACGCCCTTGCAGGAGCTCGACCTCGACGTGCCCGCGGGCGACTTCCTCGCCCTCATGGGTCCCTCGGGTAGCGGTAAAACCACGCTGCTCAACCTCATCGCCGGGATCGACCGTCCCAGCGGGGGCAACCTCATCATCGGCGGCACGGACATTTCCACGCTCTCGCGGTCCAAGCTCGCCGACTGGCGGAGCGTGAACGTCGGCTACGTCTTCCAGCTCTACAACCTCGTGCCCGTGCTCACGGCCTACGAGAACGTCGAACTTCCGCTTCTGCTTCACAGCATGTCCGCCAAGGACCGCCACGAGAAGGTGCAGACCGCCATGCAGCTCGTCGGGATCGCCGACCGGCACGACCACTACCCGCGTCAACTCTCGGGCGGCCAGGAGCAGCGAGTCGCCATCGCCCGCGCCATCGTGACCGACCCCACCATCATCGTCGGCGACGAGCCCACCGGCGACCTCGACCAAGAGTCGGCGCAGGCCATCATGGACCTCATGGTCCGGCTCTGCGAGGACCTGGGCAAGACCCTCATCATCGTGACCCACGACGCCAAGAGCGCGGCGTATGCCAAGCGGACGCTGCACCTGGAGAAGGGTCGCCTCATCGAAGCCGCCGAACTCGCCGCACGCCGCGCACCACTTGTTCCCCAGGAGGCCTGAACCATGATCGCCCCCAAGTTCATGCCCGTCGTCTTCAAGCAACTCTGGCGGCACCGCGTCCGCAGCGTGCTCACGCTCTCGGGCGTCGCCATCGCCATGTTTCTGTTCATTGCGGTGCAGACGCTGCAGGAGGGCGTGCGCCAATCTACGCAGGCCGCCGCGGGGGATACCACGCTGGTGGTCTACCGCGAGAATCGCTTCTGCCCCGCCGCCAGCCGTCTGCCGCAGTTCTACGTGGACCGGATCGAGAAGATCCCCGGCGTGGTCAGCGCCGTGCCGGTCAAGATCGTGGTCAACAACTGCCGGGCCTCGCTGGACGTCGTCACGTTCCGGGGCGTGCCGCGCGAGGACCTCGCGGGGCCGAAGGGGTGGGCGAGCAAGTGGCAACTCATCTCCGGTTCCGTGGCCGAGTGGGAGAAGCGGTCGGACTCGGCCCTCGTCGGCGAGACGCTCGCAGCACGGCGCGGCTTCCAAGTGGGCCAGTCCTTCGACGCCTCGGGCATCACCGTCACGGTCGCGGGGATCATCCGCTCTTCCGAAGCGCAGGACCAGAACGTGGCCTATGTGCATCTCGACTTCCTCCAGCAGACCGCGGGCAAGGGCGGCGGGCTGGGGAGCGTGACGCAGTTCACCGTCCGCGTCGATGACCCCGCGAAGATGGAGCAAGTGGCCGAGGCGATCGATGCCGAGTTCCGCGCCGAGGCCGACCCGACGATGACCAGCCCCGAGAAAGCCTTCGTGGCGCAGGCCGGGGCCGACATCGTGGAGATCGTGAAGTTCACGCAGTGGCTGGGGTGGGGGTGCCTGGCGGCGGTGCTCGCGCTGGTCGCCAACGCCATCGTGCTCAGCGTGCAGGACCGCATCAAGGAGCACGCGGTCTTGCAGACGCTGGGGTTCCGCTCCGGCCTCATCGCCCGCTTGATCGTCAGCGAGGGGATGCTCATCGGCGTGCTCGGGGGCGCGATCGGCACGGGCATCGCCCTGTCGGTCGTCCACTTCGGCAACTTCAGTCTCTCGCAGGAGGGGCTGTCGATCGGCGTGAGCGCGTCGTGGTCAGTCTTGGTTTGGGGCCTCATCATCTCGGCGGGCGTGGGCATCGTGGCGGGCTTGGTGCCCGCGTGGCGAGCCGGGCGGCGTGAGATCGCGTCCTGCTTCCGGGCAGTGTGAGAAAGGACTTCATGAGACTTCTTCCCTTTGCCTATGCCGTCCGCAACCTGGGCCGCTCGCCCTCGCGGCTGTTCCTCTCTGTCGCTGGGGCGGCGATAGTCGTCCTGCTCATCCTGGTCGCGGGCGGATTCGTCAACGGCATGAGCCGCGCGCTGCGGGCCACCGGCGGCGAGCACAACGTCATCCTCATGGGCGCGGGGAGCGAGGAGAGCGTCGAGCGCTCCGAGATCGAGGCGGGGGTGCCGGGGGTGCTGGCGGCGAGCGTCGCGGGCGTGCGGACCCGCGCGGGTGTGGCGTATGTCTCGCCCGAGGTGCATGTGATGCTGCCTGTCCGAGTGGGTGCCGCGGCGAGGACCACCCAATCAAGCGGCGAGCAGGCCGCTGCCGCTCAGGGCTCGAGCACATCCTCGATGCCCAGGCCGAAGGGACGACAAGTCATGATGCGTGGAGTCACCCCCGCCGCGGCCCTCGTTCACGAATCGGTATCGCTCACCGAGGGACGGTGGCCGGTATCCGGATCTGATGAAGTCTTGGTTGGGCGGATGGCGGCGACTGTGCTTGGGGTTGCTGAGATCGACGTGCAGGTCGGCAAAGCAGTGATGATCGACGGCAGACCGTGGGAGGTCGTCGGGCGCTTCAGCGCGCCGGGGACGGTCGTCGAGGCGGAGGTGTGGCTGCCGCTGGCGGATCTCATGACTGCCACCAAGCGAGAGACCATCTCGTGCGTCGTCCTCACGCTCGACCCCTACAACGAGGAGACGGGCGAGGGTGCGGATTTCGGGGACATCGCGGCCTTCACCAAAACGCGGCCCGACCTCGAACTCGTGCCCATGACCGAGCGCGAGTACTACGGCAAACTCGCCAACTTCTTCGGCCCGATCAAAATCGTCGCGTGGGTGACGGCGGGGCTGATCGCCGTGGGCGGGCTCTTCGGCGGGCTGAACACGATGTACGCCGCGTTCGCTTCGCGTATACGCGAGCTGGGCACGCTGCAATCCATCGGCTACCGACGGCTGGCGATCGTCTGGTCGATGATCCAGGAATCGACGCTGGCGACAGCGGCGGGCGGGCTGATCGCGTGCGCGGTGGGTGTGTTCATGCTCGACGGGCTGGCGGTGCGGTTCTCAATGGGGGCATTTGGGCTGATGATCGATGAGATGGTGATCGGGCTGGGGCTGCTGACGGGCCTGGCCCTGGGCGTCGTGGGTGCGTTGCCCCCGGCGATCCGTTGCCTGAAGCCGACGATTCCCGTCGCGCTCAAGGCGGTGTGATGGCAAGCGAGAATGCCGGCGCGGCACGTGTCGCGAGGCGAGTAGAGTCCAACAGTGTGTTCAAGGAGCTTTGATATGAAGACGGCGAAGATGAACGTGACGGGTGCGGTGCGGGCGATGGCGCTCGCCGCCATGCTGCTGGGCGGCGCGGCGGGGCTGGGTGTGTTCACGCCCGCGGCGGCGATGGCGCAGGTCAAGAGCGTCGCGGACGTGAAGACGATGCTCAAGCCCGAACTTCCGGCCAACGCGCTGGAGATCACCGCCGCGATGAAGTCCGCAAAGGTCGGTGAGACGATCACGGTGCGCGGCAACGTGGCGATGTCCAAGGACGCGTTTGTCGAGAACCGCTCGATGTTCACGCTGGTGGACGAGTCCACCCGCAAGGGCTGCTGCCCACCCTCGGACACACTCCCCGACACCGCGTGCGATATTCCAGCCGAAGGGCGGGCGACGGTGCAGATTGTGGATGCCAATGGCAGGCCCCTGCGCGCCGGGCTCAACGGCCAGCACGGACTCAAGCCGGGTGCAGAGGTGTTCCTGACCGCCAAGGTCGAGACCGCCAACGGGAACGACGCGCTGGTGCTTACGGCGGTCTCGATGCATGTGCCCAAGGCTCCGCTGCCGAGCGGTTTCTTCGTCGAGAAGCTGCCAGAGACCGCCAAGGATGTGTCGGAGGCCCGCAAGGCCGGGACCCTCAAGGTTGGTGACGAGGTCGTGCTCCGTGGGCGCGTCGGCGGCAGCAAGGAGCCGTTTGTCGCTGGCCGCGCGGTCTTCACGCTTATGGGCCGGGACCTCAAGGCGTGCAACGAAAACCCGGACGATAAGTGCTCCAAGCCCTGGGATTACTGCTGCGAAACCAAGACCGACATCCTCGCCAACTCCGTGACAGTGCAGGTTGTGGACGCGAAGGGCCAGATCCTCCGCACCGACATGAAGGGGCGGCGTGGTTTGAAGGAGCTTTCGGGAATGGTCGTGGTGGGCAAGGTCGCATCGGCCGATGGGAAGGCGGTGGTCGTCAATGCAACATCCATTCATGCGCTGCCATGAGCGCCGTACCGCAGCGTCCAACCCCGGAGACCTGTTCGGTATGGCCCCGCCCTCCGCACCGATAGACGGATCGATCGCCGTCACGCTCGGCGTCGGTGCCTGTCGGTCTGGGACTCCCGCTTCAAAGCTCTGTCCTTTCCCGAACGAGAGTTCCCACGGCTGCGTAACTCGCGGCGCTCTCAAGCTCCGCCCAGCGGACATTGCGTCCTAGATTGCGTCTTTACCAGGATCGGAACCGGGCCAGACTGGGGTCAGACCCGAACAGGCAACCCCTCTGGCAGTGCCGAGAGGGGACTCTGGCGTTAGGTGGGAGGCGGCATATCGTCCTCCTCCGAGGCCTGTCGATCCGGTGGTTGCGGGTTCGAGTCCCGTCCGCCTCGTTCAAAAAGCCCTGTTTTGCAGGGCTTTTTGTATGCGCACAGATTCCGAGTGCCGTGAGTGGGGCTTGAGTGCTCTTCCAGTCGGGACGCATTTGAGACGCACTCGGTGCCCAACGAGGCCATTCACGCTGGAAAATGCAGTGTTTCGTGGGATCGGAGAAGTGGGAGCACCCGAGGAATGGTCCGGTAGTCGCGATCGCTGGAGCTGCGCTCCCGCTCGACGCGCGTGACTACTCGGCATGCTTGAGCCGAAGGCTGTTGAGCACCACGCTCACGCTGCTGAACGCCATCGCCGCGCTTGCGATGATCGGAGACAGCAGCCAACCGGTGAATGGGAAGAGCACGCCCGCCGCGATGGGGATGCCGATCAAGTTGTAGATGAACGCCCAGAAAAGGTTCTGCTTGATCGCTCGCATCGTGGCGTGTGACAGGGCGATGGCCTGTGGCACCGCGTGCAAGTCGCCGCGCATCAACGTGATGTCGGCCGACTCCATTGCCACATCGGTGCCGGTGCCGACGGCGAGGCCGACATCGGCCTGCGCGAGCGCGGGGGCGTCGTTGATGCCGTCGCCAACCATGCCCACGATGTGCCCCTCGGCTTGGAGCGCCCTCACCTTGTCGGCCTTGTCCTTGGGCAGCACCTCGGCGTACACCTGATCGACGCCGACCTGCGACGCGACCGCATCGGCCGTGCGCCGGTTGTCGCCGGTCATCATCACGACCCGCAGGCCGAGCCGGTGCATCGTTGCGATGGCGTCCTTGGATTCGGGCCGGATAGTGTCTGCAACGGTGATGATGCCCGCTTCACGTCCGTCGACCGCGACGAACATCGGCGTGCGGCCAGAGGCCGCGAGTTCCGCGGCACGATCGGTGAGTGTGATCGACACTCCGTGCTGCTGGAGCAGCGCGGCTTTGCCCACCAAGAGTTGCCTGCCCTCGACAGACGCCTCGACCCCGTGGCCAACTACGGCCGTGAAACGGGCTGGCTCGGACAGCGCTACGCCACGTCCGACCGCCTCTCTCACGATCGCGGCGGCAAGCGGGTGCTCACTGTGCTGCTCGGCGGAGGCGGCAAGCCGCAGGAGTTCCGCCGCATCGAAGCCCGCTGCGGGAGTCACATCCGTCACGGCGGGTTTCCCGTGTGTGATCGTGCCGGTCTTGTCCAGCACGATCGCAGTCAGCCTGTGGGCTGTCTCCAGCGCCTCTCCGCCCTTGATGAGAATGCCCTGCTCGGCCCCGCGCCCAGTGCCCACCATGATCGCCGTGGGGGTGGCCAACCCCAAGGCGCACGGGCATGCGATGATGAGAACGGAGACCGCCGTCACCAATGCCATGCTCAGCCGCGTGTCCGCGGGCGAGACGAACCACCACACGCCGAACGTCACCACCGCGACCGCGATGACAATCGGCACGAATACCCCGCTGATCTTGTCAGCCAGGCGGGCGATGGGTGCCTTGCTGCCTTGCGCTTCCTGCACGAGCCGCACGATCTGCTGGAGAGCCGAGTCGGCCCCGACTTTGGTCGCCACCAGTCGCAACGCGCCGGTGGTGTTCATCGTCGCGCCAAAGACGCTGTCGCCGGCCGCCTTCTCGACGGGCACGCTTTCGCCGGTCAGCATCGACTCGTCCACGGCCGATTGGCCGCTCTCGACTGTGCCGTCGACGGGAATCTTCTCGCCGGGGCGCACGAGCACGCGGTCGCCGACAACCACACCCTCGATCGGCACATCCTGCTCTTGGCCATCGCGCACCACCCGGGCGGTCTTGGCCTGGAGACCGATCAGCCGCTTGATCGCTGCAGTGGTGCGGCCGGTGGCCCGAGCCTCGAAGTACTTCCCGAGAAGGATCAGCACGATGATGACGGCGGCCGCCTCGTAGTACACGGGCACCATGTGGATCGCGCCCGCCCCGCCCGTCGCGTGACCCGCGCGCGTACCGTGCGCCGCAGCCGCTGCTCCTGTGGTGACTCCTGCAAAGAACTCCGGCCAGATCGTCGCGGCGAGCGAATACAGATACGCCGCGCCCGTGCCCATCGCGACGAGCGTGTCCATGTTGGCGCTGAGGTGCAGCAGCCCCTTCCACGCGGAGCGGAAGAACTGCCACCCGCACCAGAGCATCACCGGCGTCGTCAGCGCGAGCTGAAGCCAGTTGATCCAGGCGACGTTGAACGCCTCGATCGTGCCGTGCGACATCGCAATGACGAGCACGGGGAGCGAAAGCACTGCGCCGACGATGATCTTGACCAGCAGCCGCTTCGCCTCGGCCTCGCCGACGTTCATGTGGGCCGAGTGGTCCGCGCTGTACTCGGCGTGCGCGCCCTGTCCACCGTCTGCTTCTTGCGCCAAGAGCATTGCCGCGTGGTCATGTCCGGCATGCCCATGTGGCGGGTTGGCCGCCGCATGGCGAGGCGGTTGCTTGGGAGGCGGCAGAATCGCCTTGTACCCGATGTCATCCACCGCCTTGGCCAACGCCTCAGGCCGCGTCGCCGCCGGGTCGTACTTCACTGTCGCCACCTTTGTGGCGAAGTTGACGTTCGCCGATTCGACGCCAGGCTGCTTTCCCAGACGTCTCTCAATTCTGTTCGCGCACGAGGCGCAGGTCATGCCCTCGATGGGCAGGTCAGCCCTTACTGTGCGGGTCGCTTGAGTCGGTGAGGCATCCGGCCCGTGCGCCTCCGCGCCGGGTCCGTCATGGTGGTGCATCGTCATATCGGCCTTCCTTTCAGATGTTCAGGGTGGCGCCGCGCTCGCCCGCAACACGTCCTCCGGAGCGTCCTTGGTCTCCAGCTTTCTCTCGCAGTCCCACCGAGATACCGGCGATCCGCACTGCGTCAACGAATGACGGCGCGGATGTCCTCCTCTTCGAGGCCAGGGTTCTCTCCTCACGACATCTGTGGCTGGAACTCATAGTTGTTCCATTGAGACGTGCTGGTTCAGAACAGAACTCTGAACCCCAGCGTGATCACAAGGTCGGTCTCCGGGCGCTCGTCGACGTCCTGCATGATCGGGAAGCCGATAGTCGCTTCCAGCGCGAAGGTGCGTGCCTCGTACAGGATGCCCGGCCCCAGTAGGATCTCGTTGTCGCCGTTGGTCTCGTAGAGGCCGTTGAGTTCGAGGGTGAGATAGGTGGCCGCCGTCGTGTCCGCCGAGTACTCGGCGGGGTCGAGCCGGAAGAGGTATGAGGTGTCGTATCGGAGCGCGTCGTCGGGCCCATCACCCGCGACGGTGTTGAACTCGTCTCCGCCGGTATTGAACTTGTAGGAGAGGGCCTGATTGAACCCGTGCCGGCCCAGGATCGAAGTGAAGACGACGCCGGCAAAGGGATCCCACGAGTGGCTGCCCAGGTCACCGGTACCTGTAGGTGCCTCGACGCCCCCGAAGAATGCCAAGCGCACGGAATCGACCGGGTTGAGGTCCCACTGGAAGGGCCGCCACTTGAGCGACAGCGAGGCATCCCCAGCCCCGAACTCCGTGTCCGTCCCTGAAGAACCCGCCGGATCCTCAAAGCTCAGCGTGAGCGGCAGCGTGAAGGTCGTGGAGAGTTCGCGAGTGATGCCATAGGTCAGCGCGGTCGTCGCGACAATCTTGTCAATATCTCGGTCCTCGGGTGATGGATCGTCGCCGAGTTGAATGTACTGCACGCGCTCGCGCAGGTACCACTTGCCGACCCCGGGCTGGGTCGCGGCGGGTGTGTTGGTCGCCTCCTGGGCGAAGGCAAGACCGGCGGGCGCAAGCAGGGCGATCCCCAGCGCCAGCATTGCGGCTTTGGCTGTCGGGCGTGAGCCAAATAGGGTGGGGAAGGCGTGGCTCATGGAATGCGCACCTCCGCGAGCGTGAAGCCGCTCTTGTCGACCGCGTCGGCCAACTGCTGCTTGGTTACCTTCGCCCCGGGCATGAACTTGACCTTGGCCTCGCCCGTGCCCATATCGACGTTCACGTCCGAGACACCGGGGACATCAAGCAACTGCTTGTCCACGTTGTTGGCACAAAGCGGGCAGCTCATTCCGTGCACGATCAGGGTCGCGGTGGGACTGTCCAGGACCGCCGTCGGCTCATTGATCCCAGGCTGGTTGCCAGCGGTTGGTCCCCCTGCGCATCCCGTAAGCGTCAGCGCCGCCGCGCCAAACCCAATCCCGATCATCGTCCGCAAGTACGTCATGTGTGATACTCCTTTGGGTTCGTCGTCAGGCATCGCACGCGTGTGTCCTACGCGGACCGCCGCTGCCGATGCCCGATTCGCGTGCATTCACATTCAGCGCGCGATCTTGCCCACCAGTTCAACAAGTTCGTCGATCATCTCGCGGCGCCGCTCGCCGTCCTCGTGCATCGCCCGGACGGCGCAATGGGAAAGGTGGTTCTTGTAGAGGTTCCGGGCGACCGAACGCAGAGACTCCTGCACCGCCGCGCACTGCTGGATGATGTCGGTGCAGTACCGGTCCTGCTCAATCATCGCGGCGATGCCCCGCACCTGCCCCTCGATGCGCTTGAGGTGCTTGAGGTTTGCCGTCTTGAGGGCCGCATCCACGCCCGAGGCGTGCGCGCCCGGACCGACACCATCTCCCACGGCCTCCAGACCTGCAGCAACGCCACACCCGCAGCACGCCGCCGCGGCGGTTGGGCGTTCCTTCGACTCGCCCTTGCCGACTCGCCCCTTCCCTATCGTGTCTTGCTTCTTCATGGCCGAGTGTTCCCTGTGTAAGTTCGTTGCCTTCTGCACGGCGTGCGCTGTTACCCACAGCACCCTCGCCCCTGGGGGGCGACGCTCGTTGCCGCGCCGCCGCAGCACGCGGCGCCCGTCGCCGCGCGGGCGGGGCTACCCGTTTGCGACTCGCTCGCCCGGGCCGGATACCCGGCGTCGTCGAGCGCGGCGATGGCCCGCGCGACGGTGAGTCCATCGGGCGCGGTGATCTGTGCACTGCCCACCGCGACCGTCCGGACCGCGACGCCGGGCACGGCGGCCAACGCGTTGGTTACGGTCTGGACGCAGTGTCCGCAGGTCATGCCGTCGATGGACAAGGCGAAGTTGGTGGGCTTGGTTCCTGTCGCATTCATTCGATTACTCCTTTTGGAAGTATACTCCCCCCCAGTATGTACGTCAACCGTGGTGATTGGGTTCTGGGGAAACAGCGGTGAGATCGCCGGCATTGGGACTCGGAGAGGATCGGCGAGCCAAGTGGCTGGGGCTGGGCCTCTTATCGGGCCGCCTCGGTCCGCCGACGGCGCTTCCACTTCCATTCCTCAACAGCACAGAACACGCAAGGCACGATGAAAAGCGTGATGAGCGACACAGTCATGCCACCGACCGATGGGATCGCCATCGGCCGCATCACGTCCGAGCCGCGGCCGGTGGCCCAGAAGATTGGCATCAGGCCGAAGACGGTGGTGGCAATCGTCATCAGGCAGGGCCGGATGCGTTTGAGACCGGCCTCGATCACGGCCTCGCGGATCTCGCGGGTTGATGCGAACTTCCGGTCCTTGAAGACGCCTTCGAGGTAGGTCGAGATGACCACGCCGTCGTCGTCCACGACGCCGAAGAGCACCAGGAACCCGACCCACACCGCGACCGAGAGGTTGACGCCCCAAAGGGCGAGCATGATGAAGCCGCCGGAGGCGGACACGAGGACCCCGAAGAAGATCACGGGCGCGATCCACCAGCGTGAGAAGCCCAGGTAGAGCATTACGAACATGATGCCCAGCGTGATCGGAACGAGGATCTGCATCCGCTTGGTAGCGCGGACCTGGTTCTCGAACTGGCCCGACCACTCCCAGTAGTACCCGGGCGGGAGCGTGAGCCGGCCGTCCTTGAGGGCCTGCTGCAGTAAGCGCTCGGCGTCCTGCACGACCGAGACCTCGTCGCGGTCGCGGGTGTTCATGGTGACGTAGCCGACGAGAAGTCCACGCTCTCCCTTGATCTCCTGCGGGCCGAGCACCGTCGAAATGTTCGCGAGCTGCGCGAGCGGCACCTGCGCCCCGGTAGAGGAGGGGACGTTGATCCGCTGGATCGCGTCCATGTCCTCGCGGAAGTCGCGTGCGAGTCGGATGCGGATGGGGTAGCGCTCGCGACCCTCGACCGACTCCATGAGGTTCATCCCGCCCAGCGCCATCTCGATGACGTCCTGCACATCGCGGATGTTGACGCCGTAGCGGCCGATCCGCTCGCGATCGATCTCGATCTGGATGTAGGGCTTGCCAACGATTCGGTCGGCCACGATGTCCGTCGCACCGGGCACCTCTCGGAGCAACTGCTCGATCTGGAGCCCGACCTTTTCGATCTCGCGGAGGTCGCTGCCGTAGATCTTTACGCCCATCATGGCGCGGAAGCCGGTCTGGAGCATCACCAGCCTCGTTTGAATCGGCTGAAGCCAGGTTGGAAGCACGCCGGGGATGGCGGTCTTCTCTTGAAGCTCGGCAAGTATCTCCTGCTTGGTGATGCGCCGCTCCTCAGGCAAGATCCACGAGAGCGGCGTGCGAACGATGCCCGGCCAGCCGGAGAACACACGCTCGACCTTCCGCGTGCGCCATTGGTCCTCGGGCTTGAGGATCACGATCGACTCCATCATCCCGATTGGCGCGGGGTCCAGTGCGGACTCGGCCCGCCCGATCTTGCCGACGACGCTCTCCACCTCCGGGACGCTCGCGATGGCGAGGTCCTGCTTGCTGTTGACCTCGACCGCCTGGGAGAGAGACGCCTGCGGCAGGAGCGAGGGCATGTACAGGAGTGACCCCTCGTCGAGCGGCGGCATGAACTCTCGACCGAGCCCGGGCAGGATGCGGCCTTCCTTGAGGACCGCGAGCCCGGCGCTCGACTCGGCGCTTCGTTCGGCGGGATCCTGCCGTCGCCAGAGGAGGCGGGCCCGTTCCGAGCCGTCCGCATCGCGGACACGCTGCCATCGGAGTTGGTCGAGCTCAAGAAGCGGCCGAGTGATGTCGGCGTCCGGCGGCTCGTACATGGCACGTATGAGTTCGGGCGATGCTTTCTCGGATGCGAAGGCGTTCACCGCCCACTCGACCGGTGCCAGTGTGCGGTGGATGCCGAGCCACACGGACAGCCCGGTGAACAGGATCAGCACCGGTGCCACCATGAAGGTCTTCTTGTGGTCGAGGATCCAGCGGAGCGTTGGGACATAGCCCCTGGCGATGACCCGAGACACCGGGTTCTGCTCCAGCGGCAGGAACTTCTCCCGCGTCATGCGGATCACACATAGCGCAACGCCGATCCCGACCGCGGCCGCCACGAGCCAGCCGCGGTCGTGGGCTCCGCCGAGCCCCCACATGAACGCCGCGTGGGTCGCGAGCGTGGCCAGCACGCCCACACCCGCGGCGACGAGCAGCGTGGTGCGGTGTTTCCAGTTCACGGGCCGGTAGAGGAGGTAGCACAGGAACGGGACCACCGTGATGGCGAGAACGACGGACGAGCCGATGGCGAACGTCTTGGTGAAGGCCAGGGGCTTGAAGAGCTTGCCCTCCTGGTCGGTGAGGAAGAAGACGGGGATGAACGAGACGATCGTGTTCGTGACGGCGGTGATGATCGCCCCGCCGACTTCCGTTGCGCCCTCGTACACCAGCCCGAAGTGGCCCTTCTCCTTGCGCTCCTCGGGCGTCGCGCCGGCGATCCGGCGGTAGATGTTCTCCGTCATGATGATGCCCATGTCCGCGATGTCGCCGATGGCGATCGCCAGCCCGGCGAGCGACATGATGTTGCTGTCGACGCCGAACGCGTACATCAGGATGAACGACCCGGCCAGGGCGAGGGGGAGCGTCGGAAGAACGGTCGCCGTCGAGCGCAGGTGCATCAGAAAGAACACAACGACGAAGCCGGCGATGAGCGCTTCCTCGAACAGCGCCGTCTTCAGCGTGTCGATCGTCTCCTGCACGATGGTGGTCCGGTCGTAGAACGGCACGAGCCTGACGCTGGACACGCGCCCGTCGTTGAGTGTCTTGCGCGGCAGTCCGGCCTCAAGCTGCGCGATCTTCTCGTTGACACGGGCGACCACCTCGCGCGGGTTCTCGCCATAGCGCATGAGCACGACACCGCCGACCGCTTCGACGCCGCCCTTGTCCAGGGCGCCGCGCCGGAAGTCCGGGCCCAGTTGGACCGTGGCCACGCTGCGGAGATAGAGCGGGGTGCCGCCCTCCTGGCGGATCACGACCCGCTCCAGGTCCTCAACGGACTTGATGAAGCCCAGGCCGCGGATGAAGTACTCGACACCGCTCTGCTCGATGACCTTGGCACCGACGTCGATGTTGCTCTTGCCGACGGCCTCGACAATCTCCATCATCGTGACGCGGTGGGCCCGCATCTTGTCCGGGTTGATGTCGATCTGGTACTGCTTGACGAAGCCGCCGATGCTCGCGACCTCGCTGACGCCCGGGACAGTCTGGAGCTGGTAGCGGATGTACCAGTCCTGGATCGATCGCAGCTCGGCGAGGTCAAAGCCCTCGCCCTCCACCGTGTACCAGTAAACCTGGCCCAGCGCGGTGGCATCCGGGCCGAGCACGGGCGTCACACCCGCGGGCAGACGCTGCTGGGCGACGTTCATGCGCTCCAGCACGCGCGCGCGGGCCCAGTAGTAGTCGATGTCGTCCTCGAAGATCACAAAGACCATCGAGAACCCGAAGCCCGACATGGAACGGATCGCCTTGACGCCCGGTGTGCCGGTGAGGCTCGTTGTAAGTGGGTAGGTGACCTGGTCATCGACGTCCTGCGGGCTGCGGCCCTCCCAGTCGGCGTAGACGATCACCTGCTTCTCGCCGATGTCGGGGATCGCGTCTACGGGGAGGCGCAGGATGGCCCAGTACCCGGCGGCGCAGATGCCGAGGACGATGAGCGTCATCAGGAACGTGTTCTTCATGCACCAGCGAATGACGGCGTTCACCATGGGTGGCTCCTTCACTTAGTGCTTGTGGCCGTTGGCTGGGGCCTGCGACGGGGACGGCTGGGTGCTGGGTTGTGCGGGAGCTTCGGCCGGTTTCGCTGAGCCACCGTGGTCGTGGCCCATGGTCGCGTGCAGTCCGCCCGGGTAGAACAGGCTCGGATGCCCAGTCACCTGGAACTGACTGTCGATGAGGAAGTTGCCGCGTGTGACCACACGTTCCCCAGCGAGAACGCCAGCGAGCACCGGGTAGTACGCGCCGGACCTGGGACCAAGCGTGAGCTCTCGCGGCTCGAAGAGTCCCCGGGCCTTCTCCACGTAGACAATCCGCCGGGTCCCCGAATCGAGCACCGCCGCCACGGGCACCGCAAGCACAGCACCGCTTGGGCTTGCCGTAGCAGTCGGGGCCGCTTCGACCTCCTTGAGCTTCATCTTGCACACCGGGCAGCGTCCCGGCTGGTCGTACGTCTTCTCGCCCTCGCACTTCATCGGGCAGAAGTACCTGGCCGCGAGCGACGGCGTGGCCGGAGGCATGTCGCCGTGGTCGTGACCGTGCGCGGAGTGTGCATCGGGATGTGGGTGGCTGCTCGACGTCTCGCCGGGGATCTGCTCCAGGGGCATCTCGCATATAGGGCAGGCCCCATCGGCCTCGGTCAGCACCTGAGGATGCATCGGGCAGGTGAACTTGCCCTCGACCCCCGTCGGCGCGGCGCGGCCCTCGGCCGTCAGGGAGGCCTCGATGGAAGCGGTCACGAACATTCCGGGCTTGAGTGCGTGGTCCTTGTTGTCAATGTGCACAGGGATGCGAACGGTGCGGGACTGCTCGTTTACGATCGGTTGAACAAACGTGACCAGTCCCTCAAACGTGCGACCAGGGATGGCCTCCGCCGAGAGCCGCACCTTCTGGCCGTACCTGATCCACGGCAGGTCGAACTCATACACCTCCAGGTACACCCAGACCGAGTCGAGGTTGGCGATCCGGTACAGGACGTCGCCGGCCTTGAAGGACGCGTTCTCGACGATTGTCTTCTCGATGACCGTTCCGCTGATCGGCGAGTAGAGCGTGACCCGGTCAGTCGTCTGCTTCTTGTCGATGAGATTGGCGACCTGCTCATCGGTGAGCCCGAGCAGACGGAGCCGGGTCTTGGCGACGTTTACGAGCGCCTCCCCAGCGCCGCCGGCCTGCAAGGCGATCAAGAGTTCTTGCTGCGCCACCAGAAGCTCGGGGCTGTAGACCTCGGCCAGGTGGTCGCCCTTGCGGATCTCCACGCCGGTGAAGTTCACGAACAACCGCTCCGCGTAGCCGTCGACACGCGGCGTGATCGTCGCCAGAGAGGATTCGTTGTACTCGATGCGTCCGATGGCCCGCAACTCGCGGGCCAGCGGTCGCGCCTCCACAGCCACCGTCTCCACGCTGGCCATCGCGAGCGCGTGCTCGGAGAGTTGGAGAGTGGGAGCCTCACCGGCCGCGGCGGCCGTCGCCGACGCCGCGGGGATGAGCGGCATCTCGCAGATCGGGCAATCGCCCGGCTGATCGAGTCGCACCTGAGGGTGCATCGAGCAGGTGTACACCTGCTTGGCAGGCGCTGGTGTAGCCGCGGCTGACGACGCTGCGGCGGGAGCGGGCCGTGCGGCGCCTCCACGACCAAGCCAGTACCCACCAGCCACTGCAAGCACGCCGAAGACGACGATTGATACGATGATGGTGCTTCGCTTCATGGATGGGCCTCCTTGAGCTCCGTGTGCTGCTTGGGTTGCGGGGGATTCACGGGCAGAAGCGGAGCGCCGTCCGGTGCCGCGCCTGCAATCACGAGTGAAATCGACGCGATGGAGAGTTCCTGCTGTGCCCTGGCCTCGATGGCGCTGAGCTCGAACTCCAGCAGCCGGCGTTGGGCGTCGATCACGTCGAGGAACGAGGATCGCCCGCTCGCGTAGCCGGACCGAGCGGCGTCGAGCGACTGCTGCGCTCTGGGAAGAAGTGTCGATCCGAACAGCGTCGCGTTACGTCCGCTCTCCCGGTACATATAGAGCATCGACGCCAGCTCGGCCGCGATGGCGATCTGTTCGGCCGAGAGGCGGGCTTCGGCGGACCGCTTCTCCGCCTGCGCCGCCGCGATCTCGGCCGCGATCTTGTCCCGCCAGATCGGAAGGGTCATGCTTGCGGTGGGTCGCCACATGATGGGGTTGGCCTTCACATCCGCCTCGATGCCGACAGTGAAATCGGGCACCCGGCTGGTTCGGGCCAGATCGAGCATGGCCTCGCCGCGCCGCACATCGGCCTCCATCTGCCGAAGCACGGGGTTGCGTTCCGCGGCGATCGCCAGCACCGCTTCCGCAGATGGGGGGGCGGTGCCGACCTCGAACGTGCCTGGGATCGGCGCGGACGCATCGGCCGGCGAGTGACCGAGCGCGGCACGGAACTCCGCGTCCAGCACGCTGCGGGAGTCTTCGAGGTTGGCGATTCGGTTGGAGAGTTGATCCCGCTCGATCTGGGCACGCAGAACGTCCTGGATCGTGCCGCGGCCCGCGCCCACTTGTTGCTGCGCCTGCGATTCGACATCCCCCAGCAGCGCAAACGCCTCGCGCTGGACTCGGACGGTGTCGTTCAGAAAGTGAAGCCTGATGTACGCGGACTTGGTTGCGTAGGCCGCAGCAAGGACCTCGCTCTCGAAGCCGAAGTACCCCACCCGCGCCTCCGCCGCGGCAACGTCTCCCGCTGCTCGGAGCTTGCCCGGCCCGGGAAGATCGAGCATGAGGCCGGGCATGACGGCGTCGAGCATGTCGGCGATGTCGGCCTCGAAGGTCAGGCGAGGGTCGGGGAGCGACCGCGCCGGCGTGATCCGCTCGACGGAGGCCGCCCAGGCGTAGTACGACGCCTCGACCCTCGGGTTGTTGAGCATGGAGTAGCGCAGATAGTCCGCCAGCGGCGACTGGGCGGTGAGCGTCGGCAGCGTCGGCTTGGCGTCGCCGGGCCGATAGACTGACCGGACACTCTCGATGTCGGACCTCGCCTGGCGCTCGGTTGCTGTGGGTGTGCCGGCGCAACCCGCCAGCATTGCGGGGAAGAGGAGGGCCGCGATCAACGACGGTCGAGGAGCAGTGCGTCTCATGGCGTGCCTCACTTCCTGTCAGTCTTCACTTCGCGTGACGACCAGTGCATGTGCGCGATCTTCGGCGTCCCGGCGTCATCGACAACCAGAAGTGTGACCGCGACGGAGAACTCTCGCTTCTTCGGGCCTTCGCTCGCGATGAGCGTCACCGTCTGGCCGACAAGCTTCGCGGCACCGAAGGGTGTCTCGGTCTCGGTGACCGTCCGCCACCCCGCGACGCTGAGGGTCTCGAGTTCGGGCTTGAGATGCTCGTCGCGGTATCGCTCCCAGGTGCCCGCATCACTGCCGTTGTGCAGAACGGTGGCCTTCCCGCCGTTCAGGAACATGCCATCGAGGGCGGCCGAGTCCCCAGCGGCTCGCGCCGCTTGGAACCGCCGCGCGAGATCGACCGCCGGTGTTGGCGGCGCGAGCTTCACGAACTTCGCGAGGAACGCGTCCTTCTCGGCGTCGGGCTTGGCGTCCCACTTCTTGTCGCAGCCGGGGCAGCAGAAGCCGATCGAGTGCCCCCTCCATTGGCGCATCGGGGTCTCCTCGTCGATCTCCTCGCCCTGGATCGGGCAGCGGTCATTGACCGCCTTGGCCTGTTGCGGGCTGGGCTGCTTCGACTTGGGAGCGTGATGATCGTCGTGTCCGGGTTGGGCGGCGCCGGCCAGCAGAGTGCCAGCCGCGAGCAGTGCGGCGAGAATGATGCTTGTGCGAATGAACATGTTGAACCTCCGTCAATCGGGGAATGAGCAGTGAACGCGCGAACGCGATGAGGGAGCTGAGATGTGGGCGCGGAGAGGCGTCCGGCGCAACTTACCCCGCGAGAGGCGTCGCAAGACGCTCTGGGGCAACGGCCGGACCTAGCCTGCTACACGATGAGCGCGCAGTGCATGCGCACCAGCGACGTCAGGGGTCGGTGAACCGCGCGACGGAGAGGTTCACGCCCGCTGACCGGGTTGAGAGGCGGGAGTTCGGCCCATTGGGCCCACTCAAGAACCGCCACAACAACCTGCGCCGGGTGTTCCAGGGCAGGCTTCTCGACCGAGAGCATCTTGCCGCCACTCTTGTCGCATGAGCAGTCACGCGGCTGGTCTGATGGGTCGTTCTTGGGGTCCGGGTCGGATGTCCCGGTCTCGGTCGCCGACTTGCCGTGGCAGCATCCTCGGGTCGAGGGGCCGTGACTCTTGGCAGGGCCTAGGTGAGCGCTGGTAACTCCACCATCTAGGAGAGAAGTTGCCTTGCACGACAGGTTCCCGCCAAGCAGCGTGCGGAAGTCGCAGCAGCAGAACGGAATTGCCGCCATCAAGAGGATGGCAATGAAACTCCGGAACTGGGCACTGCGGAGGAGCATACTCTGGGGGAGTATATCGGGGAAGTTGATCGGCGGCAACACCCAGTCCACCATTTTGCGAGGACGCGGCAGCGGGCCCCCCCGCGCGATCGGGGGCTGGGCGCTGGCTACATGCGTCCCAATATGCGTCCTGACTGGCCTTGGACCCACCACTGACTGGTACCCGACTGGTCCCGGCGACCCCTGCTGGCGCTGGCAAGAACGCGGTTTCTGTCACGTGGGAGGGGGTATTTCGTCGTCGCCAAAGTCCTGTCGATCCGGTGGTTGCGGGTTCGAGTCCCGTCCGCCTCGCTTGAAACGGCCCCCACGTGGGGCCGTATTCTTTTGCGCCGCCCACGCTGGTGCGCCGGTGAGCATGCTTCGGAAGTAGCGAGCTCGGTGATTCCTGCACGAACGAGTGGGGGTCTCCACCAGCTCTAGCCACCTCTCACCCCTCCCCCTCCCGCGCCGTCACAAACCCCTCGTCGCTCGCCCACTGGCCGAGGTCGCGCCCTTGGATCGCCGCGGCCATCAGGTCGGGGAATCGGTTCGGCGTGCACGCGAAGCTCGGCACGCCCATCGCCGCCAACGCCGCCGCGTTTCCATGATCGAACTGCGGCGCGCCCGAGTCGCCCAGCGCCAGCAGCGTCACCATCCGCACGCCCGTGCCCACGATCGCCGCGGCTCGCTTGAGCATCGCCTTGTTGTCGCCGCCTTCGTATAAATCCGTGATCAGCACCAGGATCGTGTCGTGCGGCTTGCCGATCAGCCCCTGGCAGTACTTCAGCGCCTGGTTGATGTCCGTGCCCCCGCCGAGCTGCACGCCCATCAGCACGTCCACCGGATCGGCCATCTTGTCCGTCAGGTCCGCGACGACCGTGTCGAACGCGACCACGTGCGTCCGCATCGCCGGGATCGACGCCAGCACCGCGCCGAACACACCCGAATACACCACCGACTCGCCCATCGAGCCCGACTGATCGATGCACACGATCACCGTGCGCAGCTCGTTCCGCTTGCGCCCATACCCGATCCGCGACTCCGGCACGATCGTCTTGTACTCCGGCTGGTAGTGCTTCAGATTCGCCCGGATCGTGCGGTGCCAGTCGATCTCGTGATGCCGCGGGCGGCGTGTCCGCGTCGAGCGCTTCAGCGCCCCCGTCACGGCCTGCCGCATCGGCGCTTCCAGCCGCTGCATCACGTCGCGCACCACCTTCTGCACGACCACGCGGGCCGACGCCTTTGCCTTCTTCGGGATCACGCCCGAGAGCGACATCAGCGTGGTGACGATGCCGATATCCGGCTCGACGGCTTCGAGCATTTCCGGCTCGAGCAGCATCTGACTCATCCCCAGCCGCTCGATCGCGTCCTTCTGCATCACGCGCACGACCGACGTCGGGAAGTACTCGCGGATATCGCCCAGCCAGCGGGCCGCATTCGGCGCCGACGCACCGAGCCCGCCGCCGCGCGTCTTCTCGCGGTCGTACAGCGCCTCCATCGCCTTGTCCATCGCGAGCGACCGCCCGTCGAGTTCGACGCGAATGCCGTCGGCCTCGTGCCCGCCGAGCAACAGCCGCCACCGCTCCAGACGCTCGCCCGCGCTTCCGGTCGTCATGGGTACGCGTCTCCAAGAATCAGCCTGAGCACGGGCTCGACCAGCGCGCCGCGCTCGGCGTCGTAGTCGTCCGCCGCCCCCGCGTTCTCGACGCGCGTCCCGCCGCCACGCCGCAGTTTCTCGCCGATCTGCCGCCGCTCGCCCTTCTCGAAGGTCGCGAACGTCCGCCGCGCGATCGGGCACACCATCTCGAACGCCTCGCGCGGCAGGGCGCACACCCACGCGTCGACGATCTTCAGCAGCGTGTCGTCATGGATCAGCAGCAGCCCCGACCCGCCAAGAAACCCCTCCAGCCAAGCCGACGCCTTGCCGGGGTCGTTCCCGCGCGACAGCGCCATCGAGAACCGCCCCGCGGCGTTCTCCGCCGACATCACGCCCGCGTCCAGCAGATGCCGCCACGCCCGCCCCGCGACCAGCCCGTGCACGTCCGCATCGCCGACTCTCGCCAGCGCGCCCTGCCACTCCGTCACGAACTCGGCCCGCTCCAGGTTCGCGAGCGCCCCGTGCACCGAGTCCACGTGTTGCCGCATCACCGCCGCGGCGTCATCATCCATCGCCCCGCACGCCGGCAGCAGCCCGACGCAGATCCGCGCCACCAGCCCCGCGACCACCGGCTCCACAAGCGCCGCATCGGTCTTCCGCACGTTGCCATACCGCAGCACGCGCGCCAGCGGCGGCAACGCGTCCATCAGGTGCCCAACGTCCGCCGACACCGCCGACAGTGTCTGGATCCGCGCGATCAGCCGCTCCACCGCCCCCGGCAGGTCCGCCAGCATCGCGTCATCGAGCATCCCCGTCACCGTCGCCAACGATTGGGCCGCGTCCGCCTCGTGCGCGACAAACGCACCCGCCGCCTCCGCGACGGTGTTGCCCCACCGCGCCGCCTCCATGACGGCGACCGCGAACTCCGGCTTCCACCGCAGCGTCCAGATCTCGTGGAACGTGCTCGTCCGCTGCTGCTGATTCTCCTTCAGCACGCCCCAGTCGATCTTCAGCAGTTTCAGCCGGTGCAGCAGGCGGCTGCGCGCCAGGTCCGTGTCCTTCCGCTGATCCAAATCGAGCACGACCTCGTCCGCCGACACCTTCATGCGCAGCGTCTTCTGCTGCGCCGCCAGGTCGCGCTGCAGCGGCACGCTCGGCGCCTCGTCCGGCACTTCGCCCAGCCGGTTGCCGACGATCAGCTTCGCCTCGATCACCCGCATCGGCGTCGGGTTGCCATGACACAGGATCGCCAGCGTCGCCTCGCCCAGCTCGTCCAGCCCCGCGATGTCGCGCCCGCGCAGCGCCGCGAGCGCCTCGGCAAGCCGCACACACTCCACCACCGACGCTGGCGACGCCTCCAGCCCTTCATCGCGGAATAGCCGCGCGACGCGGGCCATCCACTTCTCCGACAGCCGCTCGTGATGCACCCACAGGTGCTCGTACCACCCGGGGCTGCGGATCCCCGCGCCGTACCCCGAATCCATCGACAACCGGTCGTACGTCCACGGGATCCACGTCGACGCCGTCTTCCGCTTCGTCAGCGGCTTGAGAGTCTCGTCGTCCGCCTTCGCGGTCACGCTCGCCAGCGCCTCGGCGGTGAGCACCGGCGCGTGCCACGCCCCGCACACCACGGCGATGTTCACAAACCCCTCCTTCATCGCCGCGCGGATCGACTTCCGCATGAACGCTTCCCGCGCCGGCTCGTCGGCATCGGCGCGCCCGCCCAGCGCACGCCGCGCTTCCGCCATCGCCTCGCGGATCGCGTCGAACACCCCGACCGCGTTGTCCTCGCCGCGCCACTCCTCAATCAACTTGCCCCACCACGCCTCGCCATCGGAATACCCCGCGGCGAGCGCCAACGCCTCCAGCGGATCGCGCGAGCCCCGGTCGTTGCGCTCCGCACGCTCCTCCCCCGCGTCCGCGTCGTCGTCTGTCTCCGCCGCGCCCGCGTCATCCTCCGCCCGCGGCGTGCGCAGCGCCCACGGCAAGTCGATGAACCGTACCTCCCGCCCGTGCGCTAGCGCCCACCGGATCGCCCCCCACTCCGGCGAAAACTCCGCGAACGGGTAATACGCCGAGTCCGCCGGCTCGTCCGGGTTGTACACCAGAAGCGCTACCGGCGGCGTCATCTTCTCGTGCCCCGCCAGCGCGATCACCGGCGCCGCGTCGGGCGGCCCCTCGATCAGCACCGCGTCCGGGATCACCGCGTCGAGCGCGCGCATCACCGCCCGCGCCGAGCCCGGCCCATGGTGCCGAACGCCAAGTACCGTCACCGCGCCAGCCATCGCCTCACAGCACCTCTTTGCACGCGCGGTACAGGTCCTTCCACCCGTCCCGCTCCTTCACCACCGTCTCCAGATACTCCATCATCGCGATCCGGTCCTGCACCGGGTCCTTCACGATCGCGCCGATCATCCCGCTCGCCACGTCGCCGGCCTTCACCGTCCCGTCCCCGAAATGCGCCGCCAGCGCGATCCCGCTGGTGATCACGCTGATCGCCTCCGCCGTGCTCAGCGAGCTCGTCGGCTGCTTGAGCTTGCTCTTCCCGTCGGTCGTCTTCCCCTCGCGCAGTTCGCGGAACACCGTCACCACCCGGCGGATCTCGTCCGTCACCGGCGCCTGCCCCGGCAGTTCCAGCGCCTTCCCGAGCTGCGCTACCCGCCGCTGCACGATCTCAACCTCTTCGTCCATCGTGTCCGGCACGGGCAGGATCACCGTGTTGAACCGGCGCTTCAGCGCGCTCGACAGCTCGTTCACGCCCTTATCCCGATCGTTCGCCGTCGCGATGATGTTGAACCCGCGCGTCGCCCGCACCTCGCTGTTGAGCTCCGGGATCGGCAGCGTCTTCTCCGACAGGATCGTGATCATCGTGTCCTGCACGTCGCTCGGCATGCGCGTCAGTTCTTCCACGCGCACGATCTTCCCCTCCGTCATGCCGCGCATCACCGGGCTCGGCACCAGCGCCTCCCGCGTCGGCCCTTTCGCCAGCAGCAGCGCGTAGTTCCACCCGTAGCGGATCGCCTCCTCCGGCGTCCCCGCCGTCCCCTGCACCAGCATCGTCGAATCCCCGCTGATCGCCGCGGCGATGTGCTCGCTCACCCAGCTCTTGGCCGTCCCAGGCACGCCCAGCAGCAGCAGCGCCCGGTCCGTCACCAGCGTCGTCACCGCGATCTCGATCAGCCGCTGGTTCCCCACATACTTCGGCGTGATCACCGTCTTGTCCGCCAGCGTCCCGCCCATCAAATACTTCACCACCGCCCACGGCGACAGCTTCCACCGCGGCGGCCGCTCGCGATCGTCCGCCTTCGCCAGCGCTTCAAGCTCCGCCGCGAACTGGTTCTCCGCCGTGTCGCGAAGAACCTGCCCGCCGGCGCCCGCTGTCCCGTTCTTCGCCGTGCTCACGTCGCAAACTCCTTATGCATCTCCGCGCGAAAGTTCACGCGGTCGATCGCACGCTGAAAACTCTCGAACTCGTGCGCAGCCAGTATCGGGCCCACCACCGCCGAAAACTCGTCCGCCAACGCCGGCGCCACCACCCGCGACACCCGCTCCGTCGCGTCCTGCAGCACCCACCCGTGCTTCTTCGCCGGCGGCGTCTTGCCCACCAGCGCCAGCGCCGCCGCGGAGAACTCCTTCGACCACCAGTGGTCCGCGATCGCCAGAATCCGCCACCGCTCCGCCGTCGCCATCCGCCCGTGCCCCGCGACCTGCAGAATCAGCGGCTCGGCCTCTTTCGCCGGAAGCAGCGTGATCAGCGTCGCCAGCGCATCGATCGACGGTTCCTTCCCCTTCAACTGCTGCCGCACCACCGCGCCGACCCACCGCGCATCCGCCCGCCACCGCACCGCCTGCATGATCCCTTCCAGCGCCGCCGCGAAATAGTCATCCCCGCCGAGCGCATCGAGCACCCCGTCCGGGTCCAGCCCGCTGACGCGCGTCCACACGTCCAGGTCCGCCGCGCTCACGATCTGCTGCAGCCACCACGCCCGCTTCCCCGTCGCGCCCGCGGCCTGCTCCTCAATCCCGTCGCGCTCCCACGCCCGGTCAAACGCCGTCGGCGCCTGCAGCGCCATCGTCACCGCCCCGTCCGCCGCCCGGCTCACCAGCACCACACCGCGCGCCCGCGCCTCGCACCGGGCCCGATACTGCGACCCCTCCAGCCGCGCCAGCACCCGCGCCGCGGCGTGCCTGACCGCCTTGCTCCGATCATCCAGCGCCGCCTCAAGAAACGCCTCGTCCGCGCCGCTCACCCGCTCGCCCAGCGCCTCGACAAACCGCTTCCGCTCCTCCGCCCCTTCGCTCGACCACGTTGACCGCACCATCTCCAGCCCCCGGGCCGCATCCTCCCGCCGCACCGCCATCAGCGCCGCCGCCCGCTCGGCCGTCTTGCCCGTCTGCCAAAACGCATCCACATCGTCCATCGCGCCGACGGCAACCGGCGGTGCGCCCCACGCCGGGTTCATCGTCGTGAGCCATCTTCCCGTCGCGCCGCACACCTCCAACACCACCTCCGCACGCCCCGGCTGCCTGCTCCACCACTCCAGCACCGACGGCACCAGCACATCCGGCACGCGCCACCCGCGCGCCAGCGCACACGCGCTCCACTCCTCGATCAGCCACGCGTCCGGGCCCGCCAGCAGCCGCGTCAGCACCGCCGCCGCCCCGGCCCCCGCGATCGGCCGCGGATCCTCCGGACACTCGGGCACCGGCGTCGACGCACGTCCCGGTCGATACCCCGCCCGCGCCCGTGCCCCAAGCACCGCCGCCTGCGCGAGCATCTGCCCGGGCGAGCCCGACTCACCGCCCGCGCGCTCCGACCCGAGCGTCGCCGCCACCGCCAGCCGGCGCAATCCCACCCGCGGCGTGTCGCTCGTCATCCGACCCACCTCGGCGCCAGATCAACCCACCCCGCCCCGCACACCACGCTCAGCGGCAGCGCGCTCTCCCCGTCCCACTCCGCCATCACCATCGCCGCACGCCCCCGGCTCGCCGCCAGCAGCCGCCACAGCCCCATCCCCGACAGCACCGACGCCCGCAGCGGCAGCGCCGCGCCCTCCGCGTCCACCAGCACCCACGCCTCCCCGCTCCGCGCCAGCCGCACGTTGTCCAGCACCATCAACCACCGCGTCATCCACGGCGTCTCCGCCAGCCCCGCCGCATATCGCCGCAGCGCCGCCTCGATGTGCACATCCACCACCCCCGCCAGCGCCCCATCACTGGGACTCAACTCCGCCGAGGTCTTGATCAGCGCTCGCAGCGGCACCCGCGCCGGATAGAACGCCAGTTCCCCCTCGAACTCCATCCCGATCGCCACGCCGAGCGGCATCGGCGCCAGCCCCGCCGCAAAGTCCAGCACCAGCCCGCGCCGCCCCGTCCGCCGACCCACCAGCCACGTCCGCCGCGTCTTCAGCCGCTCTTCCTCTTCAATCACCTGCGCCACCGACACCCACCGATCCTGCACCGCCGCGCCCGCGAGCACATCTTCCTTCGACTGCGTCCACCCCAGCGCCGTCCGCACATCCACCGCCAAGTCCGTCGGCAACTCCTTCATCCGCTCCCCGGCCCGCACCAGCAGATGCAGCCGCCCGAGATGATCCAGCGTCCGCACGTCCCACCCCGTGCCCGACCCGATCAACTCCGGCACACGCCGCACCTGCGCCGCCAGCCCCGGCGCCTGCGCATCCACCAGCCGCGCCGCCATCCGTTCGAACTCAGCCGCCTTCTCCCCCTGCGCCGCCGCCAGCCCACGCCGCACCAAATCCTCCAACCACACGCGGCAGCCGACCAGCCCGTCCTCCACCCGCGCCTCGCGCTGCGCCGCACGCTTCGCCTGCGCCTCGACATCCACCGGCCTCTCGCCCGCCGACTTCGCCTTCTCCGTCTTCTTCTCGGCGCGAACACTCCGCCCCGCGAGCCAATCCGCCACCCACCCCGGCTCCGCCTCCTCCTTGAACGCCCCCGGGTTCTTGACAAACAGCAGCATCAGCCCCAGCCCGTGCTTGCACGGAAACTTGCGGCTCGGACAACTGCACTTGAACGCCGGCTCCGACAGATCCACGCGCGCTTCATACGGCGTCTTGCCGGACCCCTGGCACAACCCCCACACCGCCCGCTCGCTCCGCCCCACCGAAACCCACTTCTTCTCCGACGCAAGCCCCTGCCCCGCCGTCAACGACGCGGCGTCCGGCGCCAGAGCCATCACCTGTTCGCTGCTCCACGAGGACATGCACCGGAGTGTACCAGCAACCACGCCAAAACCGCCACACACTCCGCTTGTAATGTTGCATCCGCGCCAGCGCCGCCGCGCTCACGCACTCCGCTGTTACCGCTTCGCCGCGGCGACCTTCAACCGGTGCACCTGCGTCCCGATCGCAAACGCCGTCACCTGCTCGCCCGTCCGCACGATCCGGATCTTGTTCACCGCCGGCCCGAACTCCGCCTTGCGCCACGTCGCCCCGCCGTCGCTGGTCGCATACCCGTGCGGCACCGCTCCAACCCAACCGACATTCGCATCAATAAACCCGACACCAAACTGCCGCACGCGGTGATCGTCCACCAGCGGGATCTCGCTCCACGTCCGCCCGCCGTCGCTGGTCTTGGCGACAAACCGCGCCGACGCGCTCTTGTCCGGGTTGTAACTCTGGATCGTGCAGTATCCGATCGACTCGGTGGGGAACGAGAACTTCCACGTCAGTTCATACGGCCGGTTCGACCGGTACACCTCCCGCCACGTCGCCCCGCCGTCCTCCGTCGCCAGGATCAGCGCGCTCGCCGTCGCCACATCCGCGCTCGTTGCCGACGCGATGAACCCGCGCCGCTCATCCACAAAGTGCACATCGAACGCCATCGCGCCGATCTCCGGCAGCTTCCCCTGCTTCCACGTCTTCCCAAGATCGTCCGACCACACATACGCCGCCGGCCCGCCCACGCGCCCAACCCCAATCACCCGCGGCCGCCGCTCCAGGTTCCCCGCGTTCACGAACGGCACCTGCACGATCTCCAGCGCGCACAGCCCCACCACCGGCGCCCCTTCGATCGCCGTCACCGGCGTCCACGTCGTCCCGCCGTCTTCCGTGCGATACAGCGGCACGCTGTCCGTCACGCCGGGAAAGTACCCCGGCCCGATGTTGCCCATCACGCCGACCTGTTCATCCAAGAACGCCAGGCACCGCACGAACGTCCCCGACTTCTCCCACACCTTGCTCCACGTCTCCCCGCCGTCGACTGTGCGGAACACCTTCCCCTGCCCGTTGCCATACCACCCGACGCGCTCGTTGACAAACGCGATGTCATCCTGCTTGCCGGGAAACGCCTCGGTCGTGAGCTTCGTCCAGCCGCCCGCCGGCGCACCACTCGCCGCGTTCACCGCCGCCGCCGCGCCGGACCCTGCCGCCGCCGCCGGCTTGCCCGCGTCCGTCGCCGCAGCTTCCGGCTCGCGCCCTTCCAGCCCCGCGATCCACGCCAGCACCCGCCGCGGCAGCTCCTCGTCCCAATCCCCTTGACCCATCGCGCGAACGCTCGCTTCCAGCGTCTCGTGCGTCGTAAACGCGTGATCCGCCTTCGGCATCACGATCGCCGTCCCCGCGCCCGGCGTCCGCGTGTTCACGATCTTCGCGATCTTCTCGTGATCCAACTGCGACGTCACCCAGTCATACTCGCCATACACCGCCAGCACCGCCCCCGTCGAGTTCTCCCACGCCCGCGCCAGGTTCAGATCCTGCAACTGGTGAAAGAACCCCATCCCGCGCGTCGCGATGTGGTTCTCGTCCATCATCACGCCCTGCGTCGGCCGGCGCAGTTCCGGCCACCGTTCCCACGCGTCCCCCAGCGTCTGCTTGTCCACCAGCACCGTCGAACTCGTCCGCGTTTCCGCGAGCACCGCCTCGGTGATGTCCCCCTCGCTCACCCCCGGCGACAGCGCCGCCTGCCGGCGCACGTTCTCCAACTGATACTCGAACCACGTCCGCGCCAGCGTGCCGTACACGATCGTCCCGCGCACCGGCACCTCCGCCGACAGGAACGGCGCGATCACCCCGCCCATCGAGTGCCCGAACACGTAGATCCGCTCCGGATCAACCTCCGGCATCGCCGCCAGTTGCTTCAGCGCCGCCGCGAACCCGTCCTGCTCCGTCTTGAAGTCGATCGTGTTGCACGACGGCCCCTCGCTGTCGCCCAGCCCCGGCTTGTCGACGCGCATCGTCACGAACCCCGCCCGCGCCATCGCGTGCACCAGCCGCGTGTCCGGCGCCGTCAGCAAACTCGGCCGATCGATCGACTGGCAGATGATCCCCTGCACATACAGGAACGCCGGGTGCTTCCCATCCCGCGCCAGCGTCGAGCGTTCCGGCCGCGTCACGATCGTGCGCAGCCGATACCCCGCCGGCACCGTCACGCTCCCATACTCCACCGTGCTGCGCTCCACCCGCTCGGCGAGCTGCTCGAGCGTGAGCGTCAGGTCCACCGCCGCCCCGCCGCGCTGCACGCCCACCTTGACGCTCTCGCCCCCGAACCGCTTGCGCATGTTCTCCGCCAGCGCCTCGCGGCTGGCCACCGCCTCCCCGCCAACGCTCACCAGCACGTCCCCCGCCTGCATGCCCCCACGCGCCGCCACGCTCCCCGGCACGACCACCTCCACCGTCAGCCCGCCCTGAGCAAGCTGGATCCCCATCGGCCCCGCCCGCCGCGCCAGCCCGCCCGGCCCCGCTGCCGGTGCAGCCGTCGGCGACCCCTCGCCCGCCGGCGCGCCCGGCTCCGCGTATGCGGCCCCCGCCCAACTCGGCGCCGTCGCCGAAGCCCCCACCGCCGTCGCCAACATGATGACCCGCGCGATCAGTGTCTTGTGCATGGCTTTACGCTCGCGTGCTCGCATTCCCACCGCGGCGTCCGCCGCGCACCTTCCCCGTCCCCTCCCGCTCAACGTCGTTCTTCACCCGCGCCCCGCGCGACCGCGTCACCGGCACCACAAAGAACGCGGCCAGGTGCAGCGTCCCCGCACGCCGCTTCTTCCGCTTGTCCAGGTATCGCTTGATCTCGCGCAGCTTCTCCCGCAGCCCCGCGAACTCCTCCGCCGTCAGCCACGCCGTCTCGATCTTCCCGACAACGTTCTGCTCCGCCTCCGTGTACACATACCGCCCCGCCGCCCCCGTCTTCCGCGACGTCCGCGCCACGATCCCCGCCATTGTCTGGATCGACTTGTCGACCGCGCGCCCCGCCACCTTCGCCCCCGCGTCGCGGAACACCGGTCGAAAATCGTCCGCCGCCAGGTCGTAGATCTTCTCGGGCCGCGTCCGCCCCGCCCGCGCCCCCGCCTCGCGCACCACCCCGATCTTCACCAGTTGCCGCAGGTGCGGGTACAGCGAGTCCGCCGGGCGATCCAGCGCCGCCGCCAGTTCGCCCACCGAGCACGGCGCCACGCCCCGCATCGCCTCCAGCATCTCGAACCGCACCGGCGCGATCATCACCGTCCAGTGCGCCGGACGGGTCACATCAAACATGGCCGGACGCTTGCCCACGCCGCAACAGTACCCGCAATAGTGTGAAAAGCCAACAAATCACACTATCCCAGTCGGACCACGCCCCGCACCACCACTGAGGCCGACCGTTTCCGGCCCTCCCGCCCGCGCACCGCCGGCACGCCTCCACCCGCCCCGCCCCGCCCCGCTTTCCGGTAGCATGCCCACCCTCACCCCGCCGCGCCATCCCTCGGAGCCCCGCATGCCCCGTCGCCCGCACTTCTCGCTCGTCACCCCGCTCGCCGCCCTCCTCACCCTCTCCGCCTGCGCCCCAACGCGCCCCGCGTCCCCCAACGCCGACGCCGCTCGCGCACACGCGCCGTCCCGCACGCCCGCCCAACGCGCCGCTCAACCGCCCCAAGACCCCGCCGAAGACGCCTTCCTCAACAACCTCCTCGCCCGCATGACGCTCGAGGAGAAGATCGGCCAGACGGTCCAGCTCCCGCCCAACTTCCAGCAAGGTCGCCTCCCCGACGACATCCGCGACCTCATCCGCGCCGGCCGCGTCGGCGCCATGATCTGGCTCGACGGCGCCGAACGCACCCGCGAGATCCAGGCCATCGCCGTCAACGAATCCCGCCTCAAGATCCCGCTCCTCTTCGGCCTCGACGTCATCCACGGCTACCGCACCGTCTTCCCCGTCCCCCTCGCCTCCGCCTGCTCCTTCGACCCCGCCGCCATCGAAGCCGCCGAACGCATCGCCGCCACCGAAGCCGCCTCCGCCGGCCTCCACTGGACCTTCGCCCCCATGGTCGACATCGCCCGCGACCCGCGCTGGGGTCGCATCGTCGAAGGCGCCGGCGAAGACCCCTACCTCGGCTCCGTCCTCGCCGCCGCCCGCGTCCGCGGGTTCCAGGGCCAGAGCCTCCGCTCCACCGACACCCTCCTCGCCTGCGCCAAACACTTCGTCGCCTACGGCGCCGCCGAAGGCGGCCGCGATTACAACGCCGTCTCCATCTCCGACCGCTCCCTCCGCGAAACCTACCTCCCGCCTTTCCGCGCCGCCATCGACGCCGGCGCCGCCTCCGTCATGTCCGCCTTCAACGACCTCTCCGGCGTCCCCGCCACCGCCCACGCCCCGCTCATCCGCGGCGTCCTCAAGTCCGACTGGAACTGGCCCGGCTTCGTCGTCAGCGATTGGGAATCCATCAAAGAACTCTCCGTCCACGGCGTCGCCTCCGGCCCCGCCCACGCCGCCCGTCTCGCCATCAACGCCGGCGTCGACATGGACATGTCCAGCCGCCTCTACCTCGATCACCTCGCCGCGCAGGTCGCCTCCGGCGCCGTCAGCGAATCCGTCATCACCGAAGCCGCCCGCCGCGTCCTCCGCGCCAAGTACCGCCTGGGCCTCTTCGACGACCCCTTCGCCCGCTCGAACGCCGACCGCGAACGCCGCACGCTCTTCACATCCGAACACCGCGCCGCCGCCCGAGACCTCGCCCGCAAGTCCGTCGTCCTGCTCAAGAACACCGCAAACACGCTCCCCATCCCGCAAGACGCCGGGCCCATCGCCCTCATCGGCGCCCTCGCGACCGACGGCCCCTCCATGCTCGGCCCGTGGTCACCCTCCGGCAAGCCCGAAGAAGCCATCACCATTCTCGACGGCCTCCGCGCCGCCTATACCGCCGCCCCCGTCCTCTTCGCGCCCGCGTACGACCCAGTCAACCCCGACACCATCGACCTCGACCCCGCCCGCCGCGCCGCCGAAGACGCCCGCACCATCATCCTCGTCCTGGGCGAGCCGGCCTCGATGAGCGCCGAAGCCAAGAGCCGCGCCGCGATCGAACTCCCGCCGAATCAGCGGGCCACCTTCGCCGCCATGCACGAACTCGCCCAGCGCACCGGCAAGCGCCTCATCGTCATCCTGCTCAACGGCCGCCCGATGCCCGACCTCAACGTCCACCGCCACGCCGGCGCCATCGTCCAGGCCTTCTTCCTCGGCTCCGAAACCGGCCCCGCCCTCGCCGACATCCTCCTCGGCCGCGTCAGCCCCGGCGGCAAGCTCGCTGTCACCTTCCCCGCCGCCACCGGCCAGATCCCCCTCTACTACAACCACCGCAACACCGGCCGCCCCGAAAACCCCAAGGACGAATACACCTCTAAGTACATCGACTTCCAGTCCGGCCCCCTCTACCCCTTCGGCCACGGCCTCTCTTACACCACCTTCGACTACACCGACCTCACCGTCTCCCCCTCCACCGGCGCCGATGGCGTCATCTCCCTCTCCGTCCGCGTCCGCAACTCCGGCTCCGTCGTCGGCGATGAAGTTGTCCAGGTCTACACGCGCCAGCCCGTCGCCTCCGTCGCCCAGCCCGTCAAAGCCCTCCGCGCTTTCCACCGCCTCACGCTCGCCCCGGGCGAATCGCGCACGCTCGACATCGACATCCCCGCCTCCATGCTCGCCTTCTACGACGCCGACATGCGCTGCGTCGTCGAGCCCGGCCGCATCAACGTCATGGTCGGCTCCTCCTCCGCCGACATCCGCCTCGCCGCCCCCTGCGACCTCGTCGGCCCCATCACCCCCGCCCCCGAACCCGGCACCACCTTCAGCCGCGTCCGCGTCGAATAAGCGCGTGGGCGATCTTTCCCCTGCATCGCCCCTCACCTCTCGCCCCTGACCTCTCACCCCTTCCCCCGGGTACCCCCACGCTCCGCGTGGGGTCTCTTCCCCGCATCACCCCTCGCCTCTGACCTCTAACCTCTCGCCCCTCCACGCACCAAAACCCTCATCCCACTCCGCGGCAGCGCCGGCAGCCGCCCATAGTCCAGCTCCACATCCTGCTCCGGCACGCTGCACCGCAGCCGCAGCAGCCCGTCGACCGCGATCCGCATGAGCGCCATCGTCGCCGCCTCGCCGGCGCACCGATGGTGCTCGTGCGCCCGCCCGCCGCCCTGCGGCACCAGCGCAAACGCATCCGCCACGTGATCCACGAACCGGTCCGGAAAGAACGCGTCCGGGTTCGTGAACGACCGCCGATCCCGGTTGGTCCCGTACAGATCCAGCATCACGCGCCATCCCGCCGGGAACCACATCCCGTTCCACTCGAACGCCTCCCGCGTCCGCCCCATCACCGCCGGAACAAACGGGTACCACCGCCGCACTTCCTGCACCAGCGCATCCCGATACGCCGGATCCCCCGCGGCCCGCACCCGCACATGCCCGTGCACATGCATCGCGTGCGCCAGAAACGTGATGTACACCGCCACCGCCACCGTCGGCCGGATCAGATTGAGTATCTCCACCGCCGCCACCCGCGGCTCCAGCATCGCCCCGCGCGCATCCCGCCACACCGCGATCCCGTGCGCCGCCCGCCCTTCCGCAAACCCGCCCGGCTCCTCACGCCGCGTCCGCTCCACCATCTCGACCAGCCACGCCTCCAGGCACGTCCTGGCCAACCGCGCCACCCAGTGCTTCCCGCCAAGCGCCCCCGCGCCCTCGAACAAGTCCGCCAGCCGGTCCGTACACCGCTGCACATCCGCCGCCCGCAGCGGCACCCCAGCCCAGTCGCACGCCGCCCGCGTCAGGATCCGCTTGCTCTGCCGGTACAGCGTGACCTGCGCCCCATCGCCCCACGACTCCACCGTCTCATCCCACACCGCGCTGAACGCCTCCCCAAGCCGGGCCACCTCGTCCGGCCCCATCCACGTCATCAGCATCGCTTTCCGCTCCCGGTGCGCATCACCGTCGAGCGTCTGCACCGCGCTCTCACCAAACAGCGTCCGCCGCACCCGTCGCGGCGTCGCTCCGCCCCGCACAATCCGCTCCGGGTCATAAAACAGCCGCGCCGCCTCCGGCCCCGTCATGCAGATCACCGGCTCCAGCAGCACCCGCGTCCAGAACACATCCGTCTTCAGCCAACGCGCCGTCCTCCCGATCCATCGATACGGATCCCGCGCCAGCGTCATCGTGCTGTCCAACCGCCCGTCCCTCGGTATCGCCGGCATGATGCAGCGCTCCCCGCGCGCCACCACCGCCCCGACCCCCCGGCCCCGGGCCGCTCAATCCATCCGCGCGTGCTCACCACCTGCCCCGCGCGTGTGAAGCCAAACTCAACCCCGCGCAAACGCGCGCGAGCAAACCTTCACGCCGCCCGCCGCGTCCGCCGCGCCCCGCGTTCCTCCGACTCGTCATCCAGCGCCCGCTCCACCCCGCACTCCGGACAACGCACCCGCCGCGACGCGTCGATCTCCGCCCCATCCATCGCGTACCCGCACTCCTCGCACTCCGGCGTCGGCGCCCGATACGCCCGATCCGCCCGCGCATACGCCGCCAGCACCTCCGCCCACGTGCTCTGCACCATCATCGCCGGCCCGTCGCCGATCCACTCCCGCTCCACCGACACCGTGTAGATCCCCGCCTCCGGCTCGACGCGCTCGCCCGCAAACTCCGCCGACAGCACGCGCCCGCTCACCGCCGTCCGCACCACCTCCAACCACTCCCGCGGCCCGAACCGCACCTGCCGCGGATCACGCCCATACCGCATATATCCCCACGCGATCTCAGCCTCCTCCGCGCACGCCGACGCCTCATCCACCACAAACACCACGTCCCCCTCCGCCGTGTTGACGTAATACCCCAGCGCCCCGTGCTCGTCCTCCGTCACGCACAGGGCCCTGAGCACGCGGTACCGCACCACCTCCACCGCGCCCGCCGCCAGGTCCGCGTCCCGCGCACGCCCCCGCAACCGCGCCGCCACGCGGTCCTTGGCAAACAGCCACAGCACCACCGCGTACCACAGCCCAACCCACACGCCCGCCCCGACGCGCATCTCGAACGCGTACGGCTTCAGAAACCCCCGCGGCACCAACCCCACCGCCGCGTTCACCAGCCCGAACACCCCCACCGGCAACGCAAACACCACCAGGCCCGAGAACACCGCGAGCAGTGGGGGGACCACCACCAGCGCCGCCCCCGCCTCGGCCCACGCCCACCTGGACCGCACGCCGCCCACCAGCGCCCGCTCCTCCGCCGTCATCGCGCGCCGCGTCCGCGCGTTCTGCGTGCCGATCTCCGCCGCGCTGCTCATGCCGCGGTCATCGATCCATCCCGCGCCGCCGCGTCCGCTCGCGCAAACACCCTCCGCCGCTCACCCGCCGCGATGCCGGTTCTACCGCCCGTGCCGCCGCCCGCCCCGCGCTCTCGGACCGCTACCGTTGCCCGTCCATGCCGACCGAGCCCCCGTCCGTCTCGTCCCCTCCCAGCGCCGGGCCGAGTACTGGGCCGACGAGCCCGCACCCGCCCACCTCTCCCGGCCCCATCACCGATCCGCCGACCGCCCCCGACACCGACGCGGTCCCCGCCCCGCAGGGCGCCACCGCCTTCGGCGTGGTCATGGTCCTCTCCACGCTCCTCGGCTGGTCCAGCGTCCCGCTCTTCATCGTCCACCTCGCCAGCCACATCGACGTTTGGACCAGCAACGGCTGGCGCTACCTCTTCAGCGCCCTCATGTGGGCGCCCGTCCTCATCTACCACGCCCTCCGCCGCTCACTCCCCGTCGGCCTCTGGCGGGCCGCCATCTGGCCCTCCATCTTCAACGCCACCGGCCAAGCCGCTTTCGCCTGGGCGTTTTACAACATCGACGCCGCCACCGGCGCCTTCGGCCTGCGCACCCAGCTCGTCTGGGTCGCCCTCGGCGCATACCTCATGTTCCCCTCTGAACGCGCCATCCTCCGCAACCGCCGCGCGCAGATCGGCATCGTCCTCGTCCTCGTCGGCACCGCCCTCACCCTCGCCCTCGCCAGCCGCGAAAACCTCCCCAAAGTCGTCGGCGCACCCGCCGAGTACCTCTTCGGCGTCGCTCTCGCCGTCGCCGCCGGTCTCCTCTTCGGCTGCTACGGCCTCTCCGTCCGCAAGTACATGCACCGCTTCCCCTCCGTCACCGCCTTCGCCGCCATCAGCCAGTACACCTCCCTCATCCTCGTCTCCGCCATGCTCGTCCTCGCCCGTCACCCCGACGGCTCCCCCTCCTTCGGCCTCGACGCCCTCGACCTCTCCCAGAAGAACTTCCTCTTCCTCCTCCTCAGCTCCATCATCGGCATCGGCCTGGGCCACGTCTTCTACTACATCTCCATCGCCCGCCTCGGCGTCGCCGTCACTTCCGGCGTCATCCAGCTCCAACCCTTCTGCGTCGCCATCGGCCAGTGGATCCTCTTCGACAAACTCCTCACCCGCGGCCAATGGCTCGGCGGCCTCCTCGCCGTACTCGGCGCAGGCCTCCTCCTCTCCGTTCAGGCCCGGAAATCCCGCCGCTAGCTCGCACCGCTCGCGCCGCCGCCCGTCCAGCATCCCACGACCGCCCACAGCCACGAATACCATCAACCATGGAACTCCGAGGCGTCATCTCCAACGGCCGCATCGTCATTGACGGCCCACTCCCTTTGCCCGAGGGCACGCCCGTCTCGGTCCGCCTCCGCCGAGCACCGTCAGCCTCGACGCGCAGTCAAACCACCAGGAAGCCCGCCCGACGTCCAGCGGCACGCCCCGGCCAAAGCCCGCTGCTCGCCCTCGCCTCACTCGGCGTCGCCACCGGACTCCCGGATCTCGCCGACCGCCATGATCACATCGTCGACGGCCGGTTGGCGGCCCCATCGGCTACCCGCCGTCCCCGTCGGAAGGCCCGCTCGTAATGCCGGGGTCCAGCGTACCGAGCGCCGCTTTCGTTGACACCCATGCCCTGCTCGCGTTGGTGAATCTCTCCGATCACCACCATGAAGCGGCGTCTCGTGTCGCGGCTGACCTTGCCGCCGCGGGCTCACGCCTGACGCTCAGCCAGTGGGTGCTTGCCGAGTTTCTGTCCCATTGCGCTCGACCCCCGCTCAGGAAAGAAGCCTTGCGCGCCCTCGAAATGCTCCAGGCTTCGCCCGACGTCACCACCGTCCCCGCCGACCATCACACCTTCAACCGCGCCCTCCGGCTTTACAAGGACCGTGCCGACAAGTCCTGGTCGCTCGTCGACTGCACGAGCATGCTCATCTGCCGCCGCCTCCGAATCCGCCATGTGTTCACCGGCGACCGGCATTTCGCTCAGGCCGGGTTCATCACCCTCCTCTGACCACCCGTCCCGAATCCTCTACAATCCGCCCGTGCACCCCCTCGTTGCAGACAACCTGCCGCACATCGCCCGCCTGTGCCAGCAGCACCGCGTGCAGCGACTCTTCCTCGTCGGCTCCGCCCTCGGCGACCGCTTCGATCCGGCACGCAGCGACGTCGACTTCATCGTCGTCTTCGAACCCTTCGAACGCCTTGGCTGGGACGACCCGTACTTCAAACTGCTCGAAGCGCTCCAGACCCTGCTCGGTCGACCGGTCGACCTCATCGAAGCTCGCACGCTCCGCAACCCGTACCTGATCGCTTCCCTGAACCGCACCAAGAAGCTGCTCTATTCAACCCCGACAGCCGTCCCTAGAATCGCCTCATGAGCCGCTCGTTCCCCGTCGTCCTCCTGCCCCAGCCCGAAGGCGGCTACTTCGTGCAGTGCCCGACCCTCCCCGGGTGTTACAGCCAGGGTGACACCGTCGAAGAAGCGCTCGCCAACATCAAAGAGGCGATCGAGCTCGCGCTCGATGACCTCACCGAGCAGGGACAGCCCGTGCCGACCTCGGGACCGCCGATCGTGACGGAAGTCACCGTCGCGGCATGAGCAAACTGCCCGTCATCTCCGGCCCCCAAGCTGTCGCCGCATTGGAGCGGTGGCGATCATCCGCCACGCCGGTCTGAGCGTTGACGAGTTCCGAGCCCTTCTGGACTGACCCATGTCATACGACACCTACACCTCCCCCCTGGCCACCCGCAACGCCAGCCCGGAGATGCTCCGCCTCTGGTCCGCACGCCACAAGTTCAACACCTGGCGCAAGATCTGGCTCGCCGTCGCCGAGGCCCAGCACGAGCTGACCCAGAAGCAGCCCAACCCGCTGGTCACCAAGGAACAACTCGAAGAACTCCGCGCCGTCGTCAACCGCCCGGGCGGCATCACCGACGCCGAGATTCGGGCCGCCGAGAATTACGAACGCGAACTCCGCCACGACGTCATGGCCCACGTCCACGCCCTCGGCGACTCGTGCCCGAAGGCCAAGGGCATCATCCACTTGGGGATGACAAGCCAGGATGTGGTGTGTAATGCGGACATTCTCACACTTCGTGCAGCAAAAAAACTCATTGAACAAAAACTGATTCGAGTTGTCTTGGCCCTGGGCGACGCGGCGAACAAGTGGAAGGGCCTCGCAACGCTCGGCTTTACCCATTATCAGCCCGCCCAGCCCGTGACGGTCGGCCGCCGGTTTGCCATGTGGGCGTACGAACTCGATCTCGTCGACAGTTTGCTCTATGAAGACCCCGGCACCACCTGGGACCGTGTGCTCGCGTTGAAAGGCTTGCGCGGAGCGACAGGAACCCAGGCGAGTTACTTGGCTCTTCTCGAAGGCAACCACCAGAGCGTCGAGCAACTTGAAGCTCGCTTGGGAATCAAGCTGGAGAACTTCCGGCCGGGCCTCTCTGTATCCGACGTTGATTGGGACGAGCCAAACAGCGGCGAGACGTTTACGTGGCATCACCATCGAATTGTCGGACAGACTTACCCTCGTGTGGCAGATGCCTTGCTCCTGTCGTTGCTCGCCAGCACCGCCAGCGTCCTTCACAAAATCGCCACCGACATCCGCCTCCTCTGCAACCGCAAGGAACTCGACGAACCCTTCGAAGACAAGCAGATCGGCTCCTCCGCCATGCCCTACAAGCGCAACCCCATGCGCTGCGAGCGCATCTGCGGCCTCACGCGCTTCGTCATGAACCTCGTCGGCAACGCCTACGACACCGCCGCCACCCAGTGGCTCGAACGCACCCTCGACGATTCCTCCAACCGCCGCCTCTCCCTCCCCGAGGCCTTCCTCGCCCTCGATGGCGCGCTCGACCTCATGCACAACGTCGCCTCCGGCCTGGTCGTCTACGAAGCCACCATCCGCAAGAACCTCATGGCCGAACTCCCCTTCATGGCCACCGAGAACATCCTCATGGCCTGCGTCAAACGCGGCGGCGACCGCCAGGTCTTCCACGAACTCATCCGCGTCCACGCCCAGGCCGCCGGCCACCGCGTCAAGCACGAAGGCCTCGACAACGACCTGCTCGACCGCCTCAAGGCCGACAAGAACTTCTGGTCCACCGCCCGCGGCGGGACGGCGGGGCTCTCCGCCGAACTCGACTGGGACAACCTCCTCGATCCCATGCAGTACGTCGGCCGCTCCGTCGAACAGACCGAGCGCTTCATCAAGGAAGTCGTCGAACCGCTCCGCAAACAGTACAAAGACCAGCTCGCCGAGCTCGACGACTCATCACCGCGCGTCTGACCAGCCCCTTCCAAGCCCGCTCACGGGCACCGCTGGAAGTAGATCGCAAGATACTCAAACAGGTCCTGCACCGAGACGATCCCGTCCCGGTTGGTGTCCTGCGGGCAAGGCGGCTCGCTCAGCCCGCCGACCGACACCCGCTCCTCACGCCGAATCGCCACGCGGAACGCGTAGTCAAACCCGGGTGTCCCGTTCACCATCCACGCCGCCGGGTCCTCCGGCGTCCCGCGCACACAGTCCGGCCCGAGCAGCGTGCACGTCGTTCCGCACCGCGCCGCCCGCGCGAAGTACGCCTCCGCCGCCAGGTTGCCGCCGTCCAGCCCGTAGAAACTGAACCACGCGTTGAACCCCGGGTTCGCTCTTCCGCCGAGCAACGCCGCCGCCGCCGCCATCGTCCGCGGGAAGAACTGCACCTTCTTCAAGGTCAGCACCCGCCCGCTCGGCGACGTTACCTGAATCCCCGTATCGATCACCCGGTCCGGCACGAACACCGGCGAGCCCGGCAGCGCGCCGTTCGGGCACCGACACTCCCCGTTCAGGATCTGCAGCCGCGCATCGGGGCAGTTCGACCAGATCCACCCTTCCACATAGCACAAGTCCACCGGCACCGGCGTGCACGGCGGGATCACCAGCATCCCCGCCGCACGCGCTTGCAACCCGGCCACACCCGCCCGCTGAATGCTCGGCGAGCCCAGGAATCCCGCCAGCCCCGCGCTCCCCCCGTCCACACCACCCACCGGCAGCCGCGGCCCGCCCGCGTCGTACAACACCTTGCACGACTCCCCCGTCACGCAGAAGTTGAAGTCCGTGCAGTTGCAGCAGTCATCAGCGCTGCTCAACCACCCGTCCACGCCGGCGATCTGCCCCGGCCGCCCCTTGATCACCCCGCTCCCCGCGCTGCCCCAGTAAAACTGGTCCGCCGGGTCGCCCGTCCCGCTATACCCGACGATCGAGACGTGATACACGCCCCCGTCCAGCGCCAACTCTTCGAACGCCGCGCGAACCTCCAACACCTTCCGCCCATCAAACACCTCTCCCGTATCCACCACGCTCACCGTCCCCGTCACCACCAGCCGATCCGTCGGCGCCGCAAACACCGTCGACCCTCCAACACCCGCCACCGCCACCAGCCGGCTCGGTACACCGTCGCAGTCCGACCACACCAGCACCAGCGCCTTCGGCACCAGCGCATTGCTCAGCAGCCGCCCGCTCACCTCGCGGATCAGGTGCACTTCCCCCTCCATCAGCCAGAAGTCGTCGGCCCCGAACCCCGTCGTGTTCGTCCACGCCTGCCCGACGCCCAGCGTGCTCCGGTACGCCGTGAGCTGATCAAACGTTCCGTTATCCCACGGCCGGCAGCAGCACGGGTTCCCATCACACGTCGTGTTGAACCCCAGATACGTCCCCCCGCCCGCCACGCACGCATCCAGCCCCATCACCGTGCACCCGCGCTCCACGCCGCAGCACGCGCCCGGGCACGTCATCGGCCCGCACGCCGTATCCAGCCCGCGCCACGTCCCCCCGCCCGACGAGCACGCCGCCGCCGACACCACCGTGCACGTCCCGCTCGGCGCGCAGCACGCGCCCGGACACGTCGCAGCCGCGCACGTCGTGTCCAGCCCACGCCACGTCCCGCCCGCGTTCGCGCACGCGCTCGAACTCAGCACGCGGCACGACCCGTCCACCGCGCAGCACGCCCCGACGCACGAATCCGGCCCACACGCCGTCAGCGCCCCGCGGAACACCCCGCCCTGCCCCACGCACTCGGTCACGCTCGCCACCACGCACGTCCCGCTGCTGAGGCAGCACGCCCCCGCGCACGTCGACGCCGCACACGCCACGTCCACCCCGCGGAACACGCCCGCGCTCGCCGCACACACGTCCGCCGCCACACTCGTGCACGTCCCATCGCTCGCGCAGCACGCCCCCGCGCACACCGTCGGCGTGCAGCTCACCAGCGCGCCACGGAACACGCCGCCCGAGCCAACGCACGCGGAGCGCGAAATCACCAGGCACGTCCCGTCCGTCGCGCAGCACGCCCCATCGCAGAAATCACCCCCGCACGGCGTGTTCAGCCCGGCAAACGCCCCGCCCCGCGTCGTGCAGTCCTGCACGCTCGTCTGCACGCACGTCCCATCCCCCAGGCAGCACGCCCCGATGTTCGTCCCCACCGTCACCACCTGCACCGAGAACCCCGCCTGCCGCGCACCGTCCGGGCTCTGCTCGCTGATCGTCTGCGAGAACGCCAGCACGTACGTCCCCGCCGTCAGCGCCACCCGCCCCGGCGCGATCGGAATGATCCGAGCCCCCGCCGAACCCGGGCTCAGCGGCACCTCGGCAAAGCCGGTCCTCGACAGCTCGCACACCGCCACCGGCTCCGGCCCCGCGACGGTCACACACCCCGCCGCGCACGTCGTCCCCGCGCCCAGAAACCGTCCGCCGCACGTCTCGAACGACGTCACCGCGCACGTCGCATCAATCAGGCAGCACGCGCCCACCGCCGCCCCGTCCTCGCACGTCCCCTCGCACGCCGTCCCCGCCCCGCGGAAGTACCCGAACGTGCAGCTCGCCGCCTCAAGCAGCAAACAGAACCCCGTCGGCGTGCAGCACGCGCCCTCCGTCGGGAAGCTCACCTGCACCTCAACGTTCGCGTTCACGTTCGCGCTGAACCGCTCCGCCGCCGTCAGCGGCACGCTCGGCGTCCCCGTCGTCTGCTTGTTCAGCAAGATCCCCACCGACAGCGACGGCAGCCCGCGCCCCGACGACAGGTTCAACAGCGCCGTCGCCCGCGTCACCGTCGAAAAGCTCGCCACCGGATCGTCCAGACCCCCGCTGGTCCCCGCCACCACGAACGTGGTGCCCGGTTGCAGGTTTCCGCCCGGCGAGTTCCGCAAAAGCTGCGTGCAGTCCGCCGAGCACAAGCACAGGTCCGACGCAAAGCAGCTCGTATCCGTATCCCCGCACGGGCTCGTCGACGAATCCCGCCCGCACGCCCAGATGCGCACCGGCGAGTTCACGCTCTTCTCCGACGCCCCCGCGCCGCCCGCGAACCCCCGCGAAATCCGCAGTTGAACACTCTGCGCCGCCGCCCCAGCCGCGAGACACAGAAACGCCGCCACCGTCGCCGCGATGTGCACACCACGCATCAGAAACCTCCACGAGCGCACGAACCCCGGAACGCCGCTAGCCTAACCGATTTCCCCAAGCAAACGCAAGACACCAGCGGAGATTCCCTCCTCCGCCGAGCGAACTCCCGTTGCAATCTCAACTTGCGCTACTTCGACTCCGCCGCACGCGCCGCGGCTTCCAGCGCCGTCCGCCGCCGTGCCCACGCCTCCGCCCCCGCGTCCTTCCTCTTCGCGAGCATCCGCTCGCGCCACCCCGCCGCCCTCGCGAGTTCCGCTGCGCTCAGCCCCGCCTCTTCCGCCGCCGCAAACGACGTCTCGAACTCCGCCCACTCCTCGTCGTGCCGCCCCTGCCCCTCCAGAGCCACCGCCAGCGACGTCGCCACTCGCAGCACGTCGATGTTCCCCGCCCCGTGCGTGAACCGCATCGCCCGCACCGACGACCGCAGCACCTCCTCCGCCTCCGCAAACCGCCCCGCCCGGATCAGCCACTGCCCAACCCGAGACCGCGCCTCCGCCGTCCGCGCGTGCCGAATCCCCAGCGCCTCATCCATCACCGGCAGCACCGCCGACACGCCCTCGATCGCCTCGGCAAAATCACCCATCGCCGCGCACACCCCCGCCGCCTCAACGCGGCACGCCAGCGTGTGCTGATGCTCCGGCCCGAACACCGCGCTCTCCTCCGCCTGCCGCGCAAGGTCCAGCAGCACCGCCCGCTCGTTCATTAGCCCGACCCGAAACGCCTGCTCACCGATCGTCTTCTCATCGCGCCGAAGGATCCGCACCCGCACCAGCGCCAGGTCATACGCCGCGACCGCCTCCTCCTCCGCCCGCTCCGCTCCCAGCGCCCGGTTGTCGGCGATCACGCGCTCATACTCATCGCGAGCCTCCTCCAACCGCTCGTTCCACTTCAGCGCCCCCGCGTACTGAGCCCGCAGGTCGATCGCCTCCGCCGTGCGTCCGCGTCCCGCCGCGTCCAGCCGGTCCAGCACGCTCTTCGTCGCCGCAAGGTCCTCGGCCGCCACGCTCCGCTCGCGATACGTCGCCTCCAGCCGCACCTCCACCGCCGCGACATCCTCCGCCCGCTCGATGTCCACCGCGCCGCCCTCGAGCCCGCGCGTCTGCGCCAGCGCGCCGCCCGTCTGTCCCGCCGCCAGGTACGTCCGCGCCAGCACGTTCCGCAGCCGCGACCGCAGCGCCGGCGTCCCGCTGAACCGCGCCTCCACATCCCGCGCCGCATCGTCCAACGTCTTCCGCGGCACCGGCACCACCACGCCCGTCGCCGCACCCAGCCGACGCAGCACGCTCCGATCCACAAACTCGATCAACCCGTACGCGGCGTCCCGCTGGCTCTGCGCGTCCCGCCGCGCCGCCATCTCCAGCCGCCACCGCCACCCCGCCACCCCCGCGCCAAGCACCAGGCTCGCCGCAATCAACCCCCCGGCAGCCACCGCGCCACGGTTCCGCCGCACAAACTTCCGCGCCCGATACCACCGCGACTCCGGCGCCGCCTCCAGCGCCTGCCCCGACAAATACCGCTCAATATCCCGCCCAAGATCCCGCGGCGTGTCATACCGCCGCGACCGCTCCTTCCGCATCGCCTTCAGCGGAATCCATTCCAGTTCCCGCCGAAGCGCCCGCTCCAGAGCGTCCCCAACCGCCCGCCGCGCCTCCGCGATCTTCACCACCGTCGCCTCGTCCAGCCCGCTCAGCCGCCGGCTCGGCGTCGGCGGCTCCTCCTCACGGATGATCCTCCGGATCTCGGCATACCCGCGGCTGCGCAGTTCCTTCGGATCAAACGGCAGCACCCCCGACAGCAGTTCATACAACATCACGCCCAGCGCATACACGTCCGTCCGCGTGTCCACATCCACCGACCCCATGTCCGCCTGTTCCGGAGACATGTACTCCGGCGTCCCCAGCAGCACCCCGCGCTCGGTGAAGATCGTCTTGTCCGTCAGCGTGTGGCTGATCGCCTTCGCGATGCCGAAGTCGATCACCTTCGGCACGTGCTTCCCGTCGATCTCCGACACCAGCACGTTCGACGGCTTGATGTCCCGGTGAATCAGCCCCTTCTGGTGCGCGTGCTGCACCGCCTCGCACACCGGCACGAACAGCGCCAGCCGCTCGCGGATCGACAGCCGCCGCCGATCGCAGTACCGCGTGATCGACTCCCCCGGCACGTGCTCCATCGCGAAGAACGGCCGCCCCTTCTCCGTCGTGCCCGCGTCGAACACCTTCGCGATGTTCGGGTGGTTCATCAGCGCCAGCGCCTGCCGCTCCTGCTCGAACCGCGCCAGCACCTCGAACGAATCCATCCCCGGCTTGATGATCTTCACCGCGACCTGCTGCACGATCGGCTCGCGCCGCTCCGCCAGCCACACCGAGCCGAACCCGCCCTCGCCGAGTTTCTCCACAAGCGTGTACGGGCCGATGCGGTCGCCCCGCATCTCGCCCTGCGCGCCCAGCATCGCCGCGAACACGTCCGTCGCCCCAGCCCCGCCGGACCCGATCGACCCCGTCGGGTTCTCGTTCCCGCCGTTGCCGCCGCCCGCGTTCGCACCCGGCGTGTCCATGCCGCTCAGTGTAACAAATCGCCCGCCCGCCCCGCGCCCGCCTCATACACCCGCACCTCGCCGAACCAGTCCACGCTTACCAGCGTCCCCGTCGCCGCATCCGCCGTGAGCGATGTCACGCTCGCGCGGTGCCCCTTCAGCACCAGCAGTTCCTCCCCGCTCCGCACATCCAGGATCCGCACGGCCCGATCGCCCCCACCGATCGCCAGCCGCGTGTCATCAATAAACGCCGCGGCGAACACCGGCCCCAGCGCCGCGCTCGACCGCGACCGCTCCTGCAGCGTCTCCGCCGACAGCACCCGCACCGTCCCCGACTCGCCCACCACCGCCACCAGCCGCCCGTCCGGACTCACCGCGCCCGAGTGCAGCGTCGCGCCGATCTCCACCATCGCCGCGCTCTCTTCCGTGAGCGCATTCATCCGCCCCGCGTCGCCCGTGCTCATCCTTCCCACGCGCCCGTCCGACCACACCACCACCACATCCTCCCCCGCGCCCGCCCTCCGCGGCACAAGCATCGCCCGCGCCACCGACGCCTCACGCTTCCCGCTCTGCGCCAGCACCTCGCCCGACGGCCACGCCAGCGTCATCACCGACCCATCGATCATCCCGAGCACCAGCGCCTCCCCGCCGCGTGCCAGCGCCATCGACGCCACGCCCGGCCCGTCCAGCGGCACCGACACCGCCCCGCCGCCGCGCCGGTCATCCACCCTCAACCACGGCACATGCCCGGCGCTGATCAGCCGACCATCGCCATCGACCGCGACATCGCGCGATTGCCGCGCCGCAAACTGCGCCGCCGTCTCCACGCGTTCTCGCCCAAGCCGCAGCACGCCCACCCGCTCCGCCCCGATCACGCCCACCACGCCGCGCTCCAGCATCCGCACCACCGGCGCGCCCAGCGACACCGACCCGAACTCCACCGCCCCCGCCCGCTTCCGCGGCGACCACACCCGCAGCCTCGAGAACGCCCCCGTCGTCACGATCCGCTCAGCCGTCGGCCAATGCACCGAGCGGAACTGATCCGGCTCGCCGCGCAGCGTCAACACGCTGTTGCCCGTTTCCAGATCCCACAGCACCAGCAGCCCGTCGCGCCCGCCCGTCGCCAGCGTCCGCCCGTCCGGGCTCACGCTCATCACCAGCACCGAGCGGTCCAGCCCCGTGAGCGCCCGCTCAACACCGCTCTCCGGCGCTTCGCCGCGCGTCCACACCACTAGCCCCGCGCGCACCGTCGCCGCCGCCACGCGCCGCCCGTCCGGGCTCACCGCGGCGGACGTCACGTGCACCCCGTTCAGATCCAGCGCCCGCCCGTCCACGCGGCTCCACGTCCGCGTATCCCACAGCGTGACGACGCCGTCCACCGTTCCGGTGGTCATTAGGAGCCGCCCGTTATCACAGAACGCCATCGACGCCACATCGCGCCGGTGGGCCGCCCACACGTGCACCAACCGCCCGCCCACCACATCGAACACGCGCACGCGCCCGTCCACGCCGCCCGTCAGCATCCGCGTGCCATCCGGCGAGAACACAACCGTGCGGCAGCCGATCGCCTTCGCTTCCGGCGTGTCCGCGTTCACCATCTCGCCCGTCTTTGCGCCCGTGTCCGGATCGAATCGGATCAGCTCTCCACCCGTCCCGTTCACCACCAGCACGCGTCCATCCGGCGACAGCACCGGCGCCCACAAATCCGGCCGCGGCAGCGTCGCCGTCCACGCGCGCACCCCACGCGTCACATCGATGCGCGTCAAGACCGCGTCGCTGGTGGCGACGATCGCCGCCGTTCCGTCCGCCGTCACCGCGCACGCCGCGACATCGCCCGGCGGGACCTCGATCGCCGCCAGCGCATCATCCGACTTGCGGTCCAGGTACCGCCACTCCCACCCGCGAAGGTCGGCCGGGCACTGCTCCAGCGAGCG